>PLCO01000001.1 GCA_003134815.1 Acidobacteriaceae bacterium | reverse complement strand
GGTAAGGTCATTCTGGCAAGCGCAAATTGCGTGCCGAACAGGATTGCCGTCGTGGCATTTTTCAACCTCGCCAAGGGCCGAGCAAAGCTCCGCCCGGCTCGCAAAATAACGACTTGCGTCGTAATTTTGGGATCGCATCCATGCGATCACGCAGGGCTGTTGATTTCTTCAACAGACTGCTAATATTACTCCGTTATCTATGGTGGCTGAACGGGGATAAACTCGCGGACGGCTTGTCCGCAGAGCAGGCAGCGGCCGCACCAACACGCCAAGAGGATTTGCAGTTGCTCGCGGAGCAACGGTAGCGTTGGGCGGAGGCCCCCTTTTTTGCGCGGCGACGACGAACGTCTTGGAGGAAGGCGTAGGACCAAAGTACCAGCACGACGTGGTGATGCCAGCCACGCCACGAACGCCCCTCGAAATGATCCAGTCCGAGTTCGTCCTTCAGTTCTCGGTAACTGTGTTCGATCCACCAGCGACTCTTCGCCGTGGCCACCAATCGCTTTAGACTCGTCGTGGGTGGCAAGTTACTGAAAAAGAACTTCGCCGGATGCTCGGAGTCTTTTGGCCATTCGACCAGCAGCCAGCACGCTTCCAGCGGTTCTTTGCCGGCCGAGAGTTTGTGCGCCGGCCGGACGCGCCAGGCAGCGAAACGGCCCGCCATCTTTCCTTTCGTCCCCTCTCTCCAGGTCACTTTGTGGAAGTCGGCGGCATGTTCGACGGCCCACTGTTTGACGTTCGGCGACTTTGCTCCAGCCCGAACTTTCAGCGGTCGCTTCGGCGGTTGGCCACGGCCGGAATATTTCGGCACCGGCCCGAGGTCGGCGTCAGCGGCGATCACCTTTAGGGTCGAATCGATTCCGACACAGTAGGTCCAACCATCGGCGGCCAACTGTTGTCGAAATTCGGTCACGGTGCCGAACAAGCTGTCGGCCAATACAGTGCCGCTGAAACCATTGACGCGGGCGCGGCGCAGCATAGCCAGAGCCAATTGCCACTTCGGCTGGTATGCCACCTCGGCCGGAATGCCGGATTCCTTACAACGCTCACGGTCGTCGGCCCAGGCTTGAGGAAGGTACAACCGGGCATCCAGTCCGAGCACCTCACGATCGGTCGCCAGCTGGAGAGTGACGGCGACCTGACAGCTGGCCACCTTGCCCAACGTCCCCGTGTACTGTCGGGCCACGCCGACCGAATGCTGCCCCTGCTTCGGAAAACCGGTATCATCGAGAATCAGGTAACCATCCGCTCCGAATCGTCGCCCAACCCAGGATTGCAAGCTATCGAGCACCACTTGCTCGTCCCAAGGGCTCTGATTGATGAATTGTTGCAGCGCCTGTTCGTAGTCTTCTTCGCCTTGCTCGATCTTCTTCAATCGAACCGACATCGGCTCGATACTCTTGCGTTGCCCATCGAGCAAAACGCCACGGACATACGCCTCGCACCAACGTCGGCGTCGCGCATTGCCCAAAGTCCCGACGACGGCGTCCAGGAACGCCACCAAATCCTTCCGCAACTTACTCAGCTTCCGTGCATCCATGCCACCGATCTTGCCAGAAGCGACGAAATCCGCCAAGATCAGTTAACGCAGTAATACTAGCCCGCGAGCTTTAGACCCGCGCTAGCCAGGGCGGCTGCTCGGGCAAGTAGCGGTGAAATTCGGCAACCAGCGACTGCTGATAGTCGCCCTCGAAACGGCCGGAGAGAAACCGGTCGATGCCGTCGTCGTGGAAGCGCTTCCAGCTCGCTTCTTCGGCGCCGGGGTTGATGGGATAAAAGAGCGCCCCGTTCGCCTGCGCAGCCTGATAGTCGCCCAGCGCGTCGCCAACCATGAGCGCCTGGTTTGGCGGATACTTTTGTGCCACGGCAAGCAGCTCTTTCTTGGTGCCGATTTCCTGGCCGCAGATCGCCGCCACGTACTGCGCCAAGTCGTGCTCCTGCCATTCACGCTCGAGCGCTTCTTTGGGTGTCGCCGAAACCACCAGCAGATCGGCTTGCTGGGCCAGCTTGGCAAGTGACTCGCGAACCAGCGGAAACGGCGGCACGTCGCGGACCACGCGCGTAATGGTTGCGTTGACCGTTTGCGACCAGGCCAGCGCGTGCGCCAACTGCGGATCGCCCGTCGCCTCGGCCGCGGCGGCCAGCGCCGTATTGGCCAGACGACTTTCGCGGCCGATCCAGGCGGCCAGGGCCTGCGGAATTTCGATCCGCACGCCGCGAGCCTGCACCTCGGGCCGCTCCTGCAACCAGCGAAGCGTTTCGATCAGAGCCGGAAAGCGGTTGACGCCGCGGCTCTTGGAATACAGGTTCACGAACTCGGCGACTTCTCGGGCATACTTGCTAATGCCTTGCAGGCCGTAGTACTCGATGATGTGCGGTATCAAGCATTCCTTGTGCTTCAACTCCATCGTATCGAACACGCAGCCGTCGGAGTCGACGCCGACAAAAAACTTGTGCCGCCCGGTGAATTCGAACATTGCCGTGCTACTTTCCGATCGAGGCTGCCCACCGACTCGGCCACACATCCGAGAGGCCACTGGGCATCGGCCGGTGCCGTATCGTTGCGAATCGTAGCAGCGCCTAGGGCCACCGGCAACGTGCCAGGCCGAGCGCGCCGGTCGAGGCACGAACTTCGGTTTGCACCCTCTCAGACTCTACAGACGGGGTGCGACAAACTGCCGCGATTTGCCGAGGCAATTTTCGACGCGAGGGAGCGCCAAAAGCGTCAGGCAGCGCTGCGCGACCGCTAGTCGCGGATCGGAGAACTGGCCAGCTCGCGCATCACCATGGCCACAACGTGCTCGAGCGCCGTGACGACGACTTGCTCGCGCACCGCGCCACCGGTCGACGGATGTGCCCCAAACACGATGCCGGCCTGCCGCCCGACAATGTGCCGAGCCCGGGCACGGAGGTAGCCCC
>PLCO01000041.1 GCA_003134815.1 Acidobacteriaceae bacterium | reverse complement strand
GCCAGGAGATTGTGGAGCGCATCAGGTCGCGAGGAAACGTCCACCGGCATCTGCGGCCGCTGGAGCTTTCTGGATCTGTGCCCGCAAATGGAGCGGAGTTGACTCTTGAAGATGGGACGGCTGCCGGCCAAATCAGAAGTGCGGCGGAGTTGAGGCTCGCGGCCGGGCGCCGCGTTTTTGCGCTGGGAATGATCCGGACAGAAACGGAGGCCGCGGCGGAGGCGGGGGCAGAAGCGCGCAGCCCGGTTTTCAATTACAAGGCAGGCGCTCAAGAAGGGACGGCGCGCATTCTGGAGGCGCCACCGAAGCTGGGCCAGAAGCGGGCGTAGGAAGGCGAGCGTAGTTTGACCTGCCGCTGCGGCGATTCGTGAGTTGGGCCGGCCGAGAGCGCCGCAATGGAACTGCCTGCAGCAGAGATGAGAGACTTGAAGATATGAGCGATACGCCAAAGTTCGAAGTAATCGACCGCCGCAAGATGAAGGCGGAGGAAGAAAAGGATAGCGCGCAGGCAGTGCCTCAGGAGCCGGCGAAAGTCGCCCCCACTGAGCGGTCGACTGAGCCATCGCCGGGACCGCGCCTGGTGGTGAATGAACTTCTGCGCGAAGAAGCAATGTCGCGCGAAGAAGCAAAGGCGCGCGAGGAAGCAACGCCGCCTGCGAGGGCACCGGACGAGCCCGGCCTGATGGACGGGATGCCGCCTCCGCCGACCGCCAAGGAGAGCCACGAGCAGAAGGCCGCGTACGATGCGTCAACGCAAAGGCTCGAAGATCTGATTCGCGCGCAGAATCCGGCCGTCGGTCCGCAGCCGCCAATGGGATTCGACCACCTGGTGCAACAGTTCTATGTGACCGCGATGCTGCAGATGGGTGCGGGAGCGCAGGAGGGCCAGCGCCCCAAAGTGGACATCCTGGGCGCGCGAGCCACCATCGATCTGCTGGCGATTCTGGCGGAGAAGACGCGGGGCAACCTGACGCCTGTCGAGGATCGCATGCTGCAAACGGTGCTGTTTGAGGCGCGCATGACTTTCCTGGAACTGACCAGCATGATGAGCGTGCCCACCGTGCCGCCGCCACCGCCAGAGAAGAAGTGAGAGGAGCAGCTTCTAGCTTCTAGCCACTAGCTTCCAGCTGGCCGTGCTGCGGCAACGCCGGTTGAAGCTTCACTACAATAATAGAAATCGGAAAACTCTCGATCTCTTCTGGGCCTCCGGCAAGAATCAAAACGCAAACTCTGCCGGCGATCAGTTTGCAACAGCCTACAGCGAACGGCCAAAAGCTAGAGGCCAAAAGCTAGAGGCTGGACGCTAGAGGCTAGAAGCTAGAGGCTGGACGCTAGAGGCTGGAAGCTTGAATGCAGGGCACGCTCACATTTCTGGGAACGGGAACTTCAATGGGAGTTCCAACGCTGGCCTGCGAGTGCGCGGTGTGCACGTCGGCTGATCCACGCGACCGCAGGCTGCGGCCTTCTTTGCTTCTTCGCTGGAGCGAACCCTCAACCGGAACCGGGCGCGGAACCGAGCGAATTGTTGTCATCGACACCGGTCCGGACTTCCGCGAACAGGCATTGCGAGCGAAGTTAACGCATGTGGACGCGGTGTTCTACACGCACGGACACGCCGATCACATTCTGGGGATGGACGATCTGCGCCCCTTGAGTTTTATCGCGCAAAAAAAAGGCGGACCGATTCCGCTCTACGCGGATCGCGAAGCGGCTGAAGTTCTTGTGCGAACTTTCGCCTACACACTTTCGCCCCAGGCTACTTATCCCACACGGGCGCGCGTGCAGATTGTTTCGCTTGCCGAGCACAATCCGGTTCATGGCGTCGATTTCGTGCGCATCCCGCTGCTGCACGGCGATCAGCCCATCGCGGGATACCGCTTTGGCAACGCAGCTTACATGACCGACGTGAGCGCGATTCCAGAAGAGAGCTTTCCGCTTCTCGCGGGCATCGAGGTGCTGGTAATTTCGGCATTGCGACACGCTCCCCACCCTAGCCACTCAACAGTGGAGCAGTCGCTCGAGTGGTCGCGGCGCATCGGCGCCCGCCAAACTTGGTTTACTCATATCGCTCATGACCTGGGCCACGAGGAAACTAACCAGACGCTGCCGGCGAATGTGAGCCTGGCGTACGACGGGCTCAGCGTGCCCGTGACGCTATGAGCCGCCAGCCCTATGAGTCCAAAGCTATGAGTCCCGAGGTATGAGTTCCGACCCGACCAAGAGAATCGCGTCAGTCGGCGACAAAGTGTCGCCGCGCGGCGGAGCGTTTGCGGTGTTTCGTTCGCTCGATGAAATTCCAGCGGGGTTTGGCCCCACAGTGGCCGCAGTCGGAAACTTCGACGGCGTGCACCTGGGCCATCGCGCGATTCTCGCCGCCGTGGCGGCCGAGGCGCGGAAGACCGGCGCGCACGCGGTGGCCATCACGTTCGATCCGCATCCGGAGCAATTTCTGCGGCCAGCGCTCGCGCCGAAGCTGATCACGCCGATGCCCGAACGGTTGCGGCTGCTTGCTGAAACAGGAATCGATGCTGCGCTCGTGCTCACCTTCAATGCGGCGCTTGCCGCTCTGTTGCCAGACGAATTCGCGCAACGAATTCTTGTGGCGGCACTCGGCGTTCGCAGCATGCACGAGGGGCACAACTTCCGTTTTGGCCGTGGCGCGAGGGCAGGCGTGCGGGAACTTGCGGCGCTCGGCGAGCAACTGGGCTTTAGCGTGCGCATCCACGATGCGATTCGCGTGCGCGGGCTTGAAGTTTCCAGCTCGGCTGTCCGCGCGCTGGTCGCGGCGGGCGACATTCGGCGGGCGCGATGGATGCTGGGGCGGACGTTCGCGGTCGAGTCCACGCCGGTATCGGGGCGAGGCATTGGCACGCGGTTGCTGGTGCCCACGGTGAATCTGGCGCGCTACGACGGCTTGTTGCCGGCCTTCGGCGTTTACGGGTCGCGGCTTAAAGTGAACGGGCGCGCGTTTCAAGCCGTAACCAATGTGGGCAATCGCCCGACGTTCGGCGAGGCGTCGTTCGCCGTCGAGTCGCACATTCTCAATTTCGAGCCGATCGAACTTGGTGAGCAAACGCCCATTGAGCTTGAGTTTCTGCTGCGCCTGCGCGGCGAGCGCGCGTGGCCGTCTCCGGAGGCGCTGAAGCAGCAGATCTTCAAAGATGTGGCGCGGGCAAAGCGATATTTTCGGCTGACGGGAGATGAACGCGTCTAACCGCCAACATCGCCGCGCAGCGGCTTCTGACCATACAAAACCATTTCAATTCGCCGGGCCAGCCCTGTACATTCGGCATAGCTGGCAGACACGGGGGATGCTCTTGCCGCTTCTCCAATCGGATTGGATTTGCTTGAGACGAGCGCCGTGCCACATGTCGACGAGCGAGTCCTGTTCTACATTGCCCAGGATCAGGTCGCTGGAGGCTTCGAAGTCGACGCAATTGCAAGCTCCGACTTTTCCGTTTGAATAAACCATCAGATGTCGCAGAAGGCGCCCGCATGGGCGTCGCTTCCTGGGCCACAGCGGATGGAGCCTTAAATAGGACGGCAGACGCACCGCACCGCCCCAATCAAAGACGAAGAACGCTTCGTGCTTGACCATCTTGCGAAGATTCTGGCTGGTCAAAGACAGCACCAGCTTGAAGTCGGGATGATTCAGAATGTCACGCCGCGGCTCGGGCGTGGGCTTGATGGTGATCAGAATCTTAATCGGCTTGTTGCGCCGGTTGTTCTCGTTAAGCAAGGCTTGCAGGTTTACGAGCATCTGGTCGTATTTGTCCACCCCAAAAAAGTCGCGATACCGTTCGCGACCCGATAGTGTAGTGGAGACAGCGACCCACGTGAAACCGCACTGGAAAAACTCGTCCAGGTCAAAGAGGTGCAGCCACTGGAGCGTGGTGGTCATGCCCATCTCCCGAACCTGAGGGAACGCCTTGATGTAGCGCGCGCGCTCAAGCAGCTTGCGATCGAGCAGCGGGTCGCCAATCATGACAGAAAAGTCGATGACTTGCGATCCGAGGAGGATAGCCTCATCCACCGTCTTCCTGAAAACTTCCTCCTTCATGGCGATGCGGGGCCGTTCCATAATGCCGTTGGCGCAGAAGATGCAGCGGGCGTTGCAGACGCTGGTGTTTTCAACGGCGACTTCGGGGGATGTGGTCGGCTTCCAGTGGGAGGGCTGAAATGAAAGAAGAAGATATCGCCCCGCAAATTTCAGCACGCATTCAGCCCAGGTTAGACCGCGTTTCAACGGGCTTAAAGCTGTTGTCATCGGGGACGCTCCAGCGAGCGTGAGCCGTCGGCTCGCACCAACTAATCCAGAGCGTACCACAAGGAAACGCCAACGATTTGGGGTGCGCAAAGCCTGTTCGGAATGGCGTCAGGGACTTGATGGAAATGCGGATCTGTCGGCGGACGGCGCAACATCTTCGTCGCCCGGAAATTGTTCATTGTCCTTGCCGGCGATGGCCGCGCGCATGAAGTTAATCCAGATGGGCAGCGCCGTCGCCGCGCCCGTTTCCTTTTCGCCCAGCGATTCGCGGCTGTCATTGCCCACCCACACACCGCAGGTGATAGAGGGCGAGAAACCCAGAAACCAGGCGTCTGTGAAACCACTTGTAGTTCCCGTTTTGCCGCCGAGCGGATGATTCAACTGCGCGGCGGCGACGCCGGTGCCGTGCGCGATCACTCCTCGCAACAACGTCATCATGGTGCGAGCGGTTTGCTGGTCAAGCACTTGATCGACCGCCGGCGTCTCCTGCCACAGAGTGATTCCGTCAGCGTTGGAGACTTTGCGGATGAGGTGCGGAGCCACGCGGACTCCATCGTTGGGGAAGACGGCGTAGGAGGCCACCTGCTCCTGGAGCGTGATCTCCACCGCGCCCAAAGCCACCGGAAGATAAGGCGGGATGTTCGAAGTGACGCCGAAGCGGTGGGCCATGTCAATAACTTTGCGAATGCCCAAGCGCGCGGCCAGCTTGAGCGCGGGAATATTGCGCGATTCGGCAAAGGCGTTGGCGATGGTCATCGCACCTTTGTAATCGTTTTCGTAGTTGTGCGGCACGTAACTGCCAAAGCGCACCGGCCCATCGACAATGATGTCGGTGGGCTTGACGCCGTCCTCAACCGCGGCAGTGTAGACGTAGGGTTTGAAACTGGAGCCGGTCTGGCGTTCGGCTTGCGTTGCCCGGTTGAAGACGCTCACCGCGTAGTCGCGCCCGCCCACCATCGCCAACACGTCGCCGCTGGTGTTGTCGATGGCCATCAATGCGCCCTGCGTGCCAGAGTCCTGCTCGAGCGAAGCGCGGTGCGCGCTGCTTTCAGTGGCCGCGGCGATGCGGAGGTAAATAATGTCGCCGGGTTTGGCGAGCGCGTCACCGTAGCGCACGCCGGTCCACTGCCAATCGGCAGGCAGCAGGACGACTTCAGAGCCGGGTTGGCCGGGCGGGCCAATGCGCGCATGAACCTCAAGCGGAAGCACGCGCGTGACGAGCGCATGAACGTAATCGCCGGGGCTTGCGAGAACCGCCCAGTCCGGGTGGCGATAGTTGTCGAGCGTCACATCGCCGGCAAGAACATTTTCCAGTTTGCTGCGCCAACCGTGGCGGCGCTCATACGCGGCCACGCCATCAACTACGGCGCGATTGGCTACGTTTTGCAAATCCAGATCGAGCGTGGTATCGACGCGCAGGCCGTCCTCATGCACTTCTTCCGTGCCGAAGCGCTTATCCAGTTCTTCGCGGACCGCGTCCTGAAACCACGGCGCAGCCAGACCCACGGGCAGTGCCATATTCAGGCCGAGCGGAGCATTGCGAGCCGCCTCAGCCTGCGCATGAGTGATTTTGCCGTCCGACTCCATCTCGCTGAGCACAACGTTGCGGCGGCGCAGCGCGCGCTCGGGATTGAGCACCGGCGAAAAGGCTACAGGACCCTTGGGCAGCCCGGCGAGCAGCGCAGCCTCGGTCAGCGTCAGGTCGCGGACGTGCTTGGAAAAGAAATATTCTGAGGCGGCTTCAAAGCCGTAGTTTCCGCTTCCCAGGTAGATCTGGTTGCCGTAGAGCGTGAAGATCTGTTCCTTGGTGAAGGCGCGCTCAATCTGGACGGCTAGATATGCCTCCTGCACCTTGCGCATGGCGGTGCGATCAGAGGACAGGAAAAGATTGCGCGCCAACTGCATGGTCAGCGTGGAAGCGCCCTGCGCGCGGCCGTGGCTGCGAATGTCGTGCCATGCGGCGCCGGCGACACGAAAGACGTTGATGCCCCAGTGCGACTCGAAATTCTTGTCTTCGATGGAGATCACGGCCTGGCGCAGGACCGGCGCGAATCCGTCATAAGCGACCACCTCGCGACGCTCGAGAGCAAAGGAGCCGACGATGCGGCCCTTGCGGTCGTAGAGATCGGTGATGGTTGAGGGCTTGTAATGCTCGAGGTCCTGAATCTGCGGCAGATTGAAGGAGTAGACCAGCGTGAGCCCGGCCAGCGAGCCGGTGATAGCTGCAAGCAACACCAATGCGACGATTGCCGAGCGCCCGGCCAGTTTGCGGCGGCTGTGCGCCGGAAGTGGCACTCCGATTTGGCGGCGCGACGGTGCGGATTGGCGCGGATCAAGACGCGCTCCAGGTGGCCGCTCAGTCGGCGGCGGATTGGACGTTGTAGCCAAGGCAGGGGGGCCTCACGGGCAGACCTCCGGCTTGCGAGGTAGGAGGAATGCCTCAGTCTTAGGCTAGCACTGGATCGGCAAGGCGCAAGTTACGCAGGTTTTGCGCGCGCCACGCCTCGCAAGAGAGGCCGTGCAAGAAAGGGTGCCTGCGACCAAAAACGGGAAAACTCGTTCGCAAAAGAGTTTCCGATCAGCCGTTCCTGATCTTCAAGAGCTCTTGGCCTTCAACAGTTGCAACGCCTGAGTCAGCGGCGCGTCGCCGTTCGATGGAGGCAGCGGCTCTCCGTCGTCCTGAGGCGAGGCGACCACAACGCTGGGCGTGACGGCATCATCTTCGATCTTCTTGCCGTTGGGGTCTTCGTACTTGGCCACCGTCAGCATGAGACCGGCGCCGTCGGGCAGGTCGATGGTCTTTTGCACCGTGCCCTCGCCGAAGGTGCGCTCGCCCACAACGTCGCCGCGCTTCAGGTCTTCAATGGCGGCAGCGGTAAGCTCAGGCGCGCCGTAGGTGCCGCGATTCACCAGCACCGCGACCGGAGCATCGGTGAGGAAGAGCGAAGGATCGGCGCTGAATGTCTGCAGTGGATATTTCTGACCCTCGAGCGACGCCAGGGTCCCCTGCTTGATGAAGAAGTTGGCCAGGCGCAAACCCTGATGCGAATCGTCGCCGGTGGTATCGCGGAGATCAAGAAGGATCTTCTTGTTTTTTCCGGCGCCTTTGATTCTGGTTGCGATGTCGTCCACACGAGCCGCGGTCAGAATGCCGGGTTTGAGATAGAGGATGCTGGCGTTCTCATAGAACTGTTCGCCGAGCGCGGGCGCAGCCACCACGGTACGCGTGAGAGTTGTTTTGTCCGGATCGGGTTTGAAGGGCCTGACCACCGAAAGCGTGACCGTGGTGCCGGGCTTGCCGTTGATCATAAAGCGGGCGATGGCCAGGGGCAGATCGTGCGTCGACTGGCCGTCAATCAGATCGATCACATCGCCATCGCGCATATGTTCCACGTCGGCGGGCGATCCGGGCAGCACGTTCACCACCGTTGCATAGCCGAAACGCTTGGAGATGGTGAGGCCCACTTGCGCATTTTCCGTTGCGGGGCGGTCCTTGTAGGTCTTGTACTCAGCGGGCGTCAGATAGCTGGAATCGGGATCGAGCGAGTCGAGCAGGCCTTGCAGCGCGCCAGTGGTCACGGCGGGAATGTCGGGCGGCGTAACGTAGTAGTTCTGGATCTTGCGCAGAACCTCGGCGTAGACCTGCATCTGCTTGTAAGCCGCGTTTTGTTCGTCGCCGGCATGAACGCCGATCCATCCAAATTCGCCCAGCACATAACTGACGCCGAGCCCGGCAAAGATCACTACTGCAACCGCAAATACAGCTCGCTCAAAGAATCGGGACACACACACCACCGGAGCGGCCCTGAAGGGAAGCCAGCCGCGCACATTCTATAGACGCAATCATACCGCAAGCAGCACTCCGGCAACGTTCTGGAGCCGTAGGGTGTATCGACATATACGGGCGCGCAGCGACGGGAGCCATTTTTCTCAGTTCAAGGAATGAGGAGCGACGGATACCGGGCGTCTCCTAGCGACGATTGACGACGAAATGAGGGAAAATGGCCCCGTCCCTNNCCCGCCACAGCCTTCGGACTCCGCCGCGTCTGGCCGGATTTTCGCTCGCAACGCTGTCCACCCGTATATGTCGATACACCCTATAAGGCCGGAAACGAAAGTGTTAGCGATCAGCGGCGGAAGAAGTGGGGCAAGAAAAGGTGAGCAAGAGGATCAGCCCGGCAGGACGAACCCAATGGTGAGGCGATTGCCGCCCCCATTGCCGTTTTCGAGGCGCTCATATTTGAGCGAGCCGGCGAAATTGCGCATTAAAAGAATGCCGCGGCCTCCGGGGCGAAGATAATCGAGCGGCGAAGTCGCGGGCTCATCCTCAACCAACGGAGCGGTAAGGGGATCGAAGGCCGGGGCCTGATCCTCAACCGTGAAGAGCAACTCGTGACCGCCCGACAATGAAAAATCGATGGTGATTGTGTTACCGGGCTGCCCTCCGTAGCCGTGGCGGATGACGTTCGAGACCGCTTCTTCAAGGCAAAGGTGCACGGCGAACACCGTGTCGGCGGGGATGGCGTACTCGGCGGCCAGAGACTCGACCCACGGCCAGAGCGCGGCCATGTCGTCGAGCTGACTTTTCAGGGTCAGCCGGGGCACGGGCTTGACTGTGTTTTCTGCGGGCATCGTCTCCGCCAGACACGCGGTCGCATTCATTATTGTAGAGCGGCCATCGCTGCGGCCAGATCGTGGTGAATCGGCAAAAGCGAATCGATATTGCTGGCCTTGAGAACCGATGCCACCATCTCTGTTGGCGCGAAGATGACGACTTTTCCGCCCTTGCTGAGCACCGCGCGCGCGGGTATCACAATGGACCGCAATCCCATGGAACCAAGGAATGTGACCTTTTGCAAGTCGATCAGAAGCTTCTTGGCGCTGCCCGCGATCAGGTTCATCTTCATATCGACAGCCGCCGCGCCGGCGATGTCCATGCGCCCATCCAGTTCCACCCTGGTGACGCCGCCGTCCATATCCTGCGTGGAGAGTTGCATTTCCATCGCCCTTTTCTGTCGTAAAAAATTGAAGAATCTACGAGGCAGATGCTACTGGACGATTGTGACAATCCTGTTACAGACGCACCTGTTACAAACGCAAAAAATCAGAAGAGATCTCCGAAGGTGGCCGAGAAGGAGATGGAGAGTTGCGCATCCTTGCTGATCGGCAGGGTAATTTTCGAGTCCGCGTTGCCTTTCTCCGAGAGTTGAACCTTTAGGATCTTGGTCTTTTTTGCCTTGAAGTCGCTGCTCACGGCCTTTGCATCCCACTCCTGGCCTGCGCTCTTGAAAGAGACACGAAACTCCTGCATTCCAGGGGGAGCATACAAATTGTCCAGGCTGCTGCCGTCGCCGGTGATGAAGTGCAGATAGGGCTGCTTATTCATCAAGATGGTGAATGGCAGGCCCTTGGGGAATTTGCTCACGTCGATCTTCAACTTGCCGTTCTTGTTTGGGTCGGCCTTGCGGGGATCGAATGTCGCTGTGGTGGCCGGTGCGGGCGGTTGAGGCTTGGCTGGCGACGGCGTCGGAGTAGCGGGAGCGGAGGGAGCGGGCTTTTCCGGGGCCGGAGTGGGCTGTGACGAAGTTGGTTTCGTCGCAGGCGGCTTGCCCGCGGACGGCTTCGGCGAAGCTGGGGCTGGCGTCACCGGCGGCTTTGCATTGGGCGATGTGCTCGGCGCAGGACCGCCAAAGGGGGTAGGAGCACCCGTTGGCTGAACGACGGCAATCGGAGGAGGCGGTGGGGTCTGTTGTTGCGGCGCGGGAACCGTGATCGGGGGTTTTGGCGGAGCCGGCGGCTTGCGATGCGCGACCCAGAACCAGCCGCCGGCAATCGCCGCGCCGGCGCCCGCCACGCAAAACAACGCAACGGCGAATTTGGTTTCAAACGGGGCCGGTTTCGCGGGCTTTTTGAGGGCCTGTTGCTGACCCGTTCCCGTGCCTGTTCCCGAGCCTGTTCCCGAGCCGCGTTGCGTGGTTGTGAGTGTTGCAGTGGCAGCGCCCAGAGAAGCCAGTGTCGTCGGCGGTGCCGGTGGAAGGGACGAGGCAACAGCAGCTCCCGGAGCGAGCGTAGCGTCGCCCCCAAGAAGCAGGCCACCGCCGGTTTGCATTACTGAAGGTGTGGGACTGGAGCGCAGGGCAGCCAGATCCTGCGCCAGCTCCTCGCCGGTCTGGTAGCGGTCGGCGGGGCTCTTGGCCAGGCACTTCAGGATCACTGCTTCAAGCCTCGCCGGGATGGCTGGATTGAGCTTTGCCGGCGGAATCGGCTCCGTGTAAACCACTTTGTAGGAGACGGCGGTCATGGTCTCGCCGGGGAAAGGCTGCTCGCCGGTCGCCAGCGAGTAGAGAATCACGCCCAGCGAAAACAGGTCGGCGCGGCCGTCGATGGGCGAGCCGGTGAACTGCTCGGGCGGCATGTACGATGGCGTGCCCAGCAACTGGCCGGTCGACGTAATCTCGCTGGCCACCAGTTTGGCGATGCCGAAATCGGTGATGCGGGGCCGCTCGCTGCCGTAAACCGCGCGCGAGGTCATCAGAATGTTGGCCGGCTTAATGTCGCGATGAATCACGCCCTGCCGGTGCGCATAGCCAAGCGCGTCGCCGAGCTGCTGGCCGATTTCGCACACGCGATCGAGCGTGAAGCGCTCGCCCTTTTTCACAGCTTCCGCAAGGTTTCGGCCCTCGACAAACTCCATCACCAGAAAAGGCGCTCCATCGGCCTCGCCAACGTCGAAGACAGGCACAATTCCGGGATGCGCCAGAGCGCCCGACGCCCTCGCCTCGCGATAGAATCGCGCGCGATACTCTTCGCTCTGAGCGCCTTCAAGCGCTGTAGTATGGATGGTTTTGAGGGCGACAATGCGGCCTACGGCAGGGTCGCGCGCCTTGAAGACGCTCCCCATTGCGCCGCGGCCCAATTCCTCAACAATCTCATACCTTCCAATAACATTGGGGACGCCCATGCGGAGAATTGTACCAATCCGGCGCGACCATTCTTAGCCGATTTGGCTTTGAGAGGGTTGGCCGGGATTCTGTAGAGATTCCACCCTATGGCGCTCTCAATACCTAGAAGGTGAACGGCTTATCGGGTCACGTGAAGTAGTCATTGACTCAGATGCTCCCCTATTGTATGGTCGAGCATCTAAGCCAATAGGGATGGAATCGTGACACCCAAAGCACAGAACGCAGCCCGGGCCGCCGCACTTCAGCAGGCTCCTCTTAATGCGTGGATTGCGCTTTCTGACGATGAAACGAAGATTGTCGCCGAGGGCCACAGCTACCAGGAAGTCGCGGATCAACTGGACCGGATGGGCAACGAGTCTGCGGTCGTTGTGAAGACCCCGCCAAGTTGGGATTTACTCTCTGTTTAATGCGCATCCCTTTCAAATCAGTTCCCACACCAATCGGCTCCGTTCTTCTCCCTCTAATTCGTGTTTCCATATCAAAGAAGCATGCACAGCGCAGCCGACCCTTTGAAGCGATGGTTGATTCTGGTGCCGCCGATTGCATGTTTCATGCGTCAATTGCGCAGTCGATAGGCTTAAAGCTGGAAGCGGGAAAGAGAGAGAGACACGCACAGGAGTTGGAGGGTCGCAAGATGTTTGGGTCCATCCGATCCAGCTTTATGTGGGTATGGAAATGATTTCCATCAATGCCGCGTTTGCGCCCAATCTGCCAATTGCAGGATTGCTTGGTAGAAACGGATTCTTCGAGTTCTACAAAATAACCTTCGATTCGAGCACAAATCCCCCTGAATTAGAACTTGAACGAGTCCACCGGGTTTAGTTTCTTTTCCATTTCAACAAACACCTGGTCCCAAGATGTTTTACGCCGCTTTGCAGTACCGCACCACCAGCAAAGTAATGTCATCGGATTGGTCAGCGCCCTTGGAGAACCCGCGCACTGCTTCAAGAATCGTCTTCTGCAACTCCTCGACCGGGACGACCTTCTGGCCGTCCAGAACGTGGCTTAATCCGGTCACCTCAAAGAGTTCGTGAGAAGGGTTCTCCGCTTCGGTGACGCCGTCGCTGAAGAGCACCAGAGTGTCGTCCGGCTCAAGCTGCAGCCGTGCCGACGTGTATTCTGCCTCGGGAATCAGGCCGACTGGGAACGATCCCTCGGTGTAGAGCTCGCTCACCGTGCCGTTCCGCAGCAGCAGTGGCGATGGATGTCCAGCCTTGATGTACTCGAACATGCCGTCTTCGCCCACAATCCCGATAAACATGGTGGCGTAGCGGCCGACCTCTGCGTGGCGGCAGAGAAATTTATTGATGTGGTTAAAGACTTTCACCGGATCGGCGCCCATGGTCAATCCCGACAACGCGCCTTGCAGCATCGTGGTAAGCAGCGCCGCACCCAGCCCTTTGCCGCTGACGTCGGCAATCAGAATTGCGGTGCGATCCTCGCTCACCGGAACCACATCGAAATAGTCGCCGCCTACTTCGTGGCAGGGATAGTGCGCGCCGGTCACTTGCAGATGCGGATAATCGGTGAGCCCGTGCGGCAGCAGCGCCTGCTGAATAGTTCTGGCAATAGACAGCTCCTGCTCCAGCCGCTGCCTTTCGCGTTCCCGCAGCACCAGCCGCGCGTTGTCCATAATGCTGGCCGCCTGCACTGCAAGCGCATCCAGAATCTGGCGGTCGAGCGCAGAGAAGGCAGCGATGCGGCGCGAGTCAAGGTAGATCACGCCCAGCAGTTGGCCCTTCTCCTGCTCTGAGCCGGTGTCGGCAGTGGAGCGCGAAGAGGCATACAGCGGAATCGCGACCACCGCGCGCAGCCCTTGAATCACGATGCTTTCCGCGGCCTTTAGATCGAGTCCGGCCAGGTTCAGGTCCTCCGTAATCACGCTTGACTGCTTCGTGATCGCCTGGTTGATTGCGGTCTGGCTGGGGTTGAGGGTTTCCGGCGGCAGGTCCTCGCCCTTGTTGCTTCGGGCCTGGTGAACGCGAAGCACGCCTTCCGCATCGGGTTCGATCAGCAATCCACGATCCGCGTGGGTAACGGAAATTGCATGATCGAGCATGGTGCCCAATACGGCATCAAGAGGAAGCTGCGAGTGCAGAAGCGAAGTCGCTTCCAATAACAGATTCAGCTTGTTCAATCCGCCGGAGCCCGTCGTACCGGCGAAATCGGAAATGGAGCCGATACGCGTCAGCAGATTGGCCACAGACACGGGCGCCGGGGGCGGAGCGGGAGCCGATCCGGCATGGAAGATGATTTTGTAGCTGTTGTCGACGCCAAATGTGATTACATCGCCGTCGCGCAGCAAGTGTTGCTGCACCTTGGCGCCGTTCACAAACAAGCCGTAGCGATTGCCGCGGTCGTGCAAGCGGTGGCCTGCGCTGTCGGCAACAATTGTTCCGCATTGGCGGGAGATGCGCCCGTCGTCGAGGTGCAAAATATTGTCGCCTTCGCCACCGCGTCCGAAGTTGAAAGGGCCAGCCGTCAACGCGACCTTCTGTCGCGAGTTGTCAGGGGCGATGATTTCCAGCGCGGGTTCGGTCTGCGGGGCGGTCTGCGGGGAATGATCGTTCATGGGTTCCGGTGTGGGCAAATTGTAGCATTTTGCGCGGGCAAGACTTAAAGGGGACCGCGAGGATCGCACCGGCGAGTTAAAGCCCCGGCCTTGCTTGATAACGCCTAATCCTGTGCGAGCGAATAGCGAGCGGCTGCTCCATTTGAATGGCCTGCCGAGCCGAAGCTCGACTGGAATGCGGTGGCCTGCCGAGCCGGAGCCCGACGGGCGAAGGCTGGTGGCGGAGGGCAGGATCGAACTTGAGCCGTTTTCAAGGCGTGAGGAGCGCTAGCGACGGGAGCCTTGAGGCGAAATCCTGAGGCCGCCGTGGCGGACGAAGGATCGTGATGCCGATGCGGTATTGGGAACTCTGGTGGCGGAGGGCAGGATCGAACTGCCGACCTTGGGGTTATGAATCCCACGCTCTAACCATCTGAGCTACTCCGCCGGAAGGAAACGTCGGCACGTCAACGACGCGCAACAACGCCGGACGCACAGCAACGCCAATATCGATGATAAGGGGCCAAGAATCGCAGGTCAAACAATGTCTCGCGGAACACGCGTTGGCTGCGCTCGCAGGCTGACAACTTTGTAGCGCCGGCGTCCTCGCCGGGGTCCCCGCGGACAGGTCCTCGTCCGTGGGGTGGCTCGCCGGCTGTCGTGCGGGCGTCCTCGCCCGCATTTCACCTACTCCCTACTCCCTACTCGCTACTCCCTGTTCCCTGTTCCCTGTTCCCTGCATTTACACTCGTCTCCATGAGCTCCCTCCGCATCGCTGCCGTGATTCCCGCGCGACTTGGCTCAACGCGCATGCCCCGCAAGGTGCTGCGACCCATTGCCGGGCGGCCGATGGTGGAGTGGGTGTGGCGCGCGGCCAGCGCCAGTGGTCTGATGGATCCGGTTGTAGTTGCCACCGACGCGGATGAAGTCGCAGAGGCGTGCCGCGCGCGGAAAATTCCGGTTGTGATGACGTCGCCCGATTGCCCCAGCGGGTCAGATCGGGTGAGGGAAGTCGCCCGCCAGATCGATGCCGACATTTACGTCAACATTCAGGGTGACGAGCCAACGCTGACGCCCGATTTCTTTCCGCCGCTGCTCGATCTCTTCTCACGGCCCGAGGTCGAAGTCTCCACGCTTGCAGTGCTCTGCCCGCCAAACGAATTCACAAACCCCAACGCAGTGAAGGTCGTCACTGCGCTCGACGGCTGCGCCCTGTATTTCTCACGCGCGACCATTCCTTTTGACCGCGACGCTACGAAATTCACCGGCTATCGCAAGCATCTCGGCATTTACGCCTACCGCAAGGCCGCGCTCGAGCGCTTTGCCGCGCTGCCGCCTTCGCCGCTTGAGAAGCTGGAGCGCCTCGAGCAGTTGCGCCTGCTCGAAAACGGAATCGACATTTACGTTGCTGACGCGCCAAGGGACACGATCGGCGTGGATACAGAGGAAGATTTGGTGCGAGCGGAGGCGATGCTGAGCATGGCCGCGAGAACAACCTGATCGCTCGATTCGGGGGCACTTCCAAAAAGTTGTCAAGCCCCTTTTCTTCTAACCCGATGAATCCACGCCGCTTAATTTTGCCGATAATTTCCGCCTTTTAGCGCAAACTCATAACATGATCGCCAACTCACAACTCTTCTCATTCGCCGGGCCGCCTGTGCTTCGCCCGGTCGCCGTACGCGATTCCGGCCTGTCCGCGCCCTCGCTCTCGACGTGCTCGCCGGCGCCTCGATCCGGCCCCGGAGAGTCGGAAAAGCCCCCCAAAAATAATTTGTGTGCCCTATTTGTGGTGCTTTTGCCACTTAACTCTTTTAGCATCAACAAAACACCATCAAAATCCTCGTCGATTTTTTGTCGATTTTTTGCGAATTTTTGCGATTTTTGTGCGCAAAACGACCCTTTTTCAGCCTCAAAATGGACAATTCCGGCCACAAAACAGCTTCCCTTTTTCGGCTCTTTCGCGGCCTCCTAATCGCCGGAATTCTGAATTGCCGGCAAGATTCGGATAGCGTAGAAAGCGTACACGGGCGACCATGGAATCCATGACTGCAACAATGAATGCAACGGCGAATGCAACGGCGACAGCAACAGCACAACTCGCAACCGTCAACCCAGCGACAGTCAGTTCCGCAAGAATCGAGCCCGCGATCATCGCGACAAAGACCAGCATCGTCAGGCCGCAAACCCCGACTCAAAGTTTGCCCCTCGATCCCGACATCGCCTGGAAGCAGCTTGCCGCCCGCGATCCGAAGGCGCGCTTCGTCTACGGCGTCACGACCACGGGAGTCTTCTGCCGGTCGGGTTGCGCGAGCCGACGTCCGCTGCGTGAGAACGTGCGCTTCTTCCGCTCGGTGGCCGATGCACAGGCCGCAGGCTTTCGCCCTTGCAAACGGTGCAGCCCTACTGCCCTCGCGCAGGGCGCGACTCCGTGGAGCAGCCCTTTGGACAAGATTCGCGCGCATATCGAGAAAAATCTCGACCGGCCGGTGCTCCTTAAAGAACTTGGCCGCGTCGTCGGCCTGAGTCCTTTTACCGTGCAGCGTCTCTTCAAGCGCGAGATGGGCGTGAGCCCGCTCGAATACCAGCGCGCTCTTCGCGCGGGACGGTTGCGCGGCGCATTGAAACAAGGCGAGAGCGTGACCGATGCAATTTACGCTGCCGGCTTCGGCTCATCGAGCCGTGCCTACGAAGGAAACCAACTGGGCATGACGCCGGCGCGGTTTGCCCAGGGCGGCAAAGGCGAGCAGATCGCGTGGGCTTCCGCCCCTTCACCCTTTGGATGGGTGATTGTGGGAGCTACGCAGCGCGGGCTGTGCTGGCTTTCGCTGTCGTCCACCAAGGCGGAAGCTGAGACGAGTCTGCGCGCGGAGTTTCCCGCGGCCACGCTACGCCACGATCCTTCGCTGTCGCGGCTGGTGGATGCTGCGCTTGAGACCGTGCGCGACGAAAATCATCTGGTCCGCCGCGTAGGCGGGTCAGACGCTCCCGACCTGCGCGACGAAAATCATCTGGCCGGCCGCGTAGGCGGGTCAGACGCTCTCGACCTGCGCGGAACGGTCTTCCAACTTCGCGTATGGCAGGCGCTCCGCAAGATTCCCCGCGGCGAGACACGCAGCTACAGCCAGTTGGCGCGCGAGCTGGGCGATCCAAAAGCCACGCGCGCCGTTGCTCGCGCCTGCGCCACGAACCGCGTGGCGTTGCTCGTGCCATGCCATCGCGTGGTGGGTGCCGATGGCTCGCTCACCGGCTACCGCTGGGGTGTGGAGCGCAAGCGGCAATTGCTCAAGGCAGAATCGATCGCAAGCGACAATTGCTGAAAGCTGAATCGACCGCAAGCGGCAGTTGCTGAAGGCTGAGCGTGCCTGAACCAACAAAAGGGGCGAGCTCAATGCCCGCCCCAGTCGTTAAATCCGGTTCGTTCGAAGGCTAAGAAATCGCAATCAATCCTAGCGACAGCCGCCGACCACTTTTCCTCCCGCCGCTCCAGGAGTCGTGAGCAGGGCTGGAATCTTGCTGGTCAGCGTTGGCGGCTCATAGTTAAAGAAGACGCCCGAGCACGCGATATTCCCGTTCAGATGGAAGAGCGCGTAGGTTCCCACGGCCCCGCCGCTGTAACTGGTTTTTGTGCCGGTTATGGCGTTCCCTGACTTCAGCAAAGTTCCGCCCGATTCCAGCGCCGTAAGCGAGAGCACGTACCAGATGCCGTTCGCTCCAGATCGGGCGTCGGGCGAAGCCGAGTCAAGTTCCTGCGCCAAGCCATCGGCCCTGAGTACGGCATTGAGATGCGAAATGACAGGCGCTTTCGCTTCAGGCTGCGCGCCCGGCGGCGGCTTGGGCACATCGAAGACATCGGGCTCGGTGAGCGATTTCAGGAAGCTGTCGATTGCCCCGGTAATTGCGTGCTTGTCGGCCTCCGCATGCTCATCTGCTTCTCCGGTCCCGGCTGCGCCCGGTTCGGCCGCCGGTGCTGCACTTTCCATTCGAGCGGGAGCAACACAACTGCGCGCTTTGATGAGTGCCGAGTATTTTGACAAGAACGGAGAGTGGCCGACGTCGATCGTGGCGAGCGAATTCGGCATGTAGTTGTCCGGGATCACGACATCGATCCCAAGCGCTCGCAAGTGTCCGGCTACGTCATTCACAAGAGTTTGATCCAGGATGTTGCCTTCGAGTGGCTTTGTTTCCGCCGTGGCGCTCAGCAGTGAAGCCGCATATTCGGCTACCTGGCTCTCCGGGAACATCGACATGATCGTGCCGCTCAGTGTTGTTTTGGCAGTCGCGGCTCTTTCTCCCGCACCTTGCGAGCAGTAATGATTGGCGCGCAGGGTCAGCATGTCCATGGTGGAAATGTCCGTGCGCCAGAGCTGGAATTCAGAAAGCGCGCTGGAATCCCCGGTGACAACCACAACGCCTACCGGCGGACCAGTGATTGTCTGCGGGTTGCAACCGGAATCGGCCGCGCCCACGTTGCGCCCAATGCCGCAGGTGAGTGCGGTGGCTTCGGAATCCATCGCCGTGTAGGTCAGCATCTCCGATTCGATGGCGAAGCCTTCGGGATTCGCAGCGCTGGCGTTGCCTTCCGGCGGTGTGGGAGAACTCGACCCCGACCCCGACCCCTTCGAGTGCTGGCCAAATGCCGCCACACTCAACGTGAGCATTGCACAGACTGCGATTGGGCTCCGCATTGGCCCAAAAAACCTGAGTACCTGACTCATTTCGTACCTCCGTTTTCTTTGGGGGGGACCTGGATAATTGGATGGAGCCTGAACGACGTGACGCTAGTCTCTATGCCCTTTTCCTGCGGTTCCGGGGGGTCGAACCCGATCATACCATTTTCTCGCTGGCGGATAGAGAAGAATCGGTCGTGCGGCGCAATCCTTATTTGCAGATGACGCTGGATGCCCAGCTTAAGTTTCATGGGCCCGCTGTTCACGAACGCCCCGGCGGATCAACACGGCGACCCCCGGCGAAGATTAGCCGCGAAAGTTTGCTTCACGGTCTCAATTCTTCTTATCTGCCACAGCCAGCAGCGTTTGAAACTGCGGCGCCTCGGCCTCCTTGTCAACGATCGTGGTTTCAACATGGGCGAAGCCCGCGTTCTGGAGCATGGATTCGAGATCGGCTTCACTGAATCCAAGCCACTCGTCAGCGTAGAGTTCGCGCGCCTCTTCAAAGCGGTGACGAACGAGATCGAGGATCACGATGCGGCCGCCGGGGACAAGAATCCGCGCCGCCTCGGCCAGCGCGCGCTCGGGGTGCAGCGCATGGTGCAGCGACTGCGAGAAGAAAACGAGATCGACTTCGCCATCGCCGATGGGAATCTCTTCCATGTCGCCCAGGCGGTAATCGATATTCTTCACGCCATTACGGAGGGCCTGATCGCGGCCGACCTCGATCATTTTTGCCGAGCTGTCGACGGCGATGACTTTCTTTGCCCGCTGCGCAAGCAGCAATGCGGATGCTCCCTCGCCCGCGCCGAGATCCGCAACAACCAGCGGCGGCATCAGGCGCAGCAACGCTTCGGCCAGGCTCTTCCACGATTTGCCGGGAACGTAATCCTTGCCCAGGCGGCCGGCCACGCTGTCAAAGAAAGCGCGTGTCTTGTCCTGGCGCTTACGCAGAACGTGGCGCATCGCAGCCTGGTCGTGAGCTGCCTCGGGAATCTCTGTCTCGGCCTGGGATAGAAGGTGGTGCAGCACGGAATCAGGTCCGGAATCGCCGGCCGTCGCGAGCCGGTAGAAATTACTTTTACCTGTGCGCCTGTCTTCAACCAACTCCGCTTGCCTGAGCTGTGAAAGGTGGGTAGAAATGGTGCTCTGGCCCATGCCGAGGATCTCCTGAAGCTCAGCTACAGAGAGCTCCTCGCCCTTTAGAAGCAATAAGATGCGCAGCCGGTTGGGATCGGCCACAATCTTTAACGTTTTGACGATTGACGGCATAGCGAGATTCTGTTACATATCAACATATCACGATACGACGATAAAAGGAGATCTGAATGGCAACCGCAATCCTCGAAGGAACGAAAATCGGCAAGATCGGGACCGAATACAAAGTGGCTGATCTTGGCCTGGCTGATTGGGGCCGCAAGGAAATCGAGATCGCCGAGCAGGAGATGCCCGGCTTGATGGCGATCCGCAACAAATATGCAGCCGAGAAGCCGCTCAAGGGCGTTCGCGTGACCGGCTCGCTGCACATGACCATTCAGACGGCGGTGCTGATTGAGACGCTGGTTAGCCTGGGCGCCGAAGTGCGCTGGGCAAGCTGCAATATTTTTTCCACGCAGGACCACGCGGCAGCGGCAATTGCGGCAGCGGGCGTTCCGGTCTTTGCGTGGAAGGGCGAGTCGCTCGAAGAATACTGGGATTGCACGTATCGCGCGCTTTGCCACAAGGGCGGCAAAGGGCCGGAGCTGATCGTCGACGACGGCGGCGATGCCACGCTGCTGATTCACAAGGGTTACGAGCTGGAAAACGGCGACAAGTGGGTCGACACCGCTTCGGGCAATCACGAGGAGCAGGTGATCAAGGACCTGCTTAAAAAGGTTTTTGCCGAGGATAAGCAACACTGGCACAAGCTCGTGAAGGATTGGCGCGGCGTTTCAGAAGAGACGACAACGGGCGTGCATCGGCTCTACAAGATGATGGAGCAGGGCAAGCTGCTGGTTCCGGCAATCAACGTCAACGACTCGGTGACCAAGTCGAAGTTCGACAATCTCTACGGCTGCCGCGAGTCGCTGGCCGACGGCATCAAGCGCGCGACAGACGTGATGGTGGCCGGCAAGGTCGCGGTGATCTGCGGATACGGCGATGTGGGCAAGGGCTCGTCGCACTCGCTGCGCGGCATGGGCGCGCGCGTCGTGGTCACGGAGATCGATCCGATCAACGCGCTACAGGCGGCGATGGAAGGATTCGAAGTCGCGCCGGTTGAAGATACTCTGGGCCGCGGCGACATTTACGTCTCCTGCACCGGTAACACAGACATCATCACGCTTGAGCACATGGAAAAGATGAAGGACCAGGCAATCGTCTGCAATATCGGCCACTTCGACAATGAGATTCAGATCGACCGGCTCAATGAGGCACCCGGGGTGACGAAGATCAACATCAAGCCGCAGGTGGACAAGTACACGTTCCCCGATGGGCACTCGATCTTCATCCTGGCCGAAGGGCGGCTGGTGAACTTGGGTTGCGCAACCGGCCATCCCAGCTTTGTGATGTCGAACAGTTTTGCCAACCAGACGCTGGCGCAGCTCGACCTGTGGAAGAACCGCGACAGCTACAAGGTGAACGTCTACGTGCTGCCCAAGAAGCTGGACGAGGAAGTGGCTCGCTTGCATCTGGAAAAGATCGGCGTGAAGCTGACCAAGCTCACCAAGAAGCAGGCCGACTATATCGGCGTGCCGGTGGAAGGGCCGTACAAGACGGAGAACTACAGATACTAGTGGTCAGTGAACAGTGATCAGTGGTCAGCAACAATCTCACTGCCCCATCTTCTTTTGCGCGGTTTGTGAAAGAGGATGGGGTTTACTTTCATGATCGCAATCAATTGGTAGTCAAAACATGAATTCGTCACGCACATTTTCGTTCGAGTTGTTTCCTCCGCGGACGCCCGAGGCGCACGCCAAGCTACCGGCGACGATTGCGCAATTGGCCACTGTTCGGCCCAATTATTTTTCCATCACTCATGGCGCCGGCGGGTCGGATCAGGGTGGGACGTACGAGACGCTGCTGGAGGTGGTAAAGCACTCAGGTGTTGAAGCCGCGCCGCACCTGACCTGCGTTGGGTCAACAAAAGCGCATGTGGCTGCACAGCTCCGGCGCTACCGCGACGCGGGAGTGAAGCGCATTGTGGCGTTGCGCGGCGATTTGCCCGCGACGGCGATGAGCGCCGCTGCGCCGGGCGAGTTTCACTACGCCAACGAGCTTGTCAGCTTTATCCGCAAGGAGCACGGCGACGCGTTCAGGATCGAAGTGGCCGCTTATCCCGAGATGCACCCCCAGGCGGCGAAGCCGAGCGAAGACTTCGAGTACTTCCGCCGCAAGGTGGAGGCGGGCGCGGACGCCGCGCTGACCCAGTTGTTCTACAACGCCGATGCGTACTTTCATTTTATTGACCGCTGCGACCGGGCGGGGATCAAAATCCCCATCGTTCCCGGCATCATGCCCATTACCAGCTACGCCAACACCATGCGCTTCTGCTCCGGATGCGGCGCAGACCTGCCTCGTTGGGTGCGTTTGCGCCTGGAAGAATTGCAGGATTCGAAATCGGAGCTCCTCGAATTTGGGCTGAGCGTCGTGACGCGGCTGTCGAAGACGCTGCTTGCGAACGGTGCTCCCGGACTTCATTTCTACACCATCAATCAGTCGGGGCCCACGCTGCGCCTTTGGGAGAATCTGCGGCTGCCGGCGCGCGGCTGATACGTCCTCATGCGTCTCCCGTCGGCGAATTGCAATCATGTTAGAGTTGTTTTTGAGAGGCTCCAGGTGAAAGCAAACAGGAAATTCACGGTATTGATCGAGCGAGACGAGGAAGGTTATCTGGTTGCGACCGTTCCGAGCCTTCGCGGCTGCCACACGCAGGCCAAGAGCCTCGATACGCTTATGAAACGCGTGCGAGAGGTCATTGCGCTCTGCCTTGAAGAAGAGCGTGGAACCGGTTCGCTTGAACTTGTCGGCATTCAGCAAGTATCGGTATGACGAGATTACCGCGTATCAGGGGCAGGGAAGTTCTGCGGGCTCTCGAAAAAGCTGGATTTGTCTCAGAAAGAACCCGTGGCAGCCATGTGTTCCTGAAACATCCTGACGGCAGAGCGACAACAGTGCCCATCCATTCCGGCGAGACAATCGGTCCTGGACTATTGCGAGCAATCCTGCGAGACGCCGAACTTACCGTGGACGATCTGACCCGTCATCTCGAAGCAAAGAACCGGTGAGCTTTAAATTGGCCTGAAGCGGACGCCATTTCACGTCGGAGTTCTCTGGATTGACACCGGAGGCCGGGCCCACGCTGCGCCTTTGGGAGAACCTCCAGCTTGGCGTATCCGCTTGAGCGGAGCTAAACTCTATTCGGTACGTGGATCGATCACACTTAAATTCTGGAATTGTCCCGGGCTCAACCGGGCGGGAAAGTGCGGCGCATTTCTCGGCGCAGCATAGCGCGCCGTAGCCCAGAACGAGGCAACTCGAATGACAAAGGCCGCGACTTCCCCGCCCGATCCGGAGCGAGAAACACCCTTGTTTCATGCATTGAAGATCGTTTTTCTCGCTCTCTTTGTTGTCCTTGTACTGCTGCTGGGGCTCAGCATGGTGCATCACCGCTTCTTTCAGGGCCAGCGAGAACACCACAACGGGTCGGTCGGGCAATAGCGACAACTTGAAACGCGCCGATTTAAGCGTGCTGAGAATCGAGACGAAGTTTTTCTCCCCCGTGAATGCGAAGATGTCCAAACGGACGTCAATCCGATTTAACCTTTGCCTTGGAGGCGAACGGCCAGATGAATCACCATTGGATGAACATCATTGCGCAATACAGCAGCGTTGTTGGCTTCATGATCGGTCTTCCCACGGTGGCCGCCACCTATTACCAGTCATTCAGGGCGCGGCAGGAGGCGCGGCGGGCGCTTGAAGGAACGCTGCACAGCGCCAATTGCCTGGAGTTCATAGCCGGGGATGGCACCTGCATCAACCTGGTGCCGCTGGAGACCCTGCACTCGCTGCCCCGCGAGGGCGATGTGCTCCTGCTGCCGGGGAACGGGGTAAGCGACGGCGCGGTCTTTTTGCCGGGAGCCTACCTGGTCGAGGCCATCGAACATATCTATACGTTGTCTGAGAGAAAGGGCGCGCGGGCGCACGAGGCGCGGCTCACCAAAGCCGTGGCGCGGGTAACGTCGCTCAACCCGGCAATGTGACGGATTCGGCTGATGGCGTTTCCGGCGGCGATCGATTCGCTGGCCTAGCCGCTCTTGCGCCGAGCTTTTCGGCTGCCAATACCAATTTGTCACTTCGTGTGGTGCGCAGGGACGAATTTTTCGGCTTCAGGGACGATTTTGATCTCAAACAAACGGGGCCAGAGTTTGCCGGTGACGAAGAGGCGGTCACGCGCGGCGTCGTAGGCGATGCCATTCAGCACCGCTTCCGGATCGGAGACCTGGCCCGGCGCCAGCAGTCCCGTCAGGTCGATCCAGCCAATCACATTGCCTGAGACGGGCGAGATGCGGGCGATGCGGTCCGTGTGCCACACGTTGGCGTAGATCTCGCCGCGAACGAATTCCAGCTCATTCAGTTGAGTCACCTGTGCGCCGTGATCCTTGACAACGATGTGCCGCACTTCGCGAAAGGTCTGGGGATTGAAGAATCGTAGCGTCGCGGTGCCGTCGCTCAAAATCAGGTTCTTGCCGTCCTGCGTGAGGCCCCAGCCCTCTCCGCTGTAATTAAAGGTGTGCAAGAGGCGGAAGCTGAAACGGTCGTACACGAAAGCAATGTGCGACTGCCACGTTAGCTGGATGAGCGAACTGCCCCAATCTGTGAGGCCCTCGGCGAAGTACTTGACCGGAACGACAGCCCGTTGCAGCACGCGCCCGGTTTCAAGATCAACCATGCGCAATGAGGAGCGCCCATTGAGTCCGGTGCTCTCATACAGATACCCATCCTCATAGATAAGACCCTGCGTGTAAGCCTGAGGATCGTGCGGATAAGTGTGAACGACGCGGTATCCGTCCGCCGCGACTGCGAGCGATGCGGCCCCGGCGAGAACGGCTGCTGCGAATGTGCGATAAAAAGCGGAAATGTGCATGGGGAGATGGGCGCGCTTAATCTAACAATCCACCGTGGAAGCGGCCGAAGTGGCGAGCATGCATGACGGAAATGACGAGCGCTCCGGCGAAGGCCGTGACCACCTGCCACCAATAATGGAGGTTGAGCTGGCCCAGCCAAACCAGCAAAACGTAAGCCACTGCCAGGTTGAAGAAGCCCCACAGCACGTTTACGAGCGAAGAAGACAGTCCTTGGCCCGGCGGTTTGGCGAACGGCGTCTGGAAAGGACGTCCGGAGACTCCGTTCCCGATGTGCGGAACGGAGTTGGCCAGGAATGCTCCGCCGAAGAACCATTCAATCAAGTGAACAATGAGCATAGCGCTGCCTCATCAAAGGCCTATCTATTGAGATGCTAACTCCCGCCCAGGTAGATAAATCGAGCAAGAAAGAGCGCGGCGAGGAGGTAGAGCAGCCAATCCTGGCGGCGCGCCTTTCCTGCGAACAGATGAAGGACCGCCCAGGCAATAATGCCGAAGCCGAGGCCGTTGGCGATGGAATAAGTGAAAGGAATGAGGATGAGCGTGAGAAACGCGGGAACCGCGACCAGCGGTTCGTGCCAGTGAATCTCGGTGATGGCCGCCAGCATGAGTGAGCCCACCAGAATGAGCGCCGGGGCTGTGGCCGCCGGAGGAACGATGCCGATAAACGGTGCGGCGCCGATTGCTCCCAGAAAAAGCAAACCGGTCACTATAGCCGTGACCCCGGAGCGGCCGCCGGCGGCGACGCCAGCGGTGGACTCAACGTAGCTGGTCACGGTGGAGGTCCCCGTCAGCGAGCCGAAGATTGTCGCGGTGGCATCGGCGAAAAGAATGCGGTTCAGCCTTGGAATGGAGTGGTCGGGTGCGATGAGGCCAGCGCGCTTTGTCACGGCAACCAGCGTGCCCAGGTTGTCAAAGAGATCGACAAAGAAAAAGACGAAGATGATTTCGAGCAGCCCTTTATTGATCGCTCCCCTGATGTCGAGCTTGAACGCCGTTTGCGTCAGCGCGCCGATGCCGCCCGCCGACGGCGTCCAGTGGACCATGTGAAAGGCCCACGCGATGCCAGTAACCGTGAGCACTCCGATGAGGATGGATCCCTTCACCTTTCGGACTTCAAGCGCGACCATGATAATCAATCCGAGAAGCGTGAGATACGCCGTGGGGTTGCGGATGTTGCCCATGCCGACGAGCGTGTTGGGATCGCGCACTACCAGGCCCGCATGCTGAAAGCCAATGAACGCGATGAAGAGTCCGATGCCGCCGGCCACCGCAGCGTACAGCTGATGAGGAATGGCGCGCAGAATCATCTGCCGGATGCCGACTGTGGTGAGAGCGAGAAAGATGACGCCGGAAAGAAACACCGCGCCGAGCGCCGTTTGCCATGGCACGTGCATCTTGAGGCAAACCGTGTAGGTGAAGTAGGCATTCAGGCCCATGCCCGGCGCTAGCGCGATGGGATAGCGCGCGACGACTCCCATCAGAATGGAGCCGAAGGCCGCCGAGAGGCAGGTGGCCGCGGTGACCGCCGGCAACGGCAAGCCCGCGTCGGCCAAAATCGCAGGGTTCACCAGCACGATGTAGGCCATGGTCAGGAACGTCGTGACGCCGGCCAGAACCTCCGTGCGCCAGTTGGTCCCAAGACGGGCAAATTCGAAATAAGATTCGAGTCGCTTGCGCATGGAAGTATTCCACAGAGCTGATTCCTGTTAGAAAAACACACTGCGGCCCGTATTCAAAGCGAATTTAGATACAAAGCGAATTGTGAATGCCTGCTCGCTACGCGCCCGCTATCGATTGATTAGGCGAAGCCGATGATGGGCCATTGCGCGGCGCAAGTACCGTCTCGGCGAGCGCCCCTGCGCCAAAGACAATCCAATAAACGTCGAGATAGGCGCGATGGCTGGTCTGGGCCCAGAAGAATGCGGTGACCAGCATGAACGTTGCGAAGAGTAGATAAATCATGGAATCTTCGCGCCAGTGTGCACGATGCCGCACCATTCCCCAAAGGCCCAGCAGCATGACCGGCCCGTAAGAGAATAGCTCGACAAGATTCATTGCCAGGCCACGGCGAGGAGCGGGCAGCCAGCCAAATCCCACTGCAATCTTGTGGAATCCATCGACGATGGTTTGCCGGGGATGCGAGCGAATATATGCAAAACCCTTGTGAAGGTACCAGTGATCGGTCGCAGCCTCGCTATCCGCGATGCGATCCAGTTCCGCATGATCCTCAGCCGTCAGGGAATTCGTGGCCTCAGTCTTGCTCACATCGCTGCTCTCCTCAGGAAAATGCGAGAAGAGATAACCGCTGTTTCCAGCCCAGAACTCAATTCCCGTTTCTGTGCTGAGCGTCGGATCACCGATCTCTACGGCGTTGCGCCAGATCCAGGGCAGGACGGTCGCAGCCAGAAGCAGCGCGCAAGCCACGCCGGCGCGAATGCGGCGTCGCCAAACTAGCCAGACGATTGCCATTGCTGCAAAAGGCGCAATGGTAGGACGGGTTAGAACGTCGAGGCCGAGGACGAGACCTGTCAGCACGCCGGTCGATACTTTCCCATCCCAGACTGTTTGCACGAGCAAAAGCACCGCCACAATGGTGAGCAGCGTAAAGAAGCTGGTTTCCTGCAGCGCGGTGTCATGGATGACGTAGTACGGATAAATCGCTGTGATCGCGGCAGCCAGGATCGCAGCCCGCCCCGCCGCCGGGCCCTGAAACAAACGGCACGCCAGTTGCGCGGCGCAGATCGTGATCCCGGCGCCCATCGCGGATTGTGCAATCACGATCGGCCAGAAAGCCTGATGTCCGAGCGTAAGGCCGGCGAGCAGAATGGGATAAAGAGGAACGCGAAATGCAGTCGGTGGACCTCCGACAGAGAAGCCTTGACCCTGAGCGATGCTCTGAGCTAGTTCGAAAAAGAATCCGTAGCCATAGAGCCAAAAGTCGGCGATGCCGGTGTAAAAAAGCCGCGCGACCAAGCGCAGAACAAACGCCAGTGCGGCAAGCCAGTACACAGCGCGCGGCAGATTCAGTCTGAGGATTCTCAAAGACATGCGGGCATCGTAAACGTGCATCGTGAAATGGCAAGTTCCAAGGTTGAAAGCGTTCGTGCAAACTTTCCGCAACGCATTCTATGGTGATGGCGAAGCCGGTGTTGCTGCTGCTGGAGTCAGGTAGCCCAGGTCTTTCATCCAATCCGCCATCCGCTGCGGCCAGGTGTTGACGGTCACGAGCTTCGAGCGGTCGCCCATATTGAAGGCGTGTTTTCCCTGCGGCAGAAAGATTGCTTCCACCAGAACTCCCGCAGCATGGAGCTTCTCGTAGAGTTGGAGCGTGGCTTTGTCGCAGCCGTACTGGTCGTCGTTGGCCACCAGCAGAAAAGCCGGCGGGGAATTCGGCGGAACCGTGTCAGGCACGCCGCCACCGGGATAAACCAGCATCTGAAAGTCCGGCCTGCCGTTCAGCCGGTCGATGGGGTCCGGCGCGGAAGGGTCTCCATCTCCGGACGCATAGGCGATCATCGATACCACTTCGCCTCCAGCGGAAAAGCCGAGCATTCCCACGCGGTGCGGGTCGATGTTCCATTCTTTCGCGCGGCTGCGCACCAGGCGCATAGCGCGGTACGCATCCTGGCGCACGTTGTCTTTGTTGTAGGGGGAATTCGGCTCGCCGGGCAAGCGATACTTCAGCGCAAACGCCGTCACGCCAATGCTGTTCAGGAATTCCGCGGCCTGCACGCCCTCGGCGTTAAAGACCAGCTCGCGAAATCCTCCGCCGGGCGCGATGATCACTGCCGTGCCGTTGGCGGTGCCTTTAGGCGGCAGGAAGACGGTGATCGACGGATCGTTTACGTTGCGTACCCAATAGTCCTGCGCCTGCTCCGGAATATCTTTGCGGCTCTCGAAGCCTGGCGCGCCTTTGTCCCAGAGAGGAATCACCTGCGGAGCGGTTTGCGCGCTCGCCGTTGCGCACAACACGGCAATTCCGAAGATCGCGAAAAGGCTCTTCATCGTAGTGGCAATCCTTTCTTGCTGGTTGGGGATCAGGTAGAGCTTCTAGGCGAGCAGCTTTGCGGCGTCTTTGGCGAAGTAGGTCACGATGAAATCCGCTCCGGCGCGGCGCAGTCCCAACAACGATTCCATCATTGCGCGATCGCGATCCAGCCAGCCTTTTTCAAACGCGGCTTGAAGCATCGAGTACTCGCCGGACACCTGATACGCACCGATGGGTACATCCACGCGCTCGCGTGCAGCTCGCACCACGTCGAGATAAGGCATGGCAGGCTTCATCAGGATCATGTCCGCGCCCTCTTCAATGTCGAGATCGATCTCGCGCAGAGCCTCGCGCAGGTTAGCGCCGTCCATCTGGTAGGTCTTGCGGTCGCCGAATTGCGGCGCGGAGTCGGCCGCTTCGCGGAATGGCCCGTAGAACGCAGACGCGAATTTGGACGCGTAGCTGAGAATGGGCGTTTGGGCGTAGCCCTCGGTGTCGAGCGCGCGGCGGATGGCGGCCACGCGACCGTCCATCATGTCGCTGGGGGCAACCACGTCAGCGCCCGCCTTGGCGTGGCTCACGGCGGTGCGTGCGAGCAATTCGAGCGTAAGATCGTTGTCCACATCGAAATTGTCGCCCGACTTAACCACCACGCCGCAGTGGCCGTGGCTTGTGTACTCGCACAGGCAAACGTCGGCAACCAGCACTAGCTTTTTAGCGGCTGCAGTCTGCTTGAGCGCGCGCAGCGCCTGCTGCACGATTCCGTTGTCGTCCCATGCGCCGGTTCCTTGTTCGTCTTTTGTCGCAGGCAGGCCGAAGAGGAGCAGTCCGCCCAGGCCGAGCCGCGCTGCTTCCTCAGCTTCGCGGACTGCTTCGTCTACTGAGAGATTGAAGACGCCCGGCATCGAGCTGACCGGATTGCGAATGCCTTTGCCAGGACAGATGAAGAGGGGATAAATCAGGTCGCCGGGATCGAGCGCAGTCTCACGCACCAGCGCGCGCAATGGCTCGCTTCGGCGCATCCTCCGCATCCTGCTGGCAGGGAAGGTCATGCACTGATTGTAAGGCAGCCGAAGGTGGACCGACGCTGATGGTCGGGACCGGGCAACGCACAGGCGAACAGAAGATTGCCGCGGTTCCGCGCGGTCAATTCACGGCGATCGCCAATGCGCTCACAAATCCTCGTACAGCGACCAGTTCCGCGCGCCGATCAGGATGATGAGCGTGGCGATGCCGAGGGCCAACCCGAAGGGGAAGAAATGGAAGAAGTTCAGAATTGACGCCACAATTGCGACGATCCGTCCCCACTGTGTGCGTTCGAGCAAACCCCAGCCTGCCACGGCTGCCAGAATTGCCCGGCCCACCAGGAACACCCAGGCAAAGCGCATAAGCGCCGGGAAGAACCACATGTTCGGCATGGGTCCGTGCATCCAGGGAGCGCCACCCGCCGAGAAGATTGAGTGAACAATGGCCAGTCCAACGGTGCCGAAGACCAGCGACAATCCGGCATAAACCAGCCACAGAATGCCGAGCACTCTGACCTTGCTGGCGTAGCCTGCCAAAACAAACTCAAATCCCGGCACAGGCGGCATCGCCGGCGGTACAGGCCGGTTGCACTGCGGACAAACAACTTGTCCCTGTTCCAACGATCGGCCACATCCACTGCAATACATGTTGCCTCCTCGCCCCGCGCGCAGCAAGTATCTTGTTGCTTGTGAGAATACTACGCAGGAAACTCGTGGGTGGTTCCATTTGGGCGTAGACGTCCCCCTATGGAATCCGCGTGAGATAAGGTGAATCTGTGAAGCAGCCCGGCATCTTCTTGACCGCGGATTGGCGCAACCTGCTGATGTTCAATTACTCAGTTGATCCCGGCTTGCTTCAGCCATTCGTTCCCTATGGCACTGAGCTCGATGCCTTCGAGGGGCGCACCTACGTCAGCCTCGTGGGATTCGAGTTCAACCGCACGCGCGTCACCGGCTTCACGATTCCATTTCATCGCTCCTTTGAAGAGGTCAATCTCCGTTTCTACGTGCGGCGCGCGGGCCGACGCGGCGTTGTTTTCATACGGGAGTTGGTCCCGAAATTGGCTGTCGCCGCAATTGCACGGATCGCATTCGGCGAGAACTATTCCCGCGTACCGATGGCGCATTCGATTCATACACAGCCGGAAACAGGCGCAGTGGAAGCTGAATACTGTTGGGGTAGCGGCCCAAGCCGGTGTTCGATGCGGCTGGAAGCTGGAGAATCGAGCTTCGTTCCACCGGATAATTCCCTGGGCCAGTTCATTACGGAGCACTATTGGGGATATTCCGCGCGGGCCGACGGAGGCTGCCTCGAATATGAGGTTCAGCACCCACGTTGGCTTGTCAGAGAAGCAAAGACGGCCATATTCCTGGGAGATGCGACTCACTATTACGGCGTTGAGTTTGGGAAGTTATTGATGCTTCCTCCGGATTCAGCCTTTCTTGCGGAGGGATCGCCCGTAACGGTATTTAAAGGGGTAAGGGTCCAATAGAAGGTGGGCAATGCGAAATCGGCCGTCAGTGCTTCCTTTTGCAAATCTCACTTGGTGCCGGCCGCCAGCTTCAGCCAGTGCTCCTGGTGCCGATTGTCGGTAAGCAGATAACCGGTGACGCGCCCATAAGTATCGCGCTCAAAGTTCAGATGGACGTCTTCCGCACGGGCCGTAGCGGCCGAATCTGTGGCGCGGAAGAACGTATCGGCCGACTCCGCCTCAAGCAATACGACGTTGCCGCCAACGCTCTTTTCAAAGAGCTCGTCGCCCTGGCGGAATATGGTTTCGATCTCATGCCCATTGGCCTCGCGGTACTCGCCGGTCATCGTCTCGAGGACTGCCACGGAAAGGATAATGGTGGGCGGGCGCAACGGGATCACATTGTATTCGGCCTGGACTTCGGGAACAGTGGGAAGGCGATGGGCGAGCATCCAGTGCGGCAACTCCGGCTCATCGTAGGCGCGGGTCCAGCAATCGTGCTTGAGTCCCTGATAGATCCAAAGGCGAATGTTTCCGCCGGAAGCTTTGAAAGCGTCATACATCAGCTCGCTCTGTCGCGGCACAACTGTGGTGTCGAGGCTGCCGTGGAAGAGCCAGACCGGCGTGCGGCCGATCGCGCGAGCGTATTCAGCGGGAAGAATCGAGGCTTCCTGCCAGCGCTCCGGCTCATAGCTCCAAAAGACGCCTCCCGCGGCAATGGCGATGGCGGCCCAGCGATGCGAATGAATTCGCGCCAGCTCCCATGCGCCGTAGCCGCCCAATGAGAGACCAGTGAGATAAGTGCGAGAAGGGTCGCCGTGAAATTCAGTCGATTCCTGATCGAGCGCGGCCATCGCCATATCAAGCATCGGCGGATCGGTCCAATGCGCTGTCTCCGGGCATTGCGGCATCACGATCACGAACGGCCAGCGGTCGGGGTGGTTGCGCACAGCTTCGGGAAGCCCTATCTGCGTTTGCCACATTCCTTCCGAGCCGCGCTCGCCACGGCCGTGCAGGGCGAGGATGATGGGCCATTTCTTGCCGTCGTCGCGGCGCCACTCCTCCGGCAGGTAGACCTGAAAACGGTAAGTAATGCCGTTGAGAACGATGCGCCGATTCAGAAATCCCGTGTCCTGTGGAGGCTGGGGCTTCGTCGGGTGAGGCTTCGCTGCGGTTACGTCGGCAGCCACCGGCCAGCCTGCCCACGCGAAACCCAGGCAAACCGCGCACATACGAAATAGACGGGACATCCTGCCAATCATGATAGTGATTCCCGGCGGGACTGAGCGGAGTTTCTCGCGGCGACCGCAAAGGCGGAGGATTGAGCCTCTTAGCGACCGATCCAATCGTTCATAGGCCGTTGTAGCTACTATTGTCCGGCCAGTAGCCGCCTCGCCGATCCTTGCGCTTTTCTTACAAATTGCATGCAACAATCGAACCTGCGATGCTGACAGAAGTCATGACGAAACTTGGAGCCGGAGAGACGCTGGACCACTACCGTCTGGACGCGGAAGTCGCGCGCAGCGGCATGTCCACCCTCTACAGGGCTACGGATCTGCAGACCGGGCGGCAGGTCGCGGTGAAGATTCCGCACGCAGAGATGGAGGCCGATCCGGTTCTTCTTGAGCGCTTCCGGCGCGAGGAGGAGATCGGCCAGACAATCGACCATCCCGGCGTAGTGAAGACCTTTGACGGAGAAGATCGCAGCCGCCGATATATGGTTATCGAATGGGTTGAGGGCCGCCTGCTGCGCGCGATTCTGAACGAGGAAGGGAAGTTGCCCGTCGACAGAGCAGTCGCACTCACGGTTGCCATCTGCGATGCGCTCGACAATCTGCATAAGCACGGCGTTGTCCATCGCGATCTAAAGCCTGAGAACATCATGGTGTGCGATGGCGACCGCATCAAGATCATCGACTTTGGAATTGCCTTGAAAGAGGATGCGCGGCGCATCACGCAGACGGGGCTGACTCCCGCACTGGGCACGCCCGACTACATTTCTCCCGAGCAGGTGAAGGGCCAGCACGGCGACCAGCGCAGCGACGTCTACTCGCTGGGCGCGATGCTTTATGAAATGCTGACCGGCCAAGCCCCGTTTACGGGCCCCAGTCCGCTGGCGGTGATGAACGAGCGCCTGGTTACCGATCCCGCGCCGGTGCGCGAACTGGAGCCGGAAGTCTCACCGGAGATCGAAGAGATTCTGTTCCGCGCGATGGCGCGCGACCCCCGCCATCGCTATGCCACGGCAGCCGAGATGGCCTGGGAACTTGAACACCAGGAGCTCGTCGGGGTTGAAACCGGCCGCAACCGGCCAATTCGGATTGGGCGATTTGCGATCAACCGCGGCAAAATGGCGCTCTATGCGGCTCTGGCCCTGGTTCCATTGGTGATGTTTGTGGTGATGTTGCTGCTGGCGCGACGTTAGTTTGGCGACTCACGCCGGCAGTTGCTTCAACAGAACTCTGGCGCGGCGAAACCAGGGGCGCTCGCGGCGGCGCAGATAGCCGGGCATTGACGGTCGCTTGTCCAGCACTTTTTGCGCCCACTCGCGAGCCTCGGCGTTGCGTCCCTGCGACGCAAGAAAGTCCGCATAATTCAGATACGTTTCTGACAGCGTCGAACGCTCCACGGCCTGGCGGAAAGACGCTTCCGCCTTGTCCTTCTCTCCGGTTTTGGCGTAGGCATGCGCCAGCAGTCCCACGGCACGATAGAAATCGTGGCTGGGATCGCGCCTCACCGCCATTTCCAGGTCAGGCACCGCGGCCACTGCATCGCCGAGCAAAATGGCGCACACGCCGCGGTGGTAAAAGCAGTCCGGAGTATCGGATCGGGCGGCGATCGCTTTGTTGAATGCATCGCGGGCCAACTGTAGCTTGCCCTCATCGAGATACAAGTCGCCGAGCTCTTCCCAGTTTCCGGACGAAGGATTGTCGTGAATATCGATGATCAGTTGCGCGATCCGCTTGCGCCGCGGGAAGCCTTTGAAGGATTGCTTCAACAACCCGAGATCGGGCAGCACCTCGGCAAAGATGTAGATCAGCGCACCGAGAGGGCCAAGGAACACAATGATGAAGATCCAATAAGTGTCCGGCCGGCGGCGGATAAAGTGGACGATGGCCGCCGCCTGCAGCAGCAGGCCCCACGGGTAGAACAGCGATCCAAGGATTCCCATGCGCCTTCCATCGTAACTCTCGATACTGTCAGCCGCCGCTCACGGCCCGTTCATCCTGCAACTTCTCGCCGGCCGTTTTCGTATAGTGATTCAATTAGCCGAAAGGATGCTACATGAGAGATGCTGCCGCCAAACCTCTGCCCCCAGATTCCGGGGTTGAATCGGTTGCGATAGCACCGGCATGGCACACATTAGTCGTTCTCCTGCTTTTTGCGGCGATGGCCGCGGCCGCCGTTCACGGCGGTCACAACCCCGCCGCGCAGATTCACCATCGGCTGTTGGGCTACGCCATATCCATGGCCGCCGAGTGGCTCATCTTCGGCTTCATCGCCATCGGCCCGCTCTGGCGCGGGCCCTCGCTCAAGGCGCTCGGCGGGCGCTTCTCGCCCACCTTGCGCTCTGTTGCCCTCGATCTGGGAGTCGCAGTTGCGTATCTTCTTGCCGCCGACGTCCTGCTCGCCGCCCTTGGATCCTTCCTTGGGCACTTGATGAAGGCCGGCATCACAGAATCCCTCAAAAACGCGCTTCCCCACACCATTTTGGAAGACGCCGTCTTCCTGCTGGTTGCGCTAACCGCCGCAATCTGCGAGGAGACGATCTTCCGCGGATATCTCCAGCGCCAGTTCGCCGGCTGGACTCGCAATGCCGCCGCAGGCATCGTTTTGCAGGGGATCGCATTCGGGGCGGCGCATGCATACCAGGGGACAAACCACATCATTGTCATCGCCGTTTTCGGCTGCATGTTCGGGTGGCTCGCATGGTGGCGCAAGAGTCTCCGGCCTGGCATCCTGGCCCACTTCCTCCAGGACGCCATCGGCGGCCTTGCGCTGGCAAGATTCATGAAGTAGCCGCCGCATTCCGCACCCAACGATCGTTAATTTGGGCACAATTCGTGGGCAAGAATATCTCTGGAAGCAATGATGGTCCTGAAATCCGTACCCCGATCCCGACTTGCTACCGGTAAGACTCGTCGCGGTGGATCACAAACTCGGGATAGGCCCCGCCGCCAAGTTCGTGCAGGTCCATCCCCATCCGCTCGCCGTCCGGGTCCACGCGGAATGGGACCACGCGATTGAGCAGGAAAAGTAGCAGATAGATGAGCGGGAAAACAAATCCGAGCAGCGCGGCGATGCCCACCAGTTGAGCAAGAAGCTGGCCCGATTGCGGCGCAAAGAATCCCGCGGCGATCAGCCCCCACAGCCCCGCCGCGCCGTGGACAGTGATGGCGCCGGTGGGATCGTCAATCGAGAGGGCGAGCTCGAGTACCTCGACCAGCAACGGCGTGAAGACGCCGGCCACGCCGCCAATGAACAATGACGCCGCCGGTGAGGCAAAGCCTGCGCACGCGCTGGAGGCGACAAGACCGGCCAGCCAGCCGTTGGCGCAAAGGCTGGCGTCGGGCTTGCCAAAGCGGAATCGCGTGACGGAGAAAGTGGCGGCCAGCGCGCCCGAAGCGGAGAGCAGCGTGTTGATCGCCGTGCCCGGAACTGCGGCGAGCGGGGCGTGCAGCCAGAGAATCGCGCCGGCGGCATTCCAGGCCAGCCAGCCCACCAACGCCAGCAGGCAGCCGAAAATCACATAAGTAGCATTGTGGCCTGGCATGGCTGTGGAGAGGCCTTCTTTGGGAAATTTTCCGCGGCGTGGTCCGGCGATCCAGACCACGGCCAGCGCGGTCATGCCGCCAAGCATGTGTACGGTCGCCGCGCCTCCGCCGTCAAGAAATCCCGCGCCGAGCGAGAAGTTTGTTCCCAGCGCCGCCAGCCAACCGCCACCCCAAATCCAGTGCGCGGTGAGAGGAAAAACAATTGCTGCCAATACGGCCGCGGTTGCGCAGCCGGCTGCCAGCCTCCAGCGGTCTGCTCCTGAGCCCCACGGCAACAGAACGGTCATCGCGACGGCCAAAAACTCAAACAAGACGGCAAGCTGGTTCTGCGGCGCGGCTCCGCCAAGCCCGCGGAGAAGAAATGGCCCGAGGCCGAGCACGCTCCAGGGCTTGCCGGCGGCATGAAGGACGAATTCCTTCACTCCCGGCGACCCCGCATCCAGCGAACCCGCAAACGAGGCTCCGACAAAAGCGAAGACGATTGCTGCAACCGCAATCAGTGCCAGATTACCCAGCATTGCCTGCGCCGCCGAGCGCGACCGGCCCAGACCGGTATTGATAAGCGCCACGCCGGCAATCGCCAGGGGCGCGAGCAACAGGAGCCCGAGAGTCAGAGCAAACGCAGCGTCGGTTAAGGGCACAAGAATCGGCGCGGGAATCGGCGGAATCGACGCAAGTGAAAGCGTCAGAAGCATTGGGGGAATCGCGATCATGGGCGATTTTCCCCGCGCGGAAGCATATGGCCGCGCACCGCGACGGCCAGGCCCATGCCCTCGACGATCAAGCCGCAGATCACAAACGCAGTTCGCCGTCCCGGATCGGGAAAGAGCGCCAGCGCGGCTAGCGCGAGAAAGAATCCGGCGGGCATCACCAAAAGTCCGGCGTACTTCATATTCACTTTCCTTTTCGTTCGTTGACGGGCCGTTCGTGGGCGGTCAATCAGCAGCAATCGATGGAACTGTTTCCACGGAGCGTGGCCGATGAGTCCCGCGTATTGAGATCTTGTTGGGAGCGGTTGTTACGTCCTTATGAATTCTAAACGATCCAATTGTTAGCATCGGCTCACGCGGCCTCATCTGGCGCCGCAAAAGGGCCTTTCCGTTTCGTTTCATGAAGTAGGCGAACACCAAATATGTACACGCGTCTTGTCCGAAGCAAAAGACTGGTTCCTGTCGTTCTCGGGATCGTCACGCTCGCCGCCGTCACCGTCTTGTTATGTTCTGACGCGCTTCCGAGACTGTTCCCAGCCGAAAGTCATGAGATTCTCGCAGCGTTTTCGCTGGCCACGATCGCGCTTGCCTACCTCATCTACCAGATTGCGCATCGGCCGGCGGCGATGGAATTCCTGAAGGCGATTTTGCTGGCTGTGGCCTTTCTTTTCTGGGCGGCCAACCAATTCTGGTGGGCTCTGCCCCAGGCCACACTCTTCAATGACATTGCCATCGCTCTCTTCATCCTTGACGTGTTTCTGGTCATGGTTGGCTGGCCGCCAACCTCGTCGGACAGCTCATTCGGCGAAACCTGCTCCGGTTCGTGCGCCGCGCCGTGTACCGCATCTCGTCCGGAGCCGACCGGACAATAGAAGTGCTGCGCTGGCCGCGTCAATTGAGGGCGCTTGCCAGGCATCGGCTCTGGCATGATATTTTTTCCTTGAACATCCCAACTTCTGGTACGCAAGGCGCCAGGAGAACGGTGGTGGTTTCCCCGCAGTCACGCTTGTCACAAAGGATTTTCTTTTCAAGCGGTTGCAATTCGGATTCCCACAAATGTTTTTTCGCGATGTGGCACGCAGCGCTTGATGCGCAAGGGCCTTCGGCTGCTATATTTAAATTTCGGGCGTCCCCGCCCGCTCCCTGAAGTTCTATCGTTGAGCATTTCTTGTACATGAACTATGTGACCGCCATCACGCGTGGCGCATATAAAAACGAAAGTCAAACCGGGATTCGTTCATGGCGCAAATCTTCGATCGCAGCTCCAACGCACTGGCACGAATGAGCCTGGTGCTGACGGGGTTGATTGTCATTGCCCTCGGAGTCACGCTGGACGAGTTGCAGCGTTCGCCGTGGGTTACGCGGCAGGGCCAGCGCGCGGATCAACCGGTGCCCTTCAGCCATAAGCATCACGTTCAGGGGCTGGGCTTGCAGTGCCAGTACTGCCATACATCGGTCGAGAAATCGAGCTACGCCGGCATCCCTCCCACGCGCACCTGCATGAACTGCCACGCGCAGATCTGGACCAATGCGCAATTGCTGGAGCCGGTGCGCCAAAGCTGGTACACGGGACAGTCGATTCCGTGGATCAAAGTTCACGACCTTCCCGACTTCGTTTTTTTCAGTCATGAAATTCATGTGAACAAGGGCATCGGCTGCGAAAGCTGTCACGGCAAGGTGGATGAGATGCCGCTGATGTACGCGCAGAACACGCTGCAGATGGAGTGGTGCCTGGACTGCCATCGCAATCCGGCCAAGAATCTGCGGCCAACGAGCCAGATCTACAACATGGACTGGCAAGCGCCGAGCGAAGACCATCCGGCGTGGTGCGCGGCGGTTGACGACAAGCAAGGCGTGCCTACAGCGCAAAGCGTGAGCTGCACGAGAAACGATCCCAGCAGCGCGGGCGCGGAGATGGCTTCGCTGCATCTGGCTCAAGCCGGCGCAAAGGGTTTGGCCGAAGATGTTGCCGCTGCGCCAATGCCGGCGGCCCCACCAAGCTATACGAAGTTCACCAGCCAGGAGGACATGGGTCACTTCCTGGAGGTTCACTACAAGATTCGCACGCCGAAGGATCTGACAAGTTGCGAGGTGTGCCACCGATGAGCGCAAAGAGATACAACTCGCCGGCGGTGGAGCAGCCAGTGGAGAAATCTCTCGGCGGCGCGCACCCCGCGAACTCCGATCCTACAAATTCCGAGCCCATGACGCTCGAAGCCGTTCGCCGCGATCTGAGCGGCATGAAGGGCAAGAAGCTTTGGCGGTCGCTCGATGAGCTGGCCAATACGCCGGAGTTTCAGGCCGCAGTGGAGCGAGAATTTCCTTCGGCGGCGCAGGAGTGGGTCGATCCGGTTTCGCGCCGCGGCTTCCTTAAATTGATGGGTGCGTCGATGGCTCTCGCCGGCCTGGCCGGTTGCACCAAGCAGCCCGACGAGCCGATTTATCCATATGTAAAAGCGCCTGAAGACCTGATTCTCGGCAAGCCGATGTACTTTGCCACTGCGCATCCGTTCTCAACCGGCGCGGTGCCGCTGCTGGTCAAGAGCGATGAGTTCCGGCCCATCAAGATCGATGGCAACCCCGAGCACGCCTACAACCAGGGCGGCTCCGATCCCTACTCGCAGGGCACCCTGCTCGATCTCTACGATCCTGACCGCTCGCAGCACGTCACCTATCGCGGCGAGAGCCGGGAGTGGGGCGAGTTTGCCGAGGCGCTGCGCGACAAAGTCACGTCGACCAAGGATGGCACCGGCATCTACTTCCTGAGCGCGACCATCACCTCGCCCACGCTGGCGCGCCAGTGGAAGGAAGTGCAGACGACGTGGCCGAAGGCCAAGCTGGTGCAGTACGATCCCGCGCTGGCCGGAACATTTCTTGCGAGCGGCGTGAATGTTCAGTACGACCTGAGCTCTGCCGACGTGATCGTTTCGCTCGACGCGGATTTTCTCTCTGGCGCTTCGTACCCCGGCTTCCATCGGCTCGTCCGCGACTACGCCGGGCGGCGCAAGCAGCCGGAGAACGGAATGAACCGGCTTTACTCGGTCGAAAGCACAACGACCACGACCGGCATGAAGGCCGAGCATCGGCTGGGTCTGCGCGCAAGCGAGATTCCCGCATTCGCAGCGGCATTGGCGCAGGCAGTGGGCGGCTTCCCAATTCCCATCGATGCTCCGAACTACAACTGGACCGACGAGCAGCAGAATTTCCTCGCCGCGTTGGCGAAAGATCTGAAGGCCAATGCAGGTAAGAGCGCAGTGCTTCCGGGGCTGTATCAGGATCCGTCGGTTGCTGCGCTCGCGCTGGCCATCAATAATGCGCTCGGCAACGTGGGCAAGACCGTTTCCGTTTCTTCCGATCCGGCGATTCCCATTCCCAGCGACCAGCTTGGCGATTTCAAGGCGCTGGTTGCCGATTTGAATGCGGGCAAAGTGGATTGGCTGGTGATCCTGAACGCCAACCCCATCTACGACGCGCCCGCCGATCTCGATTTCGCCGACGCATTTAACAAGGCAAACATCGTGGCCCACCTCGGCTCGCATTACGACGAGACGGGGCAAATTTCCCACTGGCACATTCCCGCCGCGCACTATTTGGAATCGTGGTCCGACGCGCGCGCCTATGACGGCACGGTTTCGATCGTGCAGCCGATGATCGATCCGCTCTATGGCGGACACACGGCGCATCACATTTTCCAGGCGCTGCTCGACGATCCCATGGTGAGCCCATACGATGCGGTGCGCGAAACGCAGAAGGCCAACATCAAGGGTGATTTCGAAACCGGCTGGCGCAAGGCGCTGCACGATGGTTGGATCGCCGACACGGCTTACGCCAAAGGCTCGGCGGCCGGCGGCTCAAAGATCAGCAGCAATGTTCCCACGCCGACTTCCAAAGACTCGCTCGAAATCATCTTCCGCCCCGACCCGAACATCTACGACGGCCGCTGGAACAACGTCGGCTGGCTGCAGGAGCTGCCCAAGCCGGTTACGAATCTGAGCTGGGACAACGCTGCGATCGTCTCCGGCGCAACGCTCACCAAGCTTGGCCTCGAAGAAGACGACATCGTCGAAATCACCGTCGGAAATGGCCGCGTGAAAGCGCCGGTGATCGTTGCGCCGGGCCATCCCGACAATTCGGTCACCGTCTACCTCGGCTACGGCCGCGAGGCCGCCGGCCGCGTGGGTTCCGGGCAGGGCTTTAACGCCTATCTCATTCGCAACACCTGGGCGCCGCTTTACGCCACCGGCTCGATTCGCAAGCTGGAAGGCAAATGGGGCGTGGCCATTACCAAGAGCCACTTCCAGGATCAGCGTGGCAAGACTTTCGGCGAGCAGGGAAGCGGCAACAACTCGCTTGAGGCCGATGAGGCGCTTGGTCCGCGCGGCATCATCCGCTACGCTACGCTCGACGAGTTCAAGGCCAATCCGAATTTTGCGCACGAGGGCGAAGGCCACGACACGCCAACTCGCGATACCTCGCTCTTTCCCAACTGGGAGTACAACGAGGCCAACGCCTGGGCCATGTCCATCGACATGAACAGTTGCACGGGCTGCAATGCGTGCATCGTGAGCTGTTACGCCGAAAACAACATCGCCGTCGTCGGCAAGCAGCAGGTGCGCATCGGCCGCAATATGCAGTGGCTGCGCATCGACACATATTTCGAGGGCGATCTATCCGCGCCGCGCGCGCACTTCCAGCCCATGAACTGCCAGCACTGCGAAAACGCTCCGTGCGAGCAGGTTTGCCCGGTGGGCGCCACCGTTCACTCGCCGGAAGGCCTGAACCTGATGGTCTACAACCGCTGCGTGGGCACCCGCTACTGCTCGAATAACTGCCCCTACAAGGTGCGGCGCTTCAACTTCCTGCTCTACTCCGACTACGAAACCGAGAGCCTGAAGCTGATGCGCAACCCCGACGTGAGCGTGCGCTCGCGCGGCGTGATGGAAAAGTGCAGCTACTGCGTGCAGCGCATCTCGGCAGCCAAGATCGAGGCCGACAAGGAGAATCGCAACGTCCGCGACGGAGAGATTGTGACGGCATGCCAGCAAGCGTGCCCGGCCGAGGCAATTGTCTTCGGCAATATGAACGATCCCAACAGCCGCGTGTCGAAACTCAGGGCCCAGCAGCGCAGCTACCAGGTCATTGCCGACCTGAATGCGCGTCCGCGGACGCAATATCTGGCCGAAGTGCTGAACGTGAACCAGGAACTCGAAGGGACACCGACGGAATACGCGCCGGCAAAGGGATAGAAACAAGGGACCAGGGACTAGGAACTAGGAACTAAGGCACGACCCGATCACAGTTTTTTGAGAGCAGCGATGGCAACGAAAGAAGTAAAACCCGCCGATCCCATGATCGACCCGGCAACCGGAGAATTCCGGGTAATTGGCCAGGGTCAGACCTTCCGGTCGATCACCGAGAAGATCGCGCGCATTGTGCTCACACCGCACACGCCGATGGGTTGGTTTGGCCTCTTCACCGTTGCCGGCGGCGTGGCCGTTGTGCTGCTGACCGCGGTCACTTGGCTGTTCCTGGTCGGCGTGGGCATCTGGGGCATCACGCAGCCCGTGGCCTGGGGCTTCGCCATCATCAACTTTGTCTGGTGGATCGGCATCGGCCACGCCGGCACGCTCATCTCCGCCATTTTGCTGTTGTTCAAGCAGGGCTGGCGAAATGCCATCAGCCGTTTCGCCGAGGCCATGACGATCTTCGCCGTAGTCTGCGCCGGCCTGTTCCCGCTGATTCACGTGGGCCGTCCCTGGCTGGGTTACTGGCTTTTCCCGCTGCCGTTCACCATGACGGTCTGGCCGCAGTTCCGCTCGCCTCTCGTGTGGGACGTCTTTGCGGTCTCCACATACGCGACGATTTCGGTGGTCTTCTGGTACATCGGCATGGTTCCTGACCTGGCCACCCTTCGCGACCGGTCGCAATCGAAGATCGGGCAGTATTTCTACGGCATGCTGAGCGTGGGCTGGCGCGGATCGACTCGCCACTGGATGCGCTACGAGACCGCCTCACTGCTGCTGGCCGGCCTGGCTACTCCGCTTGTGCTCTCGGTTCACACGGTCATTAGCTTCGATTTTGCGGTTGCGGTTCTGCCCGGATGGCACACGACCATCTTTCCGCCCTACTTCGTCGCCGGCGCCATCTACTCAGGCTTCGCCATGGTGCTCACGCTGGCCATTCCGCTGCGCAAGTTCTATCACCTTGAAGCTCTGGTCACCGAGCGCCACATCGACAATATGGGCAAGGTGATGCTCGCCACCGGCTTCATCGTGGCCTACGGCTACGGCATGGAAGCATTCATGGCATGGTACTCGGCGTCGCACTGGGAAGCCTTCATGTTCTGGAACCGCGTATTCGGGCCAATGGGCTGGTCCTACTGGGTGCTGGTCACCTGCAACCTTGCAATTCCGCTCACGACTCTCTGGTCGCGCAAGCTGCGCACCTCCATCCCGTTCATGTTCTTCATCTCGATTGTGGTCAACACGGGCATGTGGTTTGAGCGCTTCGTCATTGTCGTCACCAGCTTGTATCGGGATTTTCTGCCCTCGTCCTGGGGCACGTACCGCGCGACCAAGTGGGACTACATGACCTTCGTCGGCACGCTGGGATTCTTTACGTTCCTGTTCCTGCTTTTTGTCCGTTTCCTGCCCATGATTCCGATGAACGAAATTCGCATGTTGCTGCCGGGGGCCAAGATCAAGCCCAAGGTAGCGGAGGCTGCTGACTAATGCCCGCACGCGAAGGAACATACGGCCTGCTGGCCGAATTCGATACGCCGAGCGACCTGGTGAGGGCCGCGCAGCAGGCGCGCCAGGATGGATGGCGGCGCATGGACTGCTACACGCCTTATCCCGTCGAAGAAGCGGCCGAAGCTATCGGCTTCCATCGCAACAAGGTTCCCCTCGTAACGCTCATCGGCGGCCTGATGGGCTGCGCAGCCATGTTCTCGCTCGAGACCTGGATTTCAACGCTTGCCTATCCGCTCAACATCGCGGGACGTCCCCTTTACTCATGGCCGGCCTTTATCATTCCCGCCTACGAGTGGACCATTCTGTGGGCCGGTCTATCGGCTGCCTTCGGAATGCTCGCGCTGAACGGCCTGCCTGCGCTTTACCATCCGCTGTTCAACGCGCCCAACTTCCGCGACGGCGCGACGACCGACAAATTCTTTTTGTGCCTTGAGGCGCTCGACCCTAAATTCGATCTGGTTGAGGCGAAGGCCTACCTGCAGCAGTTCAAGCCGAACTCGGTCGTGGAGGTGGAGTACTAATGAGCACGGAACAGGGATCAGGGATCAGGGATCAGGCCGGTTGCCCCATCCTTTCGCATCTTCTGCGAAAGGGTGGGAGACCGCTCGCCCTTGCCGGATTCACCTGCCTTCTGCTCATCGCCGGCTGCCGCCAGGACATGCAGGATCAGCCCAAGATGGTTCCGCAGCGCGGCTCAGATTTCTTTGCCGACCAGCGCGGCGCGCGTCCGCAAGTGCTCGACACCGTGGCCCGCGGCCAGCTCCACGACGACGGCTACTTCTACACCGGGGTCGTGCAGGGGCCGAACGGCTACCGACAGGAACTCGACGCGATGCCGGCCGAAATTCCGTTGACCATGGAAGTGCTTGAGCGCGGTCAGGAGCGCTTCAATATTTACTGCACGCCGTGCCACTCGCGGGTGGGCAACGGATTGGGCGAGATTGTGCAGCGCGGCTTCAAGCCGGCCGCCAATTTCCACGACCAAGTGCGCATGTCGCAGCCGCTCTCGCATTATTTTTACGTGATGACGCACGGTTATGGCGCCATGCCAGACTACTCGGCGCAACTGCCGCCGGCGGACCGCTGGGCGGTAGCGGCTTACATTCGCGCCCTGCAGCTCAGCGAGGCGGCTACGGTGAAGGACGTTCCGGCAGGCGCGCAGATCAAAAACCTGAAGGATCTGGCGACTGACGAAGGGCATCCCGAGTACGCGCAGCCGTGGCCCATGCCGCTGACAGCAATTGAGGCGTACAAGCCAATCGCCGGCGAAGGAACACCGGGCATGGCTCCGGCTTATCCCGCAGATCCAAAGATTTCGATCCCCGTAAGTAATCCGGCCCCGGCGGCCAAGAATTAAGGAACAGAAGAATGGCACACGGATCACAACCCGCATCGCACTCCAAGGCGCTCCCCGCCGATCTAGGCGCACCCGCGTTTGTTAACGCCTGGAAGAGCCGCGCGTTGATCGTGGGCGGCATCTCGATGTGCATTGCCATCCTTCTAATCTTCCTTGCCAACGCGCAGGATCATCTGGGCTTCGACCATTTCTATCGTGCCTGGGCGCTGGGCACGATGGTCACGTGGGGGCTTTGCATCGGCGGGTTGGCGCTCTTGATGGTGCAGTACTGCTCCGGCGGCAAGTGGGGACTGCTTTTGCGGCGCCCGCTCGAAGCGATGAGCCGCACGCTGCCGCTGATCATTATTTACTTTCTCGGCCTGGCAACGGGAATGAAGCGGCTCTACCTTTGGGCGAAATACACCAGCGATTCCGACACGACTGCGGCGCTCAGCCAGCATCTGATCTCAGAGATTCAGAAGCACTGTCTCGACTTCAAGCGGCCGATGCTCAATCCCGCGGCATTCCTCAGCGTGAGCTTCCTTTGTTTCGCCATCTGGGGCTTCTACGCGTGGCGGCTCAATGCGCTTGGCCTGAAGCGCGACTCGCAAGGACGGGAGACGACTCCCTTTTGGATCAAGAAGCTTGAAAACATCAGCGGTCCCGGCATTGTGGTCTACGCCCTTACCATGACGGCAGCGGCCATCTACTGGGTCATGTCGATGGATCCCACCTGGTACTCGTCGGTCTATGGCCTGCTGTTCCTCGTTGGGCAGGGATACGCGACGCTCGCGTTCTCCATCATCGTCGCCGTTTCGCTTTCGAAGGCCGAGCCGTTCAAAACCCTCCTGCGCCAGACCGAGCAGCACGACCTGGGCAAGCTCACCTTCGCCTTCGTCATGCTTAACATCTACCTGGCCTTCGGGCAGTTCCTCATTATCTGGTCGGGCAACCTGCCGGACGAGATCAACTGGTATCTCGATCGCATCCGCGGCGGCTGGGGCGTCATCATCACTCTCGATTTCATCTTTCACTGGCTCATTCCGTTCACCATGCTGCTGTCGCGCGACCTCAAGCGCAATAAGAAGCGGATTGTGCGCGTGTGCCAGTGGATGATCTTCGCGCGCGCCTTCGACATGTTCTGGCTGATCGAGCCGAACTTCAAAGACGCCGCGCGCAACCTGCATTTCAGTTGGGGAATTCTCGAGTACATTGCCGTGCCCGTCGCGTTGTTCAGCTTCTGGTTGGCTTACTTCTGCACGCAACTAAAGACGCGGCCGCTGGTGCAGACCAACGACCCGCACCTCGAGGAGATTCTGGAGCCTGAACATGTCCACGCTTGATCACAACGAGCCTGAGGGCGAAAAGTTTCTCGCCTCTCACGGGCCAAAGCCGGAGGAGATCGACACCTCGGCGGGATATGAGCGCACCGACGCCAGCGTCACGGGCATCGTGGTCTTCCTTACCGCGCTGGGCATCTTCGTCGCGGTCACGGGATTTCTCTGCTACGGCATTGGCAAAGTGATCAACGCGCAAATGGACAAAGAAGACGGCCCCAACAGCAAGTGGACAAAGACCGTGGACGTTCGGCAACTGGGGAATATGCCCTCCAGTCCGGAATTGCAAAACAAGATAGCCGAGATCACGCAGACCTTTCCCACGCCGCGCGTCCAGACCGATGACGGCAACCAGGACGTAGCCGACCTGCATGCGCGCGAGGATCTGCTGCTTTCAAACTACAGTTGGGTCGATCAGTCGAAGGGGACGGTCAGGATTCCAATCGAGCAGGCGATGCAGTTGATCGCTCAGCGCGGATTGCCGGTGGCGACCGTCGTCGAAACGCAGAAGCCCCGGCGGTTAATGACCGGCGAAAGCGCGCCAACCGTCACTGTGCCGCTAACCAACGGATTTGCGCGCACCAGCTATGAGCAGGATCAAGCGGAGCAGGCAGCCGCCCTCAAACAACAGGAAGAGCAAAAATAACCGTGCAAATCCAAAGCACAATCCGGAAACTCTTGCGCAGCGCAGCGGTCGCCGCCGCGGGCGCGTTGGTGCTTGCGCTCGGCAGCCCGCTCGTCTCCGCGCAGGTCTCCGCCTACGGCGACAAAGAGACGGGTCCCACGAACGACAGGCCGCCGACACTGCTGAACGGCGTGGGCATCGATCAGCGCCTCAACACGCAGTTGCCGCTGAACCTCGCGTTCACTGACGACGCGGGCAAGCAGGTGACGTTGGCCAGTTATTTCGGCAAGAGTCCCGCGATTCTGGCGCTGGTTTACTATCGCTGCCCCATGCTCTGCTCTGAAGAACTTGACGGCCTGACCAGCTCCCTCGAAATGGTGCGCTACGTTCCGGGCAAAGACTTCAACATCATCGTGGTCAGCATCGATCCCACCGAGGGCACCGATCTGGCCGCGGCAAAAAAGCGCGAGTACGTGAAACGCTATGGCCGTCCCGAAACAGCCAACGGATGGCATTTCCTGACCGGCACTCAGCCGAACATCGACGCGCTCACGCAGGCGGTCGGTTTCCGCTACGTCAAGCTCACCGTGCCGGGCAGCAGCCAGATGCAATACGCGCACGCCAGCTCAATCCAGATCGTGACTCCAGAGGGCAAGCTGGCCCAGTACTACATGGGCGTTGAATACTCGCCCAAGGACATGCTGCTCGGACTCGACGAAGCGTCGTCGAATCGCATCGGATCTCCTGTCGACAACATTCTTACCTACTGCTACCACTACGATCCCACCACCAACAAGCACGACCTGATCATCGCGCGCGTGATCCAGTTGGGAGGATTTGTCACGGTGGTGCTTTTAGGCGGTTTCATGTTCGTGATGTTCCGCCGCGATTACAAACTGGAGCACCTAGCGGCAACAGCGACTTTGGGTAAGGCAAAGAAAGTGAACGGATAAGGGAGAATGGACCACATCAGCCCAGTATTGTGGCAGTTTCTCGTCAAATGGTTGACGCACTTCGCGCTGTTTCCGCCCGAAGCATCCAAAATTGCGCCCGAAATGGACGCGCTTTATTTCTTCATGGCTCTGGTCAGCCTGGTCGGGCTTACGCTTGTGGTTTTGCTGATTGTCAGTTTCTCCATCCTCTACAACAAGACGCGTCACCCGAGAGCAGTCCAGATCGAAGGCTCCACAATTCTTGAGGCCACCTGGACCATCATTCCACTGGGCCTGTTTCTGATTATGTTCGTGTGGGGCGCGCTGCTCTACTTCCGCATTTACACGCCGCCCGCGAACGCGATGAACATTTACATCGTGGGCAAGCAGTGGATGTGGAAGGCCGAGCATCCCGGCGGCCAGCACGAAATCAACGATCTGCACGTGCCCATGGGCCGTCCCATCCAGTTGACGCTCATCTCACAGGATGTATTTCACAGCTTCTCCATCCCCGCGTTTCGCGTCAAGCGCGAGGCCATCCCGGGCCGTTACACCACGGTCTGGTTTGAGGCCACCACGCCCGGCACCTATCACCTTTTCTGCACCCAATACTGCGGCACCAATCACTCGCAGATGATCGGCGAAGTGACGGTGATGACGCCTGACGACTTCAAGAAGTGGCTGGAAGGATCTACCAGCGGCAACTCGCTGGCCCAGGATGGCGAGCGGCTCTTCTCAAGCCTGAGCTGCAGTTCATGCCACAACACGCGGCCCGATGCCCGCGGGCCCAGCCTGGCAAACGTCTATGGCTCCAGGCTCACGCTCTCCACCGGCGAAACCATCACCGTTGACGAGGCTTTCCTGCGCCAGGCGATTCTGAACCCGTCGCAGCACACCACGCAGGGTTATGCGCCCATCATGCCCACCTACCAGGGCCAGGTCAGCGAAGAAGGCGTGATCGCGCTGGTGGAATACATTAAGAATCTAGATTCCGATTACCGCGTCCAGCAGACTCTCAATACTACCGATTTCGTTCCTGAGGGCCAGACCGGCAAAGCGCCGACAGCGAGCCAGAAGCCCGCGGCGCAGAAGGAGGTCAAACCATGAGCGCTGCCACCATCGTCAGTCTTCCCGATCAGTCCACGGCCAGGATCCCAAAGATGAACTTCCTGACCAAGGAGAACGGCCTGCTCAGCTGGCTGCTCACCGGCGACCATAAGCGGATCGCCACGCTCTACCTCATCTCAATTACGTTTTTCTTCTTTATCGGTGGCGCCCTTGCCGGCCTCATTCGCCTTGAACTGCTCACGCCGCAAACTTCGCTGATGGCGGCCGACACCTATAACAAGGTGTTCACCATGCACGGCGTCATCATGGTCTTCTTGTTCCTTGTGCCATCGGTGCCCGCTACCATCGGGAACTTCATGATTCCCATGATGGTTGGGGCCAAGGATCTGGCGCTGCCCAAAGTTAACCTGCTCAGTTGGTATCTCTATATCATCGCCGGCTGCATGGTCATTTACACCATGGCCGCCGGCGGCGTTGACACGGGCTGGACCTTCACCACTCCGCTCTCCACGCATTACCTGAACACCCACGTCATCTCTACCGGACTCGCCATCTTCGTCGCAGGATTCAGCTCGATCTTTACAGGCCTCAACTTCATCGTCACCATCCACAAGATGCGCTGCCCCGGCATGACCTGGTTCCGGCTTCCGCTGTTCGTCTGGGCCAATTATGCGGCCAGCATTCTCATGGTGCTCGGCACGCCGGTGCTGGCCATCACCCTGGTGCTGGTGGTCCTCGAGCGCACGGTGCATATCGGCGTCTTCGATCCCGCTTACGGCGGCGACCCGATTCTCTTTCAGCATTTGTTCTGGTTCTACTCGCACCCGGCCGTCTACATCATGATTTTGCCTGGTATGGGAGTCATCTCCGAGGTCGTTTCCACCTTCAGCCGCAAGCGCGTCTTCGGCTACACGGCGGTCGCCTTCTCATCAGTGGCCATCGCTGTCTTTGGATTCTTTGTCTGGGCGCACCACATGTTCATCATGGGCATTTCCAACTACGCGGCGCTGGTCTTTTCGCTGCTCACCATGCTCGTCGCGGTGCCCTCGGCCATCAAAATCTTCAACTGGGCCTTCACGCTCTACAAGGGATCGATCACCTTTGAAACGCCCATGCTCTACGCCTTCGGCTTCATGGGCCTGTTCACCATCGGCGGCATGACGGGCGTCTTCCTCGGCTCGACCGGCACCGACATTCATCTCACAGAGACTTATTTCATCGTTGCTCACTTCCACTTCGTCATGGTGGGCGGCATGCTGATGGCCTTCCTGTCAGGCATTCACTTCTGGTGGCCCAAGTGGACCGGGCGCATGTATCCGGAAAAGATTTCGCAATTTGCTGCCGTGGTCACGTTCATCGGCTTCAACTTCACCTTCTTCCCGCAGTTCATCCTGGGCACGCTGGGCATGCCGCGCCGGTACGCCGCTTATCCGCCGGAGTTCCAGGCGCTCAATGTGTTCTCGACCGCGGGCGCGACCATCCTCGGCGTGGGCTACCTGCTGCCGATTCTTTATCTCACCTGGTCGCTGAAATACGGCGAGGTCGCTGGAAACAATCCCTGGCAGGCAACGGGCCTCGAGTGGCAGACGCAGTCGCCGCCGTTGACCGAGAACTTCCCTGAGATCCCGATCATGGACCACGAAGCCTACGACTACGAATGGCTCGAGCGTCAGCAGGAAAAAGAGGTGGCGAGTGTCGGATAGCACGGCAATCTCGAACAGCGCCGCCGCGGACGTTGGCCATTCTCACCATGGGGAGCATCCGCCCTATCAGCGCCACCACTTCGAAACGGTCGAGCAGCAGGCAGATACGACGAACTTCGCCATGTGGCTGTTCCTGCTCACTGAAGTCATGTTCTTCGGCGGGTTGTTCACTGCCTACATGATCATGCGCAACTGGTATTACCCGGCGTTCGTTGAGGCATCGCACCAACTCAACATCGGATGGGGCTCCGCGAATACTGCGGTTCTGATTCTGTCGAGCTTCACCATGGCCATGGGCGTGTGGTCAGCCGAAATGCGCAAGAAAGGCATGCTTGTTCTCTTCCTTTCGCTGACCTTTATTCTCGGCCTCGCTTTTTTGGGCATCAAGTCCATCGAGTATCACGAGAAGTGGGTGAAGCACCACGTTCCCGGTCTGCATTGGAGCGATGCGTCGTTCCTCAATCCGGCCTCGGATCCTGAAGTGCATAAGGATTATCCTGGCGACAAACCGCTGCAGTCCGACATGGCCGAGAAGACTCAGATGTACTTCTTCCTCTACTTCGCCATGACCGGAATGCACGCCCTGCACATGATCATCGGTATCTCAATTTTGGGGTTCATGATTGTCCGAGCGCGAGCCGGAGCCTACACGACCGGCCACGTTAACTATGTCGAGAATTTTGGCCTTTACTGGCACTTCGTGGATATTATCTGGATCTTCCTCTTCCCGTTGTTGTACTTAATCAGCCGGCATTGACAGGATGGATGGAATGAGTGAACTGGACCAACAAGTCGACCATAACGAGCACGAGCACCATATTGTGAGCCCTGTAGTCTACCTGACGATCGTTCTGGCGCTGCTGGTGGGCACAGGATTGACCGTTTGGGCGTCGTATATCGACCTCGGCGAGTGGCACATCGCTCCGGGACTTACTCTCTTCTGGAATCCCGTCGTCGCGCTGGCCATTGCCTGCACCAAGATGACCCTGGTGGTGCTTTTCTTCATGCACGTAAAATACAGCACCAGGCTGACCAAGCTCACCGTGGTCTGCGGCCTGTTCACCTTCCTCGCGCTCGTCGGAATGACGATGACGGACTACTTCAGCCGCGCCTGGGGACGGTGGTAGAAAGACTATTGTCAGTGGTCAGAGAGCAGTATGAGGGCCGCCTTGGGCGGCCTTTCTGATTTATGTTCAGGTTCGTCAGTTTTATCCTAGAATGGAATGGTCGGAATGGTTGGTGGTCATGTCTGACTTAAATCCGCGCATCACGGTTGAAGCCGGCAAAATGGGGGGTAAGCCCTGCATTCGCGGTCTGCGCATCACCGTTTACGATCTTGCATCGTATCTTGCGTCGGGAATGACCGAAGATGAGATCCTGAATGAGTTTCCGTATCTCGAGAAGGAAGACTTTCAGGCAGTTTACGAGTTTTTTGCGAGCATTCCGGAAAGGATTGCGGTTCTTGAAGCTTCTCGTTGACGAGAATCTTCCCCCTCGTATCGTCCACGAGCTCGCAGACCTGTTCCCTGATTCCATTCATGTGAGCGAAGCGGGCCTTGGCAGCAGTCCCGATGTAACGATCTGGGATTTTGCCAAGGCGAACCACTTTGCGTTTCTGACCAAGGACAAAGATTTTGCCAATCTGAGCATCGCCAAAGGAGCGCCGCCGAAGGTGATCCTATTGCAGACAGGGAACTGCTCAACGGGCGAAGTCATTCGGATGATCCGAAACAACGCGGTCCGCTTTTCGGATTTCGATGTCGATTCCAAGCGAAGCCTCCTGGTTCTGCGATGAGCTGATCCCTTTCATCGTCAAGGCTCTTCCTGAACGATCAATCACACGGTTGCCGAAGATCCCAGACCTACAGCATCGGCTTCGGTGGCTTCACAACGGTCCATGCATTCGCCCCGGTCACCTTCACCGGCCGGCGGAACAGCTTCCCTCCCTGTACAACGTACAGCCAGTTCTGGTCGCCGCTGCCGGCAAACGTCATCGCAGCCAGCGGGCCGCCGCCAGGCATCGGAGGGTTGAGGATCTCCGCTATACGTCCGTTCTGCATGGCGACCTGAATGCCAATCGGGGTGGCGAAATAGACGTTGCCGTTCGTGTCCTCCGCTACACTCCATATGCGGCTGCCTAGTAAGTTCCACTCCGTCGTCTCTGGTATTTCCAGGCGATAAAAGGGCTCGCCGTTGATGAGAGAGCCATCGGCTGCGATTTGGAACGACCAGCTATAGCGCGAATCTGCGTCGGTGACTACCAGCATGGACTGATCGGGCGAGAATGCGAGTCCCGAGGGCTCGACAACTGTCCGGCCCATCTCCTGCGTCTCCACTTTGCCTGAAGCATCGATTCTGCCTGATCCAGTTCTTCCGCTCCCGCTAAAGTAAATCGTGCCATTCTTTGCGACGACAAAATCGTAGATGCCAAGGCCTCGCGCTATGATCTTTAGATCATTTGACGGATCGGCAGTTTTATTCGAAACCATTTCGTCAGTTTCCAAGGATGCGTACCAGCGGCCGTCCGCACCGAATCTGAGGCGCTTCACGCCACCTTTCAATTGGAGAAACCGCGCCACGTTTCCATCTGCGTCCACGCGCGCGACGGTAGTTCCGCCGCAAATATATACGTTTCCCTTGGCATCGGAGGTAAGGCTCCAAACTTGTCCATAATCACGGTCGATAATGTAATCGCCGCCGATCTGCTGCCACGGCTTGTCCAAGAAGATCGTCGAAAATACCGACGCCGACGAATCCCGTCCCGCCTGCTGCGCAGGCGCCGGCTCGCGCACCACGACCGGCGCGGGGTAATCGCGCCAGAGCCAGCGCAGCGCATCAGGCAGGATTGCGCCGCCCTGTTTCGTGCTGTGCCCGTCTGTGCCCATCACGAGCTTTACGTCGTAGCCCGCAAATTCCAGCGCCTCGTACATCACCTGGTTATTAATCGGCCAGCTCCCGGCAAATGCGACTCCGTATGGCTCCGCAGGAACAATGTGATCCGCCGTCCCGTCCTGCATGAAGATGCGGATCGGCTTCGGCTCCGTTTTGCGCACCAGCGCGGGCAGCGCATCCGCGCCCTTCATTGAAACGTACGTGCCAATGAGCGAAAGCACGCGATGAAACTGATCGGGCCGATTCCACGCCGCCATGAATGCGCCCACTGCGCCCGTGCTCACGCCGCTCAGGCCGCGGTCGTCCGGATTCTTCGACAGGTTGTATGTTTTCGCCACTTCAGGAATCAGTTCGTTGAGCAAAAAGTCTGAAAACTGCGGCGTCAGCGAATCATATTCATAAATTCGGTTGTAACGGTTCTGGGCGATATCCGCGTGCAATGGGTCAGAAACGACAGGCAAAATGCCGGGATCGACGAAGATCGCGATCATCGGCGGCAAATCGTGCTTGGCGATCAGGTTGTCCAGCACCACAGGCACGCGCATGCTGTCGCCGAGCGCCTGGCTTCCGTCCAGAAAAATCATGAACAGCGTCGGTTTGCTCGCGTCGTATTCTTCGGGAATATAAACAGCACAATTGTGCGGCGTACCCGGATAATCCTTGCCCGGAGCCAGCGTGAATTTGGTTACCGTGCCCTTGGGCACGCCGGCCTGCGGCTGCGAGTCGGGGCCAAGGGTGTAGTCCTCTGCGTAAAGACCATTTGCGTAAAGACAAATCGAAGCGAGGGCAAAAAGGATCGAGAACGCTACACGACGCATCGGGAAACCTCATTCGAGAAGTGCGGGAAGGCCCGCAAAAGCGCAACCAATTCATCCTAATCCGTACCCTTCGGCCCCGGCTCGACCCGATCCCAGGGTAAGGCTTCGCGCTCGCCCTTATACGAGTGTTTTAAATCACATTTGAGGATTCTTAAGCTGTCCTATAATGGGCCGCACTCTCATTCCCGGAATTTGCGTGTTTCGTTGAGCGTTATCTGATGGATTTCGCGCTCATCCCCGTTGGAAGATTCTTAGAAAAGGGGAAGCCGGAATCTAAATCAGGATACGTGTGACGAATCCAATGTCTGATCTGAACTGCTTGTGCCCTGTCCGCCGCGGCGTGGGAGGGGAACGACCCGGGCTGGCTGGGCAGCGCGCGAGCGGTGGCGCGTGGGCCGGTTTGCCACTGGCCATATGGCTGCTCATGTATCTCGCTTTCGGTCCGGTGGCCGCTGCGCAGAAACCGGATGGACAAGCCAATTCGACTCCGCGGCAGGAACCGCAATCCACACCCGTCCCTCCTCGTGTTCTTGAAGCGCAGCGCTTTCTTGCCCAGCGCGGCTGGACACCCGGCCATCGCCTGCCGGTCAGGCTCAGCGCCGTCCGCCGAGTAAGCGCCGCAAAAATTGGGGCACAGAGCGCAGGCAGCGGGGCATCCGCGAACGCGACTTCCGTAAATACCTGGCAGCCGCTCGGCCCCATGGCCGTCCAGACCTCGAATTATGGCCTGATCACCGGCCGCGTCGCTGCGCTCGCTCTCGATCCCTCCGATGCAACCGGCAACCGCATTTACCTTGGCACTACCGGCGGCGGTGTGTGGGTCGCCAACAATGCCGCTGTCTCCACGCCATCCACCATCGTCTTTACGCCGCTCACCGATTCCGTCGCCGCTCTCAGCGACGTCGCAGATGCGTCGATCAGCATCGGCGCGCTCACCGTTCAGCCGGGCGAGACCGGTGTCATCCTCGCAGGCACCGGCGACCCCAATGACGTGCTCGACTCCTACTACGGCGCCGGCATCCTGCGCTCCATCGACAGCGGCAACACCTGGAGCCTGATCCAGCAGACCGTGGATCTGGAGCAGGGCCTCAGCGCAATTGACTCAAGTTTCGTCGCGTCGGGTTTTGCCGGCTTTGCCTGGAGCACGGCCAACCCTCAGCTCGTTGTGGCCGCCGTCTCGCAGGCCTACGAGGGCACGCTGGTAAATGCCGATTGGCCGCAGAACTCATTCGAGGGGCTCTTCTACTCAAATGACAGCGGCGCCAGCTGGCACCTGGCCACCATCACCGATGGCCCCGGCGAAGTTCTGCAGGGTCCGCTCGGTCCTCTCAATTCGCCCGGCCTCGCCGCCACCGCGGTCGTATGGAACCCGGTGCGGCAGTTGTTTGTCGCCGCAGTGCGCGATCACGGCTACTACCAATCGCCCGACGGCGTCACATGGACACGCATGGCCGCGCAGCCCGGCACGGGACTTACCGCGCAAATGTGTCCGCCCAATTACACGCAGATCGGCTCCATCGCCTGTCCCATCTATCGCGGCGCGCTGGCGGTGAATCCCCAAACCGGCGACACCTTTGCCTGGACCGTAGACCTGAATAACCAGGACCAGGGGCTGTGGCAGGATCAATGCGCGATCAGTGGCGGTGCGTGCGGCGATCCCGCCATCAGCTTCGGCAAACAGTGGAACACCTCTCCGCTTGAAACCAGCAACCTTCAGGGCGCTGCCACTATTCCAGATGGCGACTACAACCTCGCCCTGGCCGCGGTTCCTTCTCAGCAGGACACGCTTGTGCTCGCCGGGGCCAATGACCTGTGGAAGTGCAGCCTCGCCGTGGGGTGCGTTTGGCGCAACACCACCAACTCGACCACGTGCATGAGCGCACAGGTGGCCGAATATCAGCATGCGCTGGCGTGGAATGCGGCCAATCCGCTGGAGGTCTTTCTAGGCAATGACAGCGGGCTGTGGCGTTCTACTGACGCCATTGGCGAAACCGGATCGTCCTGCGCCGCAACGGACTCTTCGCACTTCCAGAACCTGAACGGCAGCCTCGGCTCGCTGGCCGAAGTGGTCAGTCTGCCTCCGTTCGTGGCGTCGCCTTATAACCTGATGGCCGGCCTGGGCGTGAACGGAACCGCGGGCGTGAAGAGTTCCGCCGCAACCGCCGACTGGCCGCAGATTCTTTCCGGGTACGGCGGCCCTGTGGCCATCGACCCCGGAAACAGCGCCAATTGGTATGTGAACAACCAGCCGGGAGTCGCGATTTATCGCTGCTCGCAACTAGCTCCCTGCACGCCAACCTCGTTCGGCACAAGCCCGGTAGTCACAGATCCAGATGTTGGCGGCGACGGCGACACCATGCCCACGCCGGGTCCCTTCCTCGTCGATCCGCTCGATACTTCTCAATTACTCATCGGCACCTGTCGCGTGTGGCGCGGCCCAGCCAACGGAGCCGGCTGGAGCGCGAGCAACGCCATCAGTCCCATCCTCGATAGCGGAGCCACTGGTGTTCCCTGCAACGGCGACGCACTCATCCGCTCCATGGCCGCCATGCTGCTTGCCTCCGGCAGCGAGATTGTCTATGTAGGCATGTACGGCGCGGCCACTTACGGCGCCAACCTGCCCGGTCATGTTCTCAGTGCAACCATCGATCCCTCGTCGAGCGCAACGCCCGTGTGGAATGACCTGACGCTGAATCCGGCCGTAGGCGATTCTCACCCGCTGAACTATTACAACTTTGACATCTCCAGCGTCACCATCGACACTCACGACGCCACTGGCAACACCGTGTACGTGACAGTGGAGGGCACTAAGAGCACCAACGAAAATGTCCAGGTGGTGTATCGCTCGACCAATGGCGGTGCAACCTGGTCCGGCATTGCGGCTAACCTGCCCGCCGCGCCGGTCAACAGCCTCGCCATCGACCCGCAGAATGCGAACACGGTCTATATCGCCACGGACCAGGGTGTGTACTTTACCACGCAGGTCGCAAAATGCGCGCAGTCGCTCTCTAATTGCTGGTCGGTGTTTGGCTCAGGATTGCCTGGCGCTCCGGTTGTTGGCCTCAGCGCCACTCCCGGCTCGTCACCTTCGCAGGTGCTGCTCGCGGCCACGTATGGACGCGGCATCTGGCAAACCGCGCTGTGGAGCGCGGGCACGGGACTGACCACTGCGTCTGCCAGCCCCTCGGCGCTCGCCTTTCCCAGCCAGGTCGTCAACACCTCCAGCAGCCCGTTACCCGTCACTCTTGCGAATACCAGCAGCCTCGCGCTGTCGCCCACATCGATTGCGATCACCGGGAACTTCAGAGAGACCGACAATTGCGTGAATGCAACCGTCGCCGGTGGCGCCAGCTGCACCATCCAGGTTACGTTTACGCCCCAGGTCACCGGGCCGCTGAGCGGCGAGATGACCATCTACGCCAACGTCTACGGTGGACAACTCACCGTCGACCTTACCGGAACCGGAGCACCGGCAGGCGCGGTGAGCCTGACTCCGGGCACTGTCGCCTTCGGACCGGTTGAGGTGGGAAGCACTTCGTCACCGCTCCCGGTCACCGCCGCTAACAACAGCGCGGCCGCAATTCCCATCAGCAGCGTGTCCATCACGCCGCCGTTCGTTCTGTTGAGCAACGCCTGCGGCACAACCAGCCTGGCGCCTAGCTCCGACTGCCAGTTGGAAGTGGAATTCGCGCCAACCCTGGCCGGTCCAGCCTCCGGCTTGCTCACCTTTACCGACGGAGCGGGTACGCAAACCGTGCAGCTGAGCGGGACGGGCGAATCTCCGCCCGCGGACGTTCTCAATCCCGCATCGCTCGCCTTCCCCGCGACTCCAGCCGGCCAGCTCTCCGCCGCGCTGCCCGTCACCATTACAAATTCCGGCGGCCTGCCGCTGACTTCGATCTCCATCGCGGCGAGCGGGCAGTTCCAGCAGTCGAACCAGTGCGGAACGCAGTTGGCGGCCGGTGCGGTCTGCACCATCAACGTGATCTTCGCTCCCACGCAGGTAGGCGCGGTCACAGGCACGCTCACCGTTGCAGACGCGTTGCGGACTCAGACCGTAGCTTTGAGCGGGACGGGACTCGCGCCGCCCACACTCAGCGTGAATCCCACCAGCCTTACCTTCACCACCCAGCAGCCGGGCGTGCCCAGCGCGCCGCAAACAGTCACCGTGAGCGACACCGGCGGATCGCCCATGGCTAACATCGGCTTTTCGATCACCGGCGCCGCAGCTTCTAACTACTCCATTGCCGGCACTACCTGCGGAGCACTCCTCGCGAATGGAAGCAGTTGCGCGGTCGAGATCGTCTTTACGCCCCGCGCGACAGGCGTCATTACGGCCACGCTCGCGGTCTCTTCGTCCACTTCCGGCGTCGCACCGGTTTCAGTTCCGCTGAACGGCTCGGGATTGCTGACCGCTGGCCTGACCGCCAACCCCGCGCAAATTACATTCCCCGTGGTGGCAGTGAGCTTGTCGAGCACTGCACAGCCGGTGACAGTCACGAACTCTTCCAGCTACGCCATCAGCTCGGTTACGCTCGCCGCTCCCGCGCCGTTTAGCGTTACGCAAAACACCTGCACCGGCGGCCTGGTCGCGGGCGCCAACTGCACCGCCTCGATTGTCTTTCAGCCCGGCGCCGCCGGATTCGCATCCGGCGCGCTCACCGTGACCTCCTCCTCGGTCGCCGCGCCCGCCTCAGTGCCGCTTTCGGGCACCGGATTCGATTTCACCGTGAGCATCACCGGCCCAACGAGCCAAAACGTCGCCAGCGGACAGCAAGCCAGCTATACGGTGGTCATTTCGCCGGTCGGATCGGGCAGCACATTTGGATTTTCTTGCGGCACACTGCCCACCAACGCGCTCTGCCTCTTCAACCCCACAACGGAAACGCTCAACGCCGGCGTTCAGGGCAACGTCCTGGTCCAGATCTCAACGGGCAACGCGTCGACGACCCACGTGCAAAAGCCGGACGGCGCCAGACCCAGTGCTGACCGTCTCGCTCTTCTTCCGCTGGCCTGCGGCCTGCTTCTCGTTCCGCTGGCCATTCTTCGGCGTCGCAAACTTTTTCTGCTGGCTTTGCTCGGAGCGATTGTTTCGTGCGGCGTCTCCAGTTGTGTCAGCTCTGGTGGAGGAGGCGGCGGCGGTGGCGGCGGCGGGGGTAACACTACGCCCGCGGGAACCTACACGATTCCGGTCAGCGTCACCTCGATGGGACTCACGCAATCCGTGAACGTAACCCTGACAGTCGACTGAGCGCCGCAAATTTCGCGGTCGATTCGCGAGCCGTTTCACGATCCAATTCACGACCCTGAAAAGGCTATACTTGAGCTTCAAGATTCAGACCCACAACACGAAGTTGAGACCGGAAAATGTCTGCCAAAGTAACTGTCGAGGATGTTGAGCGCGTGGCCACGCTGGCGCATCTTCAACTTGCGCCGGAAGAGGAGAGCCGCATGGTGAGAGACTTGAACGCGATCCTCGACTATGTGACCGAGCTGAATGAGTTGGACACGTCGAACATTGCTCCGCTGGCCCAGGTGAGCGAGATTGGGAGCGAGCTCGAGATCGGAAGCGGGGACGGCTCCGATGCTTCACTTCGCGTCGACCAGTTGGTGCCATCGCTTAGTCGCGCCGCTGTCATGTCTCATGCCCCAGAGACCGACCAGGTCTTCTTCAAAGTACCCAAAGTGATTGAACGATAGAGCGAAGGCCTCTTCGCCGGGATGGGCGAAGAACCGAAGAGGGAACTCGATTGCCGAGCGAGATTAAATCCGCTGAAAGCTATGTCGAGAAGCCGCAGACCATTGCCGCTCTCCGCGCGGATCTAGCCGCCGGACGCGCCAAAGCCTCCAGCCTCGCCGCCAGCTACTTCGAGCGCATCGAGAGGCTCAACCCCCGGCTGAATATTTTTCTGAGCCTCACCAAAGAGCGCGCCCTCGCGCAGGCCGCGCGCATTGACGCCACGGCCGCCAAAGGCGACCCGCTGCCGCTGCTGGCCGGCGTTCCAGTCGGCATCAAGGACGTGCTCGTCACGCAGGGCGCGCCGTCCACGGCAGGCTCCAAAATCCTTCAGGGCTACCGCCCGCCTTACGACTGCACAGCCGTCGCCCGGCTCGAGGCAGCGGGCGCGGTGATCCTTGGCAAAACGAACTGCGACGAGTTCGCCATGGGCTCCTCGAATGAAAACTCAGCCTACGGCCCGGTGCGCAATCCCTTCGATCCGGAGCGCGTTCCCGGGGGCTCCAGCGGCGGCTCGGCGGCGGCAGTTGCCTCCAATCTCGCCGTGGCCACACTCGGCACCGATACCGGTGGCTCCATTCGCCAGCCGGCCAGCTTTTGTGGAGTCGTCGGCGTGCTGCCCACGTACGGCCGCGTCTCGCGCTACGGCCTCATCGCATTTGCCTCTTCGCTTGACCGCATCGGTCCCCTCGCCGCAAATGTTCGCGACGCCGCCACCGTGCTTGGCGTTATCGCCGGCCACGATCCCTGCGACGCAACCAGTTCGTCGGCTCCTGTCCCGGACTATGCCGCAGAAAGCGACAAGCCCGTAGCCGGCCTGCGCATTGGCGTGCCCGCCGAATATTTTGCTGACGGTCTCGATCCCGAAGTTCGCGCCGCCGTCGAAAAGGGAATCGCCGCGCTGGAGCGCGCCGGATGCGTAATCAAGCCGATCTCGCTGCAGCACACTAAATACGCCGTGCCAACCTACTATCTGGTGGCCACGGCTGAAGCCAGCGCCAACCTCGCCCGCTTTGACGGCGTGCGCTACGGCTATCGCTCGCCGTCATCCGCCACGCTCTCTGACATGTATTCGCACTCGCGCGACGAGGGCTTTGGCGCCGAGGTCAAGCGCCGCATCTTCCTCGGCACCTACGCGCTCTCGGCCGGCTACTATGACGCCTACTACCTCAAGGCGCAGCAGGTTCGCCGGCTTCTGGCCGAGGAATTCCTTCGCGCCTTTGCTGAAGTTGACGCCATCGTCACGCCCACTTCACCCGTTCCTGCGTTCAAGCTCGGCGAAAAGACCGGCGATCCGCTGGCCATGTATCTCGCCGACATCTACACCGTCACCGCCAGCCTGGCAGGCATCTGCGGCGTCTCGGTGCCTTGCGGAGCAACCAAGGCTGGCCTGCCCGTGGGGATGCAGGTTCTCGCGCGCCACTTTGGCGAAAGCACGGCCTTCCGCGTGGCGCGCGCCGTGGAAGCTGCGAAGATTCAGGAGTAAGGGCCATGAGCAAGTACGTCGTTTTCGCGTTGATGATTATCGCAGCAGAAATGGGCGTCGGACCCCTAGCCCATGCCGCCCCGCGCAAGCCCCACTCCGTTGTCCTCGGCGCGGTCAAGCGCGTGTCCTACTCCAAGACAGGCGATCCCTCCGGCGCAGCCACTGGCGAGGACGCGCTCAAAGTCCGCGCCCTTCTTGTCGACGGCGTCCTGAAAGAATGGACCACCGGCGATGCCCACGACGTCACCGATCGCAGCTTCGTCGTCCGTCGCGTCATCAGGCTCAACGACGCACTGCCCACCGATAAATCCGGCCCTCCAGAAAAAGCCAGTCTTGACAAAGCGAGTCACGACAAAGCCAGCCAGTGGGTGTGGCAGCGCGGGCCTTGGCTGCTCGTCGACCGCACCACCGGCCGTGTGACCGCGCTCCGCCTGCCCGACTACGATCCCGGTGTGAGCCAGGTAAGCTGGTTCCGCGACTACGCCGCATACTGCGGTCTCACTCCGAGCGGCAAGAGCCTCTACGCGGTGGTTGCGCAAATCGCCGCGCGCAAGCCGGTTCTGGCCAAAAAGCTCGCCGCCTTCGACGCCGAAAATCACCCTGACCCGGTTTGCGCGCCGCCCGAGTGGCAGCGCGAGCCATTGCGCATCGCATTTCATCCCGCGGGCAGCGATGCGGTAAGCTACGACATCGTCCCCGGCTCGGCGGTGATGGTTGAAGATACGGGCGACGAAGTGGAAACGCCGGAACCCGCCCCCGCGAAGTAGCACCTCTCCAAATCGGTAAACGCCATGGAATCGATCGACGAACTTTTGCGGCAGGCTGAAGTCGCGCACGGGCACTTGTGCGCGGGCCAGGTGCTTGGCGTGCGCATGGCTCTCATGGGACTCGACCGACTGGGCATCGCCGATCCGCGAGGAGCTGATCGTAAGCGTCTCGTCACCTATGTCGAAATCGATCGCTGCGCCACGGACGCCATCGCGCTCGTCACCGGCTGCCGCCTTGGCAAGCGCGCGCTCAAGTTCAGAGACTGGGGCAAGATGGCGGCAACCTTCGTCGATCTCAGCTCGGGTAACGCCGTCCGCATTGTCGCACTCGAAGATTCTCGCGAGCTGGCGCAAAAGCTCTACCCGCACGAAGAGAACAAGAGCCGGCGCCAGTTGCTGGCCTATCGAGAATTGACGGATGCCCAGCTCTTCCGGGAAGAATCGGTGCGCGTCGACATCGATTCTTCTGATCTGCCCGGTCGCTCGGGTGATCGCATTATTTGCCCCCGCTGCGGTGAGGGAGTCAACTTCGGGCGGTTTACCCTGATCAATGGAGAGTCGCTTTGCCTCTCCTGTGCCCGTCCCGAATTTCGATACTGGAAGCCTTGCGCGCCGGAAGAATGAGCGCCGGAAGAATAAATCCGGACTGCGTTCCTCGCGCGCCGGTCTTCTGTGCGGTGCTCTTCGCGCCACCAGTTCCAAAGCACCCAAACCATAAAGCCGACCGCCAGACCTACGGGAATCAGCAACAGCGTCTGCTCATGAATTTCTATGGTCAACGGGACGATTCCCCTTTCCGCCCTTCGAAGTTCCCCCCTTCGAAGTTCCTCTCTGACGCGCCGCGCCAGATTCATCACGCGCGGGCCCGTGGGGCCGCCTGCATCCAGATGACGCCCCTTTCCGTAAGGAGCGAGTAGGCAATTTGTAAGGGGATTGTTAAGGGGATTGCCAAGGCCGAAAGGCGCTTCTGAGGTCCCGTGTTTGTGTCTGCCCTCCTTGACACCGAACCCACCGCGCATTTCTTATCTGTCTAGGCATTCTTTTGGCAATCCGGGCGGGACGAAGGGGCGAAATTCGCCTTCCCTGCGCTTGGAAGCCGGCAGGGATGCTGTGTCGAACAGGAAGTATGCGGCAGTTGGGTTGCGTAATGCGAGCGGGCAGGGCGGGAATCCGTACCGGTCCCCATTGCCGAACCCTTCTTCCAAAGCCCGGGCCCGAGAAGACCGAGGCCGGGGAACCTTTCCCGGAGACAAATCTGTAGCAAGGCGCCGGCAGTAATGGCCGGCTTAGCCTGCGCCCTGAAGCCGGCCAACACCGGCCACTAGGGCGAGTAAGGGAAGTGAGCGAACCATGATTCATGCTGCGATTCTTGCTGCGAATTTCGCATTTTGGGCGGCTGCGCCCGCCCCGGGAGCAGGCGGCGGCTTGTACACAATGCTTCCCCTCCTGCTGTTTCTACCGCTGCTCTACATGCTCATGATCCGCCCGCAACAGAAGAAGCAGAAGCAGTGGCAGCAGATGCTCACCAACATCAAATCCGGCGATCGGATCACGACCGCGGGCGGTATCCGCGGCACCATCATCTCCCTCAAGGACGATTCCATCATCATCCGCGTTCCCCCTGACAACCTGAAGCTTGAAATCGCCAAGAGCGCGATTGCCTCGGTCACTCAGGAGGAAGCTGCAAGCTCTTAAGACCGTCCGGGCTCTTAAGGCCCTCCGGACTTTCACTTTTTTTGACCAGAGAAACGAACGAATGAAGAAGAATCTCAAAAACAAAATTGCCCTCATCATTGCTGTTCTTCTGATCTGCCTCTACGGAATCTTCGGAATCCCATCGGGAGTCAGTGGAAAGGCGTTGCTGAGCGCCATTTCCAGCCGGATTCATCTTGGCCTCGATCTGCAGGGCGGCGCACACCTGATTCTGCAAGTGCAGGTTTCGGAGGCGGTCAACGCCGAAACCGACAACTCCGTGCAGGAGCTCCAGCAGGATCTGAAAAAGGCCAACCTCACCGTCTCTCAGGTAATCAAACCAGATCCCAACAAGCCGGATGTCATTCGCGTCGAGGGCGCCACTGCCGCCCAGAACGACTCGGTCAGCACTCTGCTCGGCGGCACAAAGTATGCCAATGAGTACGACGTTTCCAGCGGTTCTGACAACAACTGGACCCTGACCATGAAGCCGGTCTTTGAGAACGATCTCGACAAGCGCACGGTCGACGAGGCCATTGAGACCATTCGCGATCGCGTGGATGCGCTGGGCGTCAGCGAGCCCCTGATCCAGGAATACGGCTTGGGCGCGAACCAGATTCTGGTCGAGTTGCCGGGCATCAGTGACCTGGAACAAGTGAAAAAGATCCTCAACTCCACGGCTCGCCTTGAGATTCACGCCGTCGACGGCGGTCCATTTCCCACCGAAGACGCGGCCCTGCAAAGCGTGAACGGCGCGCTTCCGCCGAATGATGAGATCTTGCCTTATACGGGCGATCTGAGCGGTTCGAACGGCGCCCAGTATTACGTACTCGAGCGTTCGTCCATCGTGGCTGGCAGCGATTTCCGGTCTGCAGATCCGGGTGTGAATTCAAACACCGGGCAAAGAACGGTGAATTTCGTTCTTACCGACGAAGCGGGAGACAAGTTCTGGGACTATACCAGCGCCAACATCGGCAAGGACATGGCAGTGGTGATGGGTGGCGACGTTCGCAGCGTAGCGGTCATCAAGGGCGCCATTCGCGATCAGGGCCTTATTGAAGGCGCGTTCACCCAGACCGAAGTCATGGAGCTTTCCAAACTCTTGCGCACGGGCTCGCTGCCGGCCTCGATGAACTACATTTCGGCCAGCACCGTCGGTGCCACGCTGGGTGCCGATTCCGTCCGCGAGGGCGTCACTGCAGCCATTGTCGGCATCGTCATCGTCATGGCCTTCATGCTGATCTATTACAAGGGTTCAGGCATCAACGCCGACATTGCTTTGATCTTTAACCTCGTTATTCTGTTGGGAATTATGGGGCTTTCCGCCACGGTGGGCCTGGGGCTCACTCTCACTTTGCCCGGCATTGCCGGAGTCATCCTCACCATCGGTATGGGCGTCGATTCCAACGTGCTGATCTTCGAGCGCATCCGCGAAGAGATTCGCTCCGGCAAGGCAGCTTCGGCGGCCGTCGATCAGGGATTCGCCCGCGCGTGGGGCACAATTTTTGACACGCACGTCACCACCATCGTCTCCGCGGCAATTCTGTTTATCTTTGGCACCGGCCCGGTAAAGGGTTTTGCCACCACGCTGACCGTTGGTCTTGCGGCCAATCTTTTCACGGCCGTCTTTGTCTCGCGCGTCATCTTTGAGGCGCATTTGAATAAGTTGAAAGCCGGCGAGATGGTTTCAATCTAGAACCAGCGATTCGGCACCAGGAGAAGACAAGAAGTGGAATTCTTTGGCAAAGTAAATGTGAACTGGCTGGGATGGAAGTGGTACTTCCTCGCCTTTTCCATGATCTTCAGCGCGGCCGGTATCGCCAAGATGAGCTGGAACTGGTCGCATATCGGCAGCCCGGTTCCCCTGGGAGTGGATTTTCAAGGCGGCACGCAGTTGGACGTGAAGTTCACCAACCCTCCGGACATCGATGCAATCCGGCGCGCAATCGAAGTGGCAGGCGTGAAGGACGCGGTCATTACCAGTTTCGGGCCAGCAGCGAATCACGAAGTGCTCATCAGTCTGCCGGTAGAAACCAATGAATTGGCGCTCGATACGGGCCGCGAACAGATCGAATCGGCTCTCCAGGCTCACTACAACAACTACTTCAACCCCAACACAGGGGTAAACATTGCCGTCGTTGGCCCCACGGTCGGCCATCAGTTGGAGAAGCAAGCCACGCTGGCCACGCTTTATTCCATGCTCGGTATGCTCATTTATCTCTGGTTCCGCTTCCAGTTGATCTACGGCGTGGCCGCTGTGGTTGCCTGCTTCCATGACACGCTGATCACCGTGGGCGCCTTTGCACTCACCGGCCGCGAAATCAGCCTCACCGTGATTGCCGCCATCCTCACGCTGGTCGGCTACTCGATGAACGACACCATCGTTGTCTTCGACCGCATCCGTGAGAATCTGCGCCTCAGTCGCCGCGAGTCCCTGCCCGACCTGGTGAATCGCAGCATTAACCAGACCCTGAGCCGAACCGTGCTCACCTCGGGCCTCACATTTATCACCGTGTTATCTCTGTTCATCTTTGGCGGCGAAGTACTCAACGGGTTCTCCTTCGCGCTGGTGGTGGGCATTCTCATCGGGACCTACTCGTCGATCGCGGTCGCCGCTCCCATGCTCGTTGCCTGGCAGGAGTACCGCGCCGGAAAAGGCAGAACCGCTTCGCTGCCTGCCGCGAGAAAGTCGAAAGTTTAGAGCGCATGGCCGCGCGGGTGGGTTTGTGCATCCATTGTTAATGGGGAGCACCTGCCAACAGTAATTTGCCGCAGACCCTGGCGGTTCGGTTCCAGCGGGTACTTCGGGCACGTAAACGTTGCACCGGTTTTGCAGCGCTCTTGGCAGTGGGAGAGCGGTTCTGTTAAGGTTTACTCGCTCCTTTGCGAGCATTTTTACGTCGGGAACAATTCCCCCTCCCGTGGTGTCTAAACTAGGAGTACGATACCCGATCTCCGAGGCTGGCCATGTTTGAAGACTCCACTTTCGAATCTGCAAAAAGGATCAAGACCAAGAGCGGCCGTTGGATGCTGGTGACCGGTTGCATCAATGCCGGGGTGCTCATTCTGCTCATCCTGATTCCGCTCATCTATCCCGAGGCGCTCCCTAACGCGCTGATGGCGACGATTTTGACCGTGCCACCCCCTCCGCCCCCCCCCCCGCCTCCGCCACCTCCGCCTGAAGTACATGTC
>PLCO01000058.1 GCA_003134815.1 Acidobacteriaceae bacterium | reverse complement strand
CTAGTTATCTAGGACAGCCCCATAAAGAAACTGACCTGACGGTTACAGTCATCATCTGCAGCCGTAATCGACCGGCTCTCCTGGGGAAATGTCTCGAAGCCGTCGCCGCATTGAAACCTGCGCCAGATGACCTGCTAGTGGTGGACAATTCCGAAGGCAACAAGGAAACGGAGTCTTTTGCGCAGAAGTTCTCCGCTCGCTATCTCATCGAAGCTACGCCGGGCTTGAGCCGCGCGCGCAACCGCGGGATGGCAGAGAGTACTGCGGATATCGTTGCCTACCTGGACGACGATGCGATACCGGACGAGAACTGGCTGGAAAATATTCTCGCACCATTCGCTGACCCTCGTGTTGCCGTCGTGACCGGCGAGACCGTTCTTCCCGATTCCGTGAACGACCACCTGAAGCTTGAGCCGGCGCGCACTCTCTCAAATGAAGACCCGCTTTGGTTTGAGGCTGCCACCTTTGGCGGTCTCGGAGTGGGAAACAACATGGCGCTGCGTAAGACAGCATGTCCAGGTGCGGCGGTTTTTGATGTGCGGCTCGGCCGGGGCGCCCCCATTCGAATCGCGGAAGAGAGTCATGCATTTGCGTCTCTTTTGTCGCAGGGTTTCCGGGCGGTCCATGTGCCCAATGCGATCGTCGTACACCCCGCGACCAATGGAGACATCGAGGAGCGGGCCGCGGATTCGGTGGCCTATTGGCTGTTGCTTTTTAGTGAGTTTCCAGGTCATCGCATGGACCTCATACGATTCCTGTCTAAGCGGCTGCGAAGGAAGCCGCTAACCTGGCCGCGCAATCCGCAGATCGCAGGAGAGATCATCACCAGCGGATTCGGAGTCTATTTGCGCGGAGGAATTCGCGGAGTGCTGACGTTTCTTCGCGCAAGAAGAATGAAACAACGGTAGATTTCCGATTTTTCCTTGCCCGGATACGCTCAAGCCGCTTCTTCCCACGATTATTCTGGGCGCTGCCAGCCCAATTCCAGCGCCTTGCGATACCAATGGATCCTGCGGCGCAGTTGCAGGACGCGGACCCCGAGATTGCGGAAGGCGGGAATTCTCAAACCCACCTCGCTGCAGGCGCATACAGGCGCAAGGCAAAGATCGACAAAGGCAGGAACGGCAGCTGCCGCGCGAAGAAGATACAGCTTCCAGCGCGGCTCTCGTGCCAGCCAGTGGAGTTGGCCCTTGACGGCGACTTCTGGGTGCTTGCGCGCAAGCCGGACGTCAGCTTCCGCGAATGCCTCGGCGTCGCTTATCAGGTCGGCCGAGGTTTTCTCGGAGTACTGCCTGGCGACGGCACTGTGAATATAGCGAGGCTGCGCCCCGGAGTGGAAAAGCCTGATTCCCAATTCCAGATCCTCACGTTTGCGAAATGCTTCATCAAATCCGCCGATCTCTTCCAGTAGCGCGCGCGACAGGGACGCATTGCTGAAAACGCAGTCCTCAATGTGCCAGTCAAGTTGCGGATTCCGATTGCGCTCCAGGTAAAACGCTCCGATTTCGCGATTGAAGCACTCAGCCGCTAGGGTGAAAGGGCAGTCAGGGCTGAGATAGAGGGCACCGAAGGCGATGTAGCGGCCGGGCCCCGCGTGCGCAGCGATGTGACCTTTAACCAAGCCTGGATCAGCCAGCATGTCGTCATCGAGGAATAAGACCAGGTTTGCAGCAGCCGCCCGAAATCCCGTGTTGCGAGCCGCTGAAGGTCCACGATTCTGCTGTTCGATAACGCGAATCCGGCAATCGGATTGCACAGAGCGCAATGCCTCGGAGGTTCCATCGGTAGAACCGTCGACGACAACGATGATTTCGTAATCGGCGCAGGGAAGATTCTGCGCGAGGAGCGCTCCTACTGTGCGCAGTACGATCTTGCGTCGGTTAAACGTTGGAACAACCACCGAAATTTCCATGCGCTCATTCTGGCTGGCCCATATGACCAGCGGTTGCAGTTCTAAGCCTAACAAAACCAGATCGCGGGCCGAACAAAAGTAGATTCCGGGCGCAAGAAAAGTAGATTCCGGCGCGCGCCAGTGCAAAGGTAGAATCAACTTATCCTGGTGCACGAACCGCAAAACCCCGAAGATTCCGCGCGGATTCGGCGCATGTCAAGAGATTGCGATAGAGGCCGGTTTGACGAATCTCAAGTACCTCGTACCGAAGCGGCTGCGAAGATGGCTGAACCGCCGCCGCCAGGCAGCAGGACGAGGGCTTCTGGTCTTCGACCGAGTTACGGATTGGTCCGTTCTGCGCCGAGTGCGGCCATACCGGCCAAATTTTGGGGTCGCGCGCGGCGAGCCGATCGACAGGTTCTATATTGCGAAATTTCTTACCACGCATCAGGAGTCGATTCGAGGCAGAGTGGCGGAGATCGAAAGCGATCAATATACAAGGCGCTTCGGTGGCGACCGCGTGCAGCACGCCGACATTCTCGACTTGAATGATCAGAATGAGCAACGCACGATCGCGATCGACCTGACGAAGACCGCAGATACTCCTGTGAGCGAGTTTGATTGCATTATTTGCACGCAGACATTATTGGTGATCGAGGACTACGGCGCTGCCATTCGCTCGCTTTACAGGATGTTGAAACCGGGAGGCGTGGCGCTGGTTACGGTTCCGGGAATTTGCCAGGTAGTGCGCGGGGGAATGATCGGAGGTGTTGGCGAGGATTGGTGGCGCTTCACGGGGCGGTCTGCAAGCAAGGTCTTCAGCGAAGTGTTCTCCCCTGAAAATGTTGTTGTTCAAACCTATGGGAACGTGCTCGCCGCGACCGCTTTCCTTCACGGGCTGGTGCAGGAGGAGTTGACTCAGGAAGAACTGGAATACAACGACCCCGATTACGAGTTGACGATCGGCGTGCAAGCGACCAAGCAGGGAATTGGGTAAGCGGCGATGGGCGAGATCAAAGGGTTGGTTTCCGTAACGATTCCTTTTTACAATGCTGAACGATTCCTTGGTGAGACGATTGAAAGCGTCCTGGCGCAGAACTACGCGGCGTGGGAGCTCTTGCTTGTGGACGATGGCTCAATTGACGGCAGCACCAAAATCGCCCAATCGTATGTTGGGCGACATCCAGATAGAATTTTCTATCTGGAACATGAGGGTCACTGCAATCTCGGCGTGAATGCGGCGCGCAATCTGGGCGCGCGCAACAGCCGCGGCGAGTTTCTGGCCTTTCTCGATTCGGACGATGTCTGGGTGCGAAAGAAGCTCGAAGTCCATGTGGCGTCTATGATAGAGCACCCAGAGGCGGGATTTCTCATTGGCCCGACTGAGTATTGGTATGAGTGGGACCCGGAGGGAAACGGCAATCGGAAGAATGAGGTACCGGCGATTGCGCCTGGAAATCGGCTTTACCCCCCTCCGGCGCTGCTGGCGAAGACCGTGACGTTTGGAAAGTACGGCGTGCCATGCCCGTGCAGTTTTCTAGTGCGCCGCTGGGCGTTCGAGCGAGCAGGCGGATTTGACGAGGAGTTCAATCCCTCCACTTTTCAGCACTTTGAGGATGGCGCCTTTCTCCTAAAGATGTATCTTCATGTTTCGGTTTACGTAAGTGGTACCTGCCTCGATAAAAACCGATGCAACCGATTCTCCATGACGCGGCAGGCGGCCACGATACGGAATTTCGAGGCGGCCCGGCGGTTTTTCTTTCGCTGGCTGGCGAATTATTTGCACAAGGAAGAAGTCGCTGACCGGGAGATCTGGCGAGCAGTTCGCAAAGAGTCATGGTTTTATTGCCTGCCGCTGCCGGTAGCGGCGTTGGCGCGGCGTGTGCAGTGGAGAATCGCTCGAGGATTCGCCAAGGAGGGGTCTAGTTGATTGCGGTCCGCGCCACAGGGGCTTGTCGAGATGGATGATCGTGAAAGCGTGAAGGCAGACGATCGCTATTCTGTCGAGGCGGTCGTGACTGAAGAGGGTCTCGATGACCTTGAGGAGGCCTGGAATAGGCTCAGCGCGAGCTCCGATAGCCCAAACGTGTTCGCGACGTATGGGTGGTTTCGCGCGTGGCTGCAGCGGCTCATGGCCGACGAGGGCCGGGAACGATTGCAGCCTTACGTGCTGGCGATCAAGCGGGAAGGAGCGATTGTTGGCATCGCTCCGCTGGTAAGGCGGGTCGTGTCGCGCTTCGGGTTCCGCGTGCGCAAGCTTGAGTTCCTGACGCATCACGCCGACTACAACGACTTAGTATTGGGCGGGGATCGAGTTGTGCTGACTGCGGCGGTGATCCGGTTTCTTTTGCGTGGGGCAGACCAGTGGGAGTTTATCGATCTGCGCGACATGCACGAGAGCCTAGGCGGAGCCGGGATCATTGAGAATTCAGCTGCGCACGCCGGCCTTCAATACCAGCGGCTGCATGAAGAAGAGCCCTGCCCATATCTGCCAATTGGCCGCGATCTGGCGGATGCGACGAAGAAACTTTCCGCGCACGAACGAAGTACGCTGCGAAGACGGAAAGAACTCGCGATTCAGGCCGGGTTGCGAACCCGGATTATTGAGAATCCCGAGCGGGAGTCCGGCCTGCTCGACAAACTGATCGCGGTTGATCGACAAAAGGAACTGCACAGGGTGACTCCGTCGTTTATCGCCGCCTATCCGGAAGTGTTTCGAGCCTTGATGGATGATTTGGGAACGAAGGGATTGCTCTATGTTGGGCTGCTCGAATCAGGAGACCGGCCGGTCGCATTCCAGTTCGGATTCCGTTGTGGCAACAAGCTCTGGGACTATGCCAAAGCATATGACCGGTCATTCGCCCGATTTGCTCCGGGCACGTTGCTGCTTACTGCGGTGTTGGAATTTGGAGTTAACCAGGGATATAGCGAGTATGATTTTTTGAGAGGCGAGGATACTTATAAAACCGTATGGAGCACCGGAAATCATCGACGCGTTCGATATCTGATCTGGAACCGGAGTTTGATGTCGCGGCTGGGCGCCTTTGCATACTTCAAACTGCATTTGGGCCGTCGGTGATCGGAGCCGTAAGCCTCTAAGATCTATCTGCGGCGCCAACACTACAATGAGCACTACGGTAGCATCGGAAACCGAGCGCGATGCGACGGAATGCTGTAACTGACGCGCGCCGTCGTTTGACCCGATCGTGATAGCGTCGAATGCAAAATACATTCAAGACAATCCTTGGCGGCAGAGCAGCGCAGGGAAGCGCGGCGCACAGCGTTGCCTGGAGTTATACGGGATATGTTTTTCAGATCGCCGTGAACCTGGGAACGACCGCTTATGTTGTCAGGCGCGTTTCTGTTGCGGAATATGGGCTGCTGCTCTTCGTGCTGTCGCTCTCTGCGTCTCTCTACCTGCTCGATATGGGCATCTCCGGCGTGCTTGTTCAGTCGTATGTCACTGTTTTGGCTGGGCAGGAAAAGGGCCGGCTCAACGAGTTAATCAGCACCGCGTTTTGGGGCCTGGCGATGCTTGGATTCGTTGGAGTGGTGATTTTTTCAGCGATCGCCGCGATTCTTCCGGGTCCGTTCAACATTCCACAGCAATATGTTCATGAGGCGGCGATTATCTTTGTGGTCGCGGCGCTGGTGATTCAAGTTAGCCTTCCACGCGGCGCCCTGGAACAGGCGTATCAGGCGACAAACCGGTACGATCGCATCAATCAGATTCAACTTTTGACGACCGCCGTGCAGTTCGTGCTATCTGTTGCGGTTCTGGCGGCAGGCTATCGCATTGTTGCGCTGGCGATCGTGCAGCTTGCAATCGCATTGTTCTCCCTGGCGCTTCTGATTCTTGCTTTGCCCGCGAGCGTTCCACAGGCTTCTCTCGGATTCACCGGATTTAAATGGGCGCTCCTCAAACCCGTGATGAGTATGGGTAAGTGGGCGTTCATCGATAACCTTGGATTCTGCCTGTTCAACGTTCTCGTCTGGTCGATTCTCGGTTCGCTCAGTTCCTTGAAGGAAGTTGCCATGTTTGGCCTCGCCGCGAGGCTGCCGACGCAACTGAGGAACGCGGTCGAGAAGGGCGCGCATGTGGCTCTCCCGCTGATGTCGGAGCGCGCCGTGAACAACGACATGAATGATTTGCGAGAGATCTTTTTCAGAACACAGAAGCTGGTATTCGGCGCAATTCTCCCCTTTATTGTTCTGGGATGCGTGTTCGCGCGGCCGCTCATCGAAGTGTGGGTGGGCAACGAGTATGTGCAGGCGGCGAATGTGATGCAGCTTCTGCTCCTGGCAGCTTTGGGCGACTCCATTCTGTATTCTTCGGGCATTCTTTTGTACGCATCCGGCCAGGTGAAGCGAGCAGCATGGATGTCGCTGGTGCTGAACGCCGTCAGCATCTGTGGTGTCTTGCTGACTGCCTCAAGTTACGGCGCAGTGGGCGTTGCAGGCTCGATCGCGATAGCGCAATTATTTCTCGGTGGCGGCTGGTTTACCCTCGCGGCGTGCCGGGTATGCCGCGGGTCGCCAATCACGCTGGTGCGGGATGCACTCAGTGAAGTTGCCTTCCCCTCCGTTCTGATGATGGTTGCGACGGCGTGTGTCGTCATTTTAGGAAAGGCACTGCCGCCTCTCTGGCTGGTTATAGCGGCGGCCGTGATCGGTTGCACGTATCTTCTCGTGTGGAGCTCGCGCGTGGCAATCCCTCTATTCCGCAGGAGAACGGAGACGAGCCTTTGACGCCGGAAGCTGCGATCGAGACGGTGGCGGCCAAACCTTTGGCGACGCAACAGAAGGGCGAAGGCGCGATTCCGAAATGCGCCTTGATGTTCCACGGCATCAGTGAACCGCGAACGAGGGAGGAGGCAGCCTACTCGATTGCGCCCCGGCGGTTTCACGGGCTGATGCGCTGGTTCCGGACGATGGGCTACAACACGCTAAAAGTGGCGGATTGGCTCTCAGACTCGATTCCGGCAAAACGTGTTTTGCTCACGTTTGACGACGGGTGCGACGACCTGTCCACGGAACTTTTGCCGATCGTTGTCGAGCATCACTACACCCCCATCGTTTTTTTGGTGGCTGATCTCATTGGAGGGACGAATTTGTGGGATCAGGCGAAGGGATTGCGCGCGAGACAACTGCTCACGCTGGAGCAGATTCGCGAAATGCAGCGGTATGGCATGGAGTTTGGATCGCACAGCGCGACGCATCCATTGCTGACGAAGCTTTCAGACAACCAACTGCGCAGCGAAGTGGCCGATTCCAAACATCGTCTGGAGGACTTGCTTGGAGTCGAAGTGCTCTCCTTTGCTTATCCGTATGGGGCCGTCGACGAGCGGGTGCGTGTTGCGGTGGCTGAGGCGGGTTATCAATTGGCGTTCACGGCCGAGCCGGGAACGAACTTAGAGAACGATCCGCTGCTCCAACGGCGCGCCGAGGTGAACGATGCAACCGGCGTAACGGATTTCCTGTTCAAGTTGCGTTACGGGCAAGGCGTTCGGGTGACCCTGGGTGCATTTCGCAGGAGACTTGGCGGCCAGAGTTGAAGAAGGGATTCTCGCGCCTAGCAATCTCAGCTGAACTTTTCAGGATTGGCCGAAGAGAGTGGATGGCGGAGAGGGAGGGATTCGAACCCCCGATACCCGTAAAGGTATGCCTGATTTCGAGTCAGGTGCATTCAACCGGGCTCTGCCACCTCTCCGTATTTATTTTCGCATAGGGGTCGCCGGCCTTTAGTGCCAGTTTAGTTGTAGACAAGCTCCGATTGCAACGCACTGCGAAGGATAGGGAAGGATGGGCCGCGTATGCACTCGTCCTGCACTTGAATAACGGCAGATTGCGGCTGCTTTCTCAACAAGCGCCAGCAGGATGTGGCTCAGAAAAGTTACAATCACAGTTTCCGGTTCGAATCTGACCCATTGTGAATTTTTTGCTTTGGTCGCGGCCGCACCGAAGGGCGCGATTTGCCGGAGAGCGCCGCCACGAGGGAGTGGGTTCTTGACGATGGAGTTCCACATTGCGAGGAAGGCACGGGATCGCTACGGTTTCGCGGAGTCCCTTTCCTCGTACAACGGCAATGTGATTCTGGCCAATTTGCCGGCGTGCCGCGAATTTGCGCATCGGATGAACCAGGTGCGCGATGTCGAGAAGCATCCTGAGCTGGCCGTGCACGCTGGGCAACTGTTCGCGATGGGGCTCATCGACGAGGCCAGTCACGTGCTGATGGCGCGCTATCGGGAGCAGTTCGATCCCCAGGTGATGACCGCGGCGCTCGATTGGTTCGGCGCGCAGGTGGGAACCGACAAAGTTGACGAGATGCTGCTCGCGTTCGTGGAGCTGTTCCCAGGGCAGAGCGTGATGCGCGGCCAGGAGACGCCGGCGCATTGGCTTGCAGACGTGACGGCGGGAATGCCGCACCGCGCGGCGGCACTCGAAGAACTGCTTTTACTGTGGACTGCAAATCGCAATGAGGCGTTCAGGCCGTTCGATGAGTTGTTCGAAGACCGGCCATTGGCGGAAAAGACTGTTTACCGGCAAGTGACGGCGCAGATGCCGGAGTATTTCGCCACGCGGCCATTGGTTCCGTTGCCGGGTGCGAAGCCGATCAGCCTTCTCGATTTGTTGCGCGCGCCGGCGTTGCGTTCACCACGTTCGCTCGGCGACCAACTGGAGATCATCCGCCAGCTTTGGAAGCCGCTGATTGGCGACGCACTCGAGCGTTTCCTGTTGATGGCCGCGGAGGTTCTTCGCGAGGAAGAGCTGGCCGTCTGGGCGCAGTTTAACCCGCCCGGAACGCGGCGAGGACCGCAGGAGTGGCCGTCGTTTGCAAGCCGCGCCGAGGTGCCGACCTTTGGCGATCCTCTCCACGAATACGAGAGATTCTCTGCGGACATGGCCTGGATGCCCGGCGTGGTGCTGATGGCCAAGAGCACTTATGTGTGGCTCGCGCAACTGAGCCGTTGGCATGGCCGCCATATTGGGCGGCTCGACGAAATTCCCGACGAGGAATTAGCAGCGCTGGCCCATCGCGGCATTAATTCTCTGTGGCTGATTGGAGTGTGGGAGCGCAGCCGCGCGTCGAAGACCATCAAGCAGCTCTGCGGCAATCGCGATGCTGTGGCCTCGGCGTATTCGTTGTTCGACTACCGCATCGCCGACGATCTGGGTGGCGAGGCAGCATATATCAACCTGCGCGACCGAGCTTACCAGCATGGCATTCGCCTGGCCAGCGATATGGTGCCTAATCATATGGGCATCGACTCGCCCTGGGTGATCGAGCACCCGGAGTGGTTCATCTCGCGCTGGGAATCGCCCTATCCTGCTTACAGTTTCAATGGTCCCGATCTATCGCACGACGGCCGTGTGGAGATCAAGATCGAAGACCATTACTACGAACAGACAGACGCCGCGGTCGTATTCCGGCGGCGCGACAAGGCCACCGGCGAAACACGCTACATCTATCACGGTAATGACGGAACGAGCTTTCCATGGAACGATACGGCGCAACTTGACTACCTGAATGCGGCGGTGCGAGAACAGGTGATCCAGACCATCCTGCATGTGGCCCGGCTGTTTCCGGTGATACGTTTCGATGCTGCGATGACGCTGGCCAAGCGGCACTTTCACAGGCTGTGGTTTCCGGGTCCCGGCTCGAGCGGCGCCATCCCTTCACGCGCCGAATATGGGATGAGCCAGGCGGAGTTCGATCGGGCAATGCCTCACGAGTTCTGGCGCGAGGTGGTCGATCGCGTGGCAGCCGAAGTGCCCGGCACGCTTTTGCTGGCTGAGGCGTTCTGGCTCATGGAGGGTTACTTCGTCCGCACGCTGGGCATGCACCGCGTGTACAACAGCGCCTTCATGATCATGCTGCGCGACGAGGACAACGCCAAGTACCGCTCGGTCATCAAGAACACACTCGAGTTCGATCCGGACATTATGAAGCGCTACGTAAACTTCATGAGCAATCCCGACGAACGGACTGCGATCGACCAGTTCGGCAAGGGCGACAAGTGCTTTGGTGTCGCGGCGATGATGTCAACGTTGCCCGGCCTGCCGATGTTTGGTCACGGCCAGATCGAAGGATTTACGGAAAAGTACGGCATGGAGTACCGCTGGCCGCGCTACGAAGAGAATCCGGACCGCTGGATGGTGGAGCGGCACGAGCGTGAAATTGCGCCGTTGCTCAAGCGACGCTGGCTGTTTGCCGAGAGCGGAAACTTTCTGCTCTATGATTTCTTCGCCCCGAACGGTTCGGTTAATGAAGATGTGTTCGCATACTCCAACCGCAACGGCGGCGAGCGCGCGCTGGTGGTTTACCACAATCGCTACGGCAATGCTCATGGGACCATCGATTTCTCCGCCAGTTATGCCGACAAGGGATCGGGACAGTTGCAACGGCGGCGATTGAGCGAGGGGTTAGGCCTGAGCGGCGACCGTGGCGCCGTGACTGCCTGGCGCGATTCACTGACCGGCCTTGAGTATCTGCGTCGCGCCGAAGACTTGCTCGATCGCGGCATTACTTTGGATCTCCATGCGTACCAGTGCCATGTTTTTCTCGATTGGCATGAGTTACACCCGACGGCAGAGCAGCCGTGGGATAGGCTCTCTGACTGGCTGAACGGGCGCGGCGTACCCAATCTTGCCGACGAGCTAGTGAATCTGGAGATGAAGCCTGCGCACGACGCGCTGCGGCAGCTTCTCGATCCCACTGTAGTTCGGCAGTTTGCGGACATTGCAGAGCGGCCGCGGGCAGCGGGAGCCGAGCGAGCGAAAAAGATCGAGCGCCAGCGATCAGAATTTCTGAAGCAGGCAGCGATGCGCGGCGAGACATTTCTGCGCGAGGCTCGCTCGGCTTATGCGGCTCGGCTGAGGGCGGAGAATCAGACTACGAATCAACCTGGGGGTCGAGGCGAGCCGGGCGAAGCGGCATCGCAAGTGGAAAGATTCAACGAGCTTTTGCGCGCGGCCATGCGCATGCCTCAAATAGAAGCGCTTTTCCCGGCGCCGTGGACCGTCGCGGCGCGCCGAATGCTGCCCAGTCCCAGCCCGCAAGTGACGGCGACAGAAATGTGGGGCCCAGTGCTTGCGTGGTGCGCCCTCCAGTGGCTGGCGGAGTGGATCGATAGGGAGCAGCCCGAGCAGACTGCGCTCGATCTCTTTGACCGGCTTCGCCTGCGCGAACCGTTTGCCCATGCGCTGGCCGCGCTCGGATTCGAGGGCGAAGAAGCCTGGCGGGTGGCGGCGCGAATCAAAGTGCTGCTACTGACCAGAGCCGGCATTGGAAAAGTACAGGAATTTGCGCCAGCGGCTCAAGATGGAATTGCAGCGACGGAAACGCCAGCGCATCAGGGGTCCACGCCCGAAGCGTCGTCAGCTCACGACGAGAAATTGGCGATTGCGCCCGCGCTGTGGCTCGATCCCGACGTGCGCTGGCTGTGCGGCGTTCACGAATCGGAGGGGCACCTCTACCTGATCCGCGAGCGCTACGAAGAGCTTCTCTGGTGGCTCCTGATGCCTTCAATTTTGAAGCTTGCAGGCGAATCCGCGCCGAGCCGGTCTAGTTTGGAAAGGCTAAGCAAAACGGTCGCGGCGGTGTTGGCGTCGGCGGAGGCTGTGGGCTACCGGATCGACGTCATGCTGGGCGCAGGAAAAGCTGCGGCTGTCGGCGAATCGCCCAAGCCGGCGCCACCCAAGTCGACGCCAAAAGAGAAGCCGCTGAAAAAGCGGGCGCGAAAACTGAAGAAGTAGGAGCAGAATCGCCGCTCGCTTTCTCGATTCGCTCTAATCCCGCGCTTTGAATGCGACAATTTGATCCCGGGTTGCCGCATCCTCTCTGCGCTTTTTGTGGAATGGGCGGAAAATCGGCGAAGTGACAACTCGACGTTCCTTCGTTCACCGCCATTTGTCGCAAGCGGCTGGGCCCCGTAAAATGACCTGAGGGCCGGCAGGCAGACTCGCACGGCGCCGAGAAATCGATGAGTGAACAGGAAACAGCGGTTTATCCCCAGACGCAGCCCGTATCGCAGGCGTGGGACAGGATCGAACGGGCGCGGCATCCGCAGCGCCCTTACCCCATGGATTTAATCGAGCGAATCTTTACGGATTTCAGCGAGATTCACGGGGATCGCGCCTATGGCGACGATGAGGCGGTGGCGTGCGGTATGGCGCGCCTGGGCGACGATGAGGTGATGGTCATCGGCAACCGCAAGGGCGGCAGCACCAAGGAGCGCGTGCGCCGCAACTTCGGCATGCCGCATCCGGAGGGCTACCGCAAGGCGCTGCGGGCAATGAAACTGGCGGAGAAGTTCGAGCGGCCGGTGATTACTTTTATTGATTTGCCGGGCGCGTATCCCGGAGTGGGAGCAGAGGAGCGGGGCCAGGCTGAAGCGATCGCGCGCAATCTGCGCGAGATGGCGCGATTGCGCGTGCCCACTATTTCGGTGATCAGCGGTGAGGGCGGCTCGGGCGGAGCGCTAGCGCTGGCGGTGAGCGACCGGGTTCTTATCCTGGAAAATGCGCTTTATTTTGTGATTACTCCGGAGTCCTGCGCCGCCATTATGTGGCGCGATGCGGCGCACAAGCAACAAGCAGCCGAAGCCATGCGAATCTCAGCACCCGAGGTTGCCGCAGTGGGCTGCGTAGACGAGATCGTTGTCGAGCCGCCGCAGGGAATTCACGTCGACCGCGAGGCCGGAACTGGAATTCTGGGATCGGCGCTCAAGAAACATCTGACCCAGTTGCAGGCCATGCCTGTGGGCGAGCTGGTGACTGCACGGCAACAAAAGTTCCGCAACATTGCGCAGTTCTATACGCAAAGCTGATTCCATCCAAAGCTGATTCCGCGAGCCTGATTGCGGCCGGCAGGAAAGTCAACGCAATACAACCGGTTTCATAAATGGCGCAGCCGAATTGTGAGCATGTGTGGGACCCGGCAACAAGGCGGGGCCCATAACTCCAGCGAGTTGATAAAGAAGATTGATGAGACAGGTTCTAGCCCCCAACGCGAACATGATTCGAGATCGAGAAAACGTGTGCGGCAGTATGCGCGACACAAGTTGCGACAAAAGGCGCGCCGCCAGTCGAGCTGGTAGCTCCGTCTGGATTGCGGACCGGAGATGGGCATGAACCAGCCCGGCTATAGAGGCGGCCGTTTGCGCGCATACTTGCAATTTCTGGGCGCCATTCTCTATTTTTTCTTCGCGCGGTCGATGGCCTTCCGTGCGGCCGAGGGTCTTGCCGGTGATTCCTGGTTTCCGCTCATTGAACAGGCCATGCTGCTGTTTCTGCTCCTGGTGGGATTCGCGGCGATGGGCATCTGGCTGGATCATCAAATCCGACCGATCAGCGAACAAGGTTTGCCCCGACGCGAAGGCTGGCTGCGCGAAGCGGGAATGGGCCTGACGACGGGATGGGGCGCGGCACTGGTTTGCGTTCTGTCGTTGACGATTGGCGGTGGCATTGCGATCACTCTTTTTACCGGCAGGTCGGCGTGGGGCTGGCTTGCGGTTGACGGGGCGTTCTTTGCAATCGCCGCGTTGGCCGAAGAAGTTGCCTTTCGCGGCTACGCCTTCCAGTGCTTCATCCGCGCAGTGGGGCCGGTTGGGGCCACGCTGAGCTTTGCCGCGATTTATGCAATTATCCAGGACCTCAACCCCGGCGCCAACCGCGCCAGCGTCGTTGTCTCCCTGGCGTTCAGCTTGTTGCTCTCGACGGCCTATCTGCGCACGCGCGCCCTGTGGGTAAGCTGGGGCGTGAATTTTGGCTGGAAGGCAAGCAGGGCGCTGGTTTTCGGGCTCGCGATCAGCGGCGTCAGCAACCAATCGCCGGTGGTGCAGGGCGATCCCATGGGCCCTTTCTGGCTGACGGGCGGGGCATACGGACTCGATGGCAGCTGGCTGGCGTGCGTGGTGCTTTTGGCCGCACTGCCGGTGGTTTATCGCATCACGCGCGATCTGGACTTTCGCTATAACGCGCCGGTGATTGTTGCGGCGGGGATTCCGGTAGATCTGGATGCGGCCGCGCGCGCCCAACACGAGGCGGCGATGGGCGCGGTAGCGCCCGCTGGTTCGACACTTGTGCAGATTGCGCCAACAGCCGGCGAACCAGGATCGGCCAAGAGAGAATAGTCCGAGACGCCGGGCGGATTTGCCTTTTCTCCCCAGTTGGAGCTAAGGTTTGCGTATTGGCGTTCGCAGACGTGGGAGGCTCCCATGAAACGGTATTTCCCGGCCCCAACGATTTACCCCGTACCGCGATCAACCGCAATCAGCAGTCTGCGCGGATGCTTGCTCCCGGCTTTGGCCGGTTGCGCGTTCCTAATGCCGCTGGCTTTCGGATCTGCGCGGGCCCAAGTCGTCACCATCGATACCGGGGGCGGCAAAGGGCCGCTGGCAAGCAATGGGCCGGTGGATCGCCAGTTTCAGCAGATTACGCCAACTCATGTGGATCTGCCGAAAACTGTAATGGATCCCAAGACGCGGATTTTGCTGGAACGCGATCTGCAAGCGGAGCAGGGGTTCGCTAATCGCCCGTTTCCGCGCGGACACAAGGGCCTGACGCTGCAGGCCAATGGCAAACTCGCGCCAGCCGGTGAAAGCTATCTGAACATGGTCGTGAATGAGGGCCTCTCAGCGAAGCCGGGTTCGCGTGTGGTTGTCACAAACATCAAGATCGACAAGTCAAGGATCATTCTGGATTTCGATGGCGGGCCTGACGCGAAGCATCGATTCCTCCGCCATCTCCAGGTTGGCATGAATGACCCTGAGATGAGCGACCCCGATATGGATCCTTCGCTGATGGATCAGGCTGGCGATCCGGCTGGCTCTCGCGTGACGCTGGTATTTCCGAGTTACGTTCCCGTGGTGACAGCGAAACAGGTAAAAGCGCTGCTGGCGCCGCTGATCTCCTTCGACGTGAAGACGCCCGTGCAGGCCTACACCGATACGCTGCCAACGGCCTTGAAGGACGCGATCCTGGACCACAAGGCTCTGGTGGGGATGAATACTGAAATGCTGATGTTCGCCAAGGGCCAGCCCGACAAGAAATCGCGCGAGATGGATGGGCAGATGCCGTTTGAGGAGTGGGTTTACGGCGTGCCTCCAGAGGAAGTGGACTTTGTACGCATCAACGGCAATCGTGTGATCCGCGTGGAGATTGCGAAGGAAGGGCAGCCGCTGGCGATCTTCACCAAGGACGTGGTCTCGCCCATGCTGATGACGTCCGGCACGCCGGAACTGGCCTCGCAGCCGAATGTACGGATCGTGCGGGAAGGCGACGTCCAGAGCGATCCCAACAAGCAAGAGGCTGCTCCGCCGCCGAGCCTGCGGAATCCGGGCGAGAAACTGCCTGACGACAATCAGAGCAATGGCGAGATGCGTCCGGTGCAGTTCCCCAAGCCGCATCCTGATGACGTGCCGGGCGCCAATCCCGATGAGCAGTCAGGCACGCCGCCGGCAGCCGGGCCGGCGGGGACTGCGCCGCCCACGACGACAGGGCCGACGACGAGCGGGGCTCAGACGCCGGCTCCGGCCAATTCGGCGCCGGGTAATGCGACGCCGCCCGATAGAAGCAAAGCGCAGCCGCCGGCGGGGTCGAATCGGCTGGTGTCGGCAGCAAGCGCGGGGAACGTCGCGGACGATGTCGCGAACTAGCAGGTCAGCGAGTCAGCAAGTCAGCGGGTCGGCAGGCCTGTGAGTTGCGGGTCGGCAGGCCGACGAGTTGGCGGAGCAAGACGCCGTCGGCTGTGGGCCGCTGTTCACTTTCTTGCAAATACCCCCCCTCCCCCCGGTATGCCATACCCCCATATTTGAGAATAAAGGACTTACGGGGAGTCCCATACCTGCCACCATACCTACCCCATACCTGCCATACCGAGAGCAGAGGGAGTAGCCAGTAGCCAATAGACGGCGAGGCCGTTTGGGTCGAAAAGGGGCCGTTTTGCCAACAAAAATCGACAAAAATCGCAAAAAATCGATGTGGATTTTGAGGTAGTTTTGTTGATTCCAAAAGAGTTATGGTCGATTTTCGCCTCCAGAAGAGCAAACTTTTTTTCTTGAATTAATTTCCGGCCTCTTTTCCGTCGTCTCCTGGCCTGTCAGGTTGAGGTGATTGAGGCGGTTTCCCGAATTCAAAGAACGCCTGGTTGAACGCCAAGAACAGTTGTCAGTGATCAGTTGTCAGTGGTCAGATTGGCCCACCGGGCGCGCCGCGGCCCTTCGGTGACCCTGAGACAAGGTTAGCGTATTGCACGAATTAATCGGCAAACTTGGCGAGATTAAGAATCAGCGGTCAGAGATCAGAAAAAGAACGAGTTAGGGACGAAGTGGGCGGCTTTCTGGGAGGCTCGGGGGCTTGACAATGAAAACAGTGGCTTGCCAACCGGCGCGTTAGCGAGTCCGCGGACTGAGACGCCGTCACCTTTTGCGGCGGGGCCTTCCGAATGCGGCAATCTTATCTTTGAGCGCGAACCGCAATGTAGCTCTTGGTGAGACCGAGCACGCGTTCTTTCAGGATCAGGCAATCGGGAAAAAGCTGCTTCATTTCCCGCAGGGTCAGCAGGCGGATTTCCGAAACGAATTCGTTGATTTCGGCCGCACTTGGTTTCGACAGTATGCCCCATAGAGTGAAACGACGCGCGAGGCGAAGCTGCAGCCGTTTAGGCAGGTACTGAAAGAAGGGAGTGAGCAAGTGCGGCTCAATGGGAAAGTGGCGCGCGGGAGTTTGGATCCAAAGATTCTTGGCAACGCGGCGAGCCTCGGAAGCTACGGCCTGCTGGCGCTCCCAAGTGGTCATGTGTTCGATGACGGAGTTTGAATAGGCGATGTCGAAGCTCTGATTCTCGAAAGGGATGTTGGTTGCGTCGCCGTGAACGGCGGTGAAGCGGCTGTTGTTGAATGCGGCCGGATTGGGAAAATGCAAATTAACCAGCGTGACCGGAACCGGCTCGCAAGAGCGAGACTCGAAGAGCCACGTGTGCGGGTCACCCCCAATGTCGAGCAGCCGGGTCCGCGAGGTGGGCCGAAGGGTCGCATAAAAGCGCTTCATCCGCCGGCGCCGGAAGATTACAAAGAAGAGCTTACGAATGGGGATCAAATCCATTTTGGCCGATCAATCCTTTCTCTCGCGCCCACTTCGGAATTGCCATGCGGCTACCGTCGGGAGTTTAGAAGAGCGGTGCCGGCGGAGACTTGGCGTCTCGGAACTAATTGCATGTGCAGGTTCCGGAAAAGGAGGGTGCGGTCGAGCAGAATCCAATGACCACCGGCGGACCAGAGGATTTGATACAGGCTACGTGTCCAGCTGTGGGCGTCCCGACCTGGGGTACGGCGTTTGACGAGCTTATCGGTACGCCTGGGGCTCCGTTCCCCCACTGAAGATTCCCGCCAATGTTTGCGCCGACAGAAGGCAGCCCAGCGGTATTGTACGGAGTCACGGAAAGAAGCACCGCAGGGTTGGTCCCAGTCCCGACCTGCGTCTGGAATTGCCACCCAGGGAACGTGGGCGCAGTTCCATTCCAGACTGACGATTGAAACTGCACTGGAACGCTGTTGAAGTTTCCGCTGGATGCTGTTGCAGTTTGCAGTTGCGGAAAAGATATTGAGGGCCCCGGGCCCGTGCCTGGCGGGGGCGGATCAAAGGCCAGATTATCAAACCCGCTTTGGAGTAGATGCTGGATCCGCCAGTCACTTGACACTGCTGTAGTCCCATTCCAAAACGAACCCCTAAGGTCCAGCGGTTCAGAGGATGCGTCTGTGGCTGCGGACGTAGCAATTCCCGTCGACGGCAGCACGGAAACATTGTTGGAGACCACGATATCCCCGGCTACCGTTGGGGGTGGCTGGTTCGTGCTGTCGTAGCTGATGTCGATTTTCGACTGCTGCGTGTTTGTGATCGTGTACGGCCATTCTGTCGCATAGTTCCCATCTGAAAGCCTTCCCGGATAATCGGTTACTTTATCCCCAACGTAGATCCCATTTGTTCCGCTGATGACGAATCCGCTGGCTGTCAGAGATGAGGAGTTGTTAGAGGTATTCGCGTACCCATTGGTGTCGGCTTGGCACCCAATGAACTGATTGTCGGTTCCCTGATCCACGAATCCACTGACGTAGTTATCCTGGGTCTCAATGTCGGTGAATATATTGCGGAATGCGTTGGTAAAGACCGCGCCTTCCGCAGTACTGGTGAATCCGTTCCAGATCACCTTGGCGTTGATGAATTTGTTATTGGAGTTGGCTACGTGCACGCCCGATGTTCCATTGTGCTCGGAGACGAAATTCGAAAAGAGGCTGTCTGTTCCCTGTGTATACAGGCCGTAGACGCCGCTATTGTAGACATAGAAATCGTCAAACCACAATTCGAAGCTAAAGGGCAGGATATTAATTCCGTTGTTCGAGCAGTTTGAGAACATATCCGCAGCAACATAGCCGAGCTTGTATCCGTTGGTCGATTCAGTCTGCTTGTTTGAGGTGTTAATGAAGTTTGGTCTATTGGTGTTTGCCTGTACAGTTAAGCAATTTCCCGCTCCGTGATTGGGCGAGTTTCCATCGAGGGTCACGCCGACGATACTGAAGTCGAAGGTATTAGCAGGGATTGTGAGCACATCCGCAGACGTGTTTGGTTTCAGCTGGATGACCGAAGTTGCCCACCCGTCGCCGGTTATGTGCACGTAGGACTGCAGGGTCAATCCAGTTGTGATGTAAATCCCGGAGGGGAAATAGAGATTACAGCCGTTGAAGGGAAAGGCTCTGGTTGCGCAGGCGTTGATGGCGCTATTGATCGACGCGGAGTCGTCGGTAGAGCCGTTCCCGGTTGCCCCAAAATTCATGACGCTAATGGTTGGAAGCCCCAAATTGGCGATAGCGGACGAGGCGGTTGTTGCGCCTGTTCCTCCGCCGGAGATGGGCACGGGGCTCTGACCGTGAACAAAAGCGCAAAGGGCGATTCCGGCCACTGCAATGACAAAATGGATCAGTCCGTACTTCATTTGGATCTCCTAGCCCAGGCTGTGACGCAACTGATCTTAGGCGAAGCGAAATGGCATCGATGTCATCGGAACATCTTTGCAATGTAATTTGGCTGTAAGGGTGCGAAGCTCCCGCAGGCGTTAGCGTCTATCCGTAGAGGTGCCGGGAAGCTCTTTGCAAGGCCGCGCGGGCGGATCGGCGACCCCGTTGGGTCCCGGTCGGCCCCCCCGGCTGCTTTGCAGCCTGCCCGCTGAGCGCGCGGCCCGCACGTCAGTTTGGAGTGAGTGTGGCGGTTTCGGCAGTCGGGGATGAATCTTCGACCTACCAGTCAAGTCCTGATACAAGACCGGCGGGTTGGGTTTTTGCTATCCCAGGTCCCCAAATGCGAGGGACCTGGGGCACCCGGCAGTCAGGGATGAATCCCCGACCTACCAGTCAAGCCCTGATACAGAACGCTAATCGTGAGCAACATCTTATTTGCGGAGTTCGGTGCCGAGAGTATACTGCGCAGAAAGTCAGCATGGATCGCCCGGGCTGCCCCGAACCGTTTCCGGCCCACTGTGCATTGCACATAAAAAACACAAAACTGGCCACACAAGATCCCGAAATGGGGACAAAAAATAGGCCACACAAAAACGCAAAATGGGGACACAAAATGGGAGGTTTTGAATGACGAAGTGGATTATGCGTGTTTTCTGCGCCGGGCTTCTGGTTTTCTGCGGCACGGCTCATGCTTTGATCGTTTGCCACTACAACGAACAGGGGCAGTTCACGGGTTCGGATTCCGCGAACGAGGGAGCCACTGTCGGCGGCCCCGTACACGATGGGTCTGGCGACGAGTCCTGGAGCATTTACATCGACGCTCCCAACGGCATGACCTGCCCGAAGCCGAATATGCCGGCCGCGGCGAGCACCGCTACGGCGCCGGGCGAGTTTGTTGCGGGCGGGGGCAGTAACGGCGACGACTGTTTTGTGCTGCTGCGGAATGCGAACGGACACATCACGCAAGCCATGGACGCTCATGCCGGGTTCCGATTTCCCGCGGGGTCGCTGTCAGCCATCAGCGACGCGCGCCTGGTTGCGGCCTCACGAACGATGGGGCTTGTGGTTCACAATGACGGCTCAGTCTCACTTTTCGGCAACTACGGAGGGGAAGTGCCGAAAACGGCGCGGGTGCCCGCAGATGTAACATTCATCGCCGACAACTACCTGGAGCTGCATCAAAATGGGAGCGTGTCGTCTCTGCGTTCTTCCGGTCCCGATGGCATTCCCGCCTGGACGAATGTGGCCGCGATTTCGAGCGACGGAACCTACGCAGTGACCACGCAGGGGCGGGTTCTGGGCGACCGAACTGACCGGGGCTACCCAGTGTTCAGCGCCATTACCACGGCGCGCGCTGTGGCAGGCAACATACACGGGGGAGTTGCGCTGCTGGCCGATGGGACCATGGTGGCGTGGGACCGCGCCAACGGCCCGAGCAGGAACTCCGATGCGTATAACATTCCCCATCCGCCGGCGGGGATTACGGGTGTGACGGCCATCGCTGCCGGAGAGGATTTCTTCATCGCGTTGAGGTCGGATGGAACGATCGTCCAGTGGGGATGGCCGAAGCGCAAGCTGCCTCCGGCCGGCCTGAATGACGCGAAAGCGATCGTCGCCGCGCCGTATTGTCCGGTTGCGGCCGCGTTGAGGAGCGATGGCAGCCTGACGAAGTGGAACCCGATCAACTAGGCGACTGGTCAAGTTGCGGGCCGGGGTGGGTGTGGGGCGAGGGTGGACGCGATGAGGGCGGGCTTTCGCCTTTGCAAGCCGCATGGCGTAGTGTGCTCCGTTCAGGGTGACAGCAAGGATGGGTGCCCCATCGTTCGTAGTGGGTGTGGGCGGTGGCAAGCAACAGCGCCGTCTTCGCCCGCTGCGCGAACTGGGTTCCGGGCCTGAAGGCTTCAACTTTTTGCGCAGGAGTTCAGTGGCCTGAAGGCCACTGCTCCCTCCGGGCGGGCTAGATTCCAAACTAAAATTGCGCAGTTCATGGCGCGGCTGAGGCCGCACTCTTTCAAAGCTGCGTTTGTGCAGGCGTCGTCAGCGGTCGAGGACCTGATAGCGCGCCATCATACCGGCGAGCATGTGGTCGGAGATGTGGCAGTGGTAGAGCCAGATGCCCGGATCGTCGGGCACCATGTCGGCGGTTATCATCTGCGCGGATGCGATGTTGAGAACATCGGTTCGCTGGCCGCCGACCAGCACGGTGTTGCCGTGCCAATGCGGCGTGTGTCCGTTGAAGAAGTCGCCGAGCGTGGCCACGTACCAGCGGACGTGATCGCCCTTCTTCATCACCATCATGGGCCCGTTGCCGTAGATGTATCCGTTGATGGACCACTTGATATTGGTTTCGAAAAATCCCGCACCGGCGATGGTGCCTAAGATCCCTGTGGTTGTGACGGGCTTGGACTCGTAGCGATTAAGCTTGGCGGGATCGGGAATGTGGGCGTTGATGTTGTCGTCGAGATACCAGCTCTCGTTTTCATTAATGGCGATGAAGATGGTGACGAATTCGTGGTCGACATCTTTGGGGCGGCCGTCGGGGAGGGCCATGCCGCGGCGGGTGATGACGAGGCCGCCGAAGAGGCCGGAGGCTACGTCGCGAAGCTCGTCGCAGTGCGAGTGGTAGAGCCAGAAGATGGAACTGGGATCGGCGGGTCCGGGACCGGAGCGCTCGGGAACCTGCCAGGTGTAGGTGTGGGTGACGCCGGGAGCGACGCAGCCGCCACGGTCATCCATGTTGCCGCTGCCGCCGTTGTAGTCGGCGCCTTCTGAATCCTTGAGATAGAGAACGCCGTGGGGGTGCATTCCGTAGGGATGCGTGGCGTTGTTCTTAAAAACCACTTTGAAGGTGTCGCCGACTTCGGCGTGGAGGATGGGCCCAAGGATGCCGAGGTAGGCGTCTTGAGGGGCAGGCGGCTTGAGCTGCGAGAAGGTCGCGTCGGTGTACTCGTGGTAGACGGCTTTTTTGTAGACGCGGCCGATGTGGTTGGCGCTGGTCTCGGTAAAGCCCTTGGCGACGGCATCGAACGGCATGCCCATGGCCTCATCGCGGCCTGAGGGGGCGTAGTCCCATTGGACTTCGTCGGCGGCGACGTAGTAGGTGCGGGTTTTGCCCCGATCGGCGGGCTTTGTGTCGGCGGGTGCGGCGTGCAGGCTTGCGGGAAGTGCGCAGAGGATGGCGGCGGCAAGGCAGATTGCGGCGAGTGCGCGGCGGTGGGGAATTTGCTTGCTCATTTTTTCTCCGGGGAATCGAGTTTGGAAGTTGCGCAGGGGCGGAGTTCAGGGCGCGTGTCGAGTTTCGGGGAAGGCCGTTGAGGGTTCTGGGGGAACGCTCGTGATTCTACTGCGGCAGCGGTGGGTCGGGAAAGGATTTTCTAACTGGTGGACGGACAATTGGCGGTCCGCTGGACCGGTGGCCTGGCTCATATAAACTGGAAAGAGCGAGTCGTGCTGATCTTCGAACCCACCCAAGCGGAGCTTGGATGGGGCACCCGCATGGGAGCGAGGAGAGGGCAGCGGCCGCGCCGTTGAAGCCGTCCCGCTAGAACGGGATGTGGGCAGAGACACCTCACAAGGAGAACCAATACCTAATGGCAAAGATTGCAAAAACAGGTGACCGCAAGAAAGTAATGGACACGACGAAGTCGACTGACTGCCCGAAGTGCAGCAAGCCCACGCGCATCGTCAAGCGCGTGAAAGATCGCGAGAGAGGCGTGCCGGGCGGAGTTTACATTTCGTGCTCGGTGTGCGAATTTTTCGAAAAGCTTTAAGCGTTACATGAAGTTTGCAGATCGAGGTTTGATCGACAAGAAAGCCCGGCGATGAGCCGGGCTTTTTGCGGTTAAAGCAGGGAACAAGGGAGCGAGGGAACAAGGGAGCGAGGGAACAAGGGAGCGAGGGAACAAGGGAGCGAGGGAACAAGGGAGCGAGGGACTATTGTGGGTAGTGTTCGTCCGATCCCCGGTTCCCAAGTGCGAGGGACCGCCACCCCACGGACGTGGACCTATCCGTGTGGACCGCGGGCCGTGGGCACCCGCAAGCCAGCGATCCCCGGTCCCCAAGTGCGAGGGACCGCCGCCCCACGGACGTGGACCTATCCTTGGGGACCCCGCAGTCCGGACTCCAATCTGAGATTGTCCGCTAGACGGTCATACGATTTCGGGTCGCAGGATTTCCGGTCGTACGATTTCCGGGTCGCGCGATTTCGAGCCGCACGATCTCCGGAACCTTCTATAGGCTCATTGCGTATTCAATCTGCAGGAGAACCGAATGAAGAGCTTTGTTCGCCTCACCCGCCTCGCTCGCATCGCCTGCCTCGGGGTATTGCTTTGCCTGACTGGGTCGCTTAGCCAAGTGGCCGCCCACGCTGCTTCGAAAGACAGCTCGGGCGCCATGGTCATCGTGTTCAAGGATGGCCACCGCCAGAGCTTCAACCTCTCTGACATCGCGCGTGTCGAATTCGCGGGAGGAGCTTCCTCCGCTTCCGAGGACAGCTACAGAGTTCCCAGCCGTGGCCGGTTCATCGGCAAATGGGAGTGCGGCGACGGTAGCGGAAATAACTTCGACATCACACTGAACGAGGATGGCACCGCCCACAGGTCAATTGGCGACGTGAATGGCCGCTGGGAGTATGTTGACGGCGAGGCTCGCGCAACCTGGGACGACGGGAGCCATGATGCGATTCGTAAATCCGGACCGCAGTACTTCAAGTTTGCTTACGGGGCGGGCAAGTCGTTCACTTCCGACCCTGACAATGTGACCCATGCGCGCAACACGGCGGCTGGCCCGGTCTAGGCTACGGGGCTCTTATAGCGCTTCAGCCATTTCTTTGAGGATTGCTTCGGCGGCTCGAGCCGGGTCGGGCGCCTGTGTGATGGGCCGGCCGACGACGAGGAAACTTGCGCCGGCACCGAGCGCCTGAGCGGGTGTTGCCAGGCGCTTTTGGTCGTTTTTGTCAGAACCGGCGGGGCGAATGCCGGGGACGACGAGAATTCCATCCAGGCCGGTGAGGGCGCGCAGGGCAGCAGCCTCCTGCTGCGAACAGACAAAGCCGCGAATGCCGACATCGAGACACATTTTGGCCAAAAGCTCAACCTGATGGGCGGGCGAACGGGCGATGCCGGTGGATTCGAGCTGCGCCGAATCCAGGCTGGTGAGGACGGTGACGGCGAGGAGCTCTGGCGGGTTGGCGACGCCGTCGAGTGCGGCCTTTGCGGCGGCCAGCATTGCGGGGCCGCCGGCGGCGTGAACATTCACCATGCGAACGCCCCATGCGGCGGCGGAGCGGACGGCTCCGGCGACGGTGTTGGGGATGTCGTGAAACTTGAGGTCGAGGAAGACCGAGTGGCCGCGAGCCGCGAGAGGCTCAAGGACGGCGGGCCCGGCAGTGGTGAAAAGCTCGAGGCCGACCTTGAACCACTGGCAGGTTCCGTCGAGACGGTTGAGCAAAACTTCCGAAGCGGCGACGCTGGGCACATCGAGAGCGACGATGAGGCGTTCGCGCGCCAAGTCGATTTTGTCCGGGAAGGGGGGCCTGTTGGGGAGGGGCGAACGCGTGGCGGCGAAGGATGGATTGAGTTGTTGCGGGACGGGCATACTTCGATCCTAACGGATTTCTGATTATTGTCGAAAGCAATTTCGCGACGCCTGATTCACAATAGTGATTCACGAATGCCGGTCCGGTCGCGATTCTGCTGCGGCCGGTTTCTGCAAGCCGTGTCGGCGTGACGATACGAGCGTAGGGGGCGACCTTAGGGAGATACGATAGAAAAGAACGGAAACCGACGTTGAGGGTAGGACTGGTGCGTGCGCGTTGGTGGTTGACCGGGATTCTGGGTTTGGCGATGAGCGGCTCGGCATGGGCTGCGGCGGTGGACACCAATCCCATGAACTACGATCCGCAGGTTCGCGCGGCCTTCAAAGATTTTTACAATCTCGATTATTCGGGCGCGGTTGAACTGTTTGGGCGCTATCACGCGGCGCATCCCGGCGACCCTCAGGCTACGGCATACCTGCTGAACGCGCTGATCTTTCAGGAGCTTTTCCACGAGGACCTGCTCGACACCACCTTCTATGCCAATGATGGTTTCCTGACCGGGCGGCACGCCGTGGCGGAAGACGCGAAGAAGCGAGACCAGATTTTTGCGCTGGCCGATGAAGCGGTGCGTGAGGCGGATTGGCGGCTGAGCCAGAATCCCAATGATGTGAATGCGTTGTTTGCGCGCGCATGGGTGCGCAGCCTGCGATGCACTTATGTGGCCATGGTGGAGCGGGCGTTTGGGACGGGGTTCCGGCTGGCGACGAAGGCCAGGGACGACGCGGCTCGGGTGCTGGAGCTGGACCCGAATTATGTGGACGCGAAGTTGATCACGGGCGTCTACGAATATGTAGTTGGCGCGCTGCCGTGGCCATTCAAGCTGATGATCGGGTTTGCCGGAATTACGGGATCGAAGGCGACTGGCCTGGCGATGCTGCGCGACGATGGCGAACGTGGAGTGCTGACAAGCGTGGACGCGAGAACTGCGATCGCGCTGTTTTTGCGCCGCGAGGCGAAGTATGGCCCGGCGATTGACGTGGTAGAGCAATTGAAGAACGAGTATCCGCACGACTTTCTGTTTTGCCTGGAAGTAGCGAATTTGCGCAGGGATGCAGGCGAGGGGATGAAGGCCGTGGATGTATATCGGCAGATCCAGGCAAACAACGCGAAGCCGGGCTACTTTGCGGAAGCGCGGATGGAGCTGGCGGATTTTGGATTGGGGGACGCGCTGCGCGGCCAGCGCCACCTCGACGATGCGGCCGAGGCCTACGAGCAGGCGGCGGGGACGGCGGGCGTGGGGCTCGATCTCAAGATTCGTTCGCTGGTGGATGCGGGCGAGTGTCGCGACTTGAGCGGACAGCGCCAGCTTGCCGTGCGAGACTATCAGGCGGCGATTGAGGCCGGGCCGGATACCTCGCGAGCCGATCAGGCGAGGAAATATCTGCGGGCACCGTACAGTGGGAATTGAAAAAGCAGGGACTAGAAAAACAGGGAATAGGGAGTAGCCAGTAGCCACCCCATCGACGAGGACCTGTCGATGGGGACCCCAGTAGGGAGTAGAAAGACAGGAAACAGGGACGTAGGGACTAAGGGACTACGGGACTTCGGACTAGAGCGCCAGGGAAAGCGAGGCGCGGTGGAACCGGACCGGGCGCGGATTCGTATGATGAAAGCAGCGGGGTTGTTTCTGGGAAGGGATTGATTATGGCTGTCTACTGTCAGAGTTGCGGAAATGCATTGCACGGGAACGCGCGCTTCTGTACGGGCTGCGGCGCAGCTGTACCGATGGCTGCCTCGATTCCGAGCCGGCCGCTGTTGCGGCCACACGTGGGACGCCAGATTGGCGGCGTTTGCCTGGCGCTGGCGCAGGCCTACGGTTGGGATGTTGCCCTGATTCGCATATTCTCGGTGCTCGGATTCTTTTTTTCTGGCGGGCTGGTCGGCGTGGCCTACCTGGCAGCCTGGATCGGGATTCCGGAAGAGGTGTCGCCGTATCCGGGGCCGTATCAAGGTCCGTTTTCAGGACCGTATCCAGGACCGAATCCAGGACCGAATCCAGGACCGAATCCGGGACCGAATCCGGGCACGTATTCGGGATCGAGTCCGGCAGGTTTTTCGGGACCGAACCCGGGGGCGTAGCATCCTTGGGTATGCCTAGCTCAAATATGACCGGCTCGGGCGTGACCTACTCCACCGTGATGGCTCAAGTATGACCGGCGACTATGTTTCCGGCGGCGCGCGATTGAGCTTCATTGACGCTGGCGAGGGGCTGCCGGTTGTTCTGCTGCATCCCACACCACTTGACCACGACTATTGGCGTCCGCTGACGAGGGAACTTGCCGGTATTCGGGCCATCGTCCCCGATTTGCGCGGGCACGGTAGTTCGGAGCTGGGCACAGGCCTGCCGACGGGCGGATTCGCCAATGTGCCGAGCGCGCCCGTGCTCACGATGGCACAGCTTGCGTTGGATACGCTTGCGCTGCTTGATCATTTGGGCATTTCGAAGGCGATTTTTGGCGGATGCTCGATTGGCGGATACGTGCTGCTGGAGTTGTGGCGCAGAGCTCCGCAGCGCATGCGGGGAATGATTTTTGTGTGCTCAAAACCGCAGCCGGATGCCGAAGCGAACCTGGCCAAACGCATTGAGACGATTGCACGCGCCAGGGCCGAAGGCGTTGCCGCGCTCTTTGACGGCATGGCGCAGAATACGGTCGCGCCGTCGGTTCGACGCGAGCGGCCAGAGGTTGTGGGGGAAGTGCGTGCGCAGATGACGCTTACGCAGGAGGCAGTGGTTGCGGTGCAGGCGGGGCTGGCGGCGCGGCCGGATTCGGTTCCCACGGTGGCGACAATTCGCGTGCCGGTGCTGGCGATTGCGGGCGCTGAGGATGCGACCGTGACCGCCGCGGATATGGAGGCGTTTCGTGCCGCTCCGGGCGGATGCGAGCTTCACGCAATTCCATGCGCTGGGCATTATGCCGCTTATGAGCAGCCGAAGAAGGTGGCTGCGATTGTGGCTCCGTGGCTGCGGCAGTTTGAGGCGTGATAAAGACAGGGAGTAGGGAGTAAGGACTAGGGAACAGAAGCTCTCGCGGAGTGGAATTGATCCGTGCTCATACAGTGCGTATCAGTTCGTTTCCAACCGACCGAGAAGGCGTCTGCGCTCAGAAGCGAGAACTTCGCTGGCGGGGCCCAGCGCTACGAGGCGGCCATCGCGAATGAGCAGGACTTCTGCGGAAGTTGCAAGCGCGTCCGTTGCGTCGTGCGTGGCCACGGCGGTTTGTACGTTGCTTTCTCGTAGCCAGATTTGCAGGCGGATGAGCAGGGCGTCGCTGGCCACGCCGTCAAGCGCGGAAAAAGGCTCATCGAGAAGAAGCAAGCGAGGAGCGGGTGCAAGCGCGCGAGCCAGCGTGACGCGTTGCGACTGGCCGCCGGAGAGATCCTGTGGGCGGCGTGCAGCGAGGTCGGTTGCGCCAACCAGATCCAGCATTTCGTCGACTCGTCGCGCGCGGGCGGCGTGATCGAGACTGCGTAGGCCGTAGGCCACATTGGCGGCAACGCTCAGGTGAGGGAAGAGCGCGGGCTGCTGCGAGACCAGCGAAGTTTGGCGATGGCCGGGCCGGAGATGGAGGCCGCTGTTGGTTTCAGTGAGCACGCGGCCGTCGAGCGCGATGCTGCCGTGATGGGGTAAATCGAGGCCGGCAAGCAAGCGAAGCAATGTGCTTTTGCCTGCGCCTGATGGGCCGAAGATGACCGTCCAATCAGACGCAAAAGTACATTCCACCTGAAGGTGGAAGCTGCCGCGGCGCGAGTCGAGCGAGAATTTAAGCACGGCGCGTAATCCCGCGATTCCGGCTGGTGGAGTAGATGGCGATGAGAGCCATCGCACTGAGGCCAAGGAGCAAAAGAGCAGTGCGACCGGCGGCGGCGTAGTCGAAATTCTCCACCTGGTCATAAAGAACAATGGAAAGCGTGCGCGTGGCGCCGGGAATGTCGCCACCGAGCATGAGGACGACGCCGAATTCGCCGATGGTATGGAGGAAACTCAGCACGATTGCAGCGAGTAACGAACGGCGGGCCAGAGGAATGAGAATGCTGGAAACGAGGCGAACAGGACCTGCGCCGAGAAGGCGCGCCGCGTCGACGAGAGCGGTATCAACGGAGGCGAAGCCCGCGACCAGAGGCTGAACGGCGAAGGGAAGACTGTAGATGACCGAGCCGACAACGAGGCCATCGAATGAAAATGCAAGCGGATGGCCGAGGAGGGCGGCGATGCCGCGGCCAAAGGCGGTGCGCGGGCCGAGCATGACGAGAAGAAAAAAGCCGAGGACGGTGGGCGGCAGAACCATGGGCAGCGTGGCGAGAGCTTCAACGGCAGCGAGCCAGCGGCCGCGGCCTAGCACGATGAGCGCGGCGAGTGGCACGGCGACGGCGAGGAGAATCGCGGTTGTAACTGCGGCGAGACGAAGCGAGAGGGCGAATGCTTGCCAATCCATCGCGGTCACTTCACCGGCGTCAGGCCGGATTTGGCGAGTTCGGCCTGCACGACGGGCGAAAGCAGAAAATCGAGCAGCTTGTGGACGTCGGCGCGCTGTTTGGTGTTGCTGACGATGACTGCGCCCTGCTCGATGGGGGGATAGAGGTCGCGGGGAATGACGAAGTACCCGCCGTCGGCGGAGAGGCGCGGCGTAAGCGCGGATGTAAGCGAGATAAGGCCGGCATCGGCGTTGGCGGAATCGACAAACTGCGCGGCCTGCGCGATGTTTTCGGCGGTGACCAGGCGCGGCTTGAGCGTGTTGTAGAGATTTAGACTGCGGAGAGCGGCGACGGCGGCGCGTCCGTAAGGCGCGCGATCTGGATTGGCGATGGCGAGGCGCTTCAAGGCGGGCGAGCGGAGAAGATCGAGCGAGGGCGGCTGCAGATGCGAGTCGTTACGCGCCCACAGGACGAGCGTTCCTCGTGCGTACGTCATGGGCGTGCTGGAATCGGCGGAGCCGGCAGCGTCGGCGAGGCCATCGTCGATGAGGCGCTTAGGAAAACTGAGATCGGCCGAGAGAAAAATATCGAAAGGAGCGCCGTTCTCAATCTGTGCGGTGAGGGTGGCGGAGGCTTGGTAAGTGACCTCGGCGTGAATGCCTGTGGCGCGCTGAAATTGCTCGAGAATAGGCGGAAGAACAGGCTCAAGATCGGCAGCGGCAGCGACGCGAAGAGGCGCTTGCGTTCCGGGAAGAGGCGCTTGCGCGCCGTCAGGTGGCGCGAAAACCAGAAACACGAAAAGAGCTGCGAGAAGTTGCTTCGACATCGGCGCGATCAGTCTTCCATCCACAGCGGAAATCGCCGTACACCTGCTAGGCTAACACCTAGATATGAACGAGAATCTGCATCAGCTACGCTGTTTTGGATGCGGCAGCCGGATCCCGGGTGCGGAGGCGCGGCCAGACTTTCGTTGTGCCAATTGCGGCGATCTGTTCGAGGTCGAATATCCCGGCTGGAACCAGCGCGGCGGCAACGACCGTCCGAATCCGGGCGCGCTGAAGTGGTTGTGGCGTGAGAGGCGCTGCTCCGGCGAGGCGCTGGATCAATCGGGCGTGTGGCGATTCCGCGAGCTGCTGCCGATAATGGAAAGCTTTGGCAATGCGGTGTCGCTGCGCGAGGGGAATGCGCCGCTTTACCATCTGACGCGCGCTGCGAAGGCCCTGGGAATCGATCAGCTCTACGCCAAGCACCAAGGGGTGAATCCAACAGGATCGTTCAAGGACACGGGCATGACGACGGCGCTGAGCGTGGCGCGCGAGCGGGGATTTACCTGGGTTGCGTGCGCATCGACGGGAAACACGTCGGCGTCAATGGCGGCCTATGCGGCGCGCGCCGGGATGCGTAGTTTGGTTTTGATTCCCGAGGGTAAGATCGCGTGGGGAAAGCTATCGCAGGCCATGGACTACGGCGCGGTGACCTGCCAGGTGAAGGCCGACTTTGACGGCTGCCTGCGCCTGTTGACGGAGATTGTGAGGAAGGCGCCGATTTATTTGCTGAACTCGGTGAACCCATACAGGCTCGAAGGGCAGAAGACGCCGGCATTCGAGATTGCCGAGGCGATGGACTGGAATGTGCCCGACCACTTGATTGTTCCCGGAGGGAATTTGGGTAACAGCTCGGCGCTGGGCAAGGGATTCCGCGAGATGCGCGAGCTGGGTTTGACAGCGCGACTGCCGAAGATCAGTGTGATTCAGGCGGCGGGAGCAAATCCGCTGGTGAAGAGCTTGAAGTTGACTCACGGCGCAGTGCTGGAGCCGATGGAGGCGAATACGCGGGCGACGGCCATTCGCATCGGCAATCCGGCGTCGTGGCGCAAGTCGGCGCGCGTGATCCAGGAAAGCGGCGGATGGTGCCTCGACGTGACCGAGGCTGAGATCGCAATTGCCAAAGCGGAGATTGGCGCGGAAGGGCTGGGCTGCGAGCCGGCTTCGGCGGTGACGCTGGCAGGACTGAAAAAGCTGCGCGCCCAGGGTGTGATCCGCTCGGGCGAGACGGTGGTGCTGGTGCTCACCGGCCACACGCTGAAGGACGCGGATTACACGATCGATTTCCATCGCGGAACGCTGCTGACTGATGAAGAGAAGCTGGGGTCTGAAGCTGCGATTGAAGCTCTGCGCCGGGATGCGATCACCGTGGATGCAACGCCGGCCGCGGTGCTGGCGGCGATTGAGGGCGAGGCCATCGGGGGCCAGTCGGGATGAGCGACGAGCCGATCGACCAAAAAAAGTCGGCCGCCTTTCGACTCCGCTTGCCTGCAACTTCGGCGAATCTTGGGCCGGGATTCGATGCGGTTGCCGTGGCGTTGGATTTTTTTCTGGAGATTGAAGCCGAAGCGGCGCCGGAGTTCTCGGTTGCCGCGAGCGGGCGCAATGCCGACCGCTGCGCAAAGCTCGAAGACAATTTGATTGTTGAGACCTACAAGGAGATCCTGCGTAGCCATGAGCGGGCGATTGTTCCGCTGGCGATTCGAATGGAGAACGCGATTCCGCTGGGGATGGGATGCGGCTCGTCAGCTGCCGCGCGGCTGGCGGCGATTGCGCTGGCAGTGCACTTTGGCGAGTTGGACTGGGATACAGATCGCGTTCTCGAAGAGGCGTACAAGCTCGAAGGTCATCCCGACAACGTGGCGGCGTGTTGGCTGGGCGGATTTATCACAGCGACATGCGAAGGAACCAAGGTGCGTGTAGCGCGAATCGATCCGCCGGAGAAATGGCGAGCGATTGTCGCGCTGCCGCAGGACTCGCTCTCCACCACCAAAGCGCGCGCGATGTTGCCGGCGAGTTATCCGCTGGAAGATGTCGTTGCGAATCTACAATCGGTGGCCGTGCTGGCGCTCGCGTTTGCGCAAGGGAGAGGTGAACTGCTGCGGCTCGCAATGAGGGATCGGATTCATCAACCGTATCGCGCGTCCATCTGTCCGCTGCTGCCGGTTCTGTTGCCGCTGGCAGGAGAGCACGGAATTCTCGGCGTCGCGTTAAGCGGAGCCGGGCCGGCGGTACTGGCGATTGTCGACCGGGAAGAGAGCCTCGCCGGTGCTTCAAAGGCAGTGCAAGGAGCAGGGGAAAATCGGATGGGAATTGAGCTTCAAACGTGCCTGTTTTCGCGGTGGGGAGCAAGCCAAACTATTGCAAATAAATAGGTTAGAGAAGAGACCGCCGTTTTCATTCGGCAAACCTATGCGTTATGAGTAAGTTACGGTGGTTGCTTAGGTGGGTAGTCACCAATTTTTTGATTACTCCGCCTATTACTCAAGTTTGCTTGCTATTTATAGATTAAACACCTTACATTCGCTCCGTGGGCAGTTCTGGGGGAGGGCTGCTCTAGCGCCTGTGATCCTTATCGGATCCGGGCGCTTTTATTTGCGCGCTCAAACGATTGCGCACACAGAAAACGCAACTCAAACGCAGCGAAGTAGACGCTAATCTCCAGGACGATTTTCCGACTAAAGGGATTGATGACAAATCAAGCGATTTGGTTGTCCGATACACTGCGCAACGGCAGCGAGGTTTGCGACTTTCCGAGCGCCGCGGCATCAAATTGGATGAAGGGTTTCCTGTACAATCATCGGGTGCGGGTCCGCTAGGAGGATCATGGCTGGTTTGGGTGTGGTGGAAGTGAACGATGCGAATTTTGACCAGGAAGTGCTGAAGAGCGAGCAGCCGGTTATGGTGGATTTTTGGGCGGTATGGTGCGGACCGTGCAAGGCGATTGCGCCGATTGTTGATGGAGTGGCTGCGACATACGCCGGCAAGCTGAAAGTGGCCAAGGTAAATGTGGATCAGAATGGCGCGACGCCATCGCGCTATGGCATTCGCGGCATTCCGGCGCTGCTGTTCTTCAAAGGCGGCAAGGTTGCGGATCAGATTGTGGGCTACGTTCCCCAGGATGTGATCGAAGAGAAGATCAAGAAGCTGATCGCGTAAGCGAGTTTGTCGAGATGAGAGAGCCCGGCCCCGTGCCGGGCTCTCCTGCGTCTGGGCGGATTTTCGCTCGCAACGCTGCCCGTCCTTATATGTCGATCCACCCTAAATGCCGCGGCCGCGGAATTGAATGATTCTCCGGCGGTCGCGCTTGGAAGGGCGACCCGGCGGGAGCCCGGCAAATTGATTAAGGGCCTTGCGCTCCTCGGCGAGATGGAGGCGCGCCTCGCGGCTCAAGTCGGATTCGCGGTAGAGAGTTTGCGCTACGGCGGCCGGGCCGCGGATGACGCTGACGGCGAGAACCTCGACTTCAAAAATTCCGCGCTCGTTTTCAATGCGCAGCTTATCTCCGGCGCGAACTTCGCGCGCGGGCTTGGAGCGCAGGCCGTTGGATTGAATGCGGCCGATGTCGCAGGCTCGCGAGGCCAGGGCGCGCGTCTTAAAGAAGCGCGCGGCCCAAAGCCATTTGTCAATGCGCACAGCGTCCATTTGGAGATTCGGAAGAACCAGCAAATGCTATCAGGATTTGCCGGCAGTCTTCCAGAGATAGAGATGGTTGGCGTCGCTCGATGTGGCCACGGCCAGCCCATTCTGATGCGTAGCGCGATTGAGCGCGGCGCGGATATTTGCTTTGCTGTCGGGCAGAGCAGTGAGGGAAACTTTGAGGGCGCTGTCGGCAGGCAGTCGATGTAGCTGTTTCAGCAGAAGGGCAACGATGCGTTTATGCTTGCCCGACCGGCCTTTGGGGACCGCATCCTGCTGGATCTTTTGAATTCTCAGGTGCACGGCGTTCTGACGATGGCGTTGTGCCATGGGAACGCTCCTCATTCTTCGTCAGATGCAGATGCGGGTCCGGCGTATGCCTAAGTTGCGCGAACGGCGCCGTTCCGGCTCAGGCGCGGAGCGTATCGCGAGAGGAGCCGAATTTCTTGCGAATCCCTATCACTAACGTATTTGAATGCTATCGTCCGAGTAAAAATGTCCTAATCGTGTAATTAGTTCACATATTCCTGGCGGGAAGTCGCGTCTCATGCCGAACGGTTGTCCACAGCGTAAACCATTCATATCACTTTGAGATTTGAAGAATCCAAATCGAATGGAAGGCGATTTGCAATGGTTTTCGACATAGGTACCGAGGTGAAACAATGAACGGAACACAAAATTCCCCTGTCGATTCGGCTGTCGAAGGCCGTTCATTCAACGCAAGCGACAACCGTCCGCGAGTGCTGGTTGTCGATGACGAGCCGCTGATAGCTGACACGATCGTCACAATCCTCAAGCACAACGGCTATGCCGCCACCGCGGCATACGACGCAGATATGGCGCTCGAGTCCGCGCTCGTGACGCCGCCCCAAGTGCTGATAACGGACGTGTATTTGCCGGGGATGAACGGAGTTGACCTGGCCCTGACCGTCAAGCGCGTGTTTCCTGACTGCGGGGTCCTTCTCTTCTCGGGCCAAGCTTCAGCGAAGGATTTGCTGGCGAATGCGCGCCGCGCGGGAAGCCACTTCACTTTGCTCACCAAGCCGGTGCCGCCGATGGATTTGCTTGAAACCGTGGCCGCGCATCTGAATCCGGGCATCTCAATGCAATTTGTGGCTGCCAACTAGGCCCGCTTAGGCTCCGCTCGGCCCTTGGCGATGGTGAACGAGAAGCTGTCGCCAGCGGCGTTCCGAGCTTGTCAGGGATTGACGTTGCATCAATGCTGCGCGCCCGGCTCTGCGTGAATCTCTGCGCGGATCTGGGCCTCGATTGCGTCGAAGCTGGCATCGTCGATGGCCGAGATGACGAAGGGGTCGGCGTTGGGAATGAGCGGCATCTTGAAATCGAGAGTCCACGTCTCACCGGGCTTGAGTTCGCGCGCATACGTAACGATACCGATGGGCACAGTGGGAGTGGCGTTGAGTTGCGTCACCCCGAGGACGTACTGTGGGTTCGGCTCGCTCCAGTTCTTACGGACTGTGAAGCTGCGGTCGGCATAGCCTGCCGGGAAGTTGTAGAGATCGCGGTTGAAGCGATAGAAGTTCGCATCGTCGAAATAGTTCATCCAGCCGGGACTGAATGCTTCGCCGACGTGGCCGTTGTCGCGGCGAGGAGCTGCGGCAGTGTAGGGGCCGTCGTAGCGGACGCCAGAAGCAAAGACGGCGCGTTTCGGCTCACTTGCAGAATTCGTAACTTCAACGCGAACGAAGTTCACCATCGGCTCGTAGATGTCGGATTCAATGTTAAAGCCAGGCATGAAAGGGAACTTGGCGTGCTGCCGCGCGCGAATGATAGCGCTCTTGTCGATCTTGCCCGCGAAGATCGTGAAGCGGTATGCGATGCCGTCGCGGGTGATTTCGTAATGAACGATGGGCAGATGCGCCTGCTCCAGCGAACGAATGTGAGCGTTAGTGGGCTCGAGATCGGCGCCGCGAAAAAACATCAGCTCTTCAAAGCCGGTGCGCAGGTAGCCTTCGGGAGTGATTTCCGTGGCCGCACCAGAGCCTATGAGGCCGATCGCGCCGGTTGGCTTGGCGGCACTGGATGGCTGTTGGCTGGGCTGAGCAGTAGAGGATGAGGCTTGGGACGGATAGGCCATCTGCGCGCTGAACAAGAGAGAGACGCCGGCGGAGAGAACGAAAACGACGACGGAAAAAAACGGACGGCACAGATTGTTCATGACTTAAGCAATCATAGAATGCCAGGCTCGTAAATTCGAGCGCGCGGAAGACTAAAGGTCATCCACCCGCAGGCGGCGAATATATTCGAGGTCGGGCATGGTGCCACCCATGGCGGCCAGACGTCGAGAGGCTTCGAGATGTATACGGCGCTTCTTGGCGCTGATTCCCACGAAAGGGGCGGGGATATCGCTGAAAAGCTTCTCGGCGTCGCGTTCCGGATCGGTCAATTCGTCGCTGTCTTCCATGCTCGAGATACTACGCTTTTGAGGGGCTTGTCGCTGCGACATGAAAATGAAGCCAGATCGTCTCGGCGGTTTTGCGGCTGACGACGGCGGCGAGTGATTCCGCTGTGGCTTGCTGCACGTCGCGCAGGCTGCCGAAGTGCGTGAGCAAACGCTGGCGGGTTTGTGTGCCGACGCCGGGAATGTTCAATAGCTCGGAGTCTCTATCTCTCATCGCCCGGCGCTGGCGGTGATATCCGACGGCGAAACGATGGCTCTCGTCGCGAATGAGCTGGACGAGATGGAGCACCGGGCTGCGGCGGTCAAGAACGATCGGCTCGTCCTCATTGCCATAGAGGTAGATGACCTCTTCTCTCTTTGCGATGGACGCGAGCGGCTGCGAGGTAAAGCCGAGTGATTCGAGCGCCTCAGCCGCGGCGTGAAGCTGGCCGAGGCCGCCGTCGACGAGGATTAGTGACGGCATTGGCTGGGCCTTTGGATCGGCCACGGCTTCATCCTTCAGGCGTCGATAGCGGCGGTCGACCACTTCGCGCATGGAAGCGAAATCGTCCACGCCGGCGACGGTTTTCACTTTGAATTTGCGATAGGCGGATTTGTTCATCTTGCCGCCTTCCCACACGACGAGCGATGCGACGGTTTCAGCGCCCTGGATGTGCGAGATGTCGAAGCACTCGATGCGGCGCGGCAGCTCGGGGAGCATGAGCACGTCGGCGAGCGCCTCCTGAATGGCCTTGCGCGAAGGCTCCAGCACACGGAAGCGTTGCGTGTAAGACTGGTGGGCGTTCTGGCCGGCGAGGTCGACGAGCGATTTTTTGTCGCCGCGCTGAGGGACGGCGATCTCGATCTTGTGGCCGGTGCGGTCGGAGAGCAGCGCGGCAAGCGTCTCGCGATCATCGAAATCAGCAGGCAGAAGAATGGTGCGCGGAACATACTGCTGGTCAATGTAGAGCTGCTTGAGAAGCGCGGAGAAGACGTGGCCGGCGTTGAACTCCGCTTTGTCTGAGTCTGGCTGGGTGTCGTGCTTTCCCACCCTTGCCGACGATGAAGCCGTCGGCAAGGATGGGGCACCCTCGGTTCGTGGTCCGTCAGATGGGTCCTCTCTGACTGCTTCGAGAAGGCTTGGCAGATCTTCCCAGAAGAATTCGCGGCGGTCGACGATTTTGCCGTTGCGCATGTGGAAGAGATTCACGGCCAGGCTGCCGTCCTCAAAGTGATAGCCGAATACGTCGGCGTCATCGTTGAGCTCGGCAGTGGCGATGCGCTGCTTTTCCTGGAGTTGATGCACCGTGGAGAGCTGATCGCGCAGACGCGCAGCGGCCTCGAACTGCTCAGCTTCGGCAGCAGCTTTCATGCGTGCCGTGAGCGTGCGTTCTAGCTCGGCGTGCCGGCCCTCGAGGAAAAGCTGCGCATCGCGGACGGCCTGTTTGTAGGTGTCGGGAGTGGTGAGGCCCTCGACGCAGGGGCCGAGGCAGCGATGAATGTAGTACTGCAGGCAGGCGCGCGGATGGTAGCGCGAGAGATCGACCTTGCAACTGGGCAGCAGGAAGCTGCGGTGAATGAGCTCGACTACGCGATAGGCGAGATTGCCCGGAAAGTACGGGCCGTAATAAGCCGAGCCGTCCTTGCGCAGGCGGCGCGTGACGAAAACTTTGGGGAAGCGGTCGGCGAGGGTGAGCTTGACGTAGGGGTAGGTCTTGTCGTCGCGCAGCAAAATGTTGAAGCGCGGCTTGCGCTGTTTGATCAGATTGTTTTCGAGCGCGAGAGCTTCATGTTCGTTGGCGACGAGAATGGTTTCAATGTCCACGGCCTCGCGCATCAGCGAGCCGGTTTTTGCGTTTGCCTGCGAAGCCTCAAGCAAATACGAGCGCACGCGCGAGCGCAGGTTGTTGGCCTTGCCCACATAGATAACTTCGCCCTCGGCGTTTTTGTAGAGATAAACGCCGGGCTGCGTCGGCAGGGTACGGATTTTGTCGTAGAGATCCATATGGGTTCTTGACGCGTTCTTGGGGATCGCGATCGTTGGACGTGGAGTCTGATACGGGTCCGATACACAGCGGCCCAATTCCTAGAATATCGGGAATTGATGCGGCGAGAGATTGACGTGCCAGAATTGGCGAGCCTGATAGGCCGAGCCAAACTGGAAAAGCGATCAACAGGGATACGCAAACAGTCGCAAGGAAAATGCGGACGCGGCTTTTGCCGCGGTGCGTGAAGATCAGGGAAAGCTTACCGGGAAGGGTAAAAATTACATGGTTTCGGGCTGTGCGGAACAGGGTGAGCCGCCCGACAATCTTCTTAGTTTTCAACGCGTTGCATGGCCGCTCCCGATTGGATGGCGGCGTGCACTTAGAAAGGCGGAAAACAGAACCCCTTCCAGGCGGAAGAGCGCGTAACGCGCCGGCAGGGAATGGAGAGGTGAGGAGAATGAAAATGCAGCGATTTGGATTTGCGTTGACGGCAGCGGCGTTGATGGCGTTTGGCGTGGCGGGATGCGCCACAAAGAATTACGTTCGGACGCAGACGGGGCCGATCATCGATCACACCGATCAACTCGAGCAGAAGACCGCAGCCAATAACCGAGCGGCCCACGACGTGAATGACCGCGCGATGGCGGGCATTGCGCATGCGCAAGGCGCCGCCGACACGGCCCAGACGAGCGCGCAGGCCGCCAGCGACGCTGCAAACACCGCCGACACGGCAGCCAACGACGTGGCGCATCGCGCCGACTCGCTGGACAGCGTGGTGAAGGGGCTGGACAACTACAAGCAGGTGGCTGCGGTTTCCGTGACCTTCGGCTTTGACAAGGCGTTGCTCACCACCGATGACAAGGCGCAATTGGACAGCTTTGCGGGTTCGCTCGGTTCTGCGAAGAGCTACATCCTTGAAGTGACAGGCGGAACGGATTCGGTTGGTTCGGCGCAGTACAACTACGACCTGAGCCAGCGCCGCGCGGATGCGGTGGTGCAGTATCTGGCTGCGAAATACGGCGTTGCTCCGCACCGCTTCTATCTGATCGGTATCGGCAAGGATCAGTATGTGGCTTCGAACGACACGGCTGCAGGGCGCAAGGAAAACCGTCGCGTGCAGGTGCAGTTGCTCTCGAACATGAACGGCGGGGCGCCAGCGCAAGGTCAGCCGACGACTGGGCAGTCCAGCTCGCCGGCCGGTCAGGTTACATCGTCACCAGTTCCCGAATAACACAAGCGTTTCCCCGGATCATTGTTTCTTGTGGAAAGACGAAGGGCAGGCCCAAGCGGGTCTGCCCTTTTTCGTTTCAACAAACGAGCAGTGACAATAGTTGAAGCGAACGAACTTATGCAGCGGCGAGCCGCTTGAGCTTGATCCGCTCAGCCGGGATCTGTGCCAAATCGTAGTGCGCCTGCTGCGTGATCCAGCTAGCGGCGCTGCCCCCGAAGACTTTTGACAGCCTGACCGCCATTTCGGCGGAGATGCCGCGCTTGCCGTTGACCAGTTCAGAAAGCGTGGTGCGCGTTACTCCCAGAGCCTGCGCAGCGTGCGTGATGGTCAGGCCAAGCGGTTCGATGCATTCGGCCAGGACCGTCATTCCGGGGTGGGGAGGATTCTTCATCGGCATTTTGGAAGCTCCTTAGTGGTAATCGAGATAGTCCACATCAATGGCGTTTCCGGAAGAGAATCGAAAGATCACGCGCCAGTTGGCCCGCACCGTCACAGCCCAGAATCCTCTGTAATCTCTCTTAAGCGCATGAAGCCGAAAACCTGGGAGATTTAAGTCTTCAGGCGATGAGGCGGCGTCCAAGCGAGCCAGAATGTTTCGAAGCTTGGTCAAGTGCTCTGCCAACACGCCCCGTGAATCATCTTCCTCGTATAGTCGCTTCAGGCCCCGGTGACGAAACGATTGAATCACACACTATCGTAATGCGTTACGTAACGCATGTCAATCTCGGGAGATCGAAGGTTGCTCCGGCGGGACTTGTTTTAGATGTTCCGTGCGGACGTCATTTGCAGTGAAGAGGCGCAAAAAAGGCGCGGGGTGAGCAGCAGCCTCGACGGCCGGGCGGCCAGCGGCCTCTTCGCGCTCGACAATGCAGACAACTGCGGCGACGACCATACCGGCTTCCTGCGCGGCCTCAATGGCGGCGATGGTAGATGCGCCGGTGGTGCAGACGTCATCGACAATGACGACTCGTGCGCCTTTACGGCAGAAACCTTCGATGCGGCGGCCTGTGCCATGCGCTTTCTCGGCCTTGCGAACCAGGAAGCCGTGAAGCAGAGGCGCGTTGGGATGCGACTGCGCGCGCCAGGCACTGGCGGTCGCGACATTAGAGACGATCGGGTCAGCGCCCATGGTGAGGCCGCCGACGGCTTCGGCTTCAATCTTGTTGGCTTCGAGCAATTCGAGGATCGCGTGCCCGGTCAGGCGGCCGCCTTCGGCGTGCAGAGTCGTCGTGCGGCAGTCAATGTAGTAGTCGCTTGTGCCGCCGGAGGAAAGCTTGAACTGGCCAAGCTTGAAGCTGGTGCGGGCCAGCAATTCGAGCAGTTGCTGCCTGTGAGTGGAATCCGTCATTGGATTTTATTTTAGCGGAGGCGGCAACGGATCTGAGGCCCTCAATCGCGTACCGCTTGGCGAACAGTACGCGCAGCGTCGTTGTGGTGTTGAGCATCCTGGCGGGAGCCGGATATGGCCACGGTCATCCAGCCGATGGTAGCACCAAGAAACATACCCGCGATCACGTCCGACAGCCAATGACCGTTGGTGATCGTAACTCCGATACACACGAGACCGGCCAGTATGGAGACAGCGAGGCGCCAGCGTGGATGACGAAGGCAGGTAATTGTAACGACGGTCAGCGCGATGGTTGCGGTTCCAGAAGGGAAGGATGTCCAACCCTCGCTGGCGTGGAAGAGTCTGAATGCGTAGAGATGGTTGGCGAGATAGGTTGGGTCGGGCGATCCGCGGCCGAAAATCTGTTTAAAGACAAACTCCGCAGATATCGCCCAGATGGTTCCGAAGGAATAGAGCAACGATGTTTGGGTCCAGGACGCTAGCCGCCGGCCAAGGAGCAGCCATAGGCCCGCGCCGAACTGGAAGAGGAGCGCAACCACGGGAATCAACAAAAGGGGTGCGAGCAGACGGTTCAACCAGATCCAAAGGTCAAACGGTCTCACATGAGAGTTAAAGAACTCTGCCGCTGGGCGGTCGAGATAGCAGATGCAGGCCAAGACGGATACGGCGCAAAGTGCCAGCGCCAGCAAAAATCGACGATATGCAAGGTCTTGTGGCATTTGTGTGGCCAGATCGAACAAACAGAGCAGGAACGAGGCGAGTGGTTGAGGCAGCAGCCGAATCTCGCCCCTTGACTCGCATTGATATTACATCTTGTCGAAGTGGCGGAAGCCGCCAGTGCCGACCAAAGCCAGCGAAAAGATGATGAAGTTGTAGGTGGCGTGGACCAGCGTGCTCGCGGCGAGGGATCTGGTTTTGAGGCGCACCGTGCAGAGAATCAGGCTGACAAGAATCAGGAGAAGAAACGGTCCCAGCGCATGACCCTGCTGATCGACGTGAAGCAGGGCGAAGGGGAGGCTGGTGAGAACGGAGCCGACTGCCATGGCGGGGAAGGACCACTGAGGATGGCCGTTGGCGTCGAGCGGCGGCGCAGGCCTGTGAGCGATTAGCTCACAGGCCCAGTCCCAGGCCGTACAAAGCGCGGGCAGAAGAAAGCCGCGGAAGAACATCTCCTCAAAGAAAGGCGCGATGGTTGTGCCGAAGGCGAACATCAGCCACGCGGCTCCCGTAGAGCTCATCATCTTTTCAATGGGCGCATTCGAGGGGCCGGGCATGAGCACTTCATCGAGTGCTGCGAGCCCGGCGCAGCCCAGGGCCGTTGCTGCAAGCGGCCAGAATCTATGCAGCGCAACCGCTCCGCGCCATTGCAGCCCCGCGAAGAAGCTCTTATTCCAAAAGTGCGGGAAGACGAAAAAGCTGATGGCAAAGGTGACGAGATAGAGGATCGCTTCGCTGGCAAGAAGGAGCGGGACGTTGGTGGCCGCTGCCTGAGTGTTTAGGCTCCAGCCGAACCAGTGGAAACGCATGGGAAAAAACAGCGCCACGATGGTACAGATGAAAGCTACGCCGCCGATGGGGATGAGCAAGGCGACGTGGCCGAAGTGCGGGATGCGCGCGGGCGGCCGAACAGGAGGCTGGTAAAAGGACTGGAAGAGCTCGGTGTCAACAACGGGTGGGGCGATCGGCGTCAAGCTCGGCGCCGCATACGAAACAAAAGTCGAGTCGGGAGTGGGCTGCAAAGGCGCGGCGGGCGAGATTTCGCTGGGCGTAATATATGTGGACGCAGGCTCGGCCCGCATAAGACTGTCGGGCTGTTCTTCGCCGGCAGGGCGAGCCGGCGCTGGCGCGGAGCTTGCAGCGTCATCTGTCGGGCCAAATTCGGACTCGGGCGTAGCCTCGCGCGGCTCTTCTTTGGGGAAGTCGTTCATGGGCGTCCTGTCTTCTTTATGCGGCGGCCGGCTGTTTTGGTCGGAGTGCCTTGCTGCGCGCGTTTACCGTTGGCCCGAGAGGTGCGTTGAGGATCGGCTTTAAGATCGGTGCCAACCAACTCCAATGAGGAGACGGTGAGGCCGACGCCGTTTACGGCCAGGACGACTTCTTCTTCAGGCTCGACCGGCGCTAGGCGGCCGTCCGACAATTTGTAATAGCGCTTGAGGAACTGGCCTGTATACGAGCCGGGAGTGGCGGCGATCTTCGCCGGCCGGCCTTCTCCAACAATGTGGCCTCCGTCTTCGCCACCTTCAGGGCCGAGATCGATGACCCAGTCGGCGTTGCGAATCACGTCGAGGTTGTGCTCGATGATGATTACGGAGTTGCCGAGATCGACGAGCCGATGCAGAACCTCGAGAAGCTTGCGCACGTCGTCGAAGTGCAGGCCGGTGGTTGGCTCGTCGAGCAGGTAGAGGGTCTTGCCGGTCTGGCGCTTTGAAAGCTCGCGCGCCAGCTTCATGCGCTGCGCCTCGCCGCCGGAAAGTGTTGTCGCGCTCTGGCCGAGATGCACGTAGCCCAGGCCGACATCGACCAGCGTTTGCAGCTTCTGGCGCACCTGTGGCACGTCGGTGAGCAACGGCAGCGCGTCTTCGATGGTGAGGTCGAGAACGTCGGCGATGGAGTGTCCGTGGAATTTCACCGCCAGCGTTTCCTGGTTGTAGCGGCGGCCGTTGCAGACTTCGCACTGCACGTACACGTCGGGCATGAAGTTCATTTCAATGCGGCGCTGGCCGTCGCCCTGGCAGGCCTCGCAGCGGCCACCGGGGACGTTAAAGCTGAAACGTCCGGGTTTGTATCCGCGCTCGCGCGCCTCGGGCAGCATGGCAAACAAATCTCGAATGGGCGAGAAGACCTGCGTGTAGGTTGCGGGATTCGAGCGCGGCGTGCGGCCAATGGGCGACTGATCGATGCGAATCACCTTGTCGATCTGCTCCGCGCCGGTAAGGTCGTCGTGCGCGCCGGGTTCTTCGCGTGAGCCGTAAATCGTCTTCGCCAGCGAGCGGTAAAGAATGTCGTTGACCAGCGTGCTTTTCCCGCTGCCACTCACGCCCGTGACGACGGTCATGAGGCCGAGAGGAATGCGGAGGTTCAGGTCGTGCAGATTGTGCTCGCGCGCGCCGGAGATGGAAAGCCATTTGCCGGTGAGCGGGCGCGGCTTGGCACGCTGCAGCATCGTTTCGACGCCGCTCAAGTAGCGGCCCGTGAGCGATGCGGGCGAGGCCATGATCTGTTCAGGCGTGCCCTCGGCGACTACGCTGCCGCCAAGCCGGCCGGCTCCGGGACCGAGATCGAGCACGTAATCCGCGTGGCGAATAGTCTCTTCGTCGTGTTCGACGACGAGTACTGTGTTGCCCAGGTCGCGAAGTCGCTCGAGAGCTTGAATGAGGCGATTGTTGTCGCGTTGATGCAGGCCGATGGAAGGTTCATCGAGGACGTAGAGGACGCCGCGAAGGCGCGAGCCAATCTGCGTTGCGAGCCGGATGCGCTGGCCCTCGCCGCCAGAGAGCGTGGCAGCGTTGCGATCGAGCGAAAGATATTTGAGGCCCACGGCGCAGAGGAATTCGAGCCGCTCAGCAATCTCGCGACGGATGCGCTCAGCGACCAGCGCCTCACGCTCAGTGAACTTGAGATTGATGGCCGCCGAGAGCGCGCGATTGAGCGGCAGAGCAGTGAAGTCGGCAATGGAAAGGCCGCCGACCTTAACAGCGAGCGATTCCGGGCGCAGGCGCTTGCCGCGGCACACAGGGCACGGCGCGGCAGACATGTAGTTCATCATGTATTCGCGATAGCTGTCGCTGCGCGCCTCTTCCAGGTTGTCGCGCAGGTAGGCGAGGACGCCGTGGAAACCCGTGCGCGGCGCTTCGCCCTTGGGCGGCCCGTAGACGAGGATGTGCTGCTGCTTCGGCGGCAGATCTTCAAACGGGAGCTTGAGGTCGATTTTGTAACGCTCGGCGGCGAGCTGGATGAGCTTGATGAGGTATTGCGACGATGAGCCGGGACCGAGGCCGCCATCAAGCAGCGGCTTTGACCAGTCGGTAATGACCTTGGCGGGGTCAAAGTCATAGAGCGAGCCGAGACCGTGGCAGTTGGGGCATGCGCCGAAGGTGGAGTTGAAGGAGAAGCTGCGCGGCTCCAGCTTGGGCACGTCAAGCCCGCAATCGGGGCAGGCCATAGACGACGAGAACAACTGCTCGTTGCCCTCGCTGAAGCCCACCAGGACGAGACCGTTGGCGAGCTGCAGTGCTTTGGCCACGGCCTGGCTCAGGCGAGCCTCGACGGAGCGTTTTTCGGCAGGAGGCTTCAATCCGGCGGACGACTTTTCGGTTCCGGCAGGAGCCTTTCCGGCCGCAGTCGCGGGCAGGTCGGTAGCGGTAGGAGCGGGTTTGAGCAGCACGCGATCGACGATGGCCTCGATGGTGTGATTCTTGCGGCGGTCAAGCAAGAGCGGCTCGGAAAGGTCGGTTATCTCGCCGTCAACTCTAGCGCGAAAGCCTTGCTGGTCAAGCTGATCCAGTAACTCCTTAAACTCGCCCTTTCGGCCTCGAACGATCGGCGCCATGATCGTGGCGCGCTCTCCGCGGCCCAGTTCCAGGATGCGCTGGACGATCTGGTCGGCGGTCTGGCGGGCGATTGGACGGCCGCAGTTGGGGCAGTGCGGGGTGCCCACCGAGGCGAAAAGAAGCCGGAGATAGTCGTAGATCTCGGTGATGGTTCCGACGGTCGAGCGAGGGCTGCGGCTGGTGGTTTTTTGCTCGATGGAGATGGCCGGGCTGAGGCCCTCGATGGAGTCCACGTCAGGCCGCTCGATCTGGTCGAGAAACTGGCGAGCGTACGCCGAAAGCGTCTCCACATAGCGGCGCTGACCCTCGGCGTAAATGGTGTCAAAGGCGAGCGAGCTTTTGCCCGAGCCGGAGAGACCGGTTACGACCGTGAGGGAGTTGCGGGGAATGCGCACGTTGATGTCGCGCAGATTGTGCTGGCGCGCCCCACGCACCGAAATGTGTGTGATAGCCATGGTTGGGTAGATCGAAGAAGGCGGGTACTTTGGAGTTTCAAGCAGTGCCGGTTGAGCAACAGAAAACAAAGCTCTAGGGGTATTCTATTTGCCAACAGAAACGAGGGTCAACGCAGCAAAACTTCTGCGACAATCTCATAGATGATTGCGCGGCGAAACAAGATTCTTTCTACGCCCGTCAATACACTTAGCGGCAAGCAATACCGATGATCCCCGAGGCGATTTGGAATGGCTGATGTTTTGAACCTGGCAATGTTGATCTGTGCCTCACTGGGCGCGATGGCCTTTGGAATTCTCGCGGCTTATGCGATATTGCGCGCGACCTTTGCGTTCATCCGCCCTCGCAAATCGCCGGCGCCGGCGCCAGTAAAGACGCAAACCGAAGCCGCGCGGACCTCGTAATAAGCAGCCTTTCAGTTTTCAAATCTCAGAGCTAAAGTAGAAATTCGCGCGCGGCCCAGCAGACAGGCTATGGGCCCGCACCGTTGGCTTTGCGTCAGTTTTGCGGGCTTTGCTGGCCATTTTGCATCTGTTGCATCTGACGTTCCCTCTCCTGAATCATCTGCTGCGGGGTGCGCATGGGCACTGAAGGGTTCTGGACCGGCTGCGGGGGTGGCTGCTCCTGCTCCGCTTCGGGGGGCGATTGGTCCGAGTCGTTGTCGTCCGCACTCGGCTGAGCTGGGGTGTTATGGGCCGTGTTGGTGTTTGGCATACCGCCGCCGGACTGTGGGCTCAGCACAATCCGGCGCGGCGTGCCCTGGCCGCGGTCGCCAATCAGCAAGACGTTAAATCCGGAGCCATCAAGAAGCTGGTTGAGCACATCGCGCGCCGGCCCCGGGCCATAGGTGCCGTAGATCCGCTGGTCCATCGCGTGCGGATCTGCGCCCATTCCTTCCAATTTGGCGCCAGTGTCGATCGAAACTTCCTTCAGAATCTGCGCCAGGCTTGAATTTGATGCGACGACCATCAGGCCGCGGCTGTCATAGACCACCGATGCTGCGGCGGGCAGGTCGTTTGCTGGCCAATTGGGAAGCGGGGGTGCCACCGGCGCGGGCGGCGGAGGAGGCTGGGGCGCAGGCGCGACGACTGCGGCGGATTTCTTGTGTGCGGATTTCTTGTGAGGATAATCGGATTTGTGAGTAGGTGTGGAGGCCGGCGAGGAGGACGTTGAATTGGTTTGAGCCGGAATGGGCTGAGCGCCAGCAGTTTGAGCCCCAGCGGCTTGAAGATTGACGAACCCGCCGGAAAAAAAGCAGGAAACCGCGCAAAGGACGAGGGAGACGGCCGGCCTGCGCGGGTTGTGCCTTGAGTTGTGCCCTGATCGGAGGCGAAACGCAAGGTCGAGCGAAGATTCCGCTTGCGGCGATGATTGGGAAAGCATCGGAATCGCCTCCTTCGAGTCTATTTCAGTAGCAGGCCGCGGCCGGTCAAAGTCGAATGGTGCTGCCGTGTTCTCGCGAGAGGCCGCGGCGCTCGGCTGCTGGACTACTTTCCGGCTGCTCTAGGTAATAGACTAGCAGTGGCCGATGGACGCTCGAAAGTGGGCTCAACAAAGATTCTTCAGGCGGAGAGGATGCTGGCGGGAATGCGCATCGGATGGTGGATTGTAATAGCGTCGACATTGTTGCTTGCGCCGCTCGAAAGCCGGGCGACGAGCTGTACCGCGACAGCCGAGCTGGGTTCGCTCGACCGCGATGCGCTGTCCACGGCCGGGGGCCGGATGGCGACCGCCGTGATGGCGCAGGACTTTAACACGCTGCAAGCTAACCTGCTGCCGCAGGAGGCTTCGCAATGGGAGGGCATTCGCGCTGCGGCCGACCAAGCCGCGCCGCTGGTCAAGGGCGGGAAATTCAAGTTGCGCGATGTATATCTTTTAGACGCAAGCGACCAGACCGCAACTGCCGACACGCAGTTCTTCTGCTCCAACTCGACGGGATCGCTCACCGTGACCATTAATATGACAGCGTTGCCGCCGGGGCGCTACGCCGTGGTGCTGGGCGATGCGGCTGGCGCGCCGCTGGCCGGGCAGGTAGGGCTGGTGCTGGCGTGGGATGGCGCTGCAACCTCGTGGAAGCTTGCCGGGCTGACGGTACGGCCGGGAGTCTTCGATGGGCACGACGGCGTTTGGTACTGGGTGCGCGCGCGGCATTGGGCCGCTGCCGATCCCAAACCCGATCCGTGGTCCGCGTGGTTCGCCTACGACGCTGCGCGCTACCTTTTGCTGCCGGTGGATTTTATCTCCTCGCCGAATTTACAGAAGCTGCACCAGGAACAGTCTCTGATCGCGCCTTCGCCGCAGAGCCAGTTTCCCTTGTCGCTGCCCGACGGCGACCGCACCTGGAAGATCGATGAGGTGGGACTCGATGCCTCGCTGCACGAGCCCGATCTGGGCGTGGCGTATGAGTCAACAGGCGTGACCGACCCTGCGGCGTTGCGCACGGAGGCGACTGCGGTGATGAGCGCGTTCCTGAAAGCACAGCCGGGAATCCGCGCAAACTTTCACGGCCTATGGGCCTATGCGGAGAAGGACGGCAAGCGCACTCCGGTGATGGAGCTGCCGATGAAGGAGATACCTTAAAGGCAGGGAATAAGGGACAGGGAATAGGGAACGGCGGACGATATGCCCATCTCAATTGCGCTCTTGTTTTGCGTCCCGATCGGTTTACTTTTCTATTTCGCGGCGCGCTGGTTGCTCCGTTTCTTCTTGGATAACTTCGAGAAGAAAGAGCGGAGGGCAGCGCTCTTTTTTGGAGCGTTCGGTGCGTTTTCGATTCCCTTAATCTATTGCTCCGGATTGGTCGGAGACGCAATCGGAGGAAGGCTCGGAGAGACGGTCGACGGGGTAATATTTGCAGTCGCCGCGCTGGGACTCATCGGTCCGTTGCTTAGAACCCTGATGGAAGGGAAGTGGAGAAGCTTTGGCAGGCATCATTGATTTGCGTTCCGACACCGTAACCAAGCCGACGCCGGAGATGCGCGCGGCGATGGCCGCAGCCGAGGTTGGCGACGACGTTTACGGCGAGGACCCCACCGTTAATTTGTTAGAGCGGCGCGCGGCGGAGACGTTTGGCCGTGAGGCGGCGCTGTTTGTGCCTACTGGCACCATGGGCAACCAGATTGCGATTCGCGCGCTGACGCAGCCCGGCCAGGAAGTGATTGCAGAATCGCGGGCCCACATTCTCGACTACGAGATGGCGACGACGGCGGTCTTTTCCGGCTGCCTGATCCGCGCCGTGCCGGCCGAGGGCGGCATTCTGACGTGGAAGCACATCGAGCCGGCGATCAGCCCCTATGGAGGATTCCGCGCAGCAACGGGCCTGATCGAAATTGAGAACACCGCAAACTTGGCGGGTGGGCGCTGCTCGCGCCCTGAAGTTCTGGAGGAGATCTGGGAAGGTGCACGAGCGCACAAGCTTCCCTCGCACTTAGACGGAGCGCGCATCTTCAACGCTGCGGTCGCGCTCGGTGTCGATGTGAAGGCGCTGACGCGCGGCTTCGATACGGTGATGTTTTGCCTGTCGAAAGGATTGGGCGCGCCGGTTGGATCAATGCTGGTGGCGTCGGCGGCATTGATCGCCCGAGCGCGTGTTTACCGCAAAGCATTAGGCGGCGGCATGAGGCAGGCGGGTGTGCTCGCCGCTGCGGGGTTGATCGCGCTTGAAGAGGGCCCGAAGCGGCTCGCTGAGGATCACGCCAATGTGCGTCTGCTAGCAGAGGCGCTGGCGCACGTTGAAGGAGTCGTCATCGATCTCGCGACGGTGGAGACAAATATCGTTATCTTCCGGTTGATGGCGAGGAAGGGCGCGGGTGAGTTGGCAGCGCGGCTCAAGACGCGCGGAGTTCTGGTGGGCGCATTCGGGCCGGACGCGATTCGCGTAGTGACGCATCGCGACGTGAGCCGCAAAGACTGCATAGACGCGGCTGAAGCGCTCACTGAAGAAATCGAAGCGAGCATCAAAACGGCAAGCCCAAAGTAAGCCGGCCGGGGAATGTTGGTCAGCGGAAGCTGAGTTGATCCTCAGTCGCTTTCAGATCAATCCGAGCCGCTGCAGATCTGCTTCTGTCCAGCGAGCTTGGATCTCGATAATGCTTTTGAGAGTTTCCAGAGGAAAGCTGTCCGACGAGTGGTGAAAGGAGAGGGTGACGCGGCGGCCATCAGGATGCCGATAGTGACGATGGCTGCCCTTCTGCCGGTGAAGGTTGAAGCCGTCATCGTGGAGAGCGGATGCAAGGCGGCGAGCTGGCGTTGAGCGTAGGCGCGCGTAGTCCACCTTCATACCGTGACAGCAACTACCGGTTCGCTCATTTCGGTTATACCCGTCGGGAGCGGTTCACCGTCCTCCAGCATCGATTCAATCACCAGTTGAGCCACTTCACGAATATTCCCCAACGCCTCTTCTCGCGTCTTGCCCCAGGTGGCGCCGCCTTTTGCCTCAAGGTCAGGAATGTAAGCGCGCCAAGCCTGCTCGTCCGGTTCAAGAATCACGCGAAAGATGTACGATTTCACGGGTTTTTCTCCTTAGATCGATCTTGGCTCGTGCTGTTCTCTCGAAAGTCCCAGAATACGCTCAGTGGGACATAACGGCCAGCAACAAGTGATACTGGCCGCTCGAAGCAACCAAGCGGACGGCTCGATCTCATTCAAATCCTTCTCGCGCGTCAGTGATACCGCGAGATGAGAATCATCACGATCAAAATCACCACCGGGATCAGCGCCAGCCCCGTGTAGTAGAGAATCTTGCGGGAGAGCTGTGATTTGCGCTTTTGCCAATGGAGGAGTTCGGGGCGTTCCTCCACGCCGACCTGATCGGGGTGTTCGAGGTCGTGGATGAACTCTTTAGCGGTAGCGTAGCGATTCTTGGGATCACGCTCCAGAGCGCGATACAAGATCTCCTGTAACTGCGGCGAGACAGAGGGATCGGCCACGCTGGGCGGAAGAGGATGGTTCAGCAGGCGGTCATTCATGGCGGCCATGGGTGTGGGGCCGGAGAAGGGAAGTTTGCCTGTGAGCATTTCGTAGAGAATGACGCCCATCGAGTATAGATCGGTGCGGCCGTCGCCGCGTTTGCCCTTCACTTGCTCGGGAGCGATGTAATTGGGCGTACCCAGCATGGTAGTGAAGTTGGCGTAGGTGAGGCGGCGCGAGGCCGTGTCGCCGGCGATGCCGAAGTCGATGAGCTTGATGTGGTCGTCGTCATCGACCATGATGTTTTCCGGCTTGAGATCGCGGTGGACGACACCATTCGAGTGGATGTAATCCAGCGCCTTGAGTACCTCGATAGCAATCCGAATTGCGCGGTCCTGGGGAAGCCGGCCTTCATCGAGAATATGGCGCAGCAGGCGGCCCGGGCACCACTCCATGACCATGTAAATGCGGGAACGCTTCTCACCACCGAAAACGCGCATGACGTTGGGATGTACGAGGCGCTCGCCGATCGCAGCTTCGCGCTTGAAGCGGTCGGAGAGGATGGGATCGGCTTCCATGTCGGGATGAGGGATTTTGAGAGCAACAGTCCGGCCGTCGCGCTTGTCGGTGGCGCGGAAGATGGTGGCCATGCCGCTTTTGGCGATAGGCGCGTCGATGCGGTAGAAATCCAGCTCAGTTCCCGGCTCAATCACGTCGTAATAACTCATCTTGCTGCGCGCTCCATCGGGCCTTCTTTACTGTACCGGGTGAAAGCACCGGAGATAGTAAGGATTGTGTAAGGCAGGGATCAAAATGCGTAAGGCAGGGAGGACAGCGAAACGTTCGAATCTCAGGATCAGGGAAAAAGCGCAACCAGTCTCTTAAACCGGCAGCCTGTAAGGGCGGCCGCGATACATTCCTACCTGCTCCACCGATCGCACGCGGATCACCTGCGCCGTGGTGTTGTCGCCGCCGTCGATTTCCACCGCGCGGGCGACGAGGTCGTGCGCGATCTGGTTAGCATCTTTTTTTTGCGAAGCGATCGAGGCGATTTCTGCCTCGCCCATCTCGTCGTGCAGGCCGTCAGTCGACAGAACAAGAACATCGCCCGGCTGCAGGCTGAGGGCGGAGGTGTCCGGGGAGACAAACATTTCCGGCCCGACGGAGCGAAGGAGAACGTGGCGGGCGTCGGAAGAAGAAATGTCGCTGGCAGAGATCAATCCCATCTTGCGCTGCTCGTTGACCAGAGTGTGGTCCTGCGTCACTTGCCGGGCCTGGCCGTTCCGCACCAGATAGCAGCGCGAATCGCCCACGTGCGAGACGATGGCCTGATCGTAACGCAAAGCGCAGGCGACGAGGGTGGTGGCCATATTCTTGCCGCGGTATTGGGGCTCGAGCCTGCGATCGTGCACAGCGGAATTGGCGTATTCGATGAGACGGGGCAGCAGGCTGATGAGCATGGCGCCCGATTGCGCCTTGGCAAACTGCTCGATCATAACCGAGACGGCGGTGGCCGAGGCCACCTCGCCCAGATCCATTCCGCCGACTCCATCGGCAACGACAAAGAGAAAGCCGTGGGAGCGTCCCTGCTGACGCGTGGAGGGGATAAAAGAGCCCATGGCGTCTTCGTTGTTGGTACGGACTTTACCGAAGTCGCTTGCCTGGCCGAACTGTACGTCCAACATATGCGCCGCCGCGTGAAGCATCTCGCGGAATTGATGAGGGGAGATGCCGATCTCTATCAAGTATCAGAACAGGTATCAGGAACAAAAATCTGAAAAATGTCAGAACACGTATTCGGGTGCGAACCCCAAAAACAGCGATGGGTGGTCGCCTCTCCCCAGCCTCTCATAACGAGGCCGAGGAGAGGATCCACCCAGATTGTTGACTTGGTTGACGTGTTATTTTCTAGGTACTTCTGGAGGTCAACAGCACCGTTTTGCCCTTGGCCTTGGAAGACCGCAGGAAGTAGATGGCTCCGTAGATGCCCCATATCCCTGCGATGCCTAGCGCGGTAAGGGGCTCCATCTTTGTGCCGAGGTTGAAGAATGGGCCGGCCACGTAGAAGCCCATGCAGATCAGGTTGGCGATCAAACCGAATCCCGGAATCAGCGTGTGCTTCAGGAAGCTGTAATCGGGCCGCCCACTGTACGCCACCATGCACAGGAAGCAACTGAGGGCGTAGAGAATGAAGGTGCCGAAGTTGGATGTGAGCGTGATGGCCAGCAGTGAGTTGGGCAGCTTGGCCAGGGTATCGTGCGGAAGGTAGCCGAAGCTGGAGAAGAGGCCGTGAGGCAGAGCCGCAATGGTGGCATCGGAGGGCGCGCTGGCGTCGCCGAAGACCAGTGAGACAGCCACAACGCCGATGACCGCGGAGATCCAGGCCAGCGTCCAGATGGCCTTGCGCGGTGAAAGGGACTCGGCGTGGAGAATGCCGAAGTGCTCCGGGGCCTCGTCGTCCTTGCCCATGGCGTAGGTGACGCGTGCGCCGGTGTTCATGCAGGCCAGCGTCGTGCCGATGAGCGCGAGGAATACCGTAAAGGCCTCAACCTCCATGAAGTACTTGCCATGGCCCTGGCCAAGCAGCGCGTCGCCGACAATAATCATCATGTCGCCGATGGGCGCCGCCGAACCGGTTGCGCTTGCCATGGTATACCCCGAGTTGAGGAAGTAATTAGCGCAGAAGTACTCAAAGAGGTAGCAGAACAACCCCTGAATCAACAGCGATGCAATAACGGCGATGGGAATGTGTTTGGTCGGATTTTTTGCCTCGCCTCCCATCGAGGTGACCGATTCAAATCCGACGAGGATGAGAATGGCGACCGTCGCTTGAATAAACATGTAGCTGAGCTTGTGCACGCCAATCACCGAAGCGGCATTGGGATGGGTGAGGAAGTTGCCGGTCGAGTCTGTGGTCGGGTAGGTGATGACGAACGGGACGGGCTTGCCGGCCGCGTCAAGCAGCGGCAGAGGAACGCCGCTGGCATCGCGCATGGTCGAGCCGTCTTTGGCCGTCGCGAACTGGTAGGTGTAAGTCGCCAGCGATTGCGAGTCGTACTGGAAGCCAGGCGTGCCGTCGGGATGGTTGGCGCGATAGCCGAGGGCCAGAACACTGAAGACCACCAGTGCGGAGATTTGGACCACATTGATGGCCAGGTTGACGGCCGTCGATGCGCCTGCGCCCTTGGCCGCGATCCAGGCAACAAAGAATGAGAAGAGAACCGCAACCAAAGCCATGAAAAGTGGGCCAGGGTTGGAGCCGCTCATGAAGTTGGGAAACAGGAAGCCAACTACGTATCCGCAGAAGATGCCGGTGACGGCCACCATCACGCCGGGATAGACCCAGTAGTAGAGGTGCGAGCCCCAGCCGACGATGAACTTGGAGATGCGGGCATATTTAAAAGCCCCGTCCTTGGAGAGCATGGCCTGCTCAGCGTAGTAGTAGCTGGAGCCTGTGCCGGGATAGAGCTTGGAAATCTCGGCGTAGGCTACCGCAGTCGCCAGGCAAAGCAGCAGCGCGGCGAAGATTCCGATCCACATCGCGGGAGCGGTCGACGGCTGGCCTGCGACACCCGTGGTGGCTTGGATGTAAAACGTGAGCCAAAGGAAGGCGCCGGGGGCGATGAGCGCCATTGCGTTGCTGGTCAACCCGGTTAGGCCCAGGGTGGCCTGCATCTGAGGTGCTTTCTGATCTGCCATGAGCATTCTCCTGAGATTTGAAGTTCGTATTCGCGGCTCCCGGCGGCTTACCCCCGGGGATTTCTCAAATTCAAATGGGCAGCCTGCTCATCGGTGGCGGGGAACCTTTCGAGCATTGCCGCGGCTTGCTGCGGGACCTGCCTGTTGCCTGGTTAAGCTTGGGCGGGCCCCGGTTTGGACTGCGTTAGCGCGAGTCTATCGGTCATCTCGTCAGGACCAAATAAAGTCGCATCAGGACAAAACCAGGAAATGAAACATTTCTAGCGATGCGGTCCGAAGAAGGCGATGAACGCCACCGTCAGAGTCTGTTGCTGGCGGGTAAAATGATCTGCCAGCTTGTTAAAGTAATCCGGGTTGTTGGAATGGTCGATGCGATATTCAACGCGCATCAGCGCGCCTTCCACCCACTTGTACTCATAGGTGAAGGTGCCTTCGTAGAGGGTATTCCCGACGGGAGAGCCTGTTTGAACGCCGTTCGCATCGTCAAACCATTCAAATCGGCCTGCGATGGCATTCTTTGTGGACGCCTGCTCATGGAATGCAGTGGCTACGCCGTACCACTTGTTCAGTTTGGTGTCGCCGCAGAAGCCGCTTTCGGAGGTGGTGCAGGTGTAGAAGGCGTCCTGGTTCTGCGCGTAATCGAAGTTGACGTATGCATTGAACTTTCCGGGCGGCGTGAACAGCACCGTTGTGTCGATCAGGTTGCGCAGCCCGCTTGCCGTGTTGGCGTTTTCAGGGCCGACCAGGTAATTCGCGTACCAACTATACTTTGGCTTTACTAACGAGCTGGTAAAGGCTCCGGAGACGCCTCCGTTCGACTTGGAGACATTATTCCATCCGTTGAATAATTGGAATCCGACGGTTTCGACCTTCCCCACGGGCATCGAAGTGCGCGCGCCGAAGTGCCAGTAGGGAATAGCATTCACGAACAGCAGCGAGCGCGAGTAGTTCCAGTTGCTCATCGCCTCGATGACCTCCGCTCCGGCCGATGTGACGTATTTGCCGAAGTCCAGTTCGAAGCCCTTGGCCTTGGGTGGCTTCACGCTGAGGTACGCCTGCTCGAGATAGGGAAGCTGCGAGGCGACAAAGGTAGGAGCCGTGGTGTTTGTCGTAGAGTTGTTGATCAGGTCGTTGGCGCGGCCGTAGATGAAGTCGACGTGCGCGCCAATCGGATCCGGGTCGTGGTTCAGCGAAAGCTTTGCCATGCTCAGATCGAACTGATCGGTCTTATCGTTGAAGTTGTAAAGCTGGTTGATCTGGTCGAAGCCGTCAGTCGTGTTGGGACGGTTGAAGTTGAAGCTGTAGTAACCGTCAACCACCCCGCTCAAATCCATGGGGCCTACGCTCCATGTGGGTGAGGCGGGCGCTGTCGGCGCGGCTGGGGGAGTTGGCGGAGCCTGCGGCGCGGCTGTGGGCGTTGAATCCGCCGGCGGTGTTGCCGGCGCCTGCGCACCGGCCGTGATTGCGATCACCATCGCGGCTCCAGCAATTGATCGAAGGATTGCAGTAGTGTTCGAGTGCATCGAGACGATACCTCCAAGGAAAGATTTGTGCGTGATGGGAATGGCCCCTGGGACTCTCAAGGCGCGCTTAGACACGATCCCTCGGGCGCCGGAAACTGGCGTCAAAAAATCGGCCGTGCGATGCACACACTTGAGGTTTGGATTGCCAATGATAGAAAGTGGCAATCGCGTTGTGGTGAAAGGCGCCGTAGATTGATTCAAACGAACTACAACTAGTAACGCAAAGGATGCATAAAGAAGCTATGAAGAACATAAAAGATTTCTTAGGCGCTGATTCCACGGTGGATGATGCCGCTGCATCTGCCTGATGGTGCTGTTGCTTCTGTGGAAATTGCGGGGACATTCGAATGCTTCGCGGCAGCGCCGAGGGGGCTCGCCAGTGAAGAGCAGGCGAAGGACCTGATAAAATTTCATTTTCCTTGCTCGACCATTGTTCCGGTGCGGAGTGTTTTGCCGCGGCCATTTCGCACGTAGAAGGTGAGTGGCAGTTTGGCCCAGAGCGATCAAGCCAGATCGGTGATTCTGTTTGGCTCGCCGCGCGGCTCCGGCCTGCGCCTGCTTCTGTTCGTCCTGGAGTGCGCGCTCGGAGTCGTGGCAGTGATTCTTGTGGCGGCGCTGGCGCATTGGTCCGGACGACTGCTCCCCATAGCAGAGCTGCTTTACTTGCTCATCGTTGTTCCCACCGCGCTGCTGTGCGGATTCTGGCAGGCCGTGATTGTCTCGCTTTCCGCTGTAGTGGCGCAGAGCTGGTTTTCGGTGCAGCATTCTGAGTTGTCGATGGCAGCCAGTCCCGCCAACTCCGTAACCTTGCTGGTTTTTGTGCTTGTGGCGCTCACCGTTAGCCGCCTCTCGTCGCGCGTCACCAACCACGCGCGAGAGGCCGAGTCGCGCGGCGGGCAAATGGAGGACCTTTACGAATTCACGCGACGCACCCTGCAGATGGATCTGCACGTGGAGCCGGGCCCGCAACTGGCCGAGCTGGTGCATGAAATCTTCAATCTTGAAGCGGTAGCGGTATTCGACGCCGATCTGCACGACGTCTACACGGCGGGATTCTGGAACCTGGACCCGCAGGAGATGGCGCAGAACGTTTACTACTTCGAAACGTCGGACGACGATCCGGAGACCGGGATCGGCCGCCGCGTGGTGCGGCTGGGCTCCGTGCCAGTGGGCAGCTTGGTGGTGCGCGGCGACACCGGCCCGCTGACCAACAACGCAATCGCTTCGCTGATCGCGATCACCTTCGATCGCTATCGCGCGTTTGCCAATGAGAGCCGAATCGAGACCGAGCGCCGCACGGAACAGCTCCGCGCCACGGTGCTCGACAGCCTGGCGCACGCATACAAGACTCCGCTCACTGCTATTCGCGCGGCTTCATCGGGATTGGGCGAGATGGGCCGTCTCTCTCCAGGACAGGCGGAGTTGGTGGGGCTGATCGACGAGCAGGCCGGGCTGCTTGGTGAGTTGACCAACCGCCTGCTGACGACGGCGCGGCTCGACGCTGGCGAGGTTGCCATCCATGTTGCGCAGGTAAGCGTGGGCACGCTGGTGGAAGAAGTGGTGGCCGCGCTCAAGGACCGTCTGGCAAGCATGAAGGTTGCCATCCAAATTGCGGACGAGAACCTGGTGCTGAGTTGCGACCAGGAGTTGATGAACATGCTGCTGACCCAGTACATTGACAACGCATGCAAATACTCCAACTTCGGCAGCACTGTGACGATAAGGGTGCTGGTTACCGGGCCTGAAGCGATTTTTTCCGTGCACAGTTTTGGGCCAATGATCCCCATGTCGGATCGCGAGCGCATCTTCGACCGCTACTATCGTTCCTCGACGTATGCTGACCGCGCCCCAGGAACGGGCATCGGGCTTTCGGTGGCGAAGCGCGCGGCGCAGATTCACGGCGGCTACGTGTGGGTAACCAGCGATGAAGAAGAAGGCACGACGTTCTTTGCCGCAATTCCGTTGACAACGGAGAGAGAGAGCGCTTGATGATGCAGGCAGCTATTCGCATCCTCGTGGTCGATGACGAGCCGGCCATCCGCCGCGCAATTCGTCCGCCGCTGATGGAGCTTGGATTTCAGGTGGCCGAGGCCTCGCGCGGCGAAGAGGCGCTGCAGGCGCTGCGCTCCGGGCCTCATGACGTTGTGCTCCTCGACATCAATATGCCCGGCATCGGCGGCATTGAAACGCTAAAGCGAATCCGCAGTTTTGCGCCGCGCCTGCCTGTGCTGATGCTGACTGTGCGCGACGACGAAGAGGATAAAGTCGAAGCGCTGGAGTTGGGCGCAGACGACTACATCACCAAGCCGTTCAGCACGCGCGAGCTAATCGCCAGGATTCGCTCGGCTGTGCGCCGCGTGCGTGCGCCGGCCCGGCCCGAAGATGCCCCGATTGAAATCGGGGAAATTCGCCTGGAGCCGGCCAAGCGGACGGTGACCAAGCGCGGCGCGCAAGTGCGCCTCACGCGCAAGGAGTTCGATATCCTCTACTGCCTGATGAGCCGGGCGGGACGAGTAGTGACTTACGCCAAGCTGTTGACCGCGGTGTGGGGCGCAGAAAGCCGGGAAGAAGTGGAGTACCTGCGCACCTTTGTCAGGCAGTTGCGCAAAAAGATCGAGGACGATCCGTCGAACCCGCTGTATCTGCTCACCGATGTCTACGTGGGCTACCGTTTTGCTGACGCGCAAATGTTTCAGGACGCGAGCGATGGCGCCGCCGCAATTGCCGAAGAGTCAAATGGGGAAATATAACCCGTTAATTTGTCTATCGATCGGGAGCGCTCAAAAACCGTCGACTATCCTGAGAAGAGAATGCAGACGGTCAATTCCGTAGAGGGAGGTTCATATGCGCAAGGTAAAGACGCAATAAACCCATCTCAACCAAAAGCGACGCCGCGCGTTGCTCTGCCCACAGCACCTGCTATTCGTCGTAGTGCAGCAGGCTGAAGACGTCGTATTCCTTGAAGCGTTCGCGTCCTTTCAGGAAGTCGAGCTCAACAGCAAAGCCAAGCCCGGCGATCACGCCGCCCAATTGATTTACCAATTGCACCGTGGCCTCCATGGTGCCGCCGGTGGCGAGCAGATCGTCCACCAGCACAACACTTTGTCCCGGCGTGATGGCGTCGGCGTGGATTTCGAGCGTGTCCGAGCCGTACTCAAGATCGTAGGTGACTCGAACCACGGGCGCAGGCAGCTTACGCGGCTTGCGCACCGGGACAAAGCCAGCGTTGAGACGGTAGGCCAGCGCCGGGCCAAAGATAAAGCCGCGCGCTTCGATGCCCAGCACCAGGTCGATCTTGCGCGCGATGTAATGCGCGGCCAACGCGTCGATAAGCTGCGCAAAGCCGGTCTTATCCTTGAGCACCGTGGTGATGTCGTAAAAAAGAATCCCCGGCTTGGGAAAGTCCGGCACGGTGCGGACAAGTTTTTTCAGATCGTCTACATTGAGAGGCTTTGCAGTTTCCACCATGGCAGTGCTCGACTCCTCAGTCAGTTGTCAGTGATCAGTTGTCAGTGATCAGCTAACAGTCTATAAGACAGGGAACAGGGAGCAGGGAGCAGGGAGCAGAGAATAGGGAATTGGGAGTAGGGAATAGGAGTGAGAATTCTGGCCGCTGACTGCTGACCGATGATCCCCGTTCAACCGATAACAAAACCTGCCGTCCTCGTCTGGCTCATCTTTCGAGGGCGGAATACGGCGCCGAAGTGGACGCCCGATTCACTTCGCCTCCGGGTTTGTCGTGATGGTGACCGAGGTCTCGAATTTATGGTAATCACTGTAGTGGCTCAGATAAGAGAAACTGAGTTGACCTTTGGTCTTGATGAAATCCACACTCTTGGATCGCGGGAGCCAATAATCCGAGCCATGAATGCTGACCGGAGAATACTCAATGACCGGAGAAGATGTATAGTCTCCATTGGTACGAGCAAACGGTGTCGAGAACGCCACCTCGTGCATGGTCCTCTCCTGAATGCGAATGACTTCGAAAGCTTTGAGGTCGATCCACACCCTGGCAGCTGAGAGATCCGCGGGCACATGCGCACACTCCGTTGGAAGCGGCTGTGCATTCTTGTTGAGGGTTACTTCCAGAACCAGGGTGTTACTCTCTGTCGCTCCAGGGGTGCTTGCCAGTTTGAATTCATAACAACTGGATGTAAGTTCGTCGAAGTAGGTAAATAGATCCCGAGCAAATCCTCCGCGGAGCCAGTGGATGGGTGGATCGTATTGATGCACATTCGCGGCCTTTCCATTGATGGTTGCGGAAATGACCTCGCGCGACTCCGAAAACGAATTAGCTGGGTCCTGCGGTTGACGCACGGCTCGCAGAGATAATAAGTAATGCTTTTCCTCGACGGTCTTGGCATTCTTGGTTTCCCGTACAGTGACTTCTTCCTGACAGATAAAGTCCGGTAGCTTTTTATGCAGGGATGCGACATTTTCGCGAACCCTGGAAATCGTCTCTGCCAGATCCGTACTCTTTCCCGTTTGACCGATCGCAACTATATCGAGAGACCCCGCCAGATACAAAGCGGCAAGACCGCTAACGAAGAAACGATGCGTTCGCTGCATGGACTTTCCTTTCGATTTTCACCACGCCCCATCGATCTGGAACGACGTCAGGCTTTCGGCTTCGCTATCGGCCAGCGTGTGTTCGACGATGCGATCGACGCGCGAGCCTCGCGGGCCGCGCCGAAGGCTGGCGCGTAGTTCATCCAGATCGCCGGCGTCGCCCGCAGCCACGACCTCAACGTCGCCGTCTTCGGTGTTGCGCACCCATCCGCGCAGTTCAAGCTCGCTGGCCTCGCGCTGCACAAACCAGCGGAAGCCCACGCCCTGTACGCGGCCATGAATCAGGAAATGAATCACCATGGAATCCGACCTTCGCCAGTGTTGCAGATGCGTGCGAGCGGGCGCAAGCAGCCCGCATTTTTTTCACGAAGCTCGGCGCCAGGCGAGCTGAAGCGCCAATTTGCGGCACTCCCCGCGCTACACTGGAATTCACCATGGTCTTCGTTCTCGACAACTACGATTCATTCACCTACAACCTGGTCCAGTACCTGGGCGAACTGGGCGCGGAGGTTGTAGTGCGGCGCAACGACGAGGTGACGCCGCAAGAGGTCGAAGCTATGAAGCCGGAGCGGATTCTGCTTTCGCCGGGGCCGTGCACGCCGGGCGAGGCGGGAATTCTGGTGCCGCTTATTCTGCACATGGCGCTGAAGGCGCCGAATCCAATTCCAATTTTGGGCGTTTGCCTCGGACACCAGGCGATTGGTGAAGCGTTCGGCGGCAAAGTTATTCGCGCGCAGACGCTGATGCACGGCAAAACCAGCGCGGTGGAGCACGACGGCAAAGGAATCTTTGCCAACTTGCCTACGCCGCTTACCTGCACGCGCTACCATTCGCTCATCGTAGAGCAGAAGTCGTTGCCGGCCGAGCTTGCCGTGACGGCGCACACGCACGAAGGGAACGGATCGCGCTCACGCGGATCGGGGGCTGGAAGCGAACCTGTCATCATGGGCCTCCGGCATCGAAGCCTGCCCATCGAGGGCGTGCAGTTCCACCCTGAAAGCGTGCTCACCGAAGGCGGCCACCAGATGATTCGCAATTTCCTGGACATGTAACCGATGCGTGCCGATTCGAACATTGCTCGAATGGCAGCTTTGAACGCCCCTTGGAGCGCACTCTTGAGCAACTTGAACAAGCTGACGCGCCGCGCGAATTGGTTTAGGTCGCTAAGGCATCTGGTCGTACTGTCCGGAAGCGCAGCGTTTCTCGCGACGCCGGCGATCGTTACTCAGGAGGCATCGGCGCAGGCGCCTCAGACTCCGCCCGCTACTCAATCCGCCCCGGCCGCGCCAACCGCGCCCCAAGCCACTCCCAGCGGGCCCGACGTCGCGCCGTCGCAGCCGACCACTGCAAGCGACGCGGCTCCCGCCCAGCCGCCCGCTGCGAGCGGCGCGGCTCCTATGTTGAGTTCTTCCCCTGTCGCCATTGTTCCCCTCGACAAATCCATTTCCGGCGCGGCGCTCTCTGTTGCGGGGCCAATGCAGGCGTTCAATGGCCGGGCGTACATCACGGGCAGTGGAACCATCACCGCCGGCGATGCGACAGCCCGGGTGACGTTGCCCTACCGCGGAACCATGAACGTTTGTGCTTCGGGCACGGTGAAGCTCGCGGCGGACTCAAGCGCTGCATCGGGCGATGTTCCCGGCCTGCTAATCGCGCTCGATCACGGCGCTGTGGAGATGAGTTTTGCGGCGAGCGCAGCGCGCGAGCGCAACGCGGACACACTGCTCACGCCCTATTTCCGCATCATGATCGGTGGGCCGAACCCTGCCGACGTCAAGGTGCGGCTCGGCGACAATGGCGACACTTGCGTGGATAACGCCGGAGCGAACGCGCCGTATGTAGTCGTGACCAGCGTCTTCGAGGGCGGGCTCTATCGCGTGCAGCCGGGGCAGCGAGTGATGTTCGAGCAGGGCAGCCTGCAGACAGTCGTTGATCAGGAAAAGGAATCGTGCGGTTGCCCGCCGCCGGCGAAGTCCGAGGCCAACGAGTTTCCGCTGGCCGAGAGCGAGGGTTTAGCGCCGACGTCGCCACCCGCAACTGCGGCCAACGAAACCGCAGGAGCCGGCCAGGCTTCCACGACTTTGGTTTACAAGAGCAGCCAAGCAGCGCCGCAGACGGCCGCAATCCCGCAGCCAGCCGCTTCGCCGGCTGCAACAGGGCCGGCAACTCAGGCAACGCAACCGTCTCAAACGGAGAAAAAGTCCGGATTCCTCCGCCGTATCGGGCGTTTCTTCAAGCGGATCTTCGGCGCGGAGTGAGTAAAGCAGGGAACACGTATCAGGGATCAGCACCGCACCCTCTCTCTCTCTCTCGATGGCGCGGAGTGATTTTTACGGAATCAATTGCTGCACCCCGCATGGAATACGCCGGATCACACCTCCCGGTTTGTCGAGCTGAAACATAAAGCTGCATTGCAGCGCGTCATTCCCTGTTGTGGCTCCTTGATAGACGTACACGGTCTTCGTTCCCGGCTGATACACCAGCAGCGAACTTTCCGGCTTGATTCCGGTGAGTTGGAATTCGACGTCGCCGCCACTCGATTGGTTGCTCGACGCGTTCACCGTGCGGCCCGCGCCAAGCCAGAACCCCAAAGCTAGCACTCCCGCGAGCGCCAGGCCGTTTCTCGTCCACCCCCACACTTTATCCATTGCGTCCTCCTGTTGTGGATATCTCCCTCAAAGGACGCAGATGCGGTCGCTGCCCCTCACTGAGACTGGTCGCCGCACAATGAGCGGGAACGGGGACCAAGAGATTGAGCGAATAAGAAGGCACACATCGTCGATCAAAACTCGAAGAATTGATCCCTGATCCCTGTTCCCTGTCTTTACATCTCTCTCGCACGCTCAATCGCGCGAAGCACGGCCTGAGCTTTGTTGAGCGACTCTTGATGCTCGAGCTCGGGCACGGAGTCGGCGACGATGCCCGCGCCGGCCTGGACCGAGCCTTTGCCGCCAACGGACAACATAGACCGGATGGCGATACACGAGTCTAGATTGCCGGAGAAATCCGCGTAGAGGACCGCGCCTCCGTACGTGCCGCGCCGCGCAGGCTCGAGTTCCTCGATGATCTCCATGGCACGAACTTTGGGCGCGCCGGAGAGCGTGCCCGCGGGGAAGCAGGCGCGGAGCGCGTCAATTGCCGTGAGATCGGGCCGCAGGCGACCTTCAATCGAGCTCACGATGTGCATGATGTGGCTGTAGCGCTCGACGAACATAAGCTTGTCGACCTTGACGCTGCCAAAGCGGCTCACGCGGCCCACGTCGTTGCGGCCCAGGTCGACGAGCATCACATGCTCCGCGCGCTCTTTTTCGTCGTGCAGCATCTCTTCGGCCAGCGCGTTGTCTTTGGCCTCGTTAGCGCCGCGGGGGCGCGAGCCCGCGATGGGCCGGTACTCGACTTTGCCCTGATGCACGCGCACCAGCAGCTCGGGCGATGAGCCCGCCAATTCCAGTGGCAGGTTCTCCGAACCTTTAGATTTCTTGGACGAGTGTTTCGCTGAGTAAACCGCCCTCGCGCCCAGCGGACCATCTGGCGCGAAGCGCAAAAAGAACATGTAGGGGCTGGGATTGACGGTGCGGAGCGCGCGGTAGACCTGAAAGCTGTCTACGCCCGGCTCAACGTCAAATCGCTGCGACACAACCACCTGAAAAGCGTCGCCCGCGCGGATGTACTCCTTGGTGCGATTGACCGCAGCCAGATAGTCCTTCTTCGTGGTGCGGTGCTTCACTTTGAGCTTTGCCGATGGCTGGGTCTTGCGCCGGTCCAGGTCCGGAAGCGGCTGCGCGAGCCGCCTCTCCAGCCGGTCGAGACGCTTGACGGCGCGATCGTAAGCTGCAGCGGCGGCGCCCTTCGACACATCCGCCGTGACCACGAGGATGATCTCTTTGCGCACATGGTCGAAAGCCAGAACCTCGTCGAAGAAGAGCATGATGGCGTCGGGAACGTGCAGTTCGTCTTTGGCCAGCTCGGGAAGGCGCTCGATTTGGCGAACAGCATCGTAGGCGAAAAAACCCACAGCTCCGGCAGTGAACGGAGGCAGCCCGTGCAGGCGCGCCGGCTTGTGGCCGCTGAGAGCGTCGCGCAGCACAGCAAAAATATCGCCCTCGATATAAGTAGTCTTGCGGCCTTCAGTGATGGCGATTTTGCGTCCGCGGGCCACAATGCGCTTGAACGGCGTGAGGCCGATAAAGGTGTAACGGCCCACCTGCTCGCCGCCCTCAACAGACTCCAGCAAAAAACACTCGCGCTCCGGCCAGGCCGCGCGCAGAAAGGCTGAGACCGGCGTTTCCAGGTCGGCCATCAGGGTGCGGCACACGGGCACAAGGGTGTGCGTCCGGGCGAGGTCCAGAAATTCCTTGCGGCTGGGCTGGGCTGATCGCGAAGAGGCTTTCACAGCATAAGTGTAACTGCTGGTGCGCGTCGGCCGATGCGGTCGCCGTGGCGCCGCGGAGCAACAGCGGTTCAAAAAACCTCAACCGAAGCCAGATGGCCGGGCGCCGCGGCAATGCGTCGATCACGCGTAATCAAAGGAGCATTCAACTCTTCGGCGAGGGCCACGTATGCTGCGTCGTACGCGCTCAGATTCTGCCTAAGCCGCCAGATGCGTTTGAGCAGCAGTACCGGAGGATAGCGGGTAACGCTCAGGGAGCTCAGGTCCTCGACTGCCTCCTCGGCGCGCTTGCTCGTTAGATCCCCATTGCGAACGAGACGCCGCAGGACTTGAGCAAATTCCACATCGAGCTGATGCACGGTATGCACGGTTTCCCTGCGCGCAAAAATTCGGTGCTCGATGCGCATTCCAGCGGGAGTTTGCAGCAGCCAGTCAATTGCCGCTGAGGCGTCGAGCACAATCATCGCTCCGCGCGCGCCTCGCGCAAAAGGGCCGGGGTGTCCAGTGTGGCAGAGAGTGGTTTGCGCGAATGCAAACGCTCGCGGAACTCGGCGAGCGTCGGACGCTCTGCGATTTCCCGGAACTCCCCGAGCAAATAATCGGAAAGAGACATTCCTATGGTCGCGGCCCTCACCTTGAGCGTGCGGTGAAGAGCCTCGGGAACGTTCCGCACCTGAATCATCTTTGCCATGCTGACAGCATATTTGCATGTGCTGCACATGTCAAGCAGGGCGATCAGGCGTGGCGCGGATCGCTGCCTCGACTATATTCTTGAGAAGCGGACTTAAAAAAACGCGGCGGGACAGGGAGACCACATATGGCAACGGGAAATACCACCAACGTCACGTTGGACCAGGAGATCAATCCCTGGGAGGCGCAGAGCGCTCGCTTCGACTTCGCCGCGCGCAAGCTGAATCTCGATGAGGGACTGTGGAAGGTGCTGCGGTCGCCGTCCCGCGAGGTGATCGTTCATTTTCCCGTGGCCCTCGATAATGGCATGATCGACATGTTCACCGGCTTTCGCGTGCAGCACTCCATGGCGCGCGGGCCGTGCAAAGGCGGAATCCGCTACGCGCCGGATGTAACGCTGGACGAAGTGCGCGCGCTGGCCAGTTGGATGACGTGGAAGTGCGCGGTGGTGAATATTCCGTTTGGCGGCGCCAAGGGCGGCGTTATCTGCGATCCGCACAGCATGAGCAAGGGCGAATTGGAACGCATGACGCGGCGCTATACGTCGGAGATCATTGAGTTCATCGGTCCGGAGAAGGACATTCCCGCGCCGGACGTGGGCACCGACGAGCAGACCATGGCGTGGATCATGGATACCTACTCCATGCACATGCGCAAGACCGTGACCAGCGTGGTGACCGGCAAGCCGCTGAACATCGGCGGCTCGCATGGACGCATTGAAGCGACCGGACGCGGTGTGATGGTGGTGTGCATCGAAAGCCTGCGCCATTTGGGCATGGACGTTGAAGGTTGTCGCGTCATCATCCAGGGATTCGGCAACGTAGGATCGAATGCCGCGCGCCTGATGCACGAGCAGGGATTCAAAATTGTTGGCGTTGCGGAACGGGACGGCGGATTGTACAACTCAGGCGGCATCGATATTCATCAGCTGCTTGAGTACAAATATCGCAACAATACAATTCTTGGATTCCGCGGCGCCGAAGCCATGCCCAGCGAAGAGCTGCTGCTGGCCGACTGCGAGATTCTGATTCCCGCGGCTACGGAGAATGTAATCACCAGCCGCAATGCAGACAAGGTGAAGGCGCGCATTATTGTCGAGGGCGCTAACGGGCCAACGACCGCCGTGGCCGACGAAATTCTGTCGGAGAAGCGCATCTTCATCGTGCCCGACATTCTGGCCAACGCCGGCGGAGTCACCGCCAGTTACTTTGAGTGGGTGCAGGATCGCCAGGGATTCTTCTGGAAAGAAGCCATTTTGAACGAGCAACTGGAAGGCATTCTGCGCGACAGCTTCGACGATGTGGTGCGCTATGCCGATGCGCACGACGTGAACAATCGCATTGCCGCCTACATGCTGGCGATCGATCGCGTCGCGTATACCATCAAGCAGCGCGGCTTCTACGCGTAGCGCGCTGGCGATCCTCACTAAGTTTGCTGGACGGGCGGACTCTCGCCCGCCTGTCTTGGGTGAGCCAAAATAAACTCAAGGCGTCAACGCGCTTCACGCGATCCGCTCAGCGAACCCATCCGTACGGTTTTGATCGATATTAAGTAATTCAATCAATCGCTTTAGCAGGGATGCGCAAGAATTCCGGTAGATTACGGCAGCCACTAACCGGCGACCTCGGCAACTGGAAAGCGAAAATCGAATGACACTTCAATGACATCTGAACAGCTGAACTGATTCACACTTGCGTTAGTTTCAGTTTGTCATGTCCATGAGCTCTGTGAGCGCCATGAAACGCATCTCGATTTGTGCTTATGCTCCGGGGATTCTCTCGATGTTATCCATCAATGCAAAACGCCCGATGCCGGTCGCGTCTGGTTCTTTGGCTCTGGAACGAATTCAGAAACAGATCGCGTCAGCGGCAACCGTCGGCACGCCGCCCTCGCCGGGAGAGCCAAATGGAAATGCCAGATGTAAATGCGACTCCGATTTCACAATACTCTCAGGAGCCTTACAACTTGAGCGAAACGGTGCTAAAAAAGGAGATTCCGGCTGCACGCGATAACGTCCCCCGTCTTCTTCACCGATTGGCGAAGAGACGCGGAAGGTTCACGTTCGTAGACTCGCTGCCACCAAAGTCAACCGTCCTGGATATCGGCTGCGGGAATAATTCTCCGATGTATTTCAAAACTCATCGCCCCGACTGCTACTACATTGGCCTGGACGTAGGAGATTACAATCAAGACGCGCGCTCAAAGGACTTCGCGGACGAGTATGTCCTGACGAAGCCGGATCAATTTCCCTCCGCAATTCTGCGTTTCCAGAATCAGATGGATGCTGTCATCTCAAATCACAACCTTGAACACTGCGATGCTCCTGTCGACGTGCTGGCTGCGATGATTAAGTGCCTGAAACCTGGCGGCAGGCTCTATCTCGCGACCCCGTGCGAGGAAAGCGTCCGCTTCCCAAAGCGCAAGGGGACACTGAACTTTTTCGATGACCATACGCATAAAACGGTGATCAATTGGGGGGAAACGATCTCGAAGATTGCCCAGGAGGGACTAGCCGTCGAGTTTCTTGCAAAGAGATATCGGCCGTTGCCGCTCGCGACTATCGGCATCCTACTTGAGCCTGGATCGGCACTGCTCAGGAAGCTCGCACCCGCGAGCACAACTTGGTCTCTCTACGGTTTCGAATCGGTGATTTGGGCGTATCGTCCTAAGGAATAGCGAGGAATCCGCTGACGCACGGTTGCGACCGCGAAAAAGTAGGCCGCGCCCTTTCGGTTTGGCTATGGACGGCTGACGGCTGCCGGCGGGCCACCGAGCGGCAGGCTGCGCAAAAACGCAATGAGCTGCCATCGTTCCGGCTCAGGCAGGGAACTCCAGGTAGGCATTCCTTTGCGCAGGCTCCCGTTGCGGAGCAGCCACGCCAGTTCGCCGTCGGTTGCGCGCGCAACGCGCTCGCTGCGCAGGCTTGGCCGCCCATGGCGTCCCTCCGCATCGCTGCCGTGGCACTTTGCGCAATTCTCTTCAAACAGCAGTTTGCCGGCGGCGATCGCTTCCGGCTGGTCCGCATAGGGGTTTGCGCGCTGCCGGTCCGCTTGAGGAACCTTGCTCAACCACGAGCTGTCGGCAACGACCAAAGACGCTGCGGAGATCGATAACAGAATCAAAGCTATCCACAAAGTTCTTGAAGTTCTCATTGCGCCTCCTTCTTGCTGAAGAGATCGCGGAACTGCTGGATCTCGTAAGAGATTTTGAGGCGCCACAAAACGCCCGCGCTGTTGTCGCTAAGCCCGAATTGCGGCGAAAAGAGGAATGTTGGCCCGCGGGGCACATCGAATTGAACCGTCGGGCCGGCGTAGTGAGAAGTGTCGCTGAAACCAAGATCGTGTACCGTCGCTAGTCCTCCGTAAACCTCGGCGCCAGCGCTAAAGTTCTGGCGGCAAAAAGTGCAGGCCCGGCTCGCGGCGACCAGCGCGAACGGGCGGCTTGCGCCCACGGCATAGCCGAACTCCCAGGCTCCGCCCATCATGTTTTTCTCCGCAATCCAGTTCTCCGAGATGTTCCATCCCTTCGGATTGCTTGAGAGAATCAGCTTGCCCTCCATGGTGCGCGAGATGTCGCCGCGGCCGGCAGCATTTTTCCCCTGAAAATTGGCAATGCCGTCGTGCCCGGTCACTTCAAGAACGCTCTTGTCGGCGCCGTTCACATCCTCGTACTCGAGATACAGCACGGGATTGATCGCGTGCTCGGTCGGCAGCACGCGAAAGCGGTTCTCCCAGCGGAATCCGGTAAAAATGGTGGAGTCGTTCGCGGTTGCCTGGCCTTGCAGGTAGAGCTCGGTTGTCCACCAGGCTTTGGCCCCGTACTCCAGCTCCAGCGTGGCGCTGTAGAACGCGTTTGCATCCTTGGGGGAGCCGGTTGTTCCTTTTTGAGCAACCTCGAGATTGCCCGGTTCTTCCAGCGCGTCAGAATACGTGATGAAGTACGGTGGCTCCTGCGCGCCGGCCACTGTGCGCGGCGCAACACAAAGCAGCACGAGGAAGAACAGAGCCAGCCTGCGGCAAAGTGAGAATTGCGCGAGGAGGCGATGAAAGTGAGGTTCGCTGGAGCGATCTTTGTGCCTGCGACCTGGCTTTTGTTCAAATTGAACTTCAAAAAAAGGCTGCGGAGACCGCGCCATCATGTTCCTTTCTGGGATGAATGGTGGCTGAGGTTTCCGCTATGCTAGGGCCTGTTAACACAACCTGGGATGGCAGCGACGGGAGCCAGTTTTGTTCAGTTCGAGGAGCGAGGAGAGCGCTGTAGCTGGTTACTGAAGCGACGAGCGACAAAGACATGGACAAAACTGACCCCGTCCCTGCGGGTTGCGGCGAAAATTGGGTCATACTTCGTTGTCGTCCTCGGCAGTGGGGTCGCCACAGCCGTCGTCCTCCGCCTCGTTTGACCCCATTTTCGCTCGCAACGCTGCTCATTCCAGGTTGTGTTAACAGGCCCTAGGGAAACCGTCAGCTCACAAGTTGCCGGTTGAGCGGCCCTGATGATGCTTCGCCAAAAGACGCTCATCGGGGCCGCTGCTTGATTGGCAATCAGCCGCGGCCGGCGCGTGATCCGGTGCGGACGGTAAAGCCCCCGAAACGCAAAAGGTAAAGTGCTGTTGCCGGGGGACCAGTTGATATACGACCGATTTGGTCCTATATCAAATTACCATAGCGTTTGGGCATCAGCAATCGCTCCCGTTCCACTTGGTGAAACCGGTTCCGCGGCAGCCCAGCGGAGGCCGAAAGCAGGGGAATTGCGCCGGTGCAATAATGGTGTCACGCTACCAGCAAAGAGAGAGCGTGGCGCGGCCCGAGATGAATCTGCCCAACTCCATCACTATGACGCGGATCATTATGATCCCGTTGTTCCTCTGGATCCTGTCGCCGCACTTCCCCTGGCAGGGACCGAGTGGCGCGCAAGAGATTTCGGCCTCGATTCTTTTTGTGCTCGCATCCATTAGCGATGGCCTCGACGGCTATCTCGCCCGCAAGCGCGGGCAAATCACAACAATGGGAATGTTGCTTGACCCGCTGGCCGACAAGATCATGGTCACGGCGGCTTTCGTCGCGCTCGTCGCTTACAACCCGCAGGTGGTTAAGGTTTGGATCGTGGTGGTCATCGTCGGCCGCGAATTTCTCATCTCCGGGCTGCGTTCAATTGCCTCATCTGAAGGCTTCACCATCACGGCCAGCGATTTGGGAAAACTCAAGACAGTTGTCCAGATTGTGTCTGTGACTTCGGCGGTTCTCGCCCACCGCTGGCATTCCTGGCAGATTGGCATCATTTCCATACCCATCTACTGGTATGCCGTCGCGGCCATCTACTTTGCCGCGCTGGTCTCCACGATCTCGGCGATCGATTACTTCATCGGCTTCTGGAAGAAGATCGACCACGCTTCGAAGGATCGCCGCAAGGCCGCGGTGCTTTCGCGGGGCAAGAGCGTGCGCATCTCGTAGCGCGTTGGCGGGACAGGAGAATGGCGGTGGGTCCCAGTACAGGTCCTGGCTACCGCGCGCCCGCGAGCAGAATGTTACTGAAGGACCGCGGCGGCAATCTCGATTTTAATTTCGGGCGGCGACAGGAGCGTGTTGTGAACCAGGCAGTGATGCACGCAGCGCGTCATGCTTTCGGTTTGCTCCGCGGTCAGCGCAACCGGGCTTGTGACAAGGACATTGAAATTGCCCAGCCGCGCCGGCTTTAACAGTTTTTCGGCGGTCACCGAGACTTCGACGCCAGTTTTTGCCAGATTGCGTGTCTGGAGATACTCCGCGGCATAAAAAGCCGCACAGGAGCCCAGCGACGCCAGCAGCAGCTCGGGCGGAGTCATGCCCGAGTCCGCGCCGCCGTTCTCTGTGGGTTGATCACAGGCGATCTTGTGGTTCCGCGCAAAAACGTCGAACTTTACGCCTTCAACTTGCAACACTTTTACTTCCATTGGGCACGCCCTTCCTATCTCTACAAAGCCATGAAGAAGGAGCTTTGTTACAGGTTAGAGGGGCTGTTGTTAGAAAGATGTGACGGCTGACGCGCGAGGTAAGATGCGGGGGATGCACGGGACGGGGAGCGCTGCGGCGCCGAACGGGGCTCTAGCCCGCGATGGTGGTCTCAGCCACCGTGGCGGCCACCATGGCACGGATGGAATCGAGCACCAGGTTCGGTTCGTCGAGATGAATCCAGTGCTCGCTGTTGTGAGCGATGACCTGATGCGTGCTATTGCCAATGCGGTCGAGGTGCTCCTGCGACAGCGGCGTGGAGTTGCCTGGCGTAAGCACGGTAATGGGAATTTCACGGATGGGCGGGGTCGCGTCCATTTCCGCTGCCGTGTCTGGAATTGAAACAATATGGCTGCGGATTCCCGCGTAGAAGCCGGGGCGCGACCAGTGCGCGGCAACCGCCGGCCACACCTTTCGCGGCATCTTTCTCACTTCGGTCTTGATGCGGGTCAGAACGTGGCGCTTGTGCGCGCCTGCGGCTCCGACGATCTGATCCGAAAGATGGCTTGCGCGGCAAAACAACAGGCTCACCATCAGACGCGCGAAGCCGGATGAAGCGACTGGAATTGCGAAACGAATCAGCCTGCAGCCCAAATCGATCTGAGATTGTTTGGAGGGGTCGAAGGGCGGCCATTGTTCGCAGCGCATGGGATCGATGAGCACGACACCGGCAACCTCTTCTGGATAAAGCGAAGCGTATCGGCGCATGACCAGCCCGCCAAACGAATGCCCGACCAGAATGAACGGCGGCTTGAGGCCGGCTCGGTGCAGCATCTCGTTCAACTCCGTGGCAATGTTGCCGGGGGTGCGGGCCGTCCGGCCACGGCTGCTCCAGCCCAACCCGCAGCGGTCGTATGAGGCTGTGCGAGCCGAATCCGAGATGGACTCCTGAATGTGGCACCAGTTGAGATGGGTGGCGCCGATTCCCGCTTCAAACAAAACTGTAGGCTCGCCCATCCCCATTTCAAGAAGGAAAAGTCTGGCCCCATTCTCGATGGTGACCCAGCGCCCCGAAGAGGCGAAGCGCTTTCGGTCGCGCCAACTGCCGATCTTTTGATACAACACGCCCGCGATAACCAGAAATCCTGCGACGGCGGCGATCCAAAGAACGGCGTGCATGATTCTCCTAGAAGTGTGTGAGCACGGCCGGGCTGAAATCGGCAGCGGTAAGTTTTGCCTTGGCGCTGCCGCGGTCGAAAATCAGCAATGTCGATCCCTGCTGGCCGCGCGTCTTCGCTTCAACCTGGTGCGCGAACCAGTGACCCTGCTCCTGGTGCACGCCGTACGATGTGAATTCCTTCACCGTTTCGGAGTCCTTGAGAGTCTTTTCCATATAGACGGGAAAACCGATGCTGGGGTCAACCCATGTTTTCACTTGCGCGTAGTGCGTTCGATCGGCGGGGCCCGGCGTGCTCTTGATGACATCGCAATCGCGCGCGCCAAATTTGGCCTGGCCCTCGGAGGTTTGCCCGGGCCAAAAATAACTCTGCTCAAGAAAGTCTTCGTAGCTGAATCCCGGACCGAGCGGATGAGTGTCCCACTTGTCAAAGGGCAGAATATGTGCGGATGTCTCGCCGGGATGAGCGATTTGGATTGTGTGTTCGCCGTTTGCGTGCATCTCTAATAGAATATGCTCGCGCAGGTCGGTGTGCCCCGAGGAATCGTGCACCGAGGACGGCTGACCAAGATCGACAAACTCTCGTAGCTCTCCGGGAAACCAGTGCGTCTTGATGGTGATCGGATAGCTTACGCGCGCGCCAGTAGCGTCGATCGCAATCAGATGCCCGGTCACGCGAAAGTCGGCCGTCTCAATCTGCTTTCGAGCGATTGCGAAAAGATCGTTGACATTTGCTGTCTGTGCCCACAGAGCCGGAACCACGGCGGCCGTCAATAACACAAGCCGGGACGCAAACCGGGCCGCGCGCGAGGCCTTCACGCTTCGCGCAGCCCTCATGCCCCGGCCCTTTCGTTTTCGATCCTGCCGTCGCGGATGCGAATGTGGCGCGGGGCGCTCATGGCGATTTCGTTCTCGTGGGTCACGATCACCAGCGTCATGCCACGCTTTTCCCGAATGCCGCGAAGAATCTCCATCGTGCGTGCCGCGTTCACGCTATCCAGGTTGCCGGTAGGCTCGTCCGCGAGCAGGATCGCCGGATCGTTGGCTAACGAGCGGGCAATTGCCACACGCTGCCGCTCTCCGGCGGAGAGCTCGTTTGGAAAATGCGTCACGCGATCCTTCAGGCCCATCTCATCGAGAAGTGCCATTGCGCGCTCCAGGCGATGGTTGGCGCGGCCGTTTACCGCCAGCATGGCTACCTGCACGTTTTCCACGGCGCGCAGCGTAGGCAGCAAATGGAAAGCCTGGAAGATAAAACCAACTTTTTGCGAACGGTATGTATCCAGATCCATTGCAGACCCGAGAAGAGATCCGCGGAACAGAACTTCGCCGCTGTCGGGCGTATCGAGCCCGCCAAGCATATGGAGCAAAGTAGATTTGCCGCTGCCGCTCGGCCCGCTGATGGTGACGAATTCGCCGGCTTCGATGGTGAGGTCCACGCCGCGCAAAGCAGCCACGCGCCCGTCGTCGTAGTCCTTCACCAGCCTGCGCCCTTCGAGAATCGGACTACTCATAACGCAATGCCTCCACCGGCGAAAGCCGCGCGCCGCGCCATGCAGGATACGCCCCAGCCAGTAGCCCGGAACCGACGGCGATCAGAAGTGACTCGACCAGATGAACCGGCGAGACCGAGACCGAAACTACGCTCGCAGTTTCCGGCATCACGGAGAGAATGAACAGTGCTCCCCATCCTACTATGATGCCCAGCAAACCTCCTGCGAAACCCAGGCACCCAGCTTCAGTCAGGATTAGCAGAATCACGTGCCGGCCCTTCCAGCCAAGAGCGCGCAGAATTCCGATCTCGCGCGTCCGTTCAAAAACAGACATCGCCATGGTGTTCGCAATGCCCACGATACCGATAAGGAGAGCAATCGACGACGTGCCCCACGCCACCGCGTGTGCCATGTCCACAATCTGGTTATTGCCCGCGCGTTCCGCGGCCGCTTCGGCACGAATGCCGGGATCCAGGGCTTCGATCTCCATCTGGACAGTCTTGACGTAATGCTCGTAGGATTCGCCCGTCGGCGTGGGACGAAGCCGCACATGGAACGCGGTCACTTTTCCTTGCCTGCTTGAGATGTTCTGCATCTGCCCGAGGGGCATGATCACCGCGCCGGTCTCGAGCGCGGTGCCTCCGTGAAAGATTCCTGTGATCGTGAATGTTTCTCCCAGAATCGTAATGCTGTCGCCGGGTTTCTTTTTCAGGTTTTGCGCCAGCAGATCGCCCAGCACGACCTCGGGCTGGCCGGCGCGAAAGCGGGTACCGGAAGTGAACTGCAGAGAATCCATCTCGTAGGAATCGGCCGGCCATCCGTAGACCAGCGCATTCACGTCGGGCGTCAGATCGATCAGATTGAAGACCAGCGGAGCCACCGCGGCCACCTGGGGCAGAGCCTTGATTTTCGCGCCTAGCGACTCATCGATAGAGCTATTGAACAGGCTTGATTGCAGGACGGCGATGTCGGTGCCCGAGCTCTGGTAAAGCCGTAGCCATTCATGTTCAAACGAGCGCGAGAATCCAACCAAAGCGACAAATGCTCCGATACCCATCGTAATGCCGAACAGGGTCAGCAGCGTTCTGAGGCGTCGGCGCCGCAGATTTTTCCAGGCGAATCCGGTGAACGAGAGCTGGGAGGACATGGCCTTGGAATACTTCCTTATGTACACGGATTTCAGGGGGGGCCGTGAGGGCTAGTTTATCCAGCGTTGGGGTTTCTGTCCAACCGCGAATCGACGCGCACACGAGGATCGAACATCTCCAGCCACCTTGCCTCAGCAGGCGCGGCGCGCGCTGAGCAAAACAGATCACCGCCCCGAAGTGCCGTTGCAAATCAGGCCGAGCAGTGGCAAAGCGGGACGAGCCTGAGCGAACGCGGACGAACCAAATCAAGTCGGGAACGAAGGCGAAACGACTGGCAGGGACTCATTGATGAGGCCGACTTGCATCGTAAGAAGACACACATCTGCCATGACGGGCGACGGTCGTGCCGCAGCCGTGCAAATGCGATCGGTCAGTTGTCAGGAGGTAGTTTGCTCAACCGGAGAACCGGCAAGCGCAAACCCCGCCAGCGGTTCCAGAATTGCCGCACCCCGAAGCCGCCGCTTTCAAGTGGCATTTCCCTCAAGGAAATGCCACCTTTCGCCGCTCTGGAGAGGGCAAGCGAATTCTGGAAACGCTCTCTAGCGCCCCCGCCCGCCGCCTCCGCCAGTGCCTTTGCGCGCCGTGTAGCAATCCCGGCAGTAGACCGGGCGATCGCCACGCGGTTCAAAAGGTACGGTGGTAGGCTGGCCACAACCCGAACAAATCACAGGTGTTCCCTGCGAAGGAGCCGAACGGTGGCCGGATCCCCCCGAGTCGGCTTTCTTTGCCTGGCGGCATGGCTTGCAACGCTTTGGGGTCGAGTATCCGCGTTCCTGAAAAAACTGTTGATCGGCAGTGCTGAAGGTGAAATCCTGCCCGCAGTCGCTGCACGTAATTTGCATATCTCCGGCCATAGGTCTCCTATGTGAGGGATTGTACAGCCCAAACCATTGGTTTTTTGCAAGGAATCTTTATGAAATCAAAAAGTCGAGGCAAAAGCTCGGCCTTCCGGCGCATCCAGGGGTCCCGCCATGGCGGGATGGGCCATCTGCTGCCCACGGTATAGTTCACTTTAAGCAGCAATTAGCCCCGGCCAGGATGGCTATTTGGAACCCCCCGAAGAACGATCAAAGATCGATCACGCTCGATGAAGAATGCACCCAAACCGGAGTTCGAGGCCGATTGCATCCGCCGCATTCTTGCCGGCGAAAAACAGCTTTTTCATGAGTTGAATCGCCTCTGCGGGGCCAATCGACAATGTGATGACAATGTTGCCAGCCAGGTTACAGCCAAAAGTGATAAATTCATTCTGCCGCGCGGTTTTCCCTGTAACCTTTCCCCGCGCAGGCACTCCAAGGTTGGGTACCACCAAATTCTGCGGGGTGGACGAACTGATCATCCTGCGTTCCCCAAACCCGCGGTGCAAAGCCGCGCCATTCCCGAATGAGGTTAAAAACTCTATGAAAAACCAGCTGAATGCAGTGCTCCTCTCCGCCGCACTGGCCGGTCTGGCCGGTGGCAGTGCCGTCGCCGCCCACGCGGCTTCGCAAACCTCCGCAACCGCAAACTCCGCCAAGGTTATGAAGGCCGGTTTGCGCTACAGCGGTTCGAACTTTGACACCGCCAAGCACTCCTGTAAAGGCAAGAATGACTGTAAGGGTCAGGGCGGATGCAAATCCGGTGACAACGGCTGCTCCGGCAAGAACAGTTGCAAGGGCAAGGGCGGCTGCTCAACGGACGGCTCCAAGATGCCAGACTCCATCTAACGAAACCCCGGGGGATCGGCGTTCGCTGGGGCTTCTCGCACTTCGTTTCGCCGATCCTCCCATTCTGTTCATCTGTTCATCGTCCGCATTTGATTCGTGATTTCTGTTCCCTGTTCCCTAATCCCTGTTCCCTGTCTCTCTATGTCCGGCAATCGCTTCAATGCGTTTCAGGACCACGGCGTCGGCATCGGCCTGCGCATTCCTCACTACGAGCACATCTTCTCTCGCAAGCCGGTCGTCGACTGGTTTGAAATCATCTCGGAAAATTACATGTGCGATGCCGGCCGTCCGCTGGCCACGCTGGATCGCATTCTCGAACAATACAGAGTTGTTCAGCACGGCGTGTCGATGTACTTCGGCTCCGTCACAGCGCCCGATCCGGAACACCTGAAGCGGCTCAAGAATCTGGTTCGCCGCACAAAAACTCCGTGGCTCAGCGATCATCTCTGCTGGGGCTCTGTCGACGGCGCGTACACGCACGATCTGCTTCCGCTGCCTTACACCTGGGAGGCCGTCGAACGCACCGTCGAGCGTGTGCGCATGGTGCAGGATTACCTTGAGATTCCCGTCGCCGTTGAGAACGTCAGCTCGTACGCTGCATTCACCGGCTCTGAAATGACGGAGTGGGAGTTTTTGACGGAAGTCGTGGAACGTGCCGATTGCGGAATTCTCTTCGATGTAAATAACGTCTACGTCTCGGCCATGAACCACGAGTTCAATCCGCTGGACTACGTGAACGCCGTGCCCGCAGATCGCGTGGCGCAGATTCACATCGCCGGACATTCGAAATATGAGAAGTACATTTTAGACACGCACGATCATCCGGTGATCGACCCTGTGTGGCAGCTCTATGCGCGCGCCATTGAGCGCTGCGGGCCCACACCCACGCTGCTCGAGTGGGACGACCATATTCCCAGCTTCGACGAGGTTCACGCCGAAGCGAAAAAGGCGCAAAGATTTTTGCAGCCGCATGCAACCGAGCTTGTGCGAGCGGCGAAATGAGCGCGCACGCGAACGTCTCGACGACCCCCCCGACGAATCGAAGTCTGATGGATCTTGCTGCGCTCCAGCGCGAGATGGCCGCGGCCGTGATGCAGCCGCTTACGCCCGATGAGAACATGCGCCCGACAATGCCGGATGGTCGATCAACCACCGCCGTCGCTGCCTCATTCATCGCGCCCAACACGCGGCTCACGGCATTCGAGCGCCTCGAAATCTACAACCGGCAGTATTGGTACCGCGTGCTGGGCGCTCTGGCTGAAGATTTCCCGGCGCTGCGCGCTGTCGTCGGGAACAGTAAATTTGATGCGCTAAGCATCGCTTATCTTGCGGAGCATCCCAGCCGGTCGTTCACGCTGCGCAACCTCGGCTCCAAACTTCCCGCATGGGTTGCTGCTCATCCCGAACACACTGGACGACGCCATCGCCTGGCCGTCGACATGGCGAAACTGGAATGGGCGTTCGTCGAGGCTTTTGACGCGGCGGAGCTCGCTCCGCTCACGCAAAGGAAAATCGCGGCGCTGCAAGGAGATTCGCTGCTCACCTTGCAGCCTTATCTGCAACTGGTGGCACTCCACTACCCAGCCGACGATCTGGTGATCGAGCTGCACCGCAGAGAAAAACGCCAGACAAGTGAAGCGGGAGTCGCGCATGAAGAAGTTTCCGGCGCGCAGACCGCGGTTCCCAGGTTGCGGCCGCGGCCCATCTGGCTTGCCGTGCATCGCGTCGATCTTTCGGTGTACTATCGCCGCATCGTTCGCGAAGAATTTCAGACGCTCGAAGCGATTCGCTCGGGGTCTGCACTTGGCGAGGCGCTCGATGCTGGATTTATTGGCTCGCGTATTCCCGAATCTAAACGTGCCGACCGCGTGCGGGAGTGGTTTGGCGACTGGGCCGAGTTCGGCTGGATTTGCGCCGGTTGAATTTGCCAGACCAGATTTGCCAGAGTCGATCTCCACAGCTTAGTTTGTCTGACTTAGTTCGCGTGAATTGATTAGTGCGGCCAGATCGCGGATGTGTGTCGCAAGGCCGGCCGCGATGAAAGAGGAATTCTATGTCAGCTCTCGTACGAACCGCCACCGTTGCATACAGCGGTCTCCGAATGTTTCTCAACAAGCTGCAGAGCCCGCTGCTCTTGGCCATTCGCCTCTACTGGGGCTGGCAGTTCGCAACCGACGGCTGGGGCAAGTTGCATAACCTCAATCGCGTTGGCCTATACTTCGAAACACTCAATCTTCCCATGCCGCATCAAACGGCCCTCTTTGTCTCGATCGTTGAATTTGTCGGCGGAATTCTTCTCGCGGTCGGCTTCGGCACGCGCCTCGTCGCGCTGGTCCTGTTCATCAATATGACCGTCGCCTTCTGGACCGCGGAAAAAGATGCCTTCCTCGGCGTCCTCTCCAGTCCCGACAAGTTTCAGGGCGCTGACGCCTATAACTACTGGTTTGCCGCGCTGTTGATCATGATTCTCGGTCCCGGCCTGTTCGCGCTTGACACACCGATTGCTTTTCGCCTCTCGCCGCCGGTCAGAGCGATGCACTCTGCGGTATCATCGATCCGGACAATATTCAAGCAAAGATAAGCGTCATTCAGGCAAAGACAAGTTTCGAGGTTGGTTCGGGCCCCATGCGCATCGTCTACCTGCTTGCGTCGCTCGGCGTGGGCGGGGCAGAAAAGCAGGCCCTCGCTGTTGCGGAACGAATGGCGAAGCGCGGCCACACGGTCGCGGTTCTGGTGCTGATGCCGCGCCTGCCTGAAGAGTGGCCCACCGAAATTCGCACCCTTCATCTGGCTATTCGCAAGACGCCGGCCAGCGTGCTCAAAGGATACAAGCGCGGGCGCGAGTTTCTGCGCGAGTTCCGGCCGGACATGGTGCATAGCCACAGCTTTCACGCAAACATTTTCGCTCGGTTGCTTTGGATCGCGGGTCCGCCCTTTGTCGTGCTCTCTACCGTTCACAATGTTTACGAAGGCGGCTGGTGGCGCATGCTGATTTATCGCCTCACTGACAGTCTCAGTCGCCGCACCGTCGCCGTGAGCGAGTCCGCCGCGGGGCGATTTGTGCAGCTCAAAGCCGTGCCGCCGCGCAAATGTTCGGTAATTCTGAATGGCATCGATGTCGACAGCTTTGCGCCCGAAGCGGACCGGAGAGCGCGGACGCGCCTAAAGATGGAAATCGAGATGGGGATCACATCAGATAGTGCGAACTTTATCTGGATCGCCGTGGGGCGCCTCTTTCCGGGGAAAGACTACCCAAATTTGTTGCGCGCCTTTGCGGCAGTCAGCGCGAAGAGACCTGACGCGCGTTTGTGGGTTGCCGGAGACGCTCGCGGGGACGAGCAGACGCTGCTCGCGGCCCTCGCGAGCGAGCTGGGCGTCGACGGCGCTGTTCGCTGGCTTGGCCTGCGCCGCGACATGCCCGCTCTGCTCGATGCAGCCGATGGGTTTGTTTCTGCTTCCGCTTGGGAAGGAATGCCGCTGGCAGTCGGCGAAGCGATGGCCATGGAGAAGCCTGTGGTCGTCACCGACGTAGGTGGCGTGCGCGAGCTGGTCGGCGACGTGGGTGTCATTGTTCCGGCGAAAGATTCGGCGGCGCTAGCCGACGCGATGCTCGCCACGATGCAGCAGGGCAGGGAAGAGCTCGCCAAACAAGGCCGCGCCGCGCGCGAGCGAATTCTGCGTCACTTCAGCATCGATACCGCCGCGGACACGTGGGAATCACTCTACACATCATTGATCGAGAATCGCGAGCAATAAACAGTAACGAGCAATAGACAGTAAATAGAGTTCAACTGCATTTACTGATCCCTGATCCCTGATCCCTGACCCCTGACCCCTGCCCCCTGCACTTAGAACTGGAATGCCGCCTGGAAGAAGACTCGCCGTGCCGCCGAACTCGTCGAGAAGATTCCGCCGGCAAGCCCGCTCGATCTGCCGAACTGCGCGCCCGGACCATAAAGCCCAGTAGATGGATCGAATGTAGGCTGAATGCCGCCCACGGGCTTGCCCCGATTGATGTCGTTGAACAGGTTCAGCGCCTGCACATTGAAATTCAGGGAATACTTCTTTGCGTTGGTATTCGCGCCGCCGCCGAACATGCCGCCGCGTCCGCCGCCGCCGCCGAAGGGTCCGCCAAAACCGCCGCCGCGTCCGCCGCCGCCCCCTCCCGGAGGAGGCCCTCCGGGCGACTCCACCTTGGGGCCGATCCCAAACGTCCGGCCCAATCGCAGGTTCACCGCGACCGAAGACGGGCTGTTGCCGATCGACGCAGGGAGCAGCTTCTCGCCGGCCTGCGGAACCACATCGAGCGCGCCAAAACTGGTCTGCACAACGTCGCTCGGGCTTGATGGAGCGGTCGCATACGCAGGCCGGTCGTTGAAGAAGGCGTCGCCGGTCAAATCGAACGGCGACGTCACGTTGTACGGCTGTCCGCCCTGAGCGATGAGAAACGGATTAAAGGTAATCGCCCACGGCCCGGTGTAGTTGCCCATCAGGAACACCCACTGCGGGCGCACGAATCCGGCGCGGCCGTAATCCTGCCGCAGATTGTAGGAGTTCGATGGGGTCGATCCGCCGCCGCCGTCGGAGTTTGCCCAACTCCCCGCATAAAAGCCTGTCAGGCTCAACTTCGGCGAGATGCGCGCGTTCACATTCACGATGAGCTGATTCTCGTTGAATACCGCCTCAGGAAAAAACTGCCGCACGTTGCCCTCGTTCGGGTTGGGGCGTGTGCCGGTGAGCGTCGTGCTGCCGTATTGGAATGTTCCCGGCAGGTACGCGTTCGAATTGCGCGTCACAAGTTGGTGGAAGCCGGATGAGTGCATGTACGTGAACGTCACTGTCGCTGCCTTGGTAACCTGGCGCTCCAGGCTCACGCCGAGCTGCTCCATATAGGGCGAGCGATAAGTGGGCGAAACCGCGAAGACAACCGGCGTTGCCGTTGATAGGCTCCCGCAGCTGGCCACGCCGCCCGGAATCGAGCTCAGGCTCGTCCCGTTGAAGCAAGTAGGATTGTTGATGTAGGTCTGTACCTGGCTCTTCGCAGTCCCGTTCAGCTCCTCTAGATTCATCAGGTAACCTACGGCGTAGCGGTCGTAGAAGAAGCCGAAGCCGCCGCGCAGTACGGTCTTGGTCGTAGCGCCTTGTTTGTGGCCGTCGAGAGCGTACGCAAACGCGACGCGCGGAGCCCAGTCGCTGTGGTCGGCGATGTGGTTCTGCCCCTCCCAGCGCAACCCGCCGGAGAGCGTGAGCAGTTTGTTCACCGTCCAATCGTCCTGGTAGTAGAGCGCCGCGTTGAACACGTTGCCTTGGAAGGCAAATGGCCCGGTCGTATACGCGAACTGGGTGGGCAGGCATCCGCCGGTTTGCGTCGGCGGGCAGGCAGCAGCGATCTGGGCAAAAGTCTCTCCGCTTTCGACGCCGTTCCATGTATCCACGAATGCTGTGACCGACGGGAAGGTGAATGTGCCGTTGAAGTTTCCATCCTTTGAAATTGTGTTGCGGTCGTCGCGCAACCATGCGCCGATTTTGATCGCCTGTTTCCCGGCGCTCACCGTGATGAAGTTCTGCAGCTCAAAGTGATCGGAGTGCGAACTCGACGTTTGCCCGCTGTTGCCTCCGCCGGAAAACACGCCGGGCACACCAACGCTGGGCGCGCTGCCGGCCGGCCCAAAGCCGGGCACTGCGCTTACCGGTGTGGAGCTCGAGATGCCCCTGCTGTACTCGAAGCGCGTCTCGTTCACGATGCGGTCGCTGATGATCTGCGTATCGTCGAGCTGAATTTCGTGTTCCTGCGAGTCGGCAGTGCTCGATGTGGTCGGCAGCGACGACTGGCCGAGCGAGCCGCTCGCATTGTTCCGCTCGAACTGGTAGCGCATGGTGAGCGTATTCTTCTGGCCCAGTTGCAGGTCGATGCGCGGAGTAACCTCCAGGTGGTTTGTCGGGCTGAAAAGGCTTCCGCTAACGATTCCAGGGACGCACGGAGCGATGTCAGGGACAATCGACCACATGTTTGTCGTCGCGTCGAAGACCGGCCCGCCGGGAATCGAATACACATTGTCGGTCTGCGTGTTGCGCTGCTCCACGGTGACGAAGAACGACGCCCATTTTGAGAGCGCGCCGCTCACTGTGCCGTTGTACTGGAAGCTGTAGTAGGGAGGCAGATTCGTCGTAAACGGGTTGCCGGTGTTGAAGACGTTGTCATTGCCCTGACCGAAAACGCGCCCGTGCAGCGTGTCGGTTCCCGGCTTGGTCAGAATTTCGATGCGCCCGTAGCCGATCTTGTCGAACTCGGCCGAAAACGGGTTCTGGTTGATGCGAATCTCCCGGATGCTCGACTTGGGCGGCAGTTGGCCGCCGGTGAAGCCATCAATGTAAATCTGCCCGCCGTTGGGGCCTGCCGAAGGGCCGGCGAGTGCCGTCAATTCATTCGACAGCTCATCGGGATCGTCGGAAAGCGCATCGAGGTCGCTGCCTTTGAGCACCATGGAGTTCGCGTTGCTGCCGGCTTCCGTGCTGACCGTCGGGCCGCCTTCGTCGGTGACCACCACCTGCTGCTGCGCGGCTTCAATCGCCATTTTGATGTCGATGTTCTTGGTCTGCCCCGCGTTCAACGCGATCGGCGCGGAGACGAAAGGCGCAAAACCCGTAAAGCTCGCCTCGATCACATAGCTTCCCGCAGCAAGCCCGCGGATCTGGTAGCCTCCCGCGGCGTCGGCGGTGGCGCTGCCCGCGTTGGCGCCGGCTGCTGTGGTCACGGTTATCTGCGCGCCCGGAATCAGCGCACTCGTTGGGTCAAGGATGTGGCCGTGCAGCGTACCGGTTGAAGCTGGAGAAGCTTGTGCTGGCGCGGCTTGTGCTGCTGGCGTTGGCGCGCTTTGCGTTCCAGAATTCGGAGCGGTCTGCGTTCCGGACGCCGGTGCGGGCGTTGCTTGCGAAGGAGATGCCGCCGCTGGCGGTGTCGTTGTTTGCGGTGCCGGCGCTCCGGTCGAATCTGCTGCAGGCGGAGGCGTTGCAGCGGGCGCCGACTGGTCTTGCGTAGCCGGTGGTGCTGAGGGCGTGGTTTGCGCGCGCGCAACTGCGCAAGCCGACTCGAGAGCCAAAGCAAAGATGAAGGCGACAAAGAAACACGATATCAATGAATGGGATTTTGAAGGCGAATTAGATTTTGAAGGCAAAATTTCCTCACTTGCGCATGTTTGCTTGCGAATAAAAAAACGATGGGATTACTCGAGCCCGTACTGTTATTCGACGCCCGTTCCCGAATCGCCCGAGCTCAGGCTCCAGCTTGAGAGCAGGTCCTGCGCTTGCGGAGCTTCAAGCAGCGGTTCCACTCCGGCTAGCAATTTGACCGCACTCACGCCCCCGTTCGCGCCCGGGCCATCTTCGGTGGCCACGATCATCACCGCTTCACCCTTTTGCAAACTGGCGAGCTGAATGATCGGCGCGCGTTCCAGCACGGATTCGAGGTCCATTCTTCCCGCGCCGCCTCCAGCCTGCCCGGTTCCAGCCTGATTCGCGCTGCGTGGTGTGCCTGCTCCGTTGCCTGCCGGGCCTGTGGCCCCTGCACCTGCTCCACCCTGACCGCCGCCTCCGCCGCCAGTTCCTCCCTTGAGCCGCGCGGCCAGAACCGTGGCCATCGTGTCGGGNNGGGCAGCCGCCGCAACTGCGCGTCGGCTGTAATGCGGATGGTCGTGGGCTTCTTGGTGGCCAGATCTTTCACCGTCAGCGTCGATGCAGTTGTGTCCGTCGACAGAATCGTTCCGGCAATGCTGAGGAAGCTGCCGGAAACAATGCCGTCAGCAGCAATCGCAGTCCCATCGGCATTCTTTGTTCCGCGCGCCCACAACTGGTCGCCGGGCTGGATCGACGTGATCGGCGCGGGCAGCGCCTGATCGAAGCGCACCGAGCCGGGAGCGTAGCGCTTCAGCACCGTGGCCTGCGTGGTGTTCACGGTGACTTCCTTCGTTGCCAGTCCCACGCGCATATTCACTTGAATGACGCCGGCCGCTGCATCGACGCTCTTGACCAGGCCATGCACTCCCTGGCTCCACTGGGCGGCTTCGGCCTGCTGTTTTTGCGCTACGTCAGACTGCTTGATGGCGATGATGCGCAGCGCCTGCGGCGTCGCGCCTGTCGCGTTGGGATCCAGGTTCACCAGCACTCGATCGCCGATGGCGATGCTCGCGAAGTCGAGCGCCTCTGCCTTGCTCAGGTCGGTCTGTCCCGGTGCGATGCGCTTCAGTTGCGCGGCGGCCGGCACCTCGACCGTGTTCACCTGGCCCGCGTCGGTCTTTACGGTCAGCGTGTCGCCGCTGATGGCCGTCACCGTGCCCAGGTAGCGAACGACTGGTATTTGTGGCTGCGTTTGCGCCTGAATCGTCTGCACCTGAATCAAGGGCGCGGCTGCGACAGCCAGCGCCGCCCAAGCCAAGGTCGCTAGCGCGTGAGCCGGGGCCGCGCGCATCTTCCATCCCAATCGCATAAGTTCTTGCTCCTCAGTGGTTAACGCCGGGCTCGAGCCGCGGCGGAGGCGAGAGGCACCAGCCCTCATTGCGTAGACGAACAGCGGCGGCAAAAAGTTGAAATGCCGTCTCAGAATAGTGAACAGGGAGTAGCCAGCAGGGAAATGCTAACAAGATATAGAGAATAGCCAGTAGGGAAAGGCCGACAGGATTTGAAATCAATGGCTTTGTCGCGGTTCTCCACGATCTTGTCTGGATTCGCATGGACGCCATGCGAATCATCAAACCAGCTCTCCGCCCGCAATGTGTGAAACTCACTGTACTGAAAGCTGCGGGCTGAAGGCGCTACTTCGTATTGGCTATTGGCTACTGGCTAATGGCTACTGGCTATTGGCTACTCCTTACTCCCTGCTTCTATCCGTTCCACGCCCCCAGCAGCCGCCGCACCAGTACAAGCTGGCCCAGATGGTAAGCGTTGTGGTCGGCGACGAGCAGCGCCTCGCGCAGAATGGACTGCCCGTTTCCGTGCGGAATGCGGGCGTACAAATCGGTTGTGGGTTTTTGCACCAGATCGCACATCGCTTTCAAATCGCGGCGAAAGGCGCGCGCGCTCTTGTCCCATGCCTTGTCATCGGGCGGAGCGGCCGTCGCTGGCCAGTAGCCGCTTGGCCAATCGGGCGATTGGTGTTTCGCATCGCGCGAGAACTCCAGAATGT
>PLCO01000025.1 GCA_003134815.1 Acidobacteriaceae bacterium | reverse complement strand
GAAGCAGTTTTTCCGCAACCTGTAAAGGCCCCCGCTCCTTCCGCGGTTCTTTCGCCCCTACGGGGCTGGCGATTTTATTTGATCGCGTCCCCGGGTTGCGTTCGCTCACGCTCACTGCACCCGGGGCTAACTTCTGCGCCCCCTACGGGGGCTATGCGGCGACGCGGCGAATTTTGCGTGCGGATTGCCGCATCGCTTATGCGCGGCGATCATCTTAGTTAGATATGACAGCTCCGCTTTTTTCTCCCTTTCAACTTCGTTCCATTGAATTTCGGAATCGCATTGGCGTTTCGCCGATGTGCCAGTACTCCAGCGTAGACGGCTTTGCCAACGACTGGCACCTTGCGCACCTGGGCAGCCGCGCGCAGGGGGGAGCCGGATTGGTGACGCTTGAGGCTGCGGCAGTTCTGCCTGAGGGCAGAATCTCGCCGGCCGATCTTGGCGTGTGGAAAGACGAGCACATCCCAAATCTCCGTCGCATTGCGGAGTTTCTGCATTCGCAGGGCGCGCGTGCGGGGATGCAGTTGGCACATGCCGGACGCAAGGCCAGCACGGCGTCGCCGTTCGAGACGAGGCCTGTGCTGGTAACGCCCGCGGAAGGCGGCTGGCAGCCGCTCGCGCCCAGCGCGATCGCGTTTGCGCCGGACTATGCGGTGCCTGCGGAGCTGAATTTGGCCGGCATTCAGGCCGTTGTGGAGGGATTTCGGCAGGCGGCGCGCAGAGTGCTTGAGGCAGGATTCGATTTTGTTGAGATTCATGCGGCTCACGGCTATCTGCTGCACGAGTTTCTGTCACCGCTTGCGAATCTCCGCACCGACGCGTACGGAGGCAGCTTCGAGAATCGTGTCCGCATTGTGCTGGAGGTAGTGGATGCAGTACGCCGCGAGTGGCCGGAGCGCTTGCCGCTGTTTGTGCGCATCTCTGCGACTGACTGGGCGGACGGGGGTTGGAACATCGACGAATCGGTACAGCTTGCGCGGCGGTTGCGCGAAAATGGCGTCGACCTGGTGGATGCATCGTCGGGCGGGATGGTTCATGACGCAAAGGTTCCTGTTGCTCCGGGCTACCAGGTTGGCTTTGCCTCAAGAATCCGCCGCGAAGCAGGCATTGCGACGGCCGCAGTTGGACTGATCACGGAACCGGAACAGGCGAACGCGATCATTGCCGAGGGTGAGGCCGATTTTGTATTTCTGGCGCGGGCGATGCTGCGCGATCCCTACTGGCCAGTGCATGCAGCGGCCGCACTGGGCGAAGCGGCGAGTTGGCCGAAGCAATATTTGCGCGCGGCAGTGCAGGGGGCGACGGCGCGCTTACCAATAGGGCCACAAGCCCTAACAGCTCGCGCTTAGATCGTAATTTGCAAAACGCCGCGCATGATTCGCCCCGTTTTTCCTCTGCACAGGTTGGTTCATTGCCCCATTTTGCTTCACAATCTGCGAAAGTAGTGTCCTATACTTCGACTAGAGCGAAGGTTTTCCCCGGTTCGAAGCAGTTTTCGCTCACTGAATTTTATGGCCACACAACTAAATAGGAAGCGCGCGTACCAGCCACCCCCGATTCCGGATCGCCTCTACTTCAAAATTGGAGATGTCGCCGAACTTTGCGGCGTGGAAACCTACGTTCTGCGATTCTGGGAGTCGCAGTTTCCGCAATTGAAGCCGAACAAGAGCGGAACCGGCCAGCGGCTCTACCGCCGCCGCGACGTGGAAATGGCGATGGAGATCAAGCGCCTAGTTCACGCCGAAGGCTACACGATATCCGGCGCGCGGACGGTTCTTGGGCAGGAGCTGCGCCGGCCGAACCGCGACAAGAAGGCCGAAGGGCAAGGCGCGTTGGCGCTGGCTACCGGCGAGAACAAACAACTGGACGCGGTGGCAGCGGCCATTGGCCACGCCCGCGCCGAGCTGCGCGAAATTGCGAGCCTGCTTGGCTCCGCGGTGCAGCTGCCAGCACGCAGACGCAGCCGGCTGGCTCCGATTCGGACGGCGACGGGATCGCTGTTTCCGTCGTAGCACTTCCGTCTCAGATTTTCGGTCGCAGCTATTCGGTGGTTGCTTCTTCCGCGGCGGGCTCGTCGGCAGTTTCAGGCTCGGCCGCTGATTCGGACGCGGCAGCGTTCGCGGCTGCTACTTTGTCTTCCTCTGTGACTTCGGCCTGAACCTTGACGGTGACGCGCGCGGTGACTTCGCGATGCAGCCTGATGGCTACCTTGAATTCGCCAACGCTCTTGAGCGGATCGCCCAGCTGAATCTTGCGGCGATCGACCTCGTGGCCCTGCGCTGCCAGCTCCGCCGCAATGTCTGCCGACGTGACTGAGCCGAACAGATGGCCCCCTTCGCCGGATTTGCGCGTAAAGCTGAGCACGAGCGGCTCAAGCTGTGCGGACAGTGCCTCGGCGACCGCCTTTTCGCTGGCGGAGCGCTTGGCGGCGGCGGCCTTCATCTGGTCAATGATGGCCTTGTTGGCCGCGGTGGCCTGCATGGCCATTTTGCGCGGCAGCAGAAAATTGCGCGCGTAGCCGTCGGCGACCTTCACGACTTCTCCGCGAAATCCCAGGTCGGCTACATCTTCCTTCAAAATCACTTCCATAAGAAACTCTCCATTCATTTGTGAACGCACGGCGCGCTTCGATCTCTCGAAATCAGCAGCCGTGTTTGCGTCCCGAACCGAAGATCCTTCGACTCTGCCATCCGCGCTGCGGACGGCTCCGCTCAGGATGACGGCTTCGAGATCGGGGCCGGTCTAATGTCTTGTTGCGAACGGCAGCAGCGCAATGTTGCGCGCCTGCTTGATGGCGCGCGTGAGCCGGCGCTGATGCGTTGTGCAAACGCCGCTGAGCCGGCGCGGAACAATCTTGCCGCGCTCGGCTACAAATTGGCCGAGTAGCCGCACGTCGCGGTAAGGAATCCCGTCAATCTTTTCAGTGCAGAACTTGCACACCTTCTTGCGGCGGAAAAACTTGCCACGTCCGCCGGGACCGCCGGCACCTCGGCCCGGAGCACGCGGGCCAGAGCCCGATCCGGATGAACTATGCGATCCACCGCCCGAAGAGGGCGCGCTTGATTGATTTTCTTCAGCCATCTTGTTTCCTCATTCCATTTCTTTGTTCCGGCCGGCGCGTCGTGCGCAGCGGGACTGTCTCATTGAACTGTCGCCGGAAATCGAAACCGCCGGCGGCAGCAATTTGGGTTGGGCGCGTTACGCGGTGGCCTGCACTGGCTCTGCCGGAGCCGCGGCCGGAGCTTCAGGAGCCGCAGTGGCAGGTGCGGGCGCGGGAGCAGTCGCTGCCACTGGCGCAGATTCGGCGGGCTTGCGACGCACGCCGCGTGCAGCCTTGACTTTGGCCAGGCGCTTTTCTTCCTCGTCAATGCGCACGGTGATGAACTTGATGACCGGCTCGGTGACGCGCAACCGGCGCTCGAGTTCGAGAACGACGGCGCCATCGGCCTCGATGGTCATGAGAATGTAGTTGCCGTCGTTGAACCTGCGCACCATGTACGCCAGCTTGCGGCGGCCATACGACTTGTCGACGCTCTTGACCACTCCGCCGCCGGAGGTAACCGTGGAGGAGAAGCCCGTGATGAGCTTCTCGGCTTCTTCGTCGTCCACATCGGGACGGATAATAAACATCACTTCATATACACGCGACATCGGTATTCCTTTTCCGCCGCAGCGGATTGATTCCGCTCACGGCAAACAGTTCTTAGTTCACAGTTCGGAGTTCGCAGTTACTATTCGCTCTTCCCTGCTGCCTGATCCCTGTCTTCTTTCCTGTTGAACTCATTCATCGCGGCTGCCGGTCCCTGTTCGAGGATGCGCCGCGTGGCCATTGCCACCCGGTCCAGTACCTCATCCAGCACCGACAAATCCGCCTTACGCATGGGCGAGAGCAGATAATCCCTGCCCGGCCGCCTTCCGCCTCCGGCTGCAATTGCCTCCGGTGGCAAGTCAGGTCGCAAGTCAGGGCCCACGCCGATACGCAAGCGCAACCACTCCTGCGTTCCCAGAGCATCGGTTACGCTGCGGGCTCCGTTGTGCCCGGCAGGCGATCCGCGCTCCCTGATCTTGAAGGTGCCCAGCACCAGGTCCAGCTCGTCGTAGATCACGAGCAGGTCCTTTGCCGGGTCCGCTTCAAATTCTTCCACCAGAGCGGCAACTGCAATTCCGCTCAGGTTCATAAATGTCTCCGGTTTGGCCAGGACCACCTGACGCCCTGCGATCGTGCAGGTCGCCGTGGTAGCCCGGTTTCGCCTATTCTGCACCACAACGCCCTCCTGTTGGGCGATGCGGTCGATGGCCATGAAGCCCGCGTTGTGCGGGGTCCACAGATATTCGAGATCGGGATTACCCAATCCGACAATCAGGAAAGGGCCGGACTGGATAGGTCCGCTTTGGGAACCGGTCTCGCTTGCTTGAGGCAAGGCTTACTTCTTCGCCTCGGGCTTCTTTGCGCCCGGAGCGTCGGCATCGCCCTTGCCCTTCTTGATAACTTCCGGCTCGCCCGAAGCACCTGCTTCGCCCGCAGCTGGAGCTGCTGCCGCAGCACCTTCCGCCACTTCCGGCGTGGCAACCACTTCCTCGCGGATGTGAACGACGTGCGCCACTGTGGAATCTTCCGGGGTGATGTACTTGACCTTGTCAGAGTGGGGCAAGCCGCTTACGCGGATGACCTGGTGCATGCCCAGCTCGCTTACGTCCACATCGATGTGGCCAGGAATGTCGGCTGGCAGGCACTCGACTTCAACTTCGCGCAGCACCTGGTCGAGAATGCCGCCCTCGGCTTTGACGCCTATCGGGATACCCAGCAACTTGACTCGGACGCGGACGCGCAGAAGCTTGTCGAGCGCGATGCGCTTGAGGTCGATGTGAATGAGCTGGTCCTTGATCGGCTCGCGCTGCCAGTCAACAATCATGGCCTTCGCGGCGGGATGGCCGGCGACTTCGACATCGAGGATGGTGTTATGGCCGGTTTCGGAGTAAAGGACCCGCGAAATCTGTTTTGGATCCAACTCAACCGCAATGGGGTCAAAGCCCGATCCGTAAAGTACAGCAGGAATTTTGCCTGCAACGCGCACGCGGCGGGCTGCATTTTTATTGAATTTGCCCTCGCGGGGCTTGGCTACGACAACTTCTGGCATTTCGTATTTTCTCGTTTCTTGTTGAGATCGGGCACGGAGTGTTGGTCCGCTCCCTTTATTGTGGCCGGCTGCTGGCCGGCAGTTCGAAGTTCTTAGTTAAACAACGTGCTGACGCTTGTCTCCAGGTGAATGTTCTCGATGGCCGTGCCCAGCAGGCCGGCGATGGAGAGAACTTTGATCTTGGGCAATTTCTGCGCTGCCTCGCGCATTGGAATCGTGTCCGTGACGACCAGCTGCTCCAGTCGCGATGCAGCGATGCGATCGACGGCCGGCCCCGAAAGAACGGCGTGGCTGGCGCAGGCATAAACGGCCGTCGCGCCGGAAGCGTAAAGGGCGTCGACGGTTTTTACCAGTGTGCCCGCCGTATCGACAATGTCGTCGATAATGAGGCACGTCTTACCACTGACGTCGCCCACCACGTTCATGACTTCGGCAACGTTCATGTCCGTGCGGCGCTTGTCCACGATCGCCAGCGGCACTCCCATTTTCTGCGCGAAAAATCGTGCCCGCTCCACGCCGCCTGCATCCGGCGAAACTACTGTCAGGTTGGGCAGCTTGAGCTCTTTGAAATAGCTGACCAGCACGGGGCTGGCAAAGATGTGGTCGACGGGAATGTTGAAGAAGCCCTGAATCTGCGCGGCGTGCAGATCGACGAACAGCGCGCGGTTGGCGCCCGCCGTCGTAAGCAAATCGGCGATGAGCTTGGCGCTGATGGCCACGCGCGGACGGTCCTTGCGATCCTGGCGGGCGTACCCATAGTAGGGCACCACCACCGTGATCCGTGCCGCCGAAGCTCGCTTAAGCGCATCAATCATCACCAATAACTCCATCAGGTGCTGATCCACCGGGTAGCAGGTGGGCTGCACCACAAATACATCTACTCCACGCACGTTCTCAAGAAGCTGAAAGTAGACTTCGCCGTCGGCAAAGCGCTGCATTTTGGCCTCGCCGACCTTGACGCCGATATGCTCGCCGATTAACTGAGCGAGCTTTGGATTTGCCGTGCCGCTGAACAGCTTGAAGCGCTTGTCCTCGCTGAGCTTTGAGGGCCTCTTGCGCTCCGGAGCCGGCGTTGGCTTTGCATCTTTGCCCTTGCCGCTGTCAGCAGATCCACTGCCAGAGCTGCTGCCGGACCCGCTGCCTATTCCCGACCCAGAACCGATTTTGGGTGCGTCTTTCGCGCCATCCGGCTTGTCAGAACCAGGTTGGTTTTCCGGTCCCGACTGCTTTTCCGGGTTTGTTTCGCCCGGCTTGTTTTCCAGTGTCACGGTCAAAGTTTCCGCTTCCATCTTGAGAGCACCTCCATGCTGGTTGGCTATGGCTGCGTTCGTAATTCAAGCTCCTGGCTTCCAGCCTCTAGCTTCCAGCTCCCTCCTGCTGAGAGCAACGATCCGGCTCGAGCAGGAAAAAACCTAGAAGCTAATAGCTGAAAGCCAAAAGCTGCCTTTCTGGCTGGGCGACCAGGATTCGAACCTGGATAAATGCCTCCAAAGGGCATTGTCCTACCATTGAACGATCGCCCAGCATGTGGGTCAGCCGTGGGTGAGTCTCGCTTGCCCAACGGTGGACTGTCAATCAGGTTCTTTAGCAGCTTCTTTCAAACATTTGATCCCAGTAAGCGGATCGCGGCAGGGTGCGCGTAAGCGTAGTTCTTACGTTCAGTTCCTGCACTTGGTTTCCGATCCGTTCCTGTGCCGCTTCAGCATCTCCGCGGGTGAGGTACAACCCGAAGAGCGCCGAACCGGAACCCGACAGAGAGGCATAGAGAGCTGCCTCCGGTGTGCCCGGGTTCGCAAGAAGACGCTTGATCGCTGCAAGGGAGGGATGCTGGGGAAACACGACTCGCTCGAAGTCGTTCTCGATCCAGCTCATGATCCCGGTGCGGACAAGCCCAGACCCGTGTGTCGTCTCTTGCGGTCCGGCCAGGTCTTTTCCCACGGAAAAGACACCGGAGGAGCCGGTTCCAAACCCGCCTTTGGAAATCTCTCCCCGAAAGGCGCTGGCGTAGTTTCGGCTCAACTTCTCTAGTCTAGCGGTACCTGCCTCCGCGGTCAAACCTTCCGCGGCACAAAGCGCATCCCAGTCGGCGAAGGCCTGCGGCGTGGAGACGCCAATGTCAGGTGTGGCAACGACGCACCACACCGGTTCAATGTCGTTAAGCGGATAGACTTCCTGCCCGCGATCGACTCCGAGAACCGTTCCGCCGATCAGAAACAGCGGCACATCGGAGCCGACTTTGGCTGGAAGATCAAGTTTCTGGGTGAAGAGGCTGCGGACTTGGGTGCCTAGCTCAGCGTCCAGCCCGACCAGCGCCGCGACGGCGTTGCCGGACCCTGCGCCGAGGCCGCCCTGAACCGGAAGCCGCTTATCTATATTGACTTCGACTTCTGCGGACATCTCGAGTGCGTCGAGGGCAAGTGAAACCATCTTCCAGGCGGTGTTGCGCTCGGCGAGATTGTTCTCAGTGGCGGGAACGTGGGGGTCGTTCGAGGTGATGCGGAGCGTTGTTGTGCCGGACGGCTTTGCCGTAACCGTAACCAAATCATGCATTTCCAGCGTCTGATAGACGGTGGTGAGCGCGTGGAAGCCGTCCGGGCGGGGGGCCCCAAGGAATAGGCCGAGATTGATCTTGGCGTGCGAGCGGACGATGGTGGGCGTGGGGGTCGGCATACCGGATCATTGTAGAGGGACACGGGCACGGCGTCGGCAGGCCGGTGCAGGCACTTGGACGGCCTGCTCGGCCTGCGGCAGCTTGCAATTAACCGCGACTTCGGAGCTAAGCTTCCCTGTAGACCGATGCTCCGGCAACGGTGCCAAACACGACTTCAACAAATCCGCCGAGCGTTGTGTAAAGGGTCAAGTGGTGCGAGAACAGCTTCATGGCATACATGAACCCTGCATTCGGCAACAGGACACCCACGATCCACACGGCCACGCCGGCAATAATTGCCGTCTTGATGCCTGCGCCAAAACGCGGCCGGATCGCCGCATAAACCCAGATGGCCGCGATCCCGGTGAGAAGTCCAATCACGTTGAACCAAATGATCTGCGCCGATGTGAAGCCTGTCTTGCCGAGCAGGGCCATTCCATCAGCCCAGCGCGGCGCCAGCCAAATGCCATCCACCAGATAATCCAACAGATCGATGGCGATTCCGGCGACAATGCCGCCGAGGATCAGACGGCCTACGTTGATCTTTCCCATGACATCTCCTTGCATACGAAATTGGGGGAGTTTCGGAAACGCGCGGAGTATACCCGTTGACAGAAACGATGCGCAACGAAAATATGCGTCGCGTTTTCAAGGGATTAGGGAGGTTGACGGCTGAAATTATGGAACTTTGGCGGCCAACATTCCGTAGAATTCAAGAGAACCTGCGGGAGACTCCATGCACTTTCTGATCTTCGGCTTTGCACTCTATTTCCTTCCTGCCATCATCGCGGCGGTGCGGCACACTCATAACGCTACTGGCATCTTGCTGCTGAACCTCTTTCTTGGCTGGACCATGATCGGCTGGTTCGTGGCACTGCTGATGGCGATCTTTTCGAGACCGTATTATGGGCCCAATTGGGGGCCGTATTGCGGGCCCGGTCGCGGCCCCTATTGCGATCCTTATTACTATCGTCGCGGATGGTGAAGTCCGGGCGGGACCTTGGGCCTGATCCGCGATAATCCAATTAAGTGACGCCCCGCATTGCTTTGCGAGATTTCGCGGCCGGCTTCGGACTCTTTGCCGCTACGGTCTGTGTCGTGCTCTGGCAGAATGCGCACGTCGCGATTCTGTGGGACACGAGCTACGTGCTCGATAGCGCTTCGCGCATAGCGGTGGGACAGATACCCTACCGCGACTTCCCCTTCGTCCATCCGCCGCTTACTTTCCTGGTCCAGGCCGCAATCATCCGCCTCACAGGCCGCGTCTTCTTTCATCATGTGCTCTACGTTGCAGCGATGGGCGGGCTGGGCACCGTGCTCACCTGGCGACTCGCGCTCACATCGATGCGCGGTCGCGTTGATGCGGCATGGACCGTGGCACTGCTCGTCGCCGCGCCCCTCGCTGTCCTTGGCATCTACAGCATCATTCCTATTCCCGAATACGACGGCGACTGCGCCTTCTGGATTCTGATCGCGCTCTGGCTTTTGCTGCGGGCCGACGCAAAAAGGAGCGTTGCGCGCGGCCTTGCCGCTGGAGCGGGGATTTGCGTTCCGCTCTTCTTCAAGCAGAATATGGGCCTGCCGTTTTTGCTGGCGGCCATGGGCGCGGTTTTGCTGGTTCTCGTGTTTACACGCATCCGGCGCGGGCAACGCGCGGATGACGCGCCTGAGACGCGAACGTTGCTCGCCATTTTGGCTGGCGCGTGCGCCACTCTGTTCGCAGCCGCGCTTGCGCTGCATTGGACCACCGGCCTGGGCACAACCCTTCACTGGACGATACAATTCGCCGGCCAGCGCCGCTTGCCTCGACTGAGAAAAATGCTCGCCGTCTTTCGCGATCCGTCGCTCTTGTGGGCGCTGCCCTGTGTCGTTGCCGCTTTGGCGCTGTTGCGCGTCGCGCCGCCGCAAAGACTCCGCTGGACACGAATTGCGGCTTTCGCCCTGCTGGCCGCACCGTTTCTCTTTACGCTGGCTTCGCTGCTGATTTACGACGATGCCGACGAGCGCGGCGACAGTCTGCTGGCGCTTTGGCCGCTGCTGCTTTTGCTCGCCGCCGCGATGGCCATCGCCAATGTGTTCCGCTTGCGGCGACAGCCATCGCTTCGCGGATTCTTCCCGCTCATCCTGCTCGCCGCCATCTTCGGCACCCTCATGTCGCAGCAGCTTTGGGGCTCCACATACGCCATCTGGCCGTTGCTCGCGCTGCTGGTTGCCGAGCTGCTTGCGTATATCGATTCGACACGCGCCGCATCGCGAGGCTTCGTGCCCACTTTCGCCGCACTCATCTCCGTTACGCTGCTCGTGTGTGGAGGGTTCTACACGGCCAGCGAGGAGCGGCTCTCTTATTTGAATTTTCCCGACGGGCCGGTGCAGCACTCCGCATTTCCGCAGCTTGCGGGCATGGCCACGCCAGGGCCGTATTTACCGGAACTCGATGAGTTGCTGCGCTACGCCGAGGCCAACATCCCTCAGAATGACGGATTGATCCTGCTCCCCGGTGAGGATCCGTTCTACTTTGCGACCGCCCGCGTGCCGCGCTTCCCGGTGCTGCTCTTCGATCCCACGACCGATCCATATTCGGGCGCCGAGGCTGCGGCCTTGGCGCGTACCGAAAACATTCGCTGGCTGATTGTGAAGCGCGATCTGCAACTCAAAGGGAACCCAATGCCCAACCGCGCCGAGACGATGATTTTGCTGATGAAGGAATTTACGCTGGCTGCGCATTTGCACGGATACGACGTGTATCGGCGGTAGCAGCGGTCTTCAGTCTTGGCGCGCTACGATTTCTTTTTTGCTCGGCCAGACCGCCGCAGCTCTTGCCAGTCTTTGTTCGTTTGGTCGGCGTATGCGATGCCGAATTCGGCAATCGCTTCGGCGAAGGCAACTCCCGAGCCGATGTAGCCGGCGATGGTTTGCGCGTCGCCGGAGCGCGCGTGGCCGCGGGCCAACAGTTCGCCACAAACCTCGGCGTAGGCCTTGAGATTGACGCCGGCCAGGTCTTCGATTGTGATTGAACCTTTGTGGTCGTTGAGCTGGCGAACGAGATACTGCCGGTTGCCGATGTGCGTCCAGCCGAGAAACGGGTCGGTCTGAATTTGCATGAAGCGCTGCCCTTCAGCTACGCGCCGGCCACCGTGCGCATGGGGCCGGGCGTCGGGCAAGTAGGGCGCGTAAGCCGAGGCAACCTCCTCTTTGATTTGCAGGAATAGCGGATCGCCGGGGCCGTTGCCCTCCATATGGATGGAGTAGTCGCGCAGGCCCACCGAACCGGTGCCGACGACCTTGAATGCCACATCCAGCGGCCGGTAAAAGTCGAGCAGGTGTTGGCGTTGCGGTTCTAACATTTCGCGATACGGTCCGATCGATGCCACGACAGCCGCGGCGCGAGCGCCTGTCACCCGGAAGAGCATCGGCTTCAATTCCTTAAAGCGGCGATGTGAACCAGAACGCGACGAAGACGGAATGGTCATCCGCTCAAACAAGTGCAGCGGCGTAGCGCGCTCAGCTTTTGAGAGGGCGTCGTGCACTGGCCTGGCCAGATCGATTCGGTGCACCTGAAAGCGGTTCACTTCAAGCTGCGTCATGCGGGCAAAAGCGCGCATCTGCACGGCGTAGCGCGCGATGCAGGCTTCAGCTGCGCGGCGCGCCGAGCTGTCCTTGTGTCCCGCGGCGCGGCCGGCCAGCACCAGCGATGCTGACATGCGCTTCAGGTCCCACTCGAAGGGGCCGCGGATGGTCTCGTCGAAGTCGTTGATGTCGAAGACGAGGCGGCCATCCGGCGCGGCGAATGCGCCCAGGTTGCGCACGTGCGCGTCACCGCAAAGCTGGCTGACGATTCCGGTGGAAGGGAGCTGCGCCAGGTCAGCGGCCATTACCGGCACGGCACCGCGAAAGTAGCCGAAAGGCGACTCGGCCATGAGCTGATATTTGAGCTGGATGAGATCGGGCACGCGCCCGCGCATTGATCGCGCCACGAGCTCCAATGCCGATGCCGGCCGCGCTTTGGGATGCAGCGCTTCGTGCTGGTGGCGGCCCACCTGCTTGCGCCGCGACTGGCCAAGTGCGCGCCGTTCCTCAGGAGTTGCCCAGTGCATACTGGTGGCTCTCCAATTCACTTGCCTTTTAGAGCTGCGTTCAAGAAGGCTTTTCCCAGGGAGAAAAGCCGCTGAGCGTCTGCGGTTCCAGAGTAAGTCAATTGTAGAACCGCGTCGCGGAACATACACTGCCGACCCTTGCCGCAACAAGCGGGGCACACCCTGATTTAGACTTTTCATGGAAGCCCACTTCTTTCGCCATCGCTCCAGTAAATAGCCAGCCTGGGCCTAGGTCCGAAAATCATCCTGGAGGAATCTCCTCTTGCCGCGAAAATCCGTCTTCCTGTTTCTGGCCGTCTTTCCGGTTGCTGCCGGATTTGTGCTGGGCGCCGTTGCACTGCGCGCGCAAGCGCCCGAGAAACCGTTCACGATCGACGCAATTATTGCGCACGGGCCGATCATCGGCGCACCGCCCGACCAACTTACCTGGTCCCCGGACGGAAAGCACCTGACTTATCTCGATGGCGGCGAGTTGATGGATGTTGATCCGGTCACGGGCAAGACGCACGTGCTGGTAAGCGCGGCGAAGATGGAAAGTCTGGAGGGCGGCAACGGGTCAGAGCAGGACCGCGACCATCGCCAGCGCTATAGCCTGGCGAGCTATGTGTGGGCTCCGGACTCTACGCACATTCTCTTCGACTCGAATGGACGGCTGTGGCTCTACGATCTGCACAACGGCACGGGAATCGAATTGGGTTTCTCCGGCATGTTTTCGGGCGACGACCCGAAGTTTTCGCCCGACGGGGCTTTCATTTCGATGGTGAAGGATCACGGCCTGGCTGTGATTCCGCTGCGCGAGCCCGGCACGCCTACCATCCCGCTTACGCCCGCGAGCAATGGTTCCTCAACTGACGGTCAGGAGTTGCTGAACGGCGAAGTGGATTGGGTATACGAAGAAGAGCTCGACGTGCGCAGCAACTACTTCTGGTCGCCGGACTCAAAGAAGATTGCCTACCTGCAGATGAACGAGACGCGAGTGCCGCGTTACCCGATCACTGACTGGATTCCCAATCACGCGCTGGTTGATTGGCAGCGCTTTCCTCAGCCTGGCGATCCCAATCCCGTGGTGCACGTGGGAGTGGTGCCTGTGCAGGGCGGCAAACCTGTGTGGATCAGAATCCCGCTTCACAATGGCGACGATTACATTCCGCGCTTTGGCTGGGTGGACAGCAAAACGCTTTGGATTGAAACCCTGTCGCGCGATCACAAGCATCTCGCTCTCTATTTTGCGGACACCGAGTATGGAGAATCACAACCGATGCTTGCGATCAGCGACGATAAATTTCTGGATGAAAACTACGACGTAACGGTGGGCGACGGAGCCATTGTGCTGACGAGTTGGAGCGACGGGCACAATCATCTTTACCTTTACAGCTACGACAAACGAAAGCCGCTGGCGTCGAACGCGAAGCTGGATCGCCAGCTGACCAGCGGAGACTTTGACGTGAGCGAAGTGTACAGCGTAGACGCCGCGCGCAAGGTCGTGGACTATGCATCGAACGAGGGCGATCCGCTGGAGCAGCAGCTTTGGCGATTGAACTTTTCAGGCGACCGCAGGAAACTGAGCTCAGGCGCCGGCTTCCATATCGCAACTTTCTCCCCCGATGGCAGCGCGTTTAGCGACAAGTTCTCCACGCGCATGACACCGCCAGTGATGCGCGTGTGCCGCACGCCCAATGCGACCACTGACGCGTCGACTTCCGCGCCGGGCGCCGCGTCGTCCGGCGCGGATTCGTGCCGCGTGTTTTGGGAGACTCACGCGCTTGATTCTTATCATTTACACTCGCCGCTGCCGCTTGAAGTGAAGGCGCACGACGGGACGACGTTGTATGCGACGCTGCTGCTGCCGGAAGGTTCGACGATTACGGCCGGCACGCCCCCCGCCGTCATCCCTTTGATCGTGAATCCATACGGAGGGCCTCACGACCAGGTCGTGAAGAATGAGTGGACGGGCGCGCTGCTCTTTGATGAGCTGCTGGCGCAACATGGGTTTGCCGTGCTCCACGCCGACAATCGCGGCATGGGCAGCCGCGGACGCGCCTTTGCGCAGGTGGCGTATCGCAACTTTGGGCCGGTCCAGCTTGAAGATCAACTGACAGTGGTGGACGCGGCGCTGGCGAATTATCCGCAACTTGATCCGAAGCGCCTCGGCTGGTGGGGCTGGAGTTGGGGTGGGACATTTACGTTGTATGCGATGACGCACTCGGATCGCTTCCGCGCCGGTGTGGCCGTCGCGCCGGTGACCGATTGGCGCGACTATGATTCCATTTATACCGAGCGCTATCTGGGTGTGCCCGCGGAGGATTCTGCCGGCTTTCGCGATTTCTCGGTAGTGAATTCGGCGGCGGAGTTGAAGGGCCGGTTGCTCATCGCGCATGGAACCGGCGACGACAATGTGCACATCGAAAACACAGTGCAGTTTGTGCAGAAGCTTATTGACGCTGGAATTCCGTATGATCTGCAGATCTTCCCGCGCAAGACGCACTCGATTGCAGGACCGTCGGCGCAGACGGAGCTTTTCACGCGGATTTTGGCGGAGTTTGAAGATTATCTAAAGCCGCAGGCTGCGGGCGCAGGCGCAAATTAGAGCGTCAGAAATCCCAGGGTCAGAAATCAGGGAGTTTCAGCCTTCGTGGCGGAACAAATTGTCTTTCTTGGTCTTTGGGCAGTGAGTGCACTGGAGGCAAGCGACGAGGAGGACGGCTACCCCTACCGTGACCAGCACGGCAAGGATGCTTCCGTTCACCGCAATCCAATGTGCCAGGGTTCGCATCTACACTCACCAATCGAGGGTTCACCATTCAGGGGCTACGACCCGGTGATTCAAGGAGACTTCACGAGAAGACTTCGGATGTTAAAAAAATGCTAACCACTTTAACCATTAGACGCTATTACACCGTTCCAGGTCAGTAACTAACGCTTCCGGGGTATCTATCGGCTTGCCTGTGAAAATAATCAGATTGCAAAATAGCAAATAAAAGGCGAAAATGAATGCAGGCGAAGATGGCTGCTCAGCCCATTCCGGCGCTCTCGCCCGCTCCCGAAGAGTGGCCGGAGGAGCTTGCGGGCCTTAAATATGCGGCTGAAGAGGCCCACGATTCTGGCCTTTTCGGCGCCGATCCCGGTCCAGCCGGCGGTTCTGCTTCGGAGTCCCTGCTTAACTGGCTCTTCGTTGACCTGAACTCCTATTTTGCCTCTGTCGAGCAGCAAGTGCGGCCGGAATTGCGTGGCCGGCCGGTCGGCGTAGTGCCGATGATGGCCGACACAACCTGCTGCATCGCCGCCAGCTACGAAGCCAAGGCATTCGGCGTGCGCACGGGAACCATTGTCGCGGACGCCAAGCGGATGTGCCCGGAGATTGTTCTTGTGGAGGGCCGCCATGAGATCTACACCGAGTACCACCATCGCGTGGTTGAAGCCGTGGAAAGTTGCGTGCCGGTGACCGCGGTTTGCTCCATCGACGAGATGGCGTGTCGACTCATTGGCCGCGAACGGCCGCTTCTGAGTGCTATTGAACTTGGCATACGGGTGAAGCGGACGATTCGCGAGCGCGTGGGCGAGTGCCTGCGCAGTTCGGTTGGCGTGGCCACGAATCGCTACCTCGCCAAAATAGCCAGCGACATGGAAAAGCCCGACGGCCTGGTGGCGCTGCCTCTCGACATTCTGCCTGAGGCGCTGCATCAGCTCACGCTGCGCGATCTGCCCGGCATCGGCGCGCGCACTGAGAAGCGGCTGAACGAAAAAGGGATTCGCACGATGGACGATCTGCTGGCGCTCGACCGCGAACATGCCGGCGAAATCTGGGGATCGGTTTGGGGCGAGCGGCTTTTTCACTGGCTGCAAGGCGAAGATTTCGATCGCTCGGAGGCCGAGCACCAGAAATCCATCAGCCACTCGCATGTGCTGGCGCCGGAGATGCGGAACGCGGAAAAGGACTGGGCGGTGGCGCACAAGCTGCTGCACAAAGCGGCGATGCGTTTGCGCGCGGCGGGTTTGTGGGCGAGCCACATTGGCCTGGCGATTGGTTTCGCTGTGCCGCGGGGCGAGAACATGCCGGTTTCACGTTTCGGCGCGCCTACGCGCGGATGGCGCAGCGAGATCAAGCTGAGCGAGTGCCAGGACAACCAGACGCTCATCGCCGCGTTGCGCCGGCTTTGGGAATCGCGGCCCAGCGGTGAGCAATACGATCACCCGTACTTCATTGGCGTGCAGCTCAATAACCTCGTGCCCGACCGCCTGCACACGCTGGCGCTTTTTGACGGACTTGAAGAAGAGCAGAGCCGCACGCGCCTGCTCGCCACGATGGACCAGATCAACGATAAGTACGGGATGAGCACGCTGGCGCCTGCGGCCATGCTGACCGCCTACAAGGCTGCGCCGACGCGGATTGCGTTCAACAGCATTCCGGATTTGTTTTGAAAGCAGGGAACAAGAGAACGAGGGACCAAGGAATCAAGGGACCGAGAAGATCAAGCCGAGAGGGCACAAGGCGTCACTTCGCGTTGGGTTTCTCCAGCGCGTGGGGATTGAGTTTGCCGATGCGGCCGTGCGGGCCGACCACGAAGGGCAACGATAGCGCGTTCCAGTCTCGGTCGGCGTCGGGTAATTCGTGCGACGCGGGGTCGGGATGCAGAGCGCGCCAGTTCTCGCCGTCGTCGGTGGAGATGTCTGTGCCGTTGGGGCCGACGGTGATCCAGGTTTTGGCGTCGGGGTCGTAGGCGACGGCGGAGCGGAAGCCGTGGGGTGGGGTTTGAGCTGCATGCCAGACACTCCCGCCGTCTCGAGTAAAGGCCGCCGTACCCGCAGATCTGTCCGGATCAAGGTAGTCGCCTCCGACGGCCACCATGCGATAGGAGCCTCGGCCCTGAAGGGAGAAGACTCCTGCCGAGGGTTTTCCAGCCACAATTGGCACCGTCACCTTCGCGAACGAGGAATACGTTTCTTCACGGTAAACGAAGGTGCGATCCGCACCTCCTGTCCCAATGACAAACCAATCACCCTCGCTTACGGCAATCGACGAATTGCTTGCGGCAAAAGCTCCTGCTTGCGCCTGTGCAGTGAGTCCCGTAGCTCTTATTCGCTTCCATGTTTTACCCGTGTCATCCGATTGAAACAGGACGAAAGCCCCACTGACTGGATCGCCGAGAATGAACCCATCGCTAGCCCATTGATTGATGAAAATCGCATCCCAAAACCCGTCCTTATCCGGATTAGTGAACACAAGCTTCCAGGTGTGGCAGCCGTCAGTTGTTTTGTAGAGGCGCGAGAGATCGCCTTTGCCGCTGGACATTACGATGGCGGTGTTCGCGTCGAAGGCCTGGATGCCGCGGAAGTCGAGATGCTCGGCACCCGGCGGGATTGAACAGGACTGCCACAGGTAGCCGCCGTCCTCGGTGCGCAACACCGTGCCGTTCGTGCCCGAGGCCCAGGCAGCACCTCCGCCTACGTTGGCAATGCCGCGCAGATCGGAGGTGGTGCCGGAGTTCTCGATCTCCCATTGGGCGTGCGCGATGCCGCACTCGGAAACAAGCGCGAGCAACATACACGCGAACAACTGGGGCCGCCGTTTCATACCGAACAGTGTAGGGCACAAGACAGGGGTCAGGTTTCAGGGGTCAGGGATCAGGAAGTAACGCCGGACTCCAGTCTGGCGGCTTTGAGGGCCCCGAGGCCAGCGCACATCGGCTGGCGGCGGGGACGCCGCCAGGACAGCCGGCCAGAGGCCGGCGCTACTCATTCGTGCCGCGCAAGCTGCGGCGTCTGAACTTTTTTTGAGCGAAAGCGTAATCCTTTGCATCCCATCTCGCGCGTTTCTGCGGATTAGAAGGTAGCAGCGAGTTTTATGGCCGACGAGTGGCAGCCCGAATTCGAACAAGTCGGAGACTTCGAACCACCTGATTTCGAACGGCTCGATTTCGAACGGCTTTTTGACGAGCACCAGTCCATGGTCTTCTCGCTGGCGCTGCGCATGACCGGCGATCGCGGGCTGGCCGAAGAGATTGCGCAGGATGTTTTTATGGAGTTCGACCGCAACATGGCGAAGATCGAAGGCGCGCAGCACGCGATTTTTTGGCTGCGGCGCGTGACCATGAGCCGGTCGACGGATGCGCTACGGCGGCGGCGAGCGCGCGGCATGGACTTCGCGGTTGAGATGGACGAGAACCACGCGGCAACGGTGGAAGAGCGGACCTCTCCGTTAGGTGGGCGCCTGGGGATCCTGCTGGCGACGCTGCCGGAGGCGCAACGCGCGGCGATTATTCTGCGCTACCAGGAGGACCTGACGCCGGAGGAGATTGCGGCTACGCTGGGCGCGCCGGTGGCTACCGTGAAGAGCCAGTTGCAGCGCGGGTTGAAGCTTTTGCGGGCCAAGGCCGAGAGCCAGTTGAAGGAGTACATCCGTGCCGTTTGAACAGCGGTTTGACCAGATGAGCGAGTTCGAAAGCGAATTGCGAGAAAGCCTCAAGCGCCAACCCGCGCCCGAAAGCCTGAAGCGCAAGGTGATGGAGAGGCGCCAGCAGAATCGCGCGCGCCAGCAGGACGACACGGCCGCGCGGCAGCGCACGCGCATGATCTGGTTTGAGCGCATCGCGGCTTCGCTGGTGGTGGCAAGCGTTGCAGCCAGCGCTTTGGTTGGACATTACGCAATCGAGCGCCGCAAAGGAGAGGCGGCGAAGCAGCAGGTATTTACCGCGCTGCGCATCACCAATCACGCATTCCAGGTGATGAATGAGCAGCTGGAAAAGCGAGACAGGAATTCGCAGTAAAGGCGATTTGCGATAAACAAATTCGCCGCAGGAAGGATCTGCAATAGCAGCGATTCGCGAGAGCGAGAACGCGCAGTGAAAGTCGAGCTGGCGCGGCGAGCAATCGGCGCAGACAGAATTTGCATCGAAAACAAATTTCGAAATCACGAGGAGAACAGAGCATGAAGCATCGCATTTCCGTATTCATTCTGGGAGCAGCCGCGCTGATTGCGCCGGCATTGGCGCAAGAGTACCCGTTGCCATTCCCGCTGCCTTCGCCCGTTGAAAAAGAGCTGGCTGCGCGCGCCGCAAACGTAACCGAGGTGACGTTAGACAAGAGCATGCTCGGCTTTGCCGCGAAATTCATGGACAACAAGGATCATGACCAGGCCGCCGTGCAGCAGTTGATCGCGGGGCTGGACGGCATCTACGTGCGCGACTACGAGTTTGACAAGGAAGGCCAGTACTCGATGGACGATGTGGACAGGATGCGCCATGCATTCCAGACACCAGAATGGTCGCCCATGGTGCATGAACACGAAAGCAAAGGCGGCGAGAGCACCGACGTGATGATGAAGATGGTGAACGGAGAGCCGCATGGAATCTTTGTTCTGGATGCAGAGCCGAAAGAGCTGACCATTGTGCTGATCCTCGGGCCCATTCGCATGGACCAGCTGAGCGAGCTGAAGGGATTGAGCGGACTGGGCGCGCTGGGCGACATCGGAAAAGATAAGCACGCCAAAGACAAGACCGATGACAAGGCGAGGAAAGAAGGCACCCAATGAACCGGCACTTTTGGATTCCTGTTGGCTGCGCGGCGCTCTGTGTTGCTTTAATCGTTCCCTGGGTTGCTCTGGCGGCGGGCGGCGGAGGCGGCTTTGACGGCGTGGTCAACTCCATTGAGAGCCGCTATCACGCGCACGCCACACGGATTCCTTTGATGGGCCTGGCCAGTTTGGTGGCGGACGCGGCCACTCATGGCGGCGTGGGCGGCGTACACGTGGCCGAGTTCGAGCACTTCTCCGCCCCGGTCGACGGCGAAGAGATGAACCGGATGGTCGAAGAGAAGCTGGGCCAGGGTTGGGACCGGATGATTCGCGAAACGAGCCGGCATGGCGGCGAGCAGACGTTCATTTTTTCGCACGCCGAGGGCAAGCGAATGGGGCTGTTTATTCTCGATCTTGATGGCACGGAGCTCGACGTTGTGCAGGTGTCGGTCGATCCTGACCGGCTGAACGAGACAATTCTTAAGTACAAGCATCACGACCGTGGTGACGAAGCGGGCGACGGAGACCACGCGACCGATTGATGCGATTCTTGTTGCGAGTTGATGCGAGCGGACGACGCTTGACCAGGCCTGTGCTGGGCCTGAACGCAGGCAAAATGACTGGGCGAATGGCGGGCGCGAATTAATACTGCGTTACGCTCAACACGTTTCCATCGGGATCTTTGAACCAGGCAATACGGGCTCCGCTTGGCGCAGTCCAGATTCCTTTGGGATCGCCGTCGTTTATTCCGGGGTAGCGCTGAAACTCGACTCCGGCCGCCGTCAGCTGATCCACTGATTCCTCAATCGAGTCCACATCCCACCCCAACACGGTGAAGGGTGCAGGATTGTGTTCCTGGACGGCCGTCACCCGCAGCATGGTTCCATTGGCGTCGAAGACCAGCGCGAAGGGGTGCTGATCTTCAACGAGATTGAGTCCAAGGACGCCTTCATAGAACGCCCGGGCTCTGGTGGAATTTGTTGTGGCTACAAAGGCTACCAGCTTGCTTGTTCCGAGAATTGATTCGTTCGCCATCGTGTGCCTCCGCGAATAGCTTGGATCGGAATCTTTAATTTGGTTCAGTCCGCGTCATCAGATCGACGAATTCCTTTTGGAAGCGCGGCAAATCAAGGTCCATTTGCGCGTGTACGAGGCGGACGCCGATTGCCGGCTTCAGCGACTCCGGCCAGGCGAGCGTGTCGCCATAGCTGGGGCCGTGACTCAGGTCGACGTCCATGTAAACGTCGATCTCTTTGGTGACGATCGCGGGATCGATCCATGCGCAGGCTTCAAGCTCGTCCCACATGAGCGTGCGGCGCTGGCTCCATGCGGCGATGTAGCGCGCGGCGGGTGACTGTGATTTGGCAATCGCGTCCAGCATTTCCTGGGTGAACGGAGCTTTGCTGGAAATGTCCATGGTCGTTACAACAATGCGGGGCCAAGCCGCGTGCAGCACGATGTGCGCGGCCTCGGGATCGAACCAGAAGTTGAACTCGTGGCGCGGGTCGGAGAATTCAAGATCGGCTGAGCCGGGATTGTTCGTCTGGGGATCGTTGGTTTGCGGATTCAGGCTGCCGCCCATGACGACGATGCCTTTGGTGAGCGATGCGAACTCCGGATCGATTGCGATGGCGAGCGCGATGTTGGTGAGCGGCCCGGCGGCGTAGATGGTGACCTGGTGCGGATGCACGCGTACCTGGCGAATGAGAAAGTGCGCAGCGTCTTCATCGAGCGACTTGGTCGTTGGCGCGCCCTCGGGCATCGGCGGAATTTCGTAGGGGCCGTGAGGCGCCGGCATGGTCGCACCGGGGGATGGAACTGTAACACCTCCCCATGCGCCCAGCCACGCGACTTTGCCGTCGAGGGCTTCTTCCATGCGTGTCTGATCTTCGTCGCGCACCAGCGGAAATACTGCGCCGCGCACTACGGGAACATCGGAGTGCCCGGTCAACTCCAGCATGCGCAGCGTGTGCAGAGTCTCCTCGTCGCGCCAGGCGTCGCCGGTCACCATCGTGATGCCGAGCACGTGCACATCGGGCGCTTGAAGCAGTGCAAGCATCGCCATCTGGTCGGAGCCGCCGGGGCCTGCGCCGTCCTGATCGATCAAGACGAGCCTCTGCTGCGCAGGTAAGACGAGCCCCTGCTGCGCAGGCAGGACGAGGCGCTGTTGCGCGGGGCAAATCGTGACGCAAGCCAGCACAACGAGCGCAAGAAATTGTTGTTTCATATATTGGATTTTGGCATAGCTGCGCGAACTTTTCGCCCGGACAAGCTTTCAACCCGCCCTGCAGACCACTGAAAACTGATCACTGCCCTAACGCCGCCCAAACACTCGCGGCTTGAGCTGCGGCGCGACGGGCAGATCGGTTTTGCCTTCGGGATAGACCACTAGAAATCGATTTGACCCTTCGCCAACGCTGGCCGTCTCGACGCCTTGAAGCCCGCGGCAGACCAGATGCAGCATGCGCCGCTCGCGGCTGTTCATGGGCGGAAAGCTGTAGGGCTGCCCGGTCTGGCGGACTTTTTCGGCAGCGGCTTCGGCGGACAGGCGAATCTCCTCGGCGCGCAGAGCCTTGAAGTTTGCTGCGTCAAAGCTCACCATGTCGTGCTCGTGATGGTCAAGGCGAAGCATCTGCGCGGCCAGGGTTTCAAGGGCTCGGAGCAGTTCGCCGTTGTGCTGGATCACGAGAGGCACATCAGGCCCGGCTAGTTCGACGCTGATCTGGCGGGGCGCAGCGCCCTCGGCCGCTCCATCGGAGGCGCTGATGCGGTACTTGAGGCGCATTCCGCCCAACTTGTTCAGGGTGTTCAGGAATCCGGCAATTTTCTGGGCTGCTTGCTGCAGGTCTTCAATCGGCATAACAAATAAGTATCGCAGAGCCGGGGGCGATGTTGGGAGTCCGGTTATCAAAATCCATCGACTCCTCGCCGAGGCCCTGCTGGCTCCTGCGCTACGCTTGGGTATCGAGATTCAGTAAGATCCTGCCGCGCCTAGAGCCTGCTATTAACTTTCCCACGGGCGACGCTGAGAGCCAATTCTTCTCAGTTCAAGGAGCGAGGAGCGACGAATATGGAGTATCTTCGAGCGACGAGCGACGATGAAATGGGGAAAATTGGCCTCAGCCCTTCGGGTTGCGGCGCAAATCCGGCCATACTGCGTTGTCATCCTCGACTGTGGACCCGCCACAGCCTTCGGAATCCGCCTCGTCTCCACCCCACGGACGAAGACCTGTCCGCGGGGGCCCCGGTTCTGGCCGGATTTTCGTCCGCAACGCCGCCTCGCGCGAAAGTTAATAACAGGCTCTAGTATGCTTTTGTTTGTGAAACGGTGCAACGAGCTCCGCCGCAGGATGGGTAGACGCCTTCGAGTTCCTGCGTCTGAAGCGCTGCTTTCCATCATGCTGGCAGCCGCGGCAATCTTTCCCCAAGGTCACGCGCAGAGCAACGGCGCTGCCGGCGACGCCACGGACGCCGGGACACCCGTCGTAATCACGCTCAATGAGGCGATCCGGCGCGCGCAAGCGAGCGAGCCTGCGTATGCCGCTGCTGTTGCGGCAAGCCGGACGGCAGGATTGGACAAGTCGATTGCGGTGGCTGGCCTTTTGCCCAATGTGGCCAATTTCAACGAGGGCATCTACACGGAGCCGAACGGGTTGCATGCACCAGACGGGGCCGACCTGCCAAGATTTATCGCCAACGATGGCGTCAGGGAGTATTTCAGCCAGGGGGTGGTGAATGAGACGCTGGGACTGGGGCCAGTTGCGGCAGTGCGCCATGCCGATGCTCTGGCAGCGATGGCCCGTGCGGAGCAGGAGATTGCGCGGCGCGGGCTGGTAGTCGCCGTGACCAGCCTGTTCTATGGTTCGCTGGCGGCGGACCACAAGCTGGTTGTGGCCGGGCAAGCGCGCGAGGAAGCCGGCGACTTTACGAAATTGACGGGCCAGCGCGAACAGGCGCGCGAGGTCGCGCACGCCGACCTGTTGAAGGCTCAGTTGGTAGAGCAGCAACGCGACCGCGATTTTGAAGACGCAAAAGTGGCGGCCGAAAAGGCTCGCCTGGATCTCGGCGTTCTTTTGTTTGCCGATCCGCGAACCGCTTACACGCTGAGTGCCGCGGAGACCGGGACGCCGCTGCCATCAAAAGAGGATGTGGAGCAAGCCGCGGGCCGCAACAACCCCGAGCTGAAGAGCGCCCTGGCTGCGCTGGCCGCGAGCAATTCCGATGTGCTGGCGGCGTGGGGCGCCCTGTTGCCGAATGTGGGCCTCAATGTGACCTACGGAATCGATGCGCCACAGTTTGCCGCTAACGGCCCCGACGGAGAGCGCAATCTCGGCTACTCGGCGAGCGTCACGGTAAACGTTCCCGTTTGGGACTGGCTGGCAAGCGAGCATAAGGTGAAGCAGAGCGAGATTCGCCGGGACGCGGCGCAGGTAGCGCTGAGCGCCACGCAAAGGCGGCTTATCGCTCAACTTGAAGAAGCGTACTCCGAGGCAAACGCGGCGCGCGATCAACTCGCGTCACTGGACGAGAGCGTGGCTGATGCAGCAGAGAGCCTGCGCCTGACCAAGCTGCGCTACACCGGCGGCGATGCCTTGGTGCTGGAAGTGGTGGACGCGGAGAATACCTTCGTGAGCACTGAAAATGCTCGCGAGGATGGACGCGTGCGCTACGAGACGGCGCGAGCCAAACTGGAAACAATCACCGGAACGATGTGAGGAACAGGGGCCAGAGATTAGAGATCAGAGAGCAGTGAACCGGTTATGAGCGAAAGAACAAAGATGAACGCAACCCGAAGGACGCGTATTTTGCGGCTGCTCATTCCCATGGTGGCCGCCGCGCTGCCGCTGGCGTTTTTGCCGGGTTGCAAGAAGGCTGCCGTGCCTGAAACGCAGGTGGCCGTGCAGGCGGCGCATCCCGAGCTGGGACCGATTGCCGAGCAAATCACTGCAGACGCCATTCTTGCGCCGATCGCACAGGCGGCGATCGCGCCCAAAATCAGCGCTCCGGTGCGGAAGTTCTATGTTGAGCGCGGACAGCGGGTGCACGCCGGAGAGTTGCTGGTGACGCTTGAGAACAACGACCTGGCAGCGGCGGCGACTGACAACAAAGGATCGCTTGAGGCGGCGCAGGCGGCGTACGCCACAGCGACCAAGGCACAGGTGCCGGAAGATACGCTCAAGGCGGAGTCGGACCTGGCCCAGGCAAAGGCCAATCTTGATTTGAACCAGAGCATTGTGAACAGCAGAAAGCAGTTGTTCGCTGAAGGGGCGATTCCCGGCCGCGACCTTGATACTGCGCAGGCCGCGCTGGTGCAGGCGCAGGCGGCCTATGACGCGGCTGCGAAGCACCTGGAGTCTTTGCGAAGCGTAAGCCGGGAAGCAGCGCTTAAATCGGCGCAGGGACAGTTGACCTCGGCCGAAGGAAAATACAACGGCGCCGAAGCGCAGGTCACCTACTCCGAGATTCGCAGCCCGATCAGTGGAGTTGTTATTGATCGGCCCTTGTTCGCGGGCGAAACCGCCGCCGCCGGAGCTCCGCTTATTACGGTGATGGACACGTCGGTGCTGCTGGCAAAGACGCATATCGGGCAGAGCCTGGCACAGCATTTGAAGGTGGACGACGCCGCTGTGGTGCACATACCGGGAGTCGCTGATCCCGTTCCCGCAACGGTCACATTGGTGAGCCCGGCGCTGGACCCCGGCAGCACGACCGTGGAGGTGTGGCTAAAGATCGACAACAAGACGGGCAAGATCAAGGTCGGTACGCCGGTGAAGGTGACCATCACGGGCAAGACGGTCGCGCAGGCATTGAAGGTTCCGGATTCCGCGATCCAGACCGCGGATGATGGCACGAAGTCGGTGATGGTGGTGGGGAACGACGGCGCGGCGCATAGGAAGCCCGTCACGCTGGGCATCGACGACGGCACCGACGTGCAGGTGACGAGCGGTCTTGCGCCCACAGACCTGGTGATCACCACCGGCGCCTATGGGCTTGACGAAGGCACGAAAGTAAAAGTGGGTCCGGCGGCGGACCAGGACGCACCCCCGGCCGGCAAGGCCAAGGTGGACGACTGATGCCGAACGAAGGGCCCCGCGCCTCCTCCGGCATGTCCGCTCGTCCCAAGCCCTTCTGGCTGGCCCGGTCCACGCGGACGATCTTCTTTTTCGCCGCCATGCTCACGCTGGCCGGGATCTTCCTGGCATTTAAGGTGCCCATCTCTGTCTTCCCCGAGACCAGTTTTCCGCGCGTGATCATCGGCGTGGACAACGGCGTGATGCCGGTGGAGCAGATGGAAGTGACCATCACGCAGCCGATCGAGAATGCGATCAACTCAGTTCCCGGGCTCGTCACCGTGCGTTCCACTACCAGCCGCGGCTCGGCCGAGGTGAGCCTGTTCTTCGATTGGAATGTGGATATGGTGCAGTCGCTGCAGTTGGTAGACGCGGCGCTGGCACAAGTGCAGCAGGAATTGCCGCCCACGGCTCACATCACGGCGAACCGCCTTACCTTTGCTACATTCCCAATCCTTGGCTACAGCCTCACCTCGGATACCGTTCCGGAGACCCAGCTGTGGGAGATTGCCAATTATGACCTGAAGCCTCCGCTGAACCGCGTGGACGGCGTAAGCACCGTGCTTGTTCAGGGCGGACAGGTACCGGAGTTTCACGTCGTGCCGGACCTGGCATTGCTCGAGAACTCCGGCGTTACCATCGCCGACCTTGTCAACGCCATCCAGGCCTCGAATATTGTTGATTCGCCCGGACTGTACGAAGCCAATCACCAGTTGATCCTCGGGCTGGTGGGAGCGCAGGTGCACGACCTTGCCGGCCTGCGCCAACTGGTGGTCAAAACCACACCTGCCGGCGCTCCCGTGCGCGTCGCCGACGTGGCCTCCGTTCAATCCGGCACTCTGCCCGTCTACACAAGGGTCACCGCCAACGGACATGACGCGGTCCTGCTGACCATCGCCCGCCAGCCCTCCAGCAATACTGTAGCCGTCGCCGACGCAGTAGCCGCGCAGGTAACCGAACTCCAGAAGAAACTGCCGCCGGACGTCAAGCTCGAGCTCTTCTACGACCAGTCGCAACTGGTGCGCGACGCCATCTCCAGCGTGCGCGACGCCATCTTCATCGGCCTGCTGCTGGCCTGCGTGATTCTTTTCCTTTTCCTGCGCGACTGGACCTCGTCGCTGATCGCCGGGCTGGTGATCCCGGTAACGGTTGCCGTGACCATTGCCGCGTTGTGGCTCATCGGCGAGAGCTTCAACCTGATGACTCTGGGCGGACTGGCAGCGGCCATCGGCCTGGTGATCGACGACGCCATCGTGGTGGTTGAGAACATTGTGATGCATCGCGATGCTGGCGAGCACCGCGCCGACGCGGTACGCAAGGCTCTCAAGGAGATCACCACGCCGCTGGTCTTTTCCACCATTACGCCGGTGGTCGTGTTTCTGCCTCTGGTCTCCGTCAGCGGCGTCACAGGCAGCTTCTTTCGAGCATTGGCCATCACCATGACCGCCGCGCTGCTCACTTCGCTGGCGCTGGCGCTTACCTGGACACCGGGGTTGAGCTACGTGCTGTTGCGCGAGCGGGGGACCTCCGGTGATGGGTCTTCGTCGACGGAGTCAGAACGCGAGCGGCCTTCTGATGCAGCCGGCCCGAACAAGAGCGAAGACGATGCCGCGCAGGATCACCATGCCGGGAAGTTGCTGACCCGCGTGCTCGCCTTCCATCACCGCGTTCTGGACTGGGCACTGGCCAAGCCGTTGTGGGTGGGAGGGATTTGCCTGATGCTGGTTGCAGCCACGTGGGCCGGCTACAAAGCGTTGGGATCCGACCTTCTGCCGGAGATGGACGAAGGCGGATTCATTCTCGACTACATCATGCCCGCCGGAAGCTCCCTAAGCGAAACCGATCGCGTCCTGGAGCACGTCGAACGCATCCTGCGCGCCACACCCGAGGTTGAGATCACGTCACGCCGCACAGGCATGGAGATGGGATTCAATGCGGTGCACGAGGCCAACACCGGCGACTTCACGGTGAAGCTGAAGGCCAAGCGCAGCCGCTCCATCGACGAGGTGATGAACGACATTCGCCAGCAGATCAGGGCCACCGAGCCAGAGCTCGACGTCGAGTTTACCCAGGTACTGCAGGATATGATCGGCGACCTCTCCAACGCCCCCGAGCCCATCCAGATCAAGATCTTCTCTAACGATGCAAATTTGTTGGCCCAACTCGGTCCTCGCGTCGGCGATGCCATCGGCAAGGTTCCCGGCGTTGTGGACGTGCAAAACGGCATTGAGAACACGATCAGCGGTCCGGCCACCAGCTTTGAGGTCGACCCGATAGTGGCGGCGCGGTTCGGATTCACGCCGGATGAAGTGTCGCAGGATGCGACCGCGATTCTGGACGGCATTCCCACCACCGACCCGCTCATCACCAATGGCCGCGCCTACACCATCCGTGTCCGCCTCGGCGACGAAACGCGAACCTCACTCGATGCAATCGAGAATACGGTCTTCGTCAGCAGCTCTGGCCACACTGCATCTCTCGGCTCCCTTGCCGACGTTCAGCCGTTGCCGCCACAGAACGAAATCCGCCGCGAAAACCTGCAGCGTCTCGTCATCGTAACCGGCCGCCTCGAGGGTTCTGACCTCGGCACCGGCGTCGCCAAGGTACAGCAGGTGGTCGCCGGCCTTCACCTGCCCGCATCGGTCCGCGTCGAATATGGGGGCACTTACCAGGAGCAGCAAAAATCGTTCCGCGATCTGCTTCAGGTGCTGTTGTTGGCGCTGGCCCTGGTCTTCGGCGTGCTGGTGGCGGAGTTCCGCAACTTCCCCGCGCCAATTGCCGTTCTCACCTCGTCGGTGCTCTCCATCTCCGGCGTCATTCTGGCCCTGCTTGTGACCGGATCGACGTTTAACGTGGCGTCGTTCATGGGGCTCATCATGGTGATAGGCATCGTGGCCAAGAACGGCATNNGGAGCTTCTTCCGCGCTCTCGCCGTCACCATGACGGTAGCTCTTCTGACTTCGCTGCTGCTGGCGCTCACATTCACTCCGGCGCTCTCGCTTCAGCTGACCGGCAAAGTCCACTCCGCGGCTTCCACACACTCCAGCGCCGAGACCGAGGCCAAGCGACAGTCCGCCCTTGCCGCCGCGCAGCGGCGGATCGGCAACATCGTTCGCCGCGTTCTTCAGCTTCACGAGCGCGTACTCGATTGGTCCTTCCTCCGTCCGGCCGCGTTGGTTGCAGTCTGCGCCGTTCTGATGCTCGCGGGCTATTTCAGCTATCGCGCCCTGGGCTCGGACCTTCTACCAGGGATGGATGAAGGTTCCTTCGTCCTGGATTACCTCACCCCCGCCGGCACCTCCCTCACCGAAACCAATCGCATCCTGCAGCACGTGGAACAGATTCTGCAACGGACTCCTGAGGTGGAAATCACCTCCCGCCGGACCGGTCTGCAAATGGGTCTCGCTGCTGTTACCGAAGCAAACTCGGGGGATTTCACGGTCCGTCTAAAGACTGACCGCTCGCGTTCCATCGATGAGGTAATGGCCGACGTGCGCCAGCAGATCCTGGCCGCCGAACCGGCGCTCGATATCGAGTTCATTCAGGTTCTGCAAGATATGATTGGAGATCTCTCCAACTCGCCCGAACCCATTCAGATCAAGCTCTTCTCCAATGACCGCGATCTGCTCTTCGGCCTCGCTCCACGTGTCCAGCAGGCCATCGCCAAAATCCCCGGCGTTGTCGACACCAAGAATGGGGTGGACGACACCATCAGCGGCCCCGCAACCGATTTCAACATCGACCCCGTCGTAGCCGGCAGGCTCGGCTTTACTCCGACGGAGGTTGCGGAGGATGCTACCTCAATTCTTGACGGCCTGCCAACGAATGATCCGCTCATTGCGGGTGGCCGGCCTTACACCATCCGGGTGCGCCTGCCTGATGCCAATCGCGCCTCGCTCGACGCTATCCAGAATACGGTTTTCAACAGTAGCAGCGGTCACACCGCTACCCTCGGCGCCATGGCTTCGGTGACCCAGCTGCCGCCACAGAACGAAATTCGCCGCGAAAACCTGCAGCAGGTCGTGCTGGTGAGCGGCCGCCTCGAAGGCTCCGATCTCGGCGGCGCCATGGCTTCGGTTAAATCCGTAGTAAGCCGGCTGCAACTTCCCTCTTCGGTCCGCGTCGAATACGGCGGCACATACCAGGAGCAGCAACGTTCGTTTGCTGACCTTGCCCGCGTTCTGGTGCTCGCGCTCGCGCTCGTTTTCGGCGTGCTTCTCGCCGAGTTTCGCAACTTTGCTGCCCCGATTTCCATTCTGACCAGTTCCGTTCTCTCCCTCGCCGGAGTTGTGTTCGCTTTGCTCATTACGGGCACCAACTTCAATGTCGCCAGCTTCATGGGTCTCATCATGGTGATCGGGATCGTGGCCAAGAACGGCATCCTGCTGCTCGATGCCGACGAACGCTACCGCGCCCAGGGCGCATCGCCCCGTGAAGCCATGCTGCACGCCGCGCAACGCCGGCTGCGCCCCATCGTGATGACCGCTCTTGCCGCGGTCTGCGGCATGTTGCCGCTGGCCTTCGCCCTCGGCGCAGGTTCGCAAATGCTGCAGCCGCTGGCCATCGCCGTCATCGGCGGTCTTGCCATTTCCATGGTCCTCTCGCTCGTCATTACCCCGCTGGTCTACTACCTTCTCACTCGCCATCGCGAGGCATCAGGTGTCTCGACCTAGTAAAAAATCGGGGAGCTTCCGTGATCCCGGAACAGCGGAGTGGGATGCCTGCGAAATCTTCAGGAAATTCCGGCCGTGCGTTCTTTTTTCGCTTTGCCACGCGCCGCTCTTGCCTTGAGGTCCCGCGCCGAGCTCGCAAAGGCTGCGCCGCAGATCAGCATTCCAATCGCCAGAAGCGTTGTCGTGGTGATTCCCGATTCGATCGCGAAGTGCATCACGGATCGAATACTCATGTCGGGAGCGCCGAGATCCAGATATGCGCGAAGAATTCCGCAGATGAGCGCCACCGCTGGCACCACCAGTCTGATGACGCGAATTTGTGGCAGAGTATAGGGCTCCGCGATCGGCGACTCCGCCGGTTTGGCAGCGCGATACCAAAACCACGCCCAGACCACGAGAACAACGATGCCGAACACCGAGCTACCGAATTGCAGGACCCTGTACATCCCCAGGTCCCCAGCAATGGGCACATGCACTATTTCTCTGAGGAAGCTCCAGTTCCGATACGGCCAATAGAAGGTGTGGGTGAACGAGTCCCAGAGGATATGCGTCGCCGAACCAATCACAATCGAGATGACGATCAACGCGAGTCGCGCCGGCGGCCAGAAGGAATAGCGCTTCTTTCCGGGCTTCAGCCTTTGGCGAACGCCGATGGGCAGGAACATCAACAGCGGCCTTTTGATGAAAGCGTGAAACAGCCAAAGCACAATAAGGCTCAATGGCAAATCGAAGACAAAAATACCGGGTGGTGTATGGCCTATGAATCCGCTCGGAGCGAAAAACATGAAGTAGGGGAAGTCCGGAGCGAAACTTCCAATCACGAGTGCGGACATATCGAGACGCGTTCTTCGAAAGGGCAACGCGGCTGCGGCGTGGGAGAGCGTAAAGGGCATTCCTTTAAGTATCTCGTACTCTTTCGCGCAGATGGGAGCGCATTCAGGGTGCGCCAGGATTCAGAGCGTCCGTTGCCGAGGATCGTGCCGGCACTGTAGGATGCCTCTGAAAATGTTTTCAGGAGATTGATGCCGTGCGTTTTCTTTCGCTTTTACCTGCTGGCGTTTTTGTTCTGGGTTCTTTGGTTGCGACAGCGCAGATGCCCGCCCTGGCGATAGCTGCGACCCCACCGAACCCCGCGCCGATCCGGCACGACAACAAGATGCTGTCGCCGGCGACGCCCCCGATGGGCTGGAACAGTTGGAACTTCTTCGCGGGCCGCGTCACCGACAAGGACATTCGCGAAGCCGCCGATCAGCTCGTCTCGACGGGCATGAAGGATGCAGGTTACGTCTATGTGAACATCGACGACACATGGGAGGGCGAGCGCGACGCCGACGGCGTGCTGCACTCGAACGCGAAGTTCCCCGACATGAAGGCGCTGGGCGACTACGTGCATTCGAAGGGGCTGAAGCTGGGGATTTACTCCTCGCCCGGGCCGAAGACCTGCGCCGGTTACGCCGCCTCGCTCGCTCACGAGGCACAAGATGCACAGCTCTACGCATCATGGGGCGTGGACTACTTGAAGTACGACCTGTGCAGCTATCGCGAGTCTGTCATGTCTGTGCAGGCGCCTGACGACAGGGCCGCGCAGATGCGGCTGATGATTGCCGCCTACGCAAAGATGGACAAGGCGCTGAAGGCAACGGGCCGGCCCATCGTCTACTCGTTGTGCCAGTACGGATGGGACGCGGTGTGGGAGTGGGGCCCGAAGGTTGGCGCGAATCTTTGGCGGACGACTGGCGATATACAACCCAACTGGCAGAGCATTTATTCGATTCTGAATGCGCAGGCCGGACTGGCAAAGTACGCAGGCCCGGGCCACTGGAACGACCCTGACATGCTGGAGGTGGGCAACGGCAAGCTGTCCCTTGCTGAGAATCGCACGCATTTTTCCATGTGGGCGATGCTGGCCGCGCCGTTGCTCGCTGGCAATGACCTGCCCAATATGACGCCTGAAGTTCGCGCTTTCCTGACCAACCGCGACGTGATCGCTATCGACCAGGACCGTCTGGGGCGTGAAGCCATACGCGCGTACTCCGACGGCGAAGTGGACGTGTGGACGCGGCATTTGTCAGGCGGCGCCGTGGCCATTGCGGTCTTGAACGCGGGCAGCGACCGCTACTCGACGCACCCCTTTCACTTGAGTCTGGCGAAGCTCGGCCTGCACGGCCCGCAAAAGGGCACGGACCTCTGGGTGGGCAAAGAGATTGCGCTTACCGATGACATGCCGCTTGAAATTGCGAGCCACGACATTTTGCTGGTACGGATTCCCGCGCCGAAGTAGGCCAAACGCAGGGCACCGCGAGAGCCTTTTGGGCTCAGAGAGAACCTGGCGAAGAATCTGGTTGGCGGGAAGTTCAGAATTTTTCCCCTCCCGGCGCTAAAAACGGTTAGAGTAATCCGTACCGGTCCCCCCGCCGAACTTTTCTTGATTCTCTTATTGTGACTCGTTGGTTGCGGCGTTTTTGCCTCGACTCGATGGATCATTTTGTCCGTTAGCAATCTGAGTTCTCTTTCATAGGCATTCAAGAGGGCCTTGCGATGAGCGATGTGAAATGCCCACATTGTGGGGGGACAAATGAGTCCGATGCTGCGTTCTGCGGCGTCTGCGGAACGCCGCTTCCCGCGCAAGCGCCGTCCGCCCCAGCAGACCAGCCTCCAGCGCAGGCGTGGCAGCCACCCGGAGTGAACCCGCCGCCGCCGGGAGCTTATGCCCCGCTTCCACCGGGCGCGATTCCGGCGCCGCACGGAGCCTATCCACCGGGCCACGCCGTCTATCAACAAGCAGTCCCCAGCGCCAATTTCATCGGCCACCCGTCCTATGCACATACCGAGCAGAATAAGAAGCGCCTTGTCTCGCGGAATACTTGGATCGTGTGCTCAATTATCAGTATTTTGATGGCACTTAGTAGCGCCTCGAATAACGGAGCCACCGGTCTGGAAGTGTTTATCCCATATGTTCTAGGGGGATTTATCGGCGGGTTGTTGCTTTTGGTGGGCTGTTGTGCCGGAGTGACGTTTATCTATCGAGCGATTTCCCGAAAGCGTCTTGTTGCGTAAGGCAGCTGCTTCAGTTAGTTTTTTCGCTGTGCAACCGAAATAGGAGTTCCCATGGCCACCACCGCTCCTTCACTGATTTGTCCGCAGGGACATGGGCCGGGAGTGTCTGGTTCGCGATTCTGCACCTTCTGCGGGGCGACGCTTGTGGCGTCGTCTGCACCTGGGCAGCCTGTTCCCGCGAATTCCGCAGCGGCGCAACCGGCGGCCGGCGGGCAATGGCAGCCCGTGAATACGGCGCCGGGGCCGGTGACGCCCGCAGCGCAGTGGCAACCGCCGACCGCAGCGCCAACCCAGGCTCCTGCGGCGCCACAGTGGCAGTCAAATCCAACAGCGGCACCAACGGCGGTGGTCCAGCAGCTTCCTCCGGGTGCGATTCCAGCGGGTGCAATTCCAGCGGGCGCTATTGCCGCGAACCAGCAATCTATATGCAAAGTTTGCGGCGGCACAGGCGCAGGCCTGAGCGACGATACGGTCATTTGTACGGAATGCAGTTGGCTCCGTCCGCTGCTTCCAGGCTATAAGCTCGATCGCTCGGTGTTTATGTGGGCGCAGGATGGGCAGGCGATGACCAAACTGCAGAGCATCTCCTCGCTGCATACGGCCGTGAAGGCAGTCTCCGACAAAGTGGGCCGGCCGTGGATTGAATCGACCTTTAACGGAATTCGGTTGGGGCCGAGGCAGTTCCCCGAAATCTGGGTGCGAGCCATTCTGGCTGCGCGCATTTTGGGGCTGCCCAAGATGCCCGATGTTTATATCTCGGGCGACTCGCAGTGGAACACGTATACCTATGGCACCGACACCAGTGCGTTTATTGTGCTGGGCACGGCCATCCTGAACAACTTTCAAAATGACGAATTGCTCTTTGTGCTGGCGCGCGAAATGGGGCACTGCCGCGCCGGCCATGCACTTTGGAAGACGGTATCCCGTTTCCTTGTGGGCGACATGAGTACGCACGGAGTGCTCTCGAACGGAGTGTTGAACGCCATCAGCCTTAGCCCGACGAAATGGCTTCAGGATGCGGTGGACCTGCCGCTGATGGCATGGTCGCGCCAGGCGGACATCACAGCCGACCGCGCCGCGCTGCTGGCAATCGGCGATGAAGCTTTGGCGCGGCGTGTTCTGCTGGCGTGGTCCATCCGGTCAGCCAGGTTGCTCAAACAGGTCAACATCGAGGAGTGGATGAAGCAGGAAGATGCGAGCGGCGATCAGATGACGCGCTTTTCGGAGATGACGACGTCCTCCTCGATGTACACCACGCGACGCCTGCGGCTGCTGGGCCAGTCGGCGCGTGAGCCGGAGCTGATGCGTTGGAGCCAGAGCATCCAGCCGATTCGCAAGCGGCTTACGCCTCCGCCACAGCCGCCGATCTCCGGCTTGACGGCTGCCGCGCCCGTCGTTCGACGTCCGCTGGCAGTTCCCCGGCCTGCTGCGGCTGTTGGGATGGCGGTTGCAGGTGGCGCACCAGCTGGCGCGGGGACGGGTGCGCAAACTGGACCGGCGGCGCAGCCCTCTGATTCGGTCCGTGTGATTTGCAACAAATGCCAAGGACCCATGCGAATTCCTCTTGCGGTTTTGCGCGGCAAGACGTCGCTGACCGTTCGGTGCCCGAAGTGCCAAAACATTTTTACGATTAGGCCGAGGCCAGCTTCTCAGGCGCCCGCTTCTCAGGCGCCAGGGTCTCAGGCAGCGTCTCCGCAGGCGGCGGCCGCCGGCCCGCAAGCAAAACCACAAGCTCCGCCGGTGTCCCCCTCCGCGCCGGCAAAACCGGGTGGTACGCCGCAGCCCGCTGCCGCACAATCGAAACCGTCTGATGCGAAGCCGTCTGGGGCGGCGTTGCCGGCATCGAAACCGTCGGTATCGAAACTAACTGGGGCGCAGCCGGAGAGTTCGAAAACAAAATCACCTGCACGGCCGTCCGTACCTGTAGCCGCGCATAAACACGCCAAGTGAGCGAAAAAGAAAAGAGAGGGGTAACTTATGCCTGATGATCCGAATGAAGTGGTAGTGATTATTCCCGATGCGCCCGCCGATGGAGCCACAGGTTCGGGGGATGGCTCCAATCCTTCCGACGAGCCGGTCGTCGTTGAAGTGTTTGATGCCGTCGTCGATCCTGGGGGGAGCAGCGACCCGGGCGGAACGAGCGATCCGGCCGACTCGACCGGGACAACGACAGGCGAACCGGAAGTGATTGTGGTTGAAGAGGGCGCCGGACCGGGTGGCGAGCCGGAAGTGATCGTCATTGACGCGGTGGCCGATGGCCCCGGCACTGATGGCGGGGCAACTTCCGATCCGACAGGCAGCGCCGATCCGACGACCGGCGACCCGACAAGCCAGACCGATCCCGGCGCCGATCCCATTGCTGCGACTCCCGACGGCGGAGACGCGCCGACTGCGGGCGACCCAGGAACGACAGAGGGTGTTGTCGACCCGACCGGTAATGCTCCAGAGACCGGAGGCGACCCGACTGCGAGCGACGATCCGACGGCAGGAGGAGTCATCGGGGCGGACCCTGATACCGGCGCGACTGGTCCCGATGGCACTGGCAGCAGTGATCCCGACGCGACGGGATCGACTGACCCCACTGCCACCGGCACGACCGACCCAGACTCCACGACTGACCCTGATGCGCCGACCCCGGTCGACACAACAGCAGACCAGCAAACGCTTGAGCAGGAGGAGCAGCAAGAGGGAAAGGCCGCCGAATCGGGCGACTATTCGACTGCTTCGAACGATTCCCAACTGGCCTACCAGGAATCGCAGACCATAGCGAACGAAGGAGGCCCAGACAACACCAACCAGACCTGGACAGCGGAGCAGAACGAGAGCTGGGCCAACTGGGACCAGCAGACCGCGGATCAGGACCGACAGACCGCGGAAAGCTACGCCAACGATCCTAATGGGAATCCGGAGGTAGATGCGGCCGACGCTGAGCGCTATGCCGACGCCGCTCAAAACGAACAGCAGACTGCGGACAACTACGGCGAAGCGGGCGCGTACGGCGATCCGGTTGGCGAGCCGGTGGACACGCCGACCGCTCCGGATGAAGCCCCGGCAGAGGAGGCTCCTGCGGAGGAAGCGCCGGCGGAGGAAGCTCCGGCAGAGGAAGCTCCGGCGGAAGAAGCGCCGGTCGACGACGATTCGTCGGCGGGTTAGGACGAGAGCGGTTCTTCGGTTGCGATAAGGCGAATTTGCAATTTCCGACCGGAGAACCGCGTCAATTCGCGCGGCCGAGGCAGACCGCAAACCAGCCGCGTGGGTCGGCGAAGGTGGCCTCGGCGCGGAAGCCGGTCTCAGCGAGCAGTGTCTCGACTTGTCCGGGTTGGTATTTGTAGCTGTTTTCGGTGTGAATCGTTTCGCCGGCAGCGAATTCGACGGCAAAATCCAGCGCGCCGATATTCACCTGTTGCGCGATTCGGCTCTCAAGGTGCATTTCAATCCGAGATGCAGCCTTATTCCACACAGCGCGGTGCGCAAAGGCTTCAACGTCAAAGTCCGCGTCGAGTTCGCGGTTGAGGCGCACGAGTACATTGCGATTGAAGGCCGCAGTCACGCCGGCCGCGTCGTTGTATGCGGTGAGGAGCGTTGCTTCGTCTTTGACCAGATCTATGCCGAGCAGTATGGCATCGCCAATTTCGAGGCCAGCGCGCACGCGACGCAAGAGCCGCGCTGCCTGGTGCGGCTCAAAGTTGCCAATACTCGATCCGATGTAGAGCACGAGGCGGCTCTCATCCTCGTCCATCGGTCCCAGGTGAAATTTGTGGTCGTCGCCATCCGTGTAATCCATCACGCGAGGCATGACCGTGACGCCTCGAATTTCGCGCTCGATTCGTCTTTTCGCCAAGTCAAGCGCGCTGGCTGAAACATCGACCGGCTCATAGAGCACCGACCTCTGCCGGGTGACAGCGGCCTGTAAGAGGAGCCGCGTCTTGTCGGCCGATCCAGCGCCCAGTTCGGCGATGCGCAGGCGCCGACCGGAACTCGCCCGCTCGATAATCTGCTCGGATGCTTCAAGAAAAATGCCGCGCTCAGTTCGCGTGAGATAGTACTCGGGCAGCCTGGTGATTGCATCGAAGAGTTTTGAGCCGACGCAATCGTAAAACAGCCATGCAGGCAGCCGTTTAGGCCTGAGCCCAAGTCCTTCGCGGACCACGCTGGCGACGCGTTCGTCGATTTGCAGAACTTGTGCAGGGGATGCTGCTGCGCTCATGGTTTCTCAGTTGACTCGTGACTCGCTCTGGATTTGGATGCGGCCGGCGGGTTTATGTCGCCAGCCGGATGCCGGAAAACTGCCAACGTGTCTCAGGGGAGAAGAAGTTGCGGTAGGTCGATCGGATGTGACGCTGCGGCGTGACACACGATCCGCCGCGCAAAACCATCTGTCCGCTCATGAACTTGCCGTTGTACTCGCCCAGCGAGCCATCGAGCGGCTTGAAGCCGGGATAGCCGAGGTAGGCGCTGCTGGTCCACACCCAGCAGTCCCCATAGTACTTCGTACCGTTTTCGTTTTGGACGAAATTTGTGGAAGGCGTCAGCAGCCCGGAATCGAGGAAATTGCCCTCGACCGGCTGGCCTTCCGCCGCCAATTCCCATTCAAACTCAGTTGGCAGTCTGCGCCCGGCCCAATGCGCGTAAGCATCTGCCTCGTAATAACTTAAGTGGCTTACCGGCGCGGACGCGAGGTGCTCGAGCGGCTGCTCACCGCGCAGAGTAAACACGGTCCAGTTGCTGTCTTTTTCGGTCCAGTAGAGCGGCGCGCGCCAGCCATTCGCCTTGACGGCATCCCATCCCGCCGAAAGCCACAGATCCGGCTTTCGATAGCCGCCGTCGGCGATAAACTCCGCGTATTCCCCACACGTGACAAGCCGGTTGGCCAATGCAAACGGCTCCAGCCACACGCGATGGCGGGGCATCTCATTGTCGAAGCAGAAGCTGTTGCCGGAATTCCCTGCTTCTTTAAGGCCGCCCTCGAATTGCAAGAACTCGAGCGGGATCTGTCGTTCCTCGATGCTTTCTTTCTGGTCCCTAATCCCTAGTCCCTGTTCCCTGTATTTCGGCCGCAGCGGATTGGTGAAGAACGCATTCAGAATATCGGTGAGCAACAGCTCCTGGTGCTGCTCCTCGTGGTTTGCGCCGAGCTCGATGCGCCGCAGAGCTTCCGGCTCCGGGTCGCGCTCGAAGAGCCTTTCCATGGCTGCGTCCACATGTTCGCGATAGCGCAACACCTCTTCGGCGCCGGGGCGCGAGAACGACGACCGCAGTCGCTTCTCAGGGAACGCCGAGAAGCTTTCATAATAACTATTGAAGAGCCATGAAAAATCAGGGTTGAAGACACGATAGCCGAGCAGAAACTCTCGCAGAACAAACGACTCAAAGAACCATGTGGTGTGGGCCAAATGCCACTTTGCCGGCGACGCCTCAGGACACGACTGCACCATCATGTCCTCGTCCGTGAGCGGCTGGCAAAGAGCGAGAGTCTGACGCCGCACCCCACTGAAGCGGGCCAGAATCGCCGATGCGGGGATTGATAAGGCGTTGATGGCCGAAGCGTCGATCGCCGGACCGGGGGGACCGGGGATCGCCGTATCTGGAACCGCCGAGGCAGGGCCTGAAATTGTGGATGTACTCAAAGTGCGCCCCCTCCAGAACACGCCCCTTCTAGCTTGGGCTGAGTGTAGACCATTCTAATGCGGTTCCCCGCCCCAGCGGGTCTTGATCGCGCGCACGCGGACCGGCTTCTGATTGCCAATGGGGATACGATGCGTCCCATTATGGTGGGATGCAAATTGTCGCAGGATGCACGCGGGGGGCCAGCATCCCCATCGCGGTTCGTCGCCATGGTTCTTGGCGATGGCTGAAATCGATGTTAGGCCTTGGACTGGTATTTGACTTTGAATGGTGGTTTAATTCCTGCCAGCGATTTGAACGATTCGTTTGACAGAGTTCTGGCGCGAAGGCGAGAGGAAGTATGCGCAAGTTCGAACGATTCCAATGGATGCTGCCCGCAGCGCTGTTCTCTGTCTCCCTGGCGATTCCGCGATTTCTGCCGGCGCAGGCGCCAGTTTCGGCAAATGGCCAGACGCCCGCTCCGGCGGCAAACCAGCCAGCCCCGCAGGCCGCCGGTCAGGTCCCAACCCCGGCGCCCGCACATCCGACCGCCGAGCAAGAGGGTGACTCGCTGACTGCCCGCCAGCGCTACCAGGCCGCCATTGCGGCTTATTCCAAAGCACCTGAAATGACAGCCGACATCTGGAACAAGATGGGCATCGACAACCAGATGATGTTCAATTCCAAGGATGCCGCCCACTGTTACAAGCAATCGCTCCAGCTTGACCCGCGCAACTCCCAAGTGCTGAATAATCTGGCGACGGTCTACGCCTCGCAGAAGGAATATGGGCAGGCGGAGCGGCTCTACCGCAAGGCGCTAAAATACGACCCCCACTCCGCGCTGATCCTCAAGAATCTGGGCACCAACCTGTTGGCGGAGCACAGGTACAACAAGGGTTGGGAGGCTTACCAGCAGGCCCTGGCCATCGATCCGCAGATCTTTTCCGATCATGACGCACCGGCGGTCCAGGATCCGTCTTCCATCCAGGAGCGGGGCGCGATGAACTACTACATGGCAGCGGGTTGCGCCCGCGCCGGCGAACCCGAATGCGCTCTGCAGTATCTGCGCATGGCGCTGGATGAGGGCTTTACCACGCGCAAGAAAGTAGCAAGCGACAGCGAGTTTGCCAGCCTGCGAGACAACCCTGCGTTTAAGCAGTTGCTTGCCGAGCCGCAGCGCAGCCAGTAGCCCGGATCAATGTCGGCGTCATCGTCGCGTCGCCCCCCGGAGCCTCGTGGTCTACCCGCGCGTCTGATCCGTCTACCTGAACAGGCCGCAGTATTCGCCGCTGGGAGACTCCGATGAACATCCGCCTTTTGTCCATATTTGTTTTTGCCGTTTCCTTCGCCGTTGCAGTCAACGCACAGAACTCCGGTTCCGCGGTGCCGACAAGCCAGAGTGCCGGCCAGAACGCGAATCCTGCCTCAAATACGAGCTCCGGATCTGGCGGCGGCGAGGGCCAGCGTGGGGGCCGCGGGATGGGGATGATGGGCCGCGGCCTGATGGGAACGGTGACTGAGGTTGCCGCGGATCACTACACCATCAAGACCGAAGCAGGCGACGTTTACACCGTCCATTTCACCGCGGACACACGTATTTTCAAGCAGGCGGCAGGCGGAATGCGCGGGCCCGGCCAGGGCACGGGTGGCGGAGGCGGTCGGCGCGGATATGGCGGTGGCAATCCGCCTCAGGAGATTAAGCCGACTGACATCAAGGCAGGCGACGCCATTGCTGTGATGGGGAATGTCGATGCGACGGCCAAATCGGCGAATGCCACGCGGATTGCGCAACTCGATCCCGCGGTCGTCCAGCAGATTCGCGCCATGGAGGCTGATTTCGGCAAGACTTGGCTGATGGGCAAAGTGACCGTGATCGATGGCACAAAAATCACGCTTACCGGCGTACTGGACAATGCCACTCACTCCGTTGTCGCCGACGAAAATACGACCTTTCGCAAGCGGCGCGATCCTATCACGCTGGCAGATATCGAGGTGGGCGACACATTGCGCGCGGAAGGCGCTGTGAAAGATGGCGTGTTCACGGCAGCCAGCATCAATGTGTTTGGAATGGGAATTATGTCTTTTACTCCCTTGACGTGAAATTTCCTCAAAATAACCCTTGACATCTGTGAGGGAATAAGATACCTTAAACACATCGGAGGTATGAAACGATGGCTACGGTAATCGACCTTAAAACACGGACCTCGAAAGCAGTAGATCATGGCGAAGTCCTCAAGTTCCTTTACACCGTTCGTAGTGAGAGCAAGCATGTATCGATCAACGATCAGCGGCGTCGGGTTTCTTATGTGCTCGCAGCCTACGCGGATGCAGAAGGATTCGAGTACCGCAAATCCTTTGAGTCTTACGATAAACCCAAAGTCCCAAATCAAGGCACTCACAAAGAGCTTAACGCTCTGGCAATCCAGTATTGAGGATCTAATGAGAGTGAAGCTCATCTTTGCATGGTATGACCTGTGGGTAGGTGCCTACTGGGACACGAAAGCTAAGGCGCTTTATCTTTTTCCGGTCCCGATGATCGGATTGAAAATTTGGAGGAACCAATGAGCCGCTCAACCATCAGCACATTCAAACTGTTTGAGATGTTCCCCGATGAAGAGACGGCTAGAACCTACCTTGAGAGCCGTCTCTGGCCCAAGGGCGTCACCTGTCCGACTTGCGCCGGTCGGGACCGCATCACGCCCCGGAAGGCTGGTTTCCACCGCTGCAACAAATGTCAGCTTGACTTCACGATCCGCACTGGAACCATCTTCGAGCGGTCGCATATCCCATTGCACAAGTGGCTCTACGCAATGTATTTGCTTGTCACGGCACGCAAGGGAATCTCGTCCATGCAGATCGCCAAAGAGATTGGAGTGCAGCAGAAATCAGCATGGTTCATGCTTCACCGGCTCCGCGAGGCTTGCGGGACGGAACTCGCCAAGCTGCAAGGCGTGGTCGAGGTCGATGAGGCGTTCTTCGGCGGCAAAGAAGCCAATAAGCATCAATCCAAACGCCTCAATGCTGGCCGTGGTTCCGTGGGCAAGACAGCCGTTGTGGGCCTTCGTGAGCGCGGCGGCAGGGTAATCGCTCACCCGGTCGATAGCACGGACAAGGAAGCCTTGCAGGGCGCGATTCTTGAGCATGTGGAGATTGGCTCCCAACTCATGACGGATGAGGCCAGCAGTTATTCCGGCATCGGCGGGTTGTTCTTCGACCATGACACTGTGGCGCATTCGGCGGGAGAGTACAGACGGGGCCAGGTTCACACGAACTCGATTGAGAGCGTCTGGGCCGTCATGAAGCGCGGGATGCACGGCGTCTATCACCACGCCAGTCCCAAACATCTGCACCGCTACGTCGATGAATTCACCTTCCGGCTGAATGAGGGTGACGTGAAACGGCACACCCTTGACCGGCTGGATTCCTTCATCGCTGCGGTTGATGGCAAGCGCCTGACGTATGCGAGGTTGATTCAATGAACCTCGCGGAACGAATCGCCAATTTGAAGTCTTCCATTGCCTCGATGAAGTTCCAGCTTTACGACTTGGAACGGCAACTGGCGCATAAGAATCGCTGCCCTCACTGTGGACGCAAGCAAATCTCAGGTGGTGATCACTTCGGTAATTGCCCACGCGCCAAACTGGAGACGAAAGCATGAAGGCACCTAGAATCCTCAACAAAATTACTGATCTTGTACTCAACTACCGGCCCGAAGCGAAGCAAAAAGCGCCCCGCAAACGGAAGATCGACCCAAAGAGGCAAATCAATGAAGACAAAGGAAAACGGGAATCAAATACGTAATTCCCTTTGGAATGGGAGACGGCGAAACACCTAAGGTCCCGCGCAGCGAGACACCACAAGTTCCGCGCAGCGCGCCGCCTCAATAAGCACGACTGTTATTCGACCGACTGCAGCGTCTTTACTCGATAGACTGCAAAGACCAGGCGCCATTGGTGAGCACAAATGTTGCCTGGCGCAGCGCGCTCAGCTTGTTGCCCCGATTGTGCGCGATATCCGCGAGTGGCTGCGGAATCCCATCCAGATTCACGTCTTCTGTAAAGAAAGCTACTCTGGTATCCGCGACCGACTCGATCTGGCCGACGTCGCGCGCCTTCAGATGATTGGTCGCAACGGTCTGGATGACGATGACAAAGTTTGGGTCGGTTGGATTGTCCGGCCGCCATTGAATCACGTCGCCGCCGCTCGCCAGTTTCAGCACCTTTTTGCCTTCAGGCGTAATCGTAAAGTCGGCCCAGTATCCATTGGGATATCTTTTGGTCCGCAGCCAATATTTGGCCGTGATTCCCTGCTGCATTCCGGGGTCGTTCACAGTAATGCTGACCGGCTCCGCGGGGCTCTGGTCGTACCTGGCCTGAATCATCGTCAAAGCCTGGGCCTGCGTCAGGTCCGGCGCCGACTTGCAGCCGGCAATCATTAATCCCGCTCCGAGCAATGCCAGGATGAGAAATACTGGGATGAGCGATACCGGGACTCCCAGGTTCTGCAACTTTGCCGCGTTTTTCACGTTTCCCTCCCTCAAACCCATGACTAGATCGCATGAAACGGCGCGAATTCTTTCGCCCCGTCATTTTTCATCTACTTTCTGCCGCTGTCAATGCGATTGGAAGTGAGCGGGGTCACACATGAGCAGGCGGGCAAGAACCTGGCAGACGCGTCAGGGATCATTCTGGTTTGGGGCGCACTCTTCTCAGGGCCTGCCCGGAGTCTCGGCTGAGATGGCATAGAAGCTGAGGGCTGCGTCGCCTTGCTCGAGCAGGCGGGTTCGTTTCAGATTGCCGTAGTGGTCGTCGAGCTGCTGTTTGCGCCGATGTTCGGCAATGACGAGCGCGCCGGACGCAAGAATTCCTTGAGCCGCCCCGCCCAGCAGTCCCAGCGTCGTCGCATATTCTCGCGTTTCGTCATAGGGAGGATCGAGAAAGACTACTTCGTATTTTTCTGGTTCTGGATTTTTTTCTTGCTTTGGAGCAGGTCCGGTGGAAGACCGGAGAAAAGCGCTCACGCTCTTTGCGTGAACACGAATTCCAGCGCCGATTCCGAGCCGCGCGAGATTTTCGTTGAGCACCTTCAGCGCAGACGGCGCGCGCTCGACAAATGCGACCCGCGCGGCGCCTCGGCTGAGCGCCTCCAACCCCACAGCGCCCGAGCCGGGATACAGGTCGAGAAAGGAAGAGCCCTCAATCCGCGAGGCGAGCACGTTGAAGAGCGTCTCGCGCAGGCGATCGCTGGTGGGGCGCGTGCTCAACCCCGGCGGGGCCGCAAGCGTGCGCGAGCGAAACGATCCGGCGATGATGCGCATCGCCAACCAGCATAACGGAACTGCCTATGGCTTCTGGCACTTGTGCGGCGAATCACCGATTTTCATCTTTCGTCAAAGTCTGAAAGTTGGCGGCCGAAAACCGAGTGCTGCTTTTTCATCGCCGTACCTCTACAATCGGTGTATGCGTGGCTGGTCAATTCCGCTGGGCCGATGGATGGGCGTGGAGATGCGCATCCACATCTTCTTTCCTCTGCTCATTCTGGTTCTCTTCGCCATTGCCGGCGCGGATGGATGGCCTCGCGCGCTGGCGTTGTTTTTCATTCTGGTGGCGGCTGTCGCCGTGCGCGAAACCGCGCGCCTGATCGTAGCGGCGTGGCTCGGCTTGCGCCTCCGCGCTGTCTTGCTTTTGCCCATCGGCGGCTTGTTCGCTTACGCAAATCCTGAAAGCCAGGAAATCGCTAATCACGGGAGCGGACAGTTTATTCTTGCGCTCGCTGGGCCACTGGCAAATCTGGGCGCTGCGCTCACCGCGGCCGGAATTATTCTCGGCGCCGGCGGCGATGTGCGGCTCTTCGATCATCCCTTCATCACCTCGGCTCACCTGCTGCGGAGCCTAGTCTGGATGCAGGCTTCTCTGGGCATTCTGCATCTGTTCCCCGCCTATCCTCTCGATTGCGGCCGGCTCATCCGCAACAGTTTTGCGCGCACGCATGGGTCTGCTCCGGCGGGACGCGCCGCATCCGGCGTGGGCCAGGTGCTTGCTCTCGCTGCAATCCTCGGAGGCATGCTGGCGCAGGAGCCCTGGCTGATTCTCGCCGGATTCTTCATCATGATTGGCGCGCAGGTTGAGGATCAGGGCGTGTTCTTCCAGTCGGTGGTCGACACTGTGCGCATGCGCGAGGTGATGCTCACCGACTTTGCTACGCTCTCGCCGTCAGACACGTTGGCTGACGCGCTCTACCGCTGCGTCCATTCGCTGCAGGAGGATTTTCCCGTGGTTCGCGGCCCGCAACTCGTCGGCATCGTATCGCGCCAGCGCATTCTGGACGCGCTGCGCAGCGACGGCAACGGCTACGTGCAATCCGTGATGTCGCGCGCCTTTCAGGTGGCGCGGCCCGAGGACACGCTGGGCACAACGATTCGCAGACTCACCGCGGGCCACGGGCTTGCTCTCATTCCAGTCACCGAGAGCGGGCGCGTGGTTGGCATCGTCAGCGTGCAGAATTTGATGAGCTCGATGTCATTGCTGGCCGAGCAGAGGCGGATTGAGCGGCAGGAAGCCAACGAGTGATCGCCAGCTAGCAAGCTTTCGCCGTAGAATGATCTGCATGAATCGGGCATTGTCGCTAGCGCTCTTAGCATGTCTTGCCTTTCCTGTTTTTGCACAGAGCTCGACCGCAGGACCGCTCGGCGTCATTGTAAGCCCACCGAAAAGACTCCGAGTTCCGCCCGATATTCAATCCGCGATTCCCTCCAAATCAATTGTCCGCCTGATTCAACCAACCCAACTTACTGGCGACGGCGAAATTGTCGTGATCTACGATCTCGGGGATCAGTATGAACCAAACTCACATATCGCAGTCATCAAGGACCACGCCCGCGTAGTAGATTTCAGCCTCGTCAAACTGTTCGGGGACGATATAGGTGACACCTACGCTCTTTTTCAATCGGCTCAGCTCTCATTGACTCCGAGCCGAAACGGTTTCATTGCTGCGTTCCGAAACATAGGAGACGGAGCCGGCACTCTCTTCGTACTAATCATCGGAAACGGACGCCAATTTGCCGTTGCGTGGCAAAAAGGGGCTTCCCAAGCACAACTGCAAGTGCGTCCGGGCGGAACGTTTCAACTGTGGGATGCGGATGGAGACGGCGAGTGTGTATGGTGTCCGCAGCATTACAAAGTGACCAGCTTCGTCTGGAAGAACGAAGCACTGACGAAAGTCTCCAGTTTCAACACGAAACACACGCTGTCCCCCTATCAATTCTCCGAGAAGCCTATTCTGCTCAAGCCCTGACCTACCCGCTCGCCGACGACACCGCGCTAGTATTGTTAACTCAACATGTCTGACTCCGCCGTCCCGCTCGCGCCCGGCCTCTACCTCGTCGCCACGCCCATCGGCAACCTTGGCGACATTACGTTGCGCGCGCTCGATGTGCTGCGCGGTGTTGAGCGCATTGCCTGCGAAGACACGCGCCAGACGCAAAAGCTGCTCAACCATTTCGAGATTGCCAAGCCAACCATCAGTTGCCACGAGCACAACGAACGTTCTCGCGCGGCAGAGCTGATCGCAGCGATCAAAAGCGGGCGCGCCATAGCTCTTGTCTCCGATGCCGGAACGCCGGGGGTGAGCGACCCCGGTTCTTGGCTCGTTCGCGAGGCCATCGCCGCGGGCGTTCCCGTTTTTCCCATTCCCGGCGCCAATGCGGCTGTGAGCGCGCTGATTGCGTCAGGACTGCCTGCCGATGAGTTTGAGTTTCTTGGATTCCTGCCGGAGAAAGCCGGCGTGCGGCGAACGCGTCTCGAAGACGTTGCCAAAATCGCTTCGCACGCAGCCCAAACCCGCGAGACCGCGCGGACTTTGATCTTTTATGAGGCACCGCATCGGCTGCTCTCGACGCTCGCCGATCTTGAGTTTGTGTGGGGGCCGCAGCTTCGCATCGTAGTCGCCCGCGAGCTGACCAAAATTCACGAAGAGTTTCTGCGAGGGTCCGTCGCCGAGGTGCGCAGCGAACTTGCCGGCCGCGATCGCATCCGCGGAGAGATTACGTTGCTCGTCGAGGCTCCGACGGGCGCTGCCTTGTCGGCCGGGGTGTCGGGCGAATCAAACGCGCTGGAGTCTATCGCCGCACGTGTTGCGCACATGACGACCGAAGGCGGCGTTGACGAGAAAGAGGCACTGAAGCGGCTGGCCCGCGAGCTGGGCCGGTCAAAGAGTGAAGTGTATCGGGAACTGCAGCGGGAACGCGCCCGCAAACGCTGAACGTGACAATCGCGCGAGGGCAATTACGCAAGCTCGATGTACACTGGACACGCCATGGATTGCGTCTTTTGCAAAATTGCTGCTGGAGAGATTCCTACATCCGCCGTGTACCAGGATGAGCTGGCGTACGCATTCGGAGATATCAGTCCGAAGGCGCCGGTACACGTGCTCATTATTCCGCGCGAACACATTGGCTCGCTCGCCGAGGCGGGCGCGGACAAACGCGCATTGCTCGGGCACTTGATGGGTGTGGCGGGGAAAATTGCCCGGCAAAAAGGCCTTGCGAAGGGCTATCGCGTCGTGGTGAACACGGGCGAAGAGGGCGGCCAGAGTGTGGAGCATCTCCACTTGCACCTGATGGGCGGCCGACAGATGACCTGGCCGCCGGGATAGAACAACAGGGAATAGGGAATAGGGAATGGGGAATAGAAAAGCGGCCGTCAGCCCTTCAACTTCCTCATCATGACGACCGGCATGCGACCGACTTCGTTCAACAACGATTCGGCGCGTTGGAGCGCTTCCGGCGATCCGAAGCCAAGCTCCTTTGAGATCACAATCTGCGTTTGGACTTCACCGTTTGAGCCTCTGGCGTGGCCGAGAAACGAAAGGTACTCGCCTTTGCTCGATTTTCCGTACCCTTCAGCGATATTGCTCGCGATAGATACAGAAGCTCTGCGCAATTGATTGCTTACGGCGGTTCTCCAATTCCTGTGGGGGGTTTAGATCGAGCAATGTGGCGTTTTCTTAATGAAAACGCCACTTGACCGTATCGGCTTCGCTCTACACTAATTGGAGAACCGCTATAGGCCGAACTGCTCCGACGTGGGGAACGAGGATGTGGCTCTGTAAATCGCAACGCTCAACTCAACTGCTCGCTGCCAGACAATAAGGTCCTTGAACGAATCTCCCACTTGCGAGCCTCATTCTTGACCTCCCGGGAAGCCGTACTATTCCCCATTCCCTATTCTCTATTCCCTGTCTCTTAGAACGCAGGCTGCTGCGAGACTTCCTCTTCTTCTTCCACGCCGTAGCGGCGCAGAAGAATAGGCAGGCTCTGCGAAAAGGCTGAACGCGGCATAACCGAGTCGCATCCCGCCTCGACGGCCTTCATTTTTAAATCCCCTTGAAGATGATTGAGGAAGCCGATGATGGAGACGGCTTTTTTGAACTTGGATTTGAATTTGGGAATCAACGTCATGGGTTTGGCGCTGAGATTATTGAGGTCGAAGACCAGAAGCGCTGGCTTATCCGCTTCCGGCGCTTCGCAGATGCGCGCTACCGCTTCCTTATTTTCGCCCTTGATGAACTCTACCTTGACGCCGAGCTTGCGCGCCGTCTCCTGAATCTTGGCCAGGAAGAACAGATCCTCAATGAAGCAGAAGATGCGCGTGGGAGCGTCGGCGCGGATGGGAGCCGGCGCCTGCCCCGCGTAAACGTCGGGATAGTAGCCGCTGCTATGGCCGTTGCTCGCCGTAGGAATGGTTGAGGGAGGACCGTCGGCAACATTGCCGTTGGCCACGCGATAGCTGTGGTCCATGGGACCGACAAACGCGCGAGGACCCTTTTGGCGCGACCTGCGCTTGCCTTGCGATGAGCCATTGATGCTGTTGCCCGGCGATGGCGGCGGAGCCGACGTCTTCTGAAAGAATTTCTTCTTTTTGCGGCCCTGATGCTGGTGCACAGGCTTGTGCTGCATGGGTTGCGAGGAATGCGGCGCCTGCGTGTGCGGCTGATCTGGCATTTGCCCCTGCGGTTGCTGAGGCTGCGTGCCGGCCAGCTGGCTGGACTTGTTTTTGCGGCGGCGGCGGCGACGCCGATGCCCATGCGACTGCACCTGACCATTGTCAGGAGCTGGCCCCTGTTCAGGCTGGGGCTGGGTTGGTTCTATTGTCATGATGCGTATACTTCCTGGTACTTTGCTCTCTGCGCGATACATTGCGCGATTTACAACAGATTCAACAGGTCGATGACTCTGTTTGGCGACCCTGTTTGGCGACCCTGCGCAAATGCTCCCCGGAATCTCATGAAAAGCGATGCAGAAGATACTGTCAACCGTTCTCTTCTTAAACTGGCGCGTTTTCTTCCCGAAATCGGCGCGACTTTATTCATCCATGCGAAGACGCGAAGCGCGCGCGGCACTAAAACCGGCCGCCACGATTCAAACTTCTGTGGTTACCACCCCATGAGCATCTTTGAGAATGCGATTGCCGCTTCAAATGCGTGAGTCAACCATCCACTGCATCCGACCGCCGGACTTTCCCAGCGCAGCCCCTGCTTTTCTCGGAGAATGCCCTTTCCTATGTGAGCCCTCGCCGCGCACAGCTTGGAAACAATTCAGCCTGCCGGACGATGATTCGCTTGGATTCGCTTGCTCCGCGGCGAGCATGCTCTACCCACACCTGGGTGGCCTGCGTCAGCCGCTTGATAGGCAACTCCGATAGTACAGGGAAGCCCCCTATGTGGCAAGTAGCCCTTTGGGGAGGAATCGCCTTTGGTAATAAGGGCTGCAAACTCCGGTTTAGCAACGCAATGACCGTAGACTTCTTTCAAAAAGAGCGCCTGACGCGCGAAACGCCACTCTCGGGAGTGGCGATTCAAGCTCGGCACCGGGAACGGCGTCTGGAATACGCGCTGGTCACTGGCCTCCCAGTGAGTTGAAGAGCGGATTGTCCCATCCGCTCCGATTGCAGGCTCCCCGGCTGGCTTATCCCTTTCTAGAAGGCCGCTCACAGGCGATTGGTCAAGGCCGGTTGGCCTGGGCCGGTTGGCCTGGGCCGGTTGGTCTGGGCCGATCGCTCTGGGGCAGTTGCTCTGCCGGGTACCCGGTGTACAGGCTCGCTGGGCTTTGCTCCAACGGCCACACATCACTGGCGCAAATAACATAGCAATCGGCGTTCCGTTCGCAACTTTGTTTGCTTGCAATCAGTTATGCGAGGCAAGGATGCGGGACTGTCTGGATTCTGGAAGTTGTGAGGCGAAAATTCTTCAAAAATGCGTAGAGGTGTGAACGCAATCGCTGTCCGAGAGGCGATCAATACAGAACTGCAATCAGCGCTGGCATTTGGGGCAGAAATGGGTTCCGCGGCCGGCGACCACGACACGACGAATCGGCGTCTGGCAGCGGCGGCAGGGCTGGCCGGTGCGCAGGTAGACGCAGTGTTCGAGCTGGAAGAAACCGCGGGCCCCGTCGGCGTCAACGTAGTCTGAGACAGACGATCCGCCGAGGCGAATGGCGTGGGTGAGGATCTGGCGCAATGCGAGCCGCAGCCGGTCGAGCTCGGCGCGGGTGACGCGGTTGGCACGCCGGCGGGGACGGATTTCGGCATGAAATAGGCTTTCGTCGGCGTAGATATTGCCCACGCCGGCGAGGAGCGTCTGGTTGAGCAGAGCCGCCTTGATGTACAGCCGCCGGCCGCGAAAAAGCGCGGCGAATTCGTTGGCACCGATGGTGAGCGGTTCGTCGCCGGGAGCGCCGAATGCATCGCCGCGACGGAGATCGCGAAACTCAAGCCGGCCAAATCGACGCGGGTCGACGAAGCGCAGCTCCCGGCCGCTGGCCAGCGTGAGCCGCGCGTGAGTATGCGGAGCGACCGGGCTTTCGGGCGTGGTGACCAGCAAGCGGCCGGTCATGCCGAGGTGAACGATCCATTGCGAATCGGGCCTGAGCGCTTTGCGCTCGTGTGAATCGGGCCTGAGCGCTTTGCGCTCGTGTGAATCGGGTTTGAGCGCGCCGGACTCGAACGCATTGGGCGCGGACCCCGACGAACTTAGTTCGAAGACAATGTGTTTGCCGGTGCGGTGGACGGCGAGGATTGCTGCGCCCTCAAGTCCCTTGGCCTGGCGAGTGCGCGGCGTCTTGAAGGGTTGAGGATGACGGTCAAACCAGACGTGCGCGATGCGATCGCCGCGGATGCGTTTATTGACGCCGCGAGCGATCGTCTCCACTTCGGGCAGTTCCGGCATCGGCTTATTGTAGAAGATTGCAACTCAAGCGGCGTCAGGTTTGTCGTTGCTCGCGAAATCATATTGCGCGGAACCAGGTGCGCGTACCGGGAAGAAAAAGTTGTGAGGCATTTGTCCTCTGATGACGGCGTTGCGCAGCGACGGTGTTGCGATGAGGCGCGAGACACTACACTGAGTGCAACCAATGGCCGCGCCCAATCCTGTGCCAGACAACGCAACCGACACAATCGCCGCTGTCTCCACGCCACCGGGGCGGGGCGGCATTGGGATCGTGCGCCTGAGCGGACCGCTAGCCGCATCGATTGCGGCGCAACTGGTGCGGGCGCACCAGCCGCTGGAGCACGCTCATGCTCGGCTGGCAGATGTGCTGGACGCGGCGGGCACAGATAGTAGACGCGCAGATGCTCCGCGGATCGACGAAGCGCTGGTGACGTTTTTCGCCGCGCCGAACTCGTATACGGCCGAAGATCTTGTGGAGATTGCAGCGCACGGGTCGCCCGTGGTGCTCGAGCTTCTGTTGCGGCGCGCGTTGGAACTTGGAGCGCGGCTGGCAGAACCGGGCGAGTTTACGCAGCGCGCATTTCTGGCGGGGCGGATCGATCTCACGCAAGCCGAGGCGGTGCGCGATCTGATCGACGCGCAGACACTGACGCAGGCGCGCCAGGCCGCAAGCCAGATGGGCGGCGCGCTGAGTCATCGCGCTGCGCCGGCCAAGCAATCGCTGGTGGAGTTGATCGCACTGCTCGAGGCGGGCATCGACTTTGCGGAAGACGACCTAGACGTGACGGGGAAGGCGGAGATTGCGCGTCGCATTGAAGAGATTGCTCCGCCGCTTGCCGCACTGGAAGGCTCCTTCGCGCGCGGCCGCATTGTGCACGATGGATTGACGCTGGCCATTGTGGGCCGACCGAACGTGGGGAAGAGCTCGCTGTTTAATCGGTTAGTTGAACGCGACCGCGCGATTGTGACGGCGTCGCCGGGGACCACGCGCGATCTAGTTACTGAACGCATTTCGCTTGGCGGCATTCCTATTGAGCTTGTTGATACGGCGGGTTTCCGCGAGGGCGCTCGCGAATTGCTTGAGGAAGCCGAACAGCTCGGCATACGGCGTAGCGACGAAGCGCTGGCGGATGCGGCGCTGGTGCTGATTGTGCTGGACGCGACTCAGCCGGTGACGGACGAGGATCAGAGGCTGCTGGCTGCTGTGGAGGGAAGGCCGGCGATTGTGGTGCTGAATAAATCTGATCTTGTGAAACGTGACCTCGTGAGACGGGACCTAGCAGCCGGCGAATTGGAATCTGCTTTCGTGGCGGAGGGCGCGCTCTCCGGGCTTGCGGCGATCTCAACCTCGGCGCTCACTGGAGAAGGGATCGCCACGCTGCGGGAACGAATTCTGGCGCTCGCTACAGGCGGCGCGGCCGCCGAGCCAGGCATGCTGACGAATCTACGCCAGCATCAGGCTGTAGCGACAGCACTTGCGGCGCTGGGCGACGCAGCGAAAGCGAATGCCGGCAGGATTCCGCACGAGATGATTCTGATCGATCTCTATCGCGCGCTATGGGCGCTGGATTCGCTTACCGGGCAGACCACATCCGACGATATTCTGAATCTGATCTTTTCGACCTTCTGCATCGGAAAGTAAGTGGCGTGAGTCAACCACAAATAAATTACTCGCCGTAGGGAACCCAGATGTTTTTGACCTGCGTGGCGTGCTGCAGGAACCAGCGGCCCTCGGCCTGCGCGGGATTGAACCAGTCGTACTCGTGACCGTCGTTGGTCCAGACCTGCTTCATGTTGCCGATGGAGGCGGCGCGCACGGCGTCAGCTTCCTGATTGCTGCGGAAGCACCAGATGGCCTCGATGCCGTCGTGCTCGGCGAGAGTCTTGGCGAGTTCCGCAGGATTGCCTGCGACGAGATTTACGACGCCGGCAGGCACGTCGCTGGTGTCGAGAAGCTGATAGAGGTCGCCGATGATAAGCGGGTAGCGCTCAGATGGGACTGCGACCACGGTGTTGCCGACGGCGATGGCCGGGAGCACGAGCGAAAGCAGGCCGAGGAGCGGGGCTTCGCTGGGCGCAAGAATGCCGATGGCGCCAACGGCCTCAGGCATGGCGATGGTGATGTTGCGGCCCGGCGGATGGTGAACCACGCCCTCGTATTTGTCAGCCCAGGCGGCGTAGGTGAAGATGCGCTGGATGGAGAGGTCGAGTTCAAAGCTCGCGGCTTCGACGCTCGATTTTTGGGCGCTCGTTTTTGGGGCGCTCGATTTTTCTGAGCCGGCGGGTTCGAGCGCCGCCGAGGTATGTGCGGCTTGTTCGCCTTGCGCAACGGCGGCGAGGCGGGCGGCGATTTCGTCGCGGCGCTGGATCATGTTCTCGGCGAGGAAGTAGAGAATCTGAGCGCGGTTGTGGGCGGAAGTTCTGGCCCAGCCGGCGGCGTTGCGAGCAGCTTCGACGGCGTTGCGAATGTCTTTGCGATTGCCGAGCGGCGCTTCGCCGAGCAGTTCGCCGTCTTGACTGTAGACGGGGAACGAGTAGCCGGAGTCGGGGCGGGCCTGCTTGCCGCCGATGTACTGCTTGATAGTGCGGTCGATATTGGAGCTGGAGGGGAGTGCCAAGGGTGAGGCCGGTGCGGCGGCTGATGACGGTCCCTCCCCGGTCCCCGAAAGCGAGGGACCGGGGGCACCCGGCGGCATCCCTCCCATGTCCCCAACTGCGAGGGACATGGGGCACCCTTGATCATCGACGGGAGCCGCTTTCGCTAGGGCCGCTGGCAGCGTATGCAGCCACTTTGGCGTGAGGTACTCGAACATGCCTTCGCGGCCGCCGTCACGGCCGTAGCCGGATTCGCGATAGCCGCCGAAGCCGCAGGCTGCGTCGAACTGGTTGGTGCAGTTGACCCAGACGACTCCGGCCTTGACCTGCGAGGCAAGATCGAGGGCCACGTTGATGTTCTCGCTCCAGATGCTGGCGGCGAGGCCGTAGATGGTGTTGTTGGCCAGCTCCGCTGCTTCGGCGGGGGTGCGGAAGGTCATGGCGACGAGGACCGGGCCGAAGATTTCTTCCTGAACGACTGTCGACCCGGGATGAACATCCGTGAGCAGAGTGGGCGGAAAGAAGCTGCCTTTTTGCGGCATCGGATTGCTGGGCTGCCAGCAGCGGGCGCCCTCGGCTACGCCTGCATCGACCATCTTGCGAATGGATTCAAGCTGAACGGGCGAAACAATCGCGCCAATATCAATGGCTTTGTCGAGCGGCGGGCCGACGCGAAGGGTTTCCATTCGCGCGCGGATTTTGGCGTAGAAGGTTTCAGCAACGCGCTCCTGGACCAGCAGACGCGAGCCCGCGCAACAGACCTGGCCCTGATTGAACCAGATGGCGTCGACCAGTCCTTCAACCGCGGAGTCAAGATCGGCGTCGTCGAAGACAACGAACGGCGATTTGCCGCCGAGCTCGAGCGAAAGTTTGCGCGGCGAGTTGGCGGTGACTTTGCGGATGATGCGGCCCACTTCTGTGGACCCGGTGAAGGCGACCTT
>PLCO01000002.1 GCA_003134815.1 Acidobacteriaceae bacterium | reverse complement strand
GGGACTAGGGACTAGGGACTAGGCAACAGGGAAGTGAGAACAAAGAACGGAGAAATGCAAGCTCAGAATTGAGAAATGCAAGCTGAGAACTGAGAAGTCATGATGGGCGGAAGCGAAAGGCGTCGATGTGAGTTTCAACTGCTCCGGTATGTGCCGGATGCGGTGCGGAACGAGTACGTGCATATCGGCGTGATCCTGCGCGAGGCCGCAACCGGGGACGAGGCTGGCAAGGAAGGGGCTGGAAACGACGGGGCCGGAAGGGCCGAGCCTGGCAAGGTCGAGGTGCGTTTTACGCGGGATTGGCGGCGGGTGCGCTGCCTCGATCCCGATGCCGATACGGCGCTGCTGGAAGGGATGGAAAGCGAGCTGCGGCGGCGGTTGCAAGAGGGAATGGGCCAAAATGACGGAACGGGGCTAGGCGGAACGGGACTGGAAGGGCCGGGCAGCGGCGCGGAGCGGGGCGGAAATTTGATGCGCCTCCTGGAGGAATCGCTGTCATTGAACGTGCAGATGACCGAGCCCAAGGCCTATCTTGCGGAGAGCGTTCCGGCGGGGATGGAAGAGCTGATGCGGGTCTACGTTGAGCCTGCGCCGCGGGAGCGGAGTTCGAGATTGAGCGGGCGCGCCGCGATCCAATCGCGGATGCGCTCGGAGTTCGAACATGCCGGGGTGTGGGATCTGCTGAGAAAAAAGATCTCCGCGGCGGAGTACACGCGGCCGGGCGATCCGCTGCGCATCGACGTGGGCTACCGGCCGAACGGAGTGGTGCGCATGTTCCAGGCGGTGAGCTTCGATCCGGGACTGGAGACGGCGAAAGTGCTGGCGTTTTCCGCGGCAGCGTTGCGGGCGGGCGTGGAGAGAATCGAAAAGGCGGAACTTGAATTGACGGCGGTGATTGAGCCGGCGGCGCGCGTGGGAGCGACCGATGAGGAGCCGGAGCGGCTGGAGCTTTATCGCTTCGGCGTGGAGACGATGGAGGAGCACGGGATTCGCGTGCTGACTACCTCGGATATGGGCCGGGTGGCCGAGACGGCGCGGCGCGAGCTGCGCGTGTAAAGAGCTGGAGCCCGGAAAACAGGATAGAAATGGCGATTCGCCGAAGGGGCTAAGTCACTTTATTTCAGGGAGTAAGGGGACGTTCGCGGGCCTCGAAAATAAATTTTGCGAAGTTTGCCGATAATTATTAGGCTTCGCGGTAGGATCAATCTTGTTGGTGCAGATCAGGCCTGTTGATGGAATTCAGGCAGGTCGCGGCCGGAGCCGAAAGCAAGTGAGCAAGGACAGGCTCAGGATTTGGTCAGGAGTTGATCAGGAATTGTTCGAGATTCACTGACGGCTGACGAAGGAAGATTGACCGCAGAAAAAAAGGCATGGCCCAAGGGCTGTGCCTTTTTGTTTTTGCGGTTTGTTTTTGCCAATTGTTTTTCGAGCGGTTCCACAATTTACCTGCCTACGCCGTGGTCGTGCAAGGCGGCTTTTTCTTGATGAAAAAGCCGCTCGGCGATCGCGGATTTGGGTACAGCAATTGTGGAACCGCTGTGAAGGAAGGTGCGCGTGAAGGTAGGCGAGCAAATACGGGAGATGTGGCGGCAGGCGCGGCATGGCAGCCAGGCGGGCGGCGACGATCGGGCTCGGAGGATTGAACTCGAAGCTGGGACGGGGGCGGAGGCAGATCGGAAGACGCTGGCGCTTCCCGCAATCCTGAGCCCGATGCAGTTTCCGGGCAAGCACCTGCCCAAGCCCAGTCCCCTGAACCTGCGCCGGTTCGCGGAGACGCCGGTGGTAAGGCGGGCGATCAACGTGATCAAAGACCGCATCGCGGCGATGGACTGGCAGATTCGGGTTCGGCGCGGCGTGCGATCTGAGGATGTGGCATTTGCTCCGCGCAAACTGCGGGCGCTGCGGCGCGCGCTGGAGGAGCCGAATCCGGCGGACAGCTTTCGCACGCTGATGGAGCAGGTGATCGAGGACGCGCTGACGGGCGGCTTTGGAGCGATCGAGATGGAGCCGACCGGCGATCCGGAGCGGCCGGCGATGCTGTGGCCGGTGGATGGAGCGTCGATCCGCGTGAATGCGAGGTGGGACGGCAGCGAGGATACGCCGCGCTACGCGCAGGCCATGCCGGGACAACTGGAGTCGGGTGCGGTGGAATTGCTCGACCGCCAGCTGATGTACATCCGGACGAACCCGCGCAGCTTTACGCCCTTCGGGCTGGGGCCGCTGGAGGTGGCGTTCGAGACGGTGAACCAGTTCCTGAGCGCGCACCGGTTCGCGGGAAAACTGGCGGCGAACTCGGTGGCGCAGTATGCGCTGTGGCTGAACGAGGCCACGCCGGTTCAGCACGACCGGCTGATTCGCTGGTGGCAGGACGAGATCGAAGGAACGGGGCGGGTGCCGCTGATCTCGACCGAGCAGAAGCCGGAGGTACTGCGCTTTGCGCAGGGAACGGACGCGGACCTGAGGCTGCAGTGGCAGGAGTTTCTGATCCGGATGGTGGCCAATGCGTTTGGGCTGCCGCCGCTGATGCTGGGGCTTGAGGCGGACGTGAACCAGTCGACGGCCTCGGAGATGGCCGACGAGGCTTTCCGCGGAGCGATTTCCCCACTGGCCATGCTGGTGGCCGGGCATATCACGCGCGATCTTTTCTCGAAGTGCATCGGCTGGCGGGAGTTCGAGTTTGTCTTCAACGAGCTGAGCGCGCGGGACGAGGAGACGGAGCTGCAGGTGCAGGTGCAACTGCTGCAGGCCGGGGTACTCACGATCGATGAGGTGCGGGCAATGCGGGGACTGACTCCGATGGGGCAGATTCCGGTGGCGATGCTGTCGGGTGAAGCGGAGAAGGCGAACTAAAAAATCAAAAGCGCCTTGAAACAAAGGCGCAGGGAAATAAAAGTGTCGGGGAACAAAAGTATCAGGAAACAAAAGTACCAGGAAACAAAAGTACCGGGGAAACAAAGGCGTCAGGGACCAAAGGCATCAGGAACCGAGGGACAGCGTCCCTCGCGAGGCGGAGCGGGCATGCGATTGGAAGCGATGGCGGTAAAGATTCCTCATGTGGACAATCACCCGAACCGGGTGGCCTTTGAGGGCGTGTTGACAGTGGTGAACGCTGCCAGCGACAGGGCGCCGGCCGGAGCGCGCGGGCACCGCGTGATGTTGACGCGCGAGGCGGCCGAGAAGGCGCTGGCCTCGCTGGTGGGCATGGCCGTGGATTACAGGCCGGGATGGGACGGCCACGATGCGCGGCGCAAGATCGGCCTTCTGACCGAGGCCGATGTAGTGGGGCCGCGGCTGGTGGTGCGCGGGTACCTGTATGCACGGGACTTTCCCGATGTGGCGCAGGCAATTACTGCGCACGCTCCGGAGTCGCTGGGCATGAGCTACGAGCTGGCCGATGCGCGCGTGGAAGACATGCGCGCGGAGATATGGAAGTTGACCCGAGTGACTTTTACCGGGGCGGCGGTTCTGCTGCGAGACAAGGCAGCTTACCGGGCGACAAGCTTTCGCATGGCGAGTTAGCGGAAGACAGCGGAGTTAGCTGAGTTGGCGGAGTTAGGCAAGCGGCATGTCAGGTGGGGAAGTGATTAAGTTGGCAAGTAGGTAAGCGAAAAAGCAAGTAGGCAGGCGAGTTAGCCGGTAAGAGGGTTGGGCAGGAGGCTCCGTTCGTGGAGCCTTTTTTGTTTGTAAGTGAACGGACGCAGCAAATAAATTGCGGAGACAGGAAAGGGAGCACATGGAACAAGATACGCGACAAGCAGAGAAGCACATCGTAGAGCGGCTGGAAGCCGCGACCGCGGCGCTGGAAAAGACGCTCAACTGGCTGGAAGAACGGCAGGGCGAGCTTTCGGGCGAGGTGGAGAGGATTTCGGCGACGGTGGAGCAGAGCCGGCGCGAAGCCGAGCTGGCGGAGAAGCTGGCCGCGGTGGAGTGCGAGCTGGGCGAGGTGAAGGCGGCGTCGACGCAGAACGCGCTGAGCCCGTTGCGCCGCACCTTACCTGCGGCGACCAGCGAGATGCTGGCCAAGCACGGCATCGGCGATGGCCCGGTGGATGTGCGCTCGCTGGACGCAGCGTTGTCGGGACTGAGCCTGGAGCAGCGCATTGCAGTCAAAACGCAACTGCTGCGGGCTGGGGCAGTCGCATAAAGGCAGCTTATAGCTACTAGCTCCTGGCTTCTAGCTAAAAGGCGATTGACGATTGGGGATAATTGCGGCCGGAAAGCTGCTCTGATGAGAAGTTATCAGAACTTACCTGCCGAATCATGTAACCAAGCCGGACTCCGGCGGAAAAAAGCTAGGAGCTAGAAGCTAGCTGCTAGCAGCTGAACACGGCCCCATGGAGGGGGTGGAGAGAAATGATGAACGCAACCTTTGCAGACATTCATGCGGCAGCGGACTTTATCGGGCCGGGCGCTATCGAAGTTCCGCTTTACCAGACGGAGATTTTCGACATTTGCCGGCGATCAAGCCCATTTGGACAGCGCATCAGGCAGGTTCCGGCGACCGGGCATCCGTCGCGCTTCTTTGAGGAGACGGCGATTCCAAGCCCGGGGACTGCAGGGTTCGTGAATCCGCGCAGCATCAGTCCCACGGTAGTGAGCCCGACGCGCGTCGAGCTGAGCGTGCCGCTGAAGGCGGTTGTGGCGCAGATCAACTACAACCTCTTTGACATCGAACTGGGCGACCAGCAGAAGCAATTCGCTTATCTGCAGGCCAAGGACCTGGTGGATACGGTGAGCGGCGTGATGGTGGCGCACGACGTGGCGCTATGGAACGGCAACGACACCAGCCTGAGCGCGCCGACGACGACGCAGTACATGGGCTGCGCGGCGCAGATCGCGGCCGGCGGCAACTCGGTGACGGTGAGCACTGCAATGAAGATCGTGGACACGATGAAGACCACGGTGGCGCAGATGGTGGCCAACAACGGCTATCAGGTGCGGCCCACGGCGATCTATGCCAATCCGGTGCTGCTGGACCTGATCGACCAGGAGATGAAGACGGAGTACAACGTGGTGCTGAACACAGACCAGATCACCGGCGGCTTCCGCGTGAAGATGCTTTCGACGCAGGCCGGCGACCTGCCATTGATTCCGGATTGGAGCCTGAGTTACACGGGCACGCCGGGAAGCGGCACTGCCGTACTTCCGGCGTACATCGTGACCGAGGATCTGATCGAGTATCACTGGCTGGGCGATCCCGCGCCGCGTGTGTTCCAGCTCGGCCTGCCGAATTCGCTGACTTACCAGTACGTGGCAGTCAAGTTCGGCGCTCCGGTGGTCAAGGGCGCTAACTTCGCTCACTACCAGGTGCTGGTCGATCGGTAAGGATAACAGTTCATAGTTCGCAGTTCACAGTTTGCACTTCATGGCCGCCGGAGATACCGACGGCAATGAGAGACGAGCTGGGGGCTGCGAACTTAGAACTCAGAACTGCGAACTGAACTCGGAAGGATGCGCGATGGCATATCTGGAGCCAGCGGATTATACGAACTATGGATTACCGGCGGGGACAACGGGGGACTGGATCACGGCTGCGACGGCGCTGATCAACAGTTACTGCCGGCGGCCCGATCTGAATGTGATTCAGTACAAGGAGCGGCTGCGCGTGACTGCGGGAGCCCAGACGGTGCTACTGAGCTATCTGCCCCTGTCGCCGCTTGCGCCGGCGACGACGCCGATGGTGGGTTTGGAGGGACGGTACGCGAGGCCGAGACGCGGGGAGATTCCGCAGGAGCCGCTGATCGAGATCGCATGGGCGTTTGCGCTGCCCGGGCAATGGACGGCCATTGATCCCACGCTCGTAGACTTCGACTCCAACACCGGGGAGTTGATGCTGCCATGGAATGTTCTCGGGCTGCCCTTCAACGAAGTGCAGGCGACGTACACGGCGGGACTGGCGACGATAGGCGACGACGTGAAATCAGCGTGCGCGCAGATTGTGCGCAATGCGCAGGCGACGCCCGCGTTGAACGCGAAACGCACCAAGATGGACACCATGTGGGTGGATTACTTTTCAAGTTCGCTGATTGACGAGACGGTGCAGGCATGGCTGAATCCGTACGTTGCGAACAGGCTGGGGTGAGCGATGAGCGATACGGCGCCGCGTAACCCGAGGGGCGCGCCGCAGATGCTGGCCGACGCGCTGCTGCGCAGCACATCAGGCACGACGGCTCTTCTGCGCGTGACAGGCACGAACACCGATACGAGCATGTCGGAGGTGGGCCTGGTGGCGACCACTTTCGCCGAAGTTCCGGTAAGCCCGGTGCTGATGCGCAAGCTGCGGCCGACGTGGCGGGAAGGCGGCGAGTCGAAGTGGGAGCTGCTGGTGTCAGCGACCAGCGTGGAGCAGCAGATCGGCACGCTCGATTTGCCGTCAGCACAATCTCTGTTCGCCATGACATTGGCAGTTACCGTGGCCGGTCAGGACTATCTGATTGAGTCGATCGCTTCCAATGAGGCGTTCGGACAGGTGTATCTTTACCGGCTGCTTTTGCGCGAGGCGCGGCAACAGGCGGTGTAACCGCGCGAGGAGCATGCATGCAGAATGCGAAAGATTCGTTTTATATGGCGCTGCGCACGCGGCTCATAGCGATCAATCCAGAGCGGACGATCCTGGTGCGCGGCACGGTACGGCCGGGAATTCTGGTGGAGGAAGCAGAAGCGCCGTTCAGCCAGCTTCCCAACGATGTGTTTGTGCTGCGCTGGCTGGGTCTGGCTGTTGACATGGACCTGGCGTCGACGATGACAGGCCAGCAATGCGAAGTGGTCTACCAGACGTGCGGTACGCAGAGCTTTGGCGGGCTGGACCGCGGCCGCGCTTTGAGCGCGATGGACGAGGAGCTGATGGCCATGATTCAGCCTTTCTACACGGCGAAGCTGAATTATGCGGCTACACCGCCGGCTGGCATGTTGACGCAGGTCTTTTGGGACGAGCCTGTGTTCTCGCCTATCGTGGCACAGCGCGACCTGGTAAGCCGGAGCGCGACAATTTTGATTTACAGCTATCAGGAGCAGGGGGAGTAAATGACCGCAACTTGGTTTTCCGCTCCGGCGCCAGTGGCGCGAAGGGTGCGGGCTTTTTTTGCGCCTGTGAATCGCGCCGCGCAGACGCCCGTTTTCTTCGATCCATCGGAACAGGGCCGATTCAGTCTCGATTCTCCGCCAGCTCCGTGGATTGGCCTGGGATGGGTGCAGGATTTTGCGCGTAAGACAGCGAGTAAGTCGGCGGCGCTCATGACAGGCATTCCAGCAGCGCCGCTTGAGCAGGTGCGCGAGACTCTTGAGGCGCAGGTGAGCCTTCAGTTCCTAAGTTGGACTAAGTTGACGATGGCACTGGCTACCGGCTCGCAACATATGAACATTCTTACCCCGGCAAGTGGGGCGGCTCCTGCTGCCGATGGAGCGCAGGCAGTGGTCGCAGTTATACCGCAGAGCGGTTCCACAAGCACATCGATCCTGCTGTCAACCACGGACGCGGCTAATTTTGCGCCAGGCGCGATTGTTGCCGTGGATGTGGATTACACCGGGCAGACCGGCTATGTTGGCGCACCCGTTGCGGGCGCATACGTGAGGCAGGCGCTCGCGGACGTGGATTACATTCGCCGCGTAACGTTCAATGTCGCGCTGGTTTCGCAGGTGACCGCAACCGGATTGACCCTTGCCGAGACATTGCCGGGCGGCGCGCCGGCAACGGGCGCCAAGGCGCAGGCGGTTATCGGATTTGTGGATCGAGAAGGCGGAAGCTTCTATCAGGAGTGGTCGGCGCTTTTTGTTATGGAGGGCAGCCAGGGAGAAAGAATCTTCTTTCATTATCCGAGATTGCAGTCGATGAGCGGAGCAGCAGAAGCTGTTTCGCCGCTGATCGCAAAGAATCAGGGTGGAAATTCGCGGGTAATGCTCAAGGGACAGTTTTTGGCGCTGCCGGTTACAGACCCATTGGATGGCGAACGGGTGGTATGTTACCGGAGCTTCATTCCCGCGGCCAACGCGCTAGTGTAACGCGCGAAAAGAATAGTCAAGTTACGAGATAGAGAGTTGCGATGAAGATAACAATTCAAGGGCAGGATTATACGGCGGCACTTGACGCCGTGCGCCCAGTGACGATCGAGCGCAAGTTGAATGAGGTCTCTGTCTGCGAGCTATGGTTGAGCGTGCCTACCGGCGGCGCTTTACCGGCGCCCACGCGCTTTCAGTCTCTCGCGATAACGGGCGATGGCGGGACAACTTATTTTACTGGTTATATCGCTGTAACTCCGCTGCCCGAGTATGCGGGCGTGGGGCTTGAAGGGCCACGCTACAGGCTCGCGATTCAGGCTGTAAGCGATGAGATTCTGCTGGATCAGGTGCTGATGCCACGCAGCGCGGGAACGGCCGGAAACGACGCAGGCAAACTGCTGACCGCACTTGTCGCGCATACCGGCGCTACTTCATTGTCCGCGCCGATCGCTCCTCTGAACCGGATTGTAGGAAGTTTTGCGCCGGATCCAGGGGCAAACTGGAGCAAGAGCGCGGGACAGGCCGCCGGCATGGCTCGCGCGGCATATCGCGCACTGAGCGGCGCGATCGCGCTGTCGGCAGTCGAGTCCATCGTGCATCCGCTCAACGAAACCGATGGCAGCCTGAACCTGAGTAACCTGACTCTCACGGCGAGCGTGAAACGCGCGCTGGCCAACGATGTGACCGCTTGCGGCGAGAATGAGCCGGTAGCCTATGTGACCGAGTATTTTCTCGGCGATGGAGTGACGACGCAGTTCAATCTCGCATTCGATCCATACTTTCCCGCGACTTCAAAATCGATTGTGATCAGCGAGCTCTTCAACGAGCCGCAAATCAATGAGACCGTATGGGGAGTTTCCGGCAGCACGGGCTACCTGACGATCGGTCCAAGCGGCCTGGCGATGAACGGCGGCAGCGGGATCGACGGGCAAACTCTGCTGACATGGATTGATCCGATCGAAATGGGTGGAACACTGATGCTTGAAGCTGTGGGCGTGAAGCTCTCACCGGGCAGCACGGGCATTCTGGCGGGATTCTTTACCAGCCTTGAAACAGCGCCGAATTGCACGGCAGGCTTTCAGGCGACGGCGCAGCAAGGCACCGGAGCAGTGACATTGCAACCAATGGTGGAGGGCGCGCCCGCAGGAGCGACGTTTGCGTTGAATCCCGCAAACCAATACACGCTGCGCGTCCGTGTACATTGCCCGGAATGTAACCGCGCGCAGGCAACCTATTACTCATTTGGAGATCAGGGTCTTATTGCCGCGGGCGGTGACTGGGCCATCGCTCCGGGCAAAATCCAAATGGAGGTCCAGGAGTTTGTGAACGGCGTGGGCGCAACGCCAGTGACACTTTACGATGGTTCAGTCGCCAACCTGCCCGGTACTTGCTTTGTGGTGCCGGCCAGCAGTCTCAATTTGATTGGATCTGTTCGCGCCGTGAGCCTGACGAATTTAGGATCGGGATGGGTGGTGAGCACGCCGCCGTCCGGCGGATCGTACACACGAAGGGTCGGCACGACCGCTGAAGCCGCGGAGTGCCATCTTGAGCGCACCGGCAAGCTCGTGTTTTATATCGGATATGCGCCGGTTGCAGGCGAGCAGATTGCAGTAAGTTACAGGACGACCGGGCGAGCCGTGGGGCGCGCAGTCAATACCGCGAGCCAACAGGCTCTGGCGCAGGCCGGCTCCCCAACGGTGGCCGCATGGATCGGCTCCGTAACTCAGCCCCCGGCGCGCAGTTCCGCGGATTGCCGCAATGCGGCCCTGGTGATGGAGCAGGCTGCAGCAAGCGTAAGCGCGCTTTGGAGCGGAACATACAAAGGGAACCGGACGAGCTTTGCTACAGATGTGTGGCCGGGTGACGCGCTACTGCTCAACGCTCCTTCGACGGATCTGGATGCGCAGGTGGTGATTCGCACCGTCAAAGTGACTTATAGCTCTAGTTATCCCGACTTAGTGGCGTACGAGATTACCTTTGCCAATGACTGGGCCGATGACTTAGCTATCAAGACCAGTGCAACGGTACCGGCGAACACATGGTTGCCAGCTTTGATAGCCCCGACCGTATTGGGCAATCTTGTCAACCTTTCGGTGACCGCGATGAGCGGGAGCACGGTGACGGTGAATACGGGAGCAACTGCGCCGAGCGGGGGCGGGTTCGAGATCCGGCTGCGCGATTTTGCTTTTATGGCGGGCGAGGATCCGACACTCGTATTGCGCGGCTCGCAGCCGAATCTCACATTTTCGCGCGTTTCGGCGAGCGACCGGTTTTACATTCGGATGTACGACGGGTCAACACCGCCAAACTATTCAGAGTTCTCAACGGCGCTGTTTATCAATTTGCCGGTGAGCTGATGAGCGAGCGAGGGCGAAAAATCAGGTCCTCTACGGAGTCGGGTGGATGCGCATGATGAATGAATTCGAGGCCCAGGTGCTGAGCGATCTATGCGTGCTGAAGTCGCAGATGACCGGATTGATGGGCGACGGCAACGGCGGCCGGCTGGCGGAGCTGGAGCGGCGCATGGAGCGCCACGAACAGAACTGGCAACGCGCCAAGGGATTCCTGGCTGCCGTAAGCGTCTTGTTCGCCGTAATTGAAGTGGCCGTTGAGGCTTGGCGACGGCATTAGGGCGGATGTTGCCGATGACCTTCGTATAATGGCCCCATGAGCGAACAGACGACCGAGCAGGCGCTAGTGGGCGTTGTGATGGGCAGCAAGAGCGACTACGAAGTGCTCTCGGCAGCCGTGGAGATTCTGCGCACGCTCAAGATTCCTCATGAGGCGCGCATCGTAAGCGCACACCGCACGCCGGACTGGCTTTTCAAATACGCAGAGACGGCTCGCGAGCGCGGGCTGCGCGTGATTATCGCCGGTGCCGGCGGCGCCGCGCATCTGCCGGGCATGCTGGCGGCGAAAACGCTCGTTCCCGTGCTCGGAGTGCCCGTTGCGGCTACGGAGCTCAATGGCCTTGATGCGCTGCTCTCTATTGTGCAGATGCCGAAGGGAGTGCCCGTCGGGACACTGGCCATCGGCAAGGCAGGCGCGGCCAACGCTGCGCTGCTCGCAGCGGAGATTCTGGCCGCGAACGATGCAGCTCTATATGAACGCCTAGCCGCGTGGCGCGCTGCGCGCACCCAGGAAGTACTCGACCAGAAGCTGGGCGAGGAGCAGTCCGGGTGAGCTCCGCTTCCAGTCCAAAAGCAGAGAAAATTCTTCCCGGCGGTTTGCTGGCCATTCTCGGCGGAGGCCAGTTGGGGCGCATGACTGCGATGGCCGCGCGGACGATGGGCTATCGCGTGCGAGTGATGGATCCCGAGGCGAAGTGCCCGGCGAGCTTTGTGACGGACGAAACCATTGTTGGCCGTTGGGGCGACGCGGATGCAGCGCGGCGGCTGGCGACGGGCGCGGGTGCTGTGACGCTGGAGATTGAGCAGATCGGCGTGGACGCGTTGCGCGAAGTGGCGTGTCTTGCGCCATTGCGGCCCGGCGTGGAGCCGGTTCGCATTATTCAGGACAAGACGCTGCAAAAAACCTGGCTGGCTGAAAATGGATTTCCTGTCGGGCCGTTTCGGGTTGTACGCAGCGAAGCGGAACTGCATGAAGCGGTTACTGTGCTCGGCGGTAAAGTGTTTTTGAAGATCGGTCATGGGGGCTATGACGGGCGCGGACAGGCGCGGATTGGATTCGATTCGCCGGCGACGAGTGAGGCAATTGCCCAAGCGTGGAGCGCGATTGGCGCGAAACACGCAGTGGCGGAACAAGCCCTTGATCTGGAGTGCGAGATCAGCGTGATGGCGGCGCGAAGCCCGTCGGGCGAGGTTCGCGTTTATCCCGCCGCGCGCAATCATCACGAAAGTCAGATTCTGGCGTGGAGCGTGCTGCCCGCGGGAGTGCCCGCGGCACTGGAGTCGCGCGCCGAGAAGCTGGCGGCTGAGCTTGTGGAGAAACTGGGGATCGAGGGACTGCTTTGCGCGGAGATATTCATCACGCGTAGCGGCGAGCTCCTCATCAACGAGCTGGCGCCGCGGCCGCACAACAGCTATCACCAAAGCGAGCGCGGCTGCGTGACCAGCCAGTTTGAGCAGCTTGTGCGCGCGGTTTGCAATCTGCCGCTGGGCGATACATCACTCGTTTCTCCGGCGGCGATTGTGAACCTGCTCGGCGATGTGTGGCTGCAGGGCGAGCCGGATTTCGCCGCGGCGCTTGCGGTTCCCGGAGTGCGACTGCACCTCTACGAAAAACACACGCCACGGGCGGGACGCAAGATGGGGCATTTGTCGGCGACGGGAACGACCGCGGAAGAAGCGTTGGGGAGGGTGCTGGAGGCGAAGAAGCGCTTGTAGTTTGGTGCCTGGTGTTGGGCCGACGGTATGGCACCAGTAGAATTCACAGAAGCCGCTGAAGGCTATTCCACCCTGATGAACTCAATCTCTCCTTCTACCGGAATTGACCAAGAGGGATGGTGGGGACTTACGATGACTGGAAATTCGGAGCCACCGGGATGACGGCATAAGTAGGCTTCGGCGTAATTACGGTTGACGAAAGGCTGCTTGTATATCCCTTCGTATCTCCTGTCTGCATTGCGATATTTGTAGTGGATGATAACGAGAAGGCAATTCGTGAATCCGAAGTCAAGCTTTGAGGAAATTACGACGGCCTTGTAGACGGGCCAATCACTGGTGCCGATCCTGCGCGCGAACTTGATAGCTAAGCGCAGGAAAAATTCGATTAGCCGGCCCAAGCCGAAGATCATGAAGAAAAGATTACACCCAATCAGGCGGCCGCGCTCAATGGAAATAGCGTCATTAAGGGCCGAGGCGATAGAGTACGTGGCGGCGGAGCGGATGGCCTTCCGGCAAGCGTGGATGGTCGAAATCGTCATTAGGGTCGTGGGTCATGCCGAGCTTTTCCATCACGCGGCGGGAGCGCAGGTTCTCAGGAACTGTGAAGGAAACGATGCTGTCGAGGCCCAATTCCTCAAACGCGTAGCGGACCACAGCGCGCGCGCCTTCAGTCGCAAATCCGCGACCCCAGAAATCGAATGCGAGCCGCCAGCCGATTTCAACTGCGGGCATGAAGGGCGCGTCAAAATTCGGAACAGAGAGGCCGATGAACCCGGCGAACGTGATTTCATCTGGCAGTTCGACGCCAAAGGGTCCGAATCCGTGGCGCTCAAAATGATTTTCAGCGCGAGTTATCAACGCGTCAGACTCGTCGGGTGAAAGCGGCGAGGGCATGAACTCCATCACGCGCGGATCGGCGTTCATCGCTTGAAATGGAATGCGGTCGGAGTCACGCCAGCGGCGGAGGAGAAGGCGTTCCGTTTTGACTTCGTCTCTCATGAGCCGTCTGATTCGTGCGGGCAACTGTCTTGGCTAAACTGACGCTGCCTGCTCAGCCTTTTCCCAGCGCTTGGGCCGCTTGTTTGCTGCCAAAACCTTCTTGCGCAGGCGGAGCGACTTGGGCGTGACCTCGACAAACTCATCGTCGGCGATGAACTCGATGGCCTGCTCGAGGTTGAGCGTCTTGTAGGGCACAAGGCGGATGGCGTCATCGGCGGTGGAGGCGCGCATGTTGGTCATCTTCTTTTCGCGGACGACGTTTACGTCGAGATCGTTATCGCGCGAGTGCTCGCCAACGATCATGCCTTCGTAGACTTCGACGCCAGCCCCGACAAAAAGAATTCCGCGTTCCTGCAGGCCATTAAGCGAGTAAGTCGTGGTTGGTCCCTGGCGGTCGGCGATGAGCGCGCCCGTGGGCCGCTGCGGAATTTCGCCCTGGTAGGGAATATAGCCGTCGAAGAGCGTGTTCATCACGATGGTTCCGCGCGTTTCGGTGAGCATCTCACTGCGCAGTCCGATGAGCCCGCGGCTGGGCACGCGGAACTCCATGCGTACGCGGCCCGAGCCGTGATTGTGCATCTTGGTCATTTCGCCTTTGCGCGGGCCAAGCTTCTCAATCACCGTGCCGGTGAATTGCTCGGGCACGTCGACAGTGAGGTGCTCTACCGGCTCCATGCGCACGCCGTCGACGACCTTCGTGACGATTTCCGGCCGGCCGGCCATCAGCTCAAAGCCTTCGCGGCGCATCATTTCAATTAAAATCGCGAGCTGCAATTCGCCGCGGCCCAGGACCTTGAAAGTATCCGGCGAGCCGGTATCTTCAACGCGAATCGACACGTTGGTCAGCAGCTCTTTTTCCAGACGCTCGCGCAGGTTGCGGCTGGTGACGTACTGGCCTTCACGGCCGGCAAAGGGAGAGTTGTTGACGCTGAACTGAATGGCGATCGTTGGCTCGTCGATGACGATGAGCGGCAACGGCGCGGGATTCTCGACACTTGTAATCGTCTCGCCAATGGTGATGCCTTCAATTCCGGCAACGGCCACGATGTCGCCCACAGTGGTCTCTTCCGTCTCGATGCGCTTGAGGCCGGAAAAAGTGAACAGCTTGGTGATGCGCGTTTTATAGAGCGAGCCGTCACGGCGCGAGATGTTGGCCTCGTCGCCGGCGTGCAACGTGCCCTGAAAGACGCGGCAGATTGCGATGCGGCCGAGATAATCGGAATAATCGAGATTGGCAACGAGAATCTGCAGCGCGCCGGCGGGATCGCCCGTGGCTTCGGGAATTGTTTCCACGATGGCACGGAACAAAGGCTGCAAATCCACGCCCGGCTGCGCGAGATCGGTGGTGGCAGTGCCGTTCTTGGCGACGGCATAAAGAACGGGAAAATCCAGTTGCGACTCTTCCGCGTCGAGGTCAATAAACAGGTCGTAGATTTCGTTCAGCACTTCTTGCGGGCGGGCGTCGGGGCGGTCGACTTTGTTAATGACCACGATGGGAGGCAGCTTGGCTTCAAGCGCCTTCGAAAGCACGTAGCGCGTCTGCGGCAGCGGGCCCTCCGCGGCGTCGACCAGCAACATCACGCCGTCCACCATTTTTAGCGCGCGCTCCACTTCGCCGCCGAAGTCGGCGTGGCCCGGCGTATCGACAATGTTGATTTTTCCGCCGCCGAAGTTAATGGCGGTGTTCTTGGCGAGAATGGTGATGCCGCGCTCGCGCTCCAGCTCGTTTGAATCCATTACGCGGTCGGCTACCTGCTCATTTGCGCGAAATGTTCCAGCCTGGCGCAGCATGCCGTCGACCAGCGTGGTCTTGCCATGGTCCACATGGGCGATGATGGCGATATTGCGTATCGTCTGGCTCACAGGGGGAGTTTTTCCTTGGCGTGATTCCGACCGCTCAGGCCGGCGGGCTGGTTTGGGGGATTAAAGAACAATGCGCCGAAAAATGCGGCTGAATTCATTTTATCAGGAGGAGAGCTATCGGTGGTCCGGAGGGTGCGCTTTCAGCGATTCGGCGATTGGGATTTGCGATCATTCAACCGGCATTCACAATCCACTTGTAACCGGGCCGATACGATAAGCGAGAGGCTGCGCAGGCGAGCCTCAAGCACGCACCCGCAGGCCGCAGGCCGGAGAATGACTTTATTTCAGGTAGGCATGTACAAGGTCGATAAGATCCTCGGCCAGCTCGGGCGCAATCTGTTCTTTGGCGCCGTCCACCAGGTGAAAACGGATGTGAGTTTCGAGCACTTCGCCCATCAGACTGTTGATGCCGCCGCGTACGGCGGCCAGCAGCATCAATTGCCCGCCACAGTCTTCATCTGCTTTGACGAGTCGCTCTACTGCGTCCAACTGCCCGCGCAATCTGCGGATGCGCTGCAGGAGCTTCAATAGTTCCCGTTCCTGAAGAGCCATGGAATTCTTCCTTTGTTTAACAATACCCATCCGGGGTATAGTATATACCCAGTGGGGGTATAGTCACCCTCTATCCATATTATGATTTTGCCTCTCCGGAGATCCAACTCGCTTTCGTATGCGTTGCTCGTCCTATCTGGCACCTTTCTGCTTACCGCGGCCTTTGCCGGAGGGCAGACGCGGAGCGATTTGCCGGACGCACCGGAGCAGCAGATTGCTCAGCAAATAGCGGCGCCGCCGCTACCGGCGCGGCAAGAGAATAGCGACACGAATAAAGCTGGCGATCCGTCGTCTGCCAACGCGAAAACCGATGGCCAGAACGAAGATGCGCCCATACTCACCATGGCGCCGCACTCTGCGAGCGGACGCTACTGGGTTTCGGGCCAGGCCAACAGCATTTTCCAGATGCACGGGCACTTTCGTTCGCCTTACGAGGGCCCGAACAGCCTGATCGACGATTTCGAGACCAAAGCGTCAGAGGTAGCGACGCTCTATCTCGGCTATCAATTGTTCGCAAACTCGCGCTACAACACCGACTTGATTGTGAACTTTGAGAATGCCGGAGGGCGCGGCATTTCACAGGCGCTGGGGCTGGCGGGCGAAACCAACGTTGACGTTGTGCGCGACCCTACTCTTGGCATTAGCCCGTATCTGGCGCGTGGAGAGATTCATCAGATTGTGGGCCTGACGGATGAGATGACGGACCAGGACAGAGGTCCGTTTGCGCTGGCGAGCAAGGTGCCGGTGCGGCGCTTCGAAATCCGCGTGGGAAAGATGAGCCTGCCCGACGTCTTCGACGTGAACAACGTTGGCTCGGACAGCCACCTGCAATTCACCAACTGGACGATCGTGAATAATGGCGCGTGGGATTACGCAGCCGATACGCGTGGCTATACCGTGGCCGGAATTCTGGAGTATGACGACCGCATCTGGTCGGCGCGCTATGGTTTCGCGGCGATGCCAACCGTTGCAAACGGCGTTGACCTCGATTGGGCCTTCAGCCGCGCGAATGGCCAGAACTGGGAGTTCGAAGTCCGGAAAGGGCTTTTTGCGCCGCTGCTTAACCCAAAGCGCGTAGGAGCGGTGCGTGTGTTGAGCTACCTGAACCATGCACACATGGGCGACTACCGGGAGTCAGTAGACCAATACCTCAACGGCCAAGTGTCGTCGCCGGACATTACAAAGACCAGGCAATTTGGCGCGGTGAAATACGGCTTTGGGCTGAATACCGAGCAGGAAGTGACGGACAGCTTGCGGCTGTTTGCGCGGTTTGGCTGGAACGACGACCGGCACGAGTCATTTGCGTACACCGAAGTGGGGCAGACAATTTCATTCGGAGGCGACTACAAGGGGCAGAGCTGGCACCGGCTCAACGATAAAGTGGGCGCGGCGTTTGTCTCGAATGCAATCAAGCGCGACCACCAGAACTACCTGCACTACGGCGGGCTGGGTTTCCTGCTGGGCGACGGCAATTTGCGCTACGGACGCGAGGACATTCTGGAGTGGTATTACAACGCGCACATCTGGCGGGGATTGTTTGGGACCTTCGGCGGAACGGAGATTGCGCATCCCGGCTACAACACCGACCGCGGGCCAGTGTATGTGACGACGGTGCGAGCGCACATCGATTTCTAAGAGCAGGAACCAAGGGTTTGGCAATTCCTTCGCTAAAGCGATTCTCCTGCATGTGTAGATCAAAGCACGATCTCTAAGCGGCTCTTTCAACAAGAAAAAGCCGCTCTGAAATACGTCAGAAATGGCACATAGCTGCAGGAGAACCGCCGTAAATACTTAAGACATCCGCGTCCGCCGCCGATTTAAATTCATTCCCGCCTACTTAGCCGAAGGTGAGTTCTGCTCGATCTGCGCCTTCGGGATCATCAGCCTTGGCGGAGCCGCATACACTTTGCGTTCAATGAGGAACGGTTGCTGTTGCTGCATGATCGTCGGCAACAGTTTCCTGATCTCCGCTTGAGCCGTGACGCCTGCCGGAGCCGGCGGTGCGCCTGGCGTGCGGAACAGTAGAGTGCCAAACAGGCTGTCCTGATAAACATCCACGGTAAACGGCGCGTAAGGCGGGGGAAGGAGTGGGGCATGACACTGCTGGCACAAGATCTTGCTGGCGGTGGCTCCTGGTGGAAAGGTATTGTCCAAATCCAGCAGTGTAACCTGAACTCCCGTGCTTTGTTGCGAGGTGAGAATTGTCGCTGAAAGATAGTTGACGGTGATACCCACGCCTTGCGTCTGCGTGGAAGTTTGCTGAACGCTCCCATTCGCATTGCCAGTCAGCGTTCCACCCGACGGGCCCAGTGACAACGGCCCAGACTCCTTCGCGGCCACACTTACTGTTGTCTTCTGCACGTTCGATCCCGTCGCGGTATAGGCAACGTTGGTATCTGTCTCCGAAGTGTGCTGCGTCGACAGTGTGTATTGAATGCCGACAGGATTTAGAGTGTCCTCCTGATAACAGCAGGACGTTGAATCGGCGACAGGCTGAACGCGGCAGGTTGAGCCGGTGCAACCCTGGGTCGGATCGGTGCTTTGCCCGCCGGGATAAAAGGGATCCAAGTTCAGCGCGTTCAGCGCCTCTTGAGAAGTCAGGCTAATGTTATTGCCCAGAGCGCAGGGATTGCCCTGTGCCGGAAACCCAGGCCCGGTGGGCGACTTCAGCCCGGCCGCGCACGCTGCCAGAAAAGCCACCGTCACGGGCGCAGTTGTCAGCTGAGTATTACCCTGGGGCGTGAGCATAAACTCCGCAGTCCCGGCATTGTTGTACACCGCATATTGCGGATTCAGCAGGAAGACAAATCCGTCGTACCAGAAAGGCTCATTGGCATAAGTATCGCCCCAGGCGCTGTAACTCCCCGGCCAGCTTGGATCGGGCGAGGGCACCAGCGATGTTACTTTGCCAATGGGCCAACTGGAGGTGCTTGTCAGCGAATACAGCGTTGACCCTGTCCATTGACCCGCAAAGTCTGAGGAGGATCCGATGGTTTGCGAGTTACAGTTCTGAGTGGAGGGACCTACACCCGCAACCGCCAATGAAAGCGCCCAGCAGGTTTCATTGGCATCGCTTGCACTGTTACTTGTTTTTGTTCCCCCGCCTATTTTGTATAGAGTCGTTGTAGTAACCGCTTGGTTTACGTTGGACGTACTTTGATTGCCGGGCGGTTCGTACAGAATCGAGTAAGGCACTGCATCCAGAGTTACCGTGTACATGGGTAACACGTCGATCTCCTGAACCCACTGCCCGATCATGTTATTCGGGTAGGCAGAGGATGAACTATTGGCGTTGGTGTAGGGTGCCGCGGTCGTATTGCACGTGAAAGCAGCAGCAGCCTGGTGAATTTGGTTACTGCACCCAGTGCAGTTTTCAGCCGCTTCCGTTCCGTAGTTTGAAATCCCGGTCTGGCCGCCGAGGGTCACATAATTCACGCCAGGATTCAGCGTTACTGGGACCGAGATGCTGGTCTCTCCGGTTCCAGCGGCCACCTGCGGCGGGTTCGCCACCTCAACCCAATGTCCCGCGTTGCCGTCGGGACTGGTATCTGCCGGGCCGTGCGGGTCGCATTGCACGGGCACCTGATCCTGCCACACTTCCAGTGGCACTGGCAGCGCTGCATTGCTGTTGTTGCGGTCATTCGCCACCAACACGGGCACCGTGGCCGCCGTGTTCAACGAAGCCCAAACCTGCGGCGCTGGGGGCGAAATCCCCGTCGTCACTGCGGTCAAAGGGAAGAAAGTGTACTGAAAAACATTGCCTGAGGCGTTGAACTGTTGCGCTTGTGGATCGTAACTGCCCACTGCAAATGCCGCCGACGTTCCAAGGCTTGGACTGCTCGCCGCAACCACGGAAATAGGCACAGTGCTGGCCGTTCCGTCGACCGCAATGTTATAAGTGCCTGTTGGTGCTGATGCCGGCACCTGAAAAGTGATTCCTGTATTGGTCGCGGAGCTGACAGACGTAACCGCGATGCTCTCCGGCGCGGGGCCGCTTTGCGTACTGATAACCGTTCCTGTGCTTTGTAGAGTAACCGTGCTCGTCCTGCCGTTCGACCCGGTCAATCCGCAGCCCCTGATCTGAACCGTTCCTCCAGGCGTTGTCGATGCCGGTGTGGCGTTTGCCACGGCGGGTTGTGGGCAACTGACGAGGAATGTGACCTCGTTGCTGTTACCCAGTTTGGCCTCTACTTCCAGCAATCCCTGGGCCACCACACTGCCTGCAGCACCCCAAGGCTGCGACGCAAGTGCAGCCGGCACTGTCATCCTGATCTGGGTATCGCTCCAGGGCTGCGGCGTATTGTTTGTGGGCGCCACCGGAAACGAACTCATATCGCCGGCTGTATTCAGAATTCCCAGTGTCCCAGCTTGCCCGAAGTTACAGCCGGTCAGTGCGATCTGCTCTCCCGCACTGACCACCGGCTGGTCCGGTACGGTGTTGCCGGTTGTGTCTTCATAAGGAGGCCCGGAATCGACAATGATCTCCTGGTAGCTAGGGTAGCCAAGATCAACGCTGTGTATGTGCACAGCGGATTGCGTCGCAGGAATAAGCGGTGTCTTGCTGTTCAAGACACACTTGCAAAGAGGTTCAGGCTGATTGGGGTTCTGCTGGGAGCCCGGAGTGTACAGCGGCCCGTCTGAATGATAGCCAGTGAGGCACTTGTTAATGCACTTTTGCATACCCGGCGGAGTTGTCGGCGCCGTGCAATATTGCTGTTGCCATGTTTGGCCCACGAGGGGAGTAACCACGGCCGCTGCGAACAAAAACATCACTGCCAAGTGAGAGCCTTTGCATGGTTTCGTCATCGATCACCTCAAAGCTAGTTGCCGAGTCCTAAATCCGCTGCAATGCGATTCCCCAGCAGCCGTCAAAGCACTGCGATGCACTGGAATCGCCCGACGCGGGCTGGTCTAACGGGGTCGTGCGATGCTCCCAAGTGCACTCCGCGCGAATGCAGGAAGCGTTACGGGGCCGGCGTTGTTTGTTGTTGCGTCTGGGTATGATCTGGAAGAGTGTAGATGATCTCGCCGGGCCTGGCGTAGTGCAGTTTCTCGCGCGCCTCGCGCTCGATGGCGTCGGGGTCTGAATTCAGGTGGTCGATCTGCTGGCGCATCTGCGCATTTTCCTGCTGAAGATCCTTGATCTCCTGCCGCAAGGCGCGGTCTTCGGCGCGCTTATGCTGCCATATCGATAAGCCGTGCGTGCCGTAGATCACATGCCACGTGACCAGGAGCGCCAGAATGACGGCGACCACGGTCCCGACTGGCCGCCAAAGGCGCAGCGTCCAACCGAGCGCCCATTTGCGCAGCGTGACAAACCTGTCACCCGGTGTTTGTGTCTTATTCTTTTCCGGCATCAAATCTCAATTCTTGCTTGCGGCCTGCGATTAGACCTTAGAGCCAGGACTTAGCTCAGCACAAATTTCTCGGCTGCCGAACGCAGCGCCTGCATATCCTGCTCATTGCGCGTTTCAGTGTAGGCCCTGACAACCGGTTCGGTTCCCGAAAGGCGATAGCAAACCCACGAGCCGTCGTCCAGAATCAGCTTGAGCCCGTCGGTACGGACGACCTGGATGACCTTGCGCCCGTTCAACTCCGTCGGATCGGCCTTCAACTTCTCAGTGAACGCGGCTTTCTGGTCCGCGGTCAAGTGGAAGTTCTCGCGAACAGGGTAATAGGAACCAACCTTGCCAAAGAGCGTCTCTAATTGGGCCCCGAGGCTCGTGCCGCGCACGGCAACCATCTCCGCAACGAGCAGGCCGGCGATGATGCCGTCTTTTTCCGGGACGTGGCCGCGAATGGTGAGTCCGGCGGACTCCTCGCCGCCGATGGCGATTTTGTCCTGGTCGATGAGGGCGCCGATGTATTTGAAGCCCACTGGCGTTTCGTAGAGCGGAACCTTGTGGTATTCGGCGAGCGCGTTGACCAGATTGGTGGTGGCCACGCTCTTAGCGACGCCGTTCTTCCAGCCGCGCGTTTCAACAAGATAGTCAAAGAGCAACGCGATGACGTAGTTGGGCTGGATGAAGGCGCCGTCGCTGTCGACGATGCCGAAGCGATCCGCGTCGCCGTCGGTGGCGATGACGAGGGCCGCGCCGATCTCTTTCATTTTCTTTTTGGCGTCGCCGAGCAAATGATCGTCAGGCTCCGGCGCGTGGCCGCCGAAGAGCACGTCGCGGTAGTCATGCACGGTTTCGACAGTAACGCCGGCCTGGCGGAGCAAGTGGCAGGGATAGCCGCGCCCCGCACCCCAGAACGGATCGTAGACGACTTTGATGCCCGACTTCGCGATGGCCTTGAGATCGACCAACTCGGCGAGGCGGTTGAGGAATGCGGGCTTCACGTCGGCGGTCTCGAAATCTTCCACGGAAGGGCTCGGAATGCCGCCGCCTCCGCTGCCGGCGATTTTCTCGATTGCAGCTTCAATCTGTTTCGTGGCTTCAGGCAATGCCGGCGCGCCGTCGGGCGTGGAGTACTTGATGCCGTTGTACTCCGGAGGATTGTGCGAAGCGGTGAAGTTGATGGCGCCGGAAGTCTTGAGCGTGCGGACGGCATAAGCGATTGCCGGAGTGGGGGCAGCCTTGGGAATCACGATTGGCGTGACGCCCGCGGCTGAGAGCACACGCGCCGCTTCACTTACAAAGCTTTCGCCGAGGAAACGCGGATCGCGTCCGACGAGCACGCGATGCGGTGCAGGAAGGGTTTTTACATAGGCGGCTATTCCCGCCACCGCCAGGCGAATATTGGCGACGGTAAACTCGTCGGCCACAATGGCCCGCCATCCCGAAGTGCCAAATTTGATCGCAGTGGACATGGTTGTCTCCGTGAACGGCGACTCCGATCGCCGCAAAGTTCATACTGCAACACCGGGCTCGGATCGGCAAGCCGAAGCGCGATATTTAACGTAAGACTGACCGACTGGCTGCGATGTGGCGCCGGAAATTCCCCACGATGACGGTTGGGTTTCGGGCCGAGCGGACAAATTATTGAGCGGAATCACGGGCTGGTCGTCTGTGTGGATAGAAGATGCTCTGGGAACAATTCAGACACACAACGCGTTGTTCTTCGGAACAGCCTTGAGGAGGGAACTATGAAGTTGAATCGAATCGCAGCCCGTGGACGCGGGTTAGCCCCGGCCGCTGTCATCGCCGTTGTTGCGCTGGCTGCCGTAATTTTGCCGCCAGGCACAGTCGCGCAAACCAAAACGGAAGACACACTACCGAGTGACGCCAAGCCCGCGGCGCCATCCGCCCCGGAAACAGTTCGGACGATTTTCCTTAACAATGCTTCTGAGCAAAACGACCTCAATGACGTTCAAACTGTTCTGCGCAATGTGATGCCAGGGGTGAAGATTTTTGGCATTCAAACACGGGGCGCCATCACCCTTCGCGCCACGGCGGAGGAGATGGAGATCGCCCAGAAGCTGGTTGCTGATCTTGACCAACCGAGGAAGCTTTATCGCCTGACTTACACGATCACCGACATCGATGGAGGTAATCACATCGGGTCGCAGCAATTCACTTTGCTGGTTACATCGGGTGAAAGGTCGACGTTCAAGCAAGGCAGCCGCGTGCCCATTGTGACCGGGACATTCGAAGGCCAACCCCCAGGCTCGCAAGTGCAATATCAGGACATCGGACTGAGCATCAATGCACAAGTGAGCGGGTCGCCGGACTCTCTCAACGTGCACACCAAGATCGAAGAATCGAGCCTTGCGGAAAAAAAATCCGTGGGCACTGCGCAGGATCCCGTCGTTCGCCAGACTGTTTTCGATGAGTCATCGCAACTTTCACACGGCAAGCCGCTCACCCTTTGGTCGCTCGATCTTCCGGGCACTACACGGAGCCAACAGGTCGAAGTGGTTGCTGAGCTTGTCCGCTAGATCTTCGACGGGCCTGCCTCGCTGCGCCGGGCGGAGCCGGATCGCTCCCGCGTTCCGCTCCGCCGAGACCGCCTCAGCGAATGAAAAATAGGGAATGAAAAATCGACTGCCTCTTTTCAGCGGACGATCGCCGTGCTGCGCAGCTACTGGGCGTAGAGTGTTGGCAGAATCGTTTTTCTATTGGGAGAGGCCAAATGCTCGAATCTACTTCGACCGTCCGCATCGTGATGACCACCGTGGCGGACGCCGAGGAAGCCGCTCGCCTGGGCCGCACGCTGGTTGAGGAGCGGCTGGCTGCTTGCGCAACGATTCTTCCTCGCGTTCAGTCGATCTATCGGTGGCAAGGCAAGATCGAGTCGTCGGACGAGACGCTGCTTTTGCTGAAAACAGCCATCGAGCAATTACCGGCACTTGAATCGCGGCTCAAGGAACTTCACAGCTACGAAACGCCCGAATTCCTTGTGCTGGGCGTCGAAGCCGGCAGTCAGTCCTACTTGAGTTGGCTGAGCGGAAGCCTTGACGTGTCGCAAGGCACCAAAGTGTAAACGAACGTAATAGCCCGCGAAAGGCCCTCTGGTATTCTTGGTTGAGTCGTCCTCATGCGCTGGCTCCTCATTGTTTTTCTCGTTTCGCTCGGGGCGCTGCTGTTGGCGGCTGCTGGGGCTGCCCGTCACGTTTGGGTCCATCGCGCCAGGCACAGGAAAGAGCTTTCCGCAAAGCCCGAGCCCGCCGAAGGGCCCGACCTCAAAGTGAAGCCCTAAGACGTGTTGCGATGAAAGCTTTGGACTTTCACCGGATGCGGGCCAGTCCGGTGTAGTTATGAACTGAGTCCTGTTGCAAGATTGAAAAGCTATTAAAGTTTGGTTGCCGAAAGGATCTCCCCCGTCGTGAGCACCAAGACCCCCGATCCAGCAAGTGCCAAGGGCCCAATCGAAATTTCTATCGCACATAGTCCCGATTCCGACGATGCCTTCATGTTTTACGGTTTGGCGACTAACAAGATACGCGTGCCGGGCTACCACTTTAGCCACACGCTGTGCGACATTGAGACCCTGAATCTGCGCGCGCGCGATGAGGCCTTCTACGATGTGACGGCCATCAGTTTTCATGCCTATCCTTATTTGCAAAAGAACTACACGCTGATGGGTTGCGGGGGGAGCGTGGGCGAGGGCTACGGCCCGATGGTCGTCTCAAGCCGGATGCTGGACATGAACGAACTGGACCGCGTGCGCGTTGCTGTGCCGGGCACGCTGACTACGGCCTATCTCGCGCTCAAGATTCTCAATCCGAAGATTGAGACGGTCACTGTTCCCTTCGACCGGATCATTCCGGAGATACTGGCCGGCACCTACGATGCGGGACTCATCATTCACGAGGGCCAGCTTACTTATTCCACCAGCGGACTGTTCAAAGTGATCGACCTGGGCGCCTGGTGGCGCGAGACAACAGGCCTGGTGCTGCCGCTGGGCGGCAATGCGATCCGCCGCTCGCTGGGCGCCAAAGCGCATAAGATTATCTCCAAGGCGCTGCGCGACTCAATCCAGCATGCGCTGGACCACAGGGAGCAGGCGCTCGAATACGCCATGCAGTTTGCGCGCGACCTGGACACCACAATGGCCAGCCATTTTGTGAGCATGTATGTGAATGAACGTACCCTGGATTATGGCCCTGACGGCCGCGAAGCGATCCGCCAACTGCTCGCAATGGGCCACGAACGGGGAATCATCCCGATCGCCCCGCAGGTTGACTTTGTGGATTAGCGCATTCCAAAAATCTCTGCGTGCTCGCTAAATGTTTTCTAATTTCTGCCGATGCATCCCGAGAGGAGATTCTCACGGATGCCATCGGACACACCCCCAACTTTCCTGTTTGCGTCAAACGACTCTGCACTTCTTAGCGCTGTTGAACCGATGCTTTCGGCCACGGGAGCGCGGGTTGAGGTGGTTCTGTCGGCTGAAGCGGCGCGTGCCGCGATTACCGGAGGGAATCCGCCAAGCCTGCTTTTGCTCGATGCGGATCTGCCCGGCATGCCGGCCGGCCAACTGCTGGCCGCGGCGCGAGCACAGACGGACGGCCCAAATTTTCCCATTGTCCTGATTTCAGACACCGTGACCCGGGAATGGATCGATCGGCTCGCCGACGGCGCAATTGACGATCTGATCCCGCGCTCGGCCGAGATTCCATACTGGCAACTTCGGATCGATCTGGTGCTGCGCGATCAGCTGCTGGCGCACGAGCTCGAAACTCTGCGGGATGCAGCCATCCGCAGCGCTCAGTTCGACCGCCTCACGGGCGTCTACAACCGCGAGACGATGCTGTCGTTGCTCTTTCGCGAGACCGACCGCGTGCAGAGGATGGGCAGCTCGTTGTGCCTGGTGCTTTTTGGCATCGACGACTTCGGTTATTGGAACTCGCGGCTGGGCGTGGACGCCTGCGATGAGCTTTTGTGCCAGGTAGCGAGCCGCACTGAAGTGCTGCTGCGCAGCTACGATGTGCTGGGGCGTCCCGGCATGGATCAATTTCTGATCGCATTGCCGGCTTGCAGTCCGGGCAGCGCGATGATCCTATGCGAGCGCCTTCGCGTGGACGTGTTTTCCGTACCCTTTTCCATGGCGGGCGAGGCCATCCGTCTCTCCGCGTCCTTTGGAATCGCCAACAGCCGGGGGCGATCTCCGGTGGTGGTTCTGCACGAGGCTGAGAAGGCTCTCGAGTGGGCCAAGGCTGCAGGACCGGAGTCCATCCTATGTTTTGGAAGCCCACAGCAACCCGATTCGTCGACCGCAACTTTTCTCTCCGAGAGTTCGGGCGACGAGGTGCTTGCGCAGTGAGGTAGTTTTCCATAAGTTTATGCACAACTCTTGCGGCGGATGTGGCGGACGGCATTGGGCGAGAAATACCGGCTCAGACGATCCGATTCATGCCGTGGTTGCAGCGGTCGGTTCCAGGAATTCCTGAAAGACGTCATTTGAGAGCAGTCGTCCGCGCGCAGTGAGGCGGACGCGCGCGCCATCGTCGGTCAGCAGACCATCGTTGACCAGCCGGGCGACTGTTTCCATAGCCTGTGCGACCGGCTCGGGACCAAATTCCTGCCTGAGCGCGTCAACGTTCACGCCCTCATTCATGCGTAGCGCGAGAAACCACGCTTCCTCGTGCTGGCGCGCGGTTGAGAGCCATGTGGTTTCCGGCGCCGCAGGGCCAGCGAGATACTGCTTCAGATCGTCAGTAGTCGTGGAACGCAGTACATCGGGAAGTCCTGCATGGCCTTTTGTGCCATTCACGACGAATGCCATCGACGAAGCGTCCAAGCCGATTCCCAGATAAGGCCGCCGCTGCCAATAGCGCAAGTTGTGCCGCGACTCGAATCCGGGGCGCGCGAAATTCGAAATTTCGTACTGATGCAGCCCAGCCTGGCTCAGCCCGGCCGCTTCCAGCCTCTCGAGGGCGCGCTCATACATTTGAGCAATCGTATCGTCGCTCGGAACCAGATCGGCGCGATAGCGCGCTCCATGGTTGAGCACTTCGCGGCCTAGGCGCGAATCCTCGTCCACTTCAAGCATGTAGATGCTGGCATGTGAAACGCCGGAATCGATGAGCGCCGAGAGGGATTCCTCCCACGAAGCAAAGGTCTGCCCCGCCAACCCGGCGATCAAATCCACACTCAAGTTTGCGATTCCTGCCGCGCGCAGCCGCCGCAAATCGGCTTCGACCGCCGCGCGATCATGCAGGCGTCCGCTGGCATGCGCTTCACTGTCGACGAACGATTGCACGCCCAGGCTCACGCGATTCACGCCCGCTGCCACGAGCGCTTCGAGAGTTGCGCCAGACAACTGCCCTGGCGCGCACTCCATGGTGATCTCCGCATCGGTGTCAAGATCGAACTCCGCACGAATCGAGGCAAAGAGCCGCGCCAGCAGGTCAGGTTCAAGGAGGGATGGCGTTCCGCCGCCAAGGTACACCGAGTCCGCGCGTCGAGGGAGGTCCACGCCGATTGCTGCTGCCCAGGCTCCTGCTCCGCTCAGGTCCTCGATCAGCCGATCCACATAAGGAGCGTGATCCGCGGCGGGATAAACTCCTGAAGCAAAGTTGCAATAGGTACACTTCGAACGGCAGAAGGGGAAGGAAACGTAGATTCCGAGCGCATCGCGGCCGCTGCTGTTCACAGGGAGATTGTTTCACGAAGAGATTGTTTCGAGTGCGTGGGCAGCCTGCGCGCTTTGGAAATCAACGCCGGTGCTCATGCAATGATGGATGGAAGGAGATCCGGTTTTGAGAGCCTGGCCTGTCTTTGCCATCCTAGTCATCCAGGTCATCCTTTTACTTGCCTATTGGTTCGTTTACACAACCTGCATTGCCTTCTTTCCCGGTCTTACGTCCCCCGCAGTTAACGAGTTTCGTGTTGCGATGGTCGTTTTGGCCTTCAGCTTCGTCCCCGCGACACTGCTTTCCTTCCACTTTTCCAACGCCGTCGTCCGGTTGTTCTATTGGGCCGCGGCAGTCTGGCTCGGCTTTATTAATTTTGTCTTCTGGGCGTCGGTCTCGATTCGGCTGGCGTGGGTTGTGCTGCGAATCTCTCATCTGGCGGCGCACTCCTCCCCAATCCGCACGCCGCTGGCAGCGGCGATCTACGCGTTGGCTGCGCTGACTGGGATTTATGGTCTTATCAACGCGCGCATCATTCGGGTTCGCCGCGTCGCAATGCACATCCCCGATTTGCCCGCGGCGTGGCACGGCCGCCGAGGAGTTCTGCTAAGCGATCTGCATCTTGGCCCGATCAACGGCGTCCGATTTTGCCGCCGTTTGGTGACGCTGGTTTCAAGCTTCCGTCCCGACGTTGTCTTTCTTCCCGGCGACCTGTTCGACGGCACAAAAGGCGATCTCGACGAACTGCTCGCGCCTTTCAAGAAGCTTTCGCCGCCGATGGGGATCTTTTTCTCAACCGGCAACCACGAAGAATTTACCTCGCCCACGCTTTACATCGAGGCTATTAAGCGGGCGGGGATCCGCGTTCTGGCCAACGAACAGGTTGTCGTCGATGGGCTGCGGATTGCCGGCGTTTTCTATCACGATTCGTCTTCACCACTTCACATGAAGGCGGCGCTGAGTAACATGCGCACCAACGATCTTGAATCCGATCGCGCCCAACCCGGCATTCTGCTGAACCACGCACCCTCGCGCCTGCCTATCGTTGAGCAGGCGGGTTTCAGCCTGCAGCTCTCCGGACACACGCACGGAGGCCAGCTGCCGCCCTTCACCTGGATCACGCGCCGCGTTTACGGGCGCTTTACGCGCGGCCTGCATCGCTTTGGCGCCTTGCAGGTCTACACCTCCACGGGAGCCGGAACCTGGGGTCCTCCCATGCGAGTGGGCACGCGACCGGAGATTGTTCTGGTCGAATTTGTTTAGCCGCACTTATCCTTTTAGTAAGCCAGTCTGCAGGCACGGAGAACAAAGCTTTGAACCAACCATCCAGCGCGCAATGGCAACCCATAATTCGGACGAGTCTCTCGGGGCTTCATCTGCTGATGAATCCGCGGCTCAACAAGGGCACCGCGTTTACCGAGGCGGAACGCGACGTTTTCGATCTGCACGGGCTGCTGCCTCCTCACATTGGAAGCCTGGAAAGCCAAAGCGAGCGGCGCAAGCGCGTGCTCGATTGCCATCCCACGGCGTTTGACAAGTACAGCAGCATGCGCGACCTGCAAGACAGCAACGAAACGCTGTTCTACTCGCTGATTGCCCAACACACCGAGGAGCTGCTGCCCGTGGTCTACACGCCGGCAGTGGGCGAGGGGTGCCAGCGCTTCTCCGAGATTTGGCGCAAACCGCGGGGCGTGTTTCTGAGCTATCCCGATAAGGAGCGCATCGGACAGATTCTTTCGAGTTCCCGCTACGACGACGTGCGCTGCATCGTGGTCAGTGACGGAGAGCGCATCCTCGGGCTCGGCGATCAAGGCACCGGCGGCATGGGCATTCCCATCGGCAAGATGGCGCTTTACACCGCGCTGGGCGGTATTCCGCCGGAGCATTGCCTTCCAGTGCTGCTCGACGTGGGCACCGACAACCAGAAGTTGCTGGCGGATCCGATTTACATCGGATGGGAACACGAGCGCATTCGCGGGCAGGAGTACGACGATTTTGTTGAAGCTTTTGTGAGCGCGGTCGAACGCCGTTGGCCGCACATTCTTTTGCAATGGGAAGATTTTGCCGGATCGAACGCGGCGCGCCTGCTGGAGCGCTACCGCGACCGGCTTTGCACATTCAACGATGACATTCAGGGAACGGCGGCCGTGACTACTGCTACGCTGCTCGCCGCAGTAAATGCCACCGGAATTCCGCTCAAAGAGCAGACCGTCGCCATGTTCGGCACGGGATCGGCTGGCGCAGGCATTCTCGATCTGATCATCGCCGCCATGAAAGAGGAAGGCCTGAGCGACGAGCAGGCGCGCAAGCGAATTTATGCGTTCAACCGCCTGGGCCTGCTGATCGAAGGCTGCGAGGGCGTGAAGCCCGCGCAGGAGCCGTTCCTGCGCAAGCGCGAGGACGTCGCCGGATGGAAACTCTCGGGAACGGGCGCAATCTCTCTGCTCGATGTGGTTCGCAACGCGGGTATTACAGTGCTGGCCGGCGTGAGCGCGCAGCCTGGAGCGTTTACAGAGGAGATTGTGCGCGAGATGGCAAGGCACACTCCGCGGCCGGTCATTTTTCCGCTGTCGAATCCCACTTCGCAAGCCGAGGCGACACCCGCCGATCTGCTGCGCTGGACCGAAGGCCGCGCGCTGGTGGGTACGGGCAGTCCGTTTGCTCCGGTGGAAGTGAACGGCAAACTCGTTCGCATCGCGCAGGTCAATAACTCCTATATTTTTCCCGGCCTCGCGCTTGGCATTCTTGTTTCTCGCGCCGCACGCGTGACCGACGGCATGATCATGGCCGCTGCAAAGGCGCTGGCATCGCTTTCGCCCGCGCGCGCCGACAAGAATGCGCCGCTGCTGCCGCCCATCGCCGATGCCCGGAAGACGAGCGCGGCGGTTGCCGAAGAAGTTTTCCGGCAAGCGATTGCCGACGGAGTGGCCGAGCCCGCTTCGGAAGCGGAGATCGCAGAAAAACTAAGTGCCTATATGTGGGAGCCCGTATATTGCTCGTACGAACGGATTGAGGGCGGTGACTAGGGGGCCAATCCATCCCCTTGGAATTGCTATTCTCCAGCCGGCACTTCCGCCAGAAGGCGCTTCCACGTCTTCTGGTTTTTGCGGAAGCCTTTCTTCATATCCTCGAGGATTCGCTCGAAGTCGGAATTTGTGCGCAGATTGTTCCACGCGGGATTCTTTTGGAACCAGGGATAATTTTCGTTGCCGAGATAGATGGCGCGGCGTAGCCAGTGCAGCGCTTCGCTTGAGTCGCCGTCGACGGCGAAGTACGTGGCCAGACGGTAGGCCATCTCGCTGTCGGCCTCGGCGGCGGCAAGCGTGTCGTCCTTGAGCAGCGCGGCGCCACGCTCCCGCGCGTCAGCCTGCACGTAGCAGATGGCCAGCGTAGGCACGGCAATGCGCAGCGAAGCGTCGTCGGCGATCACGCTCTCCAGAGTTTCAATGGCCTTGTCGAGATTTCCCAGCCGCATCAATTGATAGCCCGATGAAGTTCGAAGAAGAGGATGGCGGGGCTCGAGCGCCAGGCCTTTTTCGAGTTCATCGCCGGCCAGTTCGATTTGATTCTGATAGTGGTATACGCGGGCACGATGGTTATAAAGAATCGCCGCGTTGGCCGGGTTGAGTTTGAGCGCCCGACTGAACTCGCTCAGCGCTTCGTCGTACATGCCGTCGCCACGCAGCGCCAGGCCAGCGACCATGTGGACGTTCCAGTCGTTGGCGGCGCCGGCGAGCAGGTTGGCGATGCCGTGACGCGCCGACTCCTTTTCGCCGCGCGAAAGCAACATATAGATGCGGTAGAGATTCGATTCAGTCGATGCTGGATCAAGCTTTAGAGCTTCCTCGAAGGCTCGGCGCGCGCGCATCACGTGAATCTGCCCGCCGAAACCATGGCGCGCATATTGCAGCTCGGCGATGCCGAGGCCGCTCCATCCCGCGGCGAATCCAGCATCGGCCTCGGTGACGCGGGTGAATAATGCGTGCGCGCGATCAAGATCGGCACGCGAGCCGGTGCGCACCATAAATGAGCTCAGCAGCGCACGCGCCTGCAAATATCTCTCACTCACCGGGCCGGGCAGAGAGCCATCTCGCGCGGGGCCACGCGCGGCGCTACGTGCCGCACCAGGTGTCGCATCAGATTTTTGCCGGTTGCGCTGCGATTCGATTCCTTCCGCGGCTCCCATACCCTGCAGCGTGGCGAACACTTCGTTTGAAATTTCCGTCTGCACGGCGATCAGATCGAGCGACGCGACGCGAATCGATCCGCCGGTGCGCACGCTCTGCGCAGTCACGTCGAGCAATTGCCAGTTCAGGTCGAATCCACTTTCGGAGCGGACGAAATTCCCGGCAAGCACAAACTTTACCAGCAGCTTTTGCCCGATCGCCAGCGGATCCATCTGCGCCCAGTGCTGCGCGCCGGCCAGCGGCATCAGCGCGCTCGATGGGCGCACCACCAGGGCTGGAATCCGCGCCAGCCGGGCGGCGATGGCATCGGCAAGCGCGTAACCGTAGAGAGGCGCAGCTTGTGTCGCGCCAAGGTTTGCAAAGGGAAGCACGACCAGCGAGTTTTGCTCCCTTTTCTCCACCGTCGACTCGCGAAACCGCTCGGCGAGCATGGAAAGCAAACCCGTCGCGCGTTTTTCCGCTTCGGCGCCCGTCGCCGGAAGGTTGGCCGCGGCGTCGCCGGGAATAATTCCCGTCTCGATGCGCAGCGCCTTCATGATCGTCTTCAGCCCCTCGCGAACCTCGGCTGCCGATGCAGTGCGCGCGCCCGGATTTTTTTCGAGACATGCGGCAATCACGCTCTTGAGCTCCGGAGAAATTTCCGGGACGATGGCGCTCAAGTCCTCAGGCTCCTGAAACTGAATGGCGCGGATGGCCTGAAGATCCTCGGCGTCAGACCGAGCGAAGGGATGGTGCCCGCTCGTCAATTCATAGAGAATTACGCCGAGCGCCCATACGTCAGACTGCGCGCTCGATTGGCCGGTGACAAACTGCTCCGGCGCCATGTAGCGGATAGTTCCGCCCCGAGCCGTGAACGTTGAGGAAACGGATGCATTCCTGGTCATCGCCGGATGCGAGGGGTCAAAGCGCGCGTCCTCGGGGGTGAGCCGCCGCGCCAACCCGAAGTCCAGAATCTTGACCAGGCCGCCGTCAGTGAGCATTACGTTCTGCGGCTTGAGATCGCGGTGAAAGATGCCCAGCGAGTGCGCCGCCTGCAATCCATCGGCAATCTGGATTCCCACCGAGAGCACAAGTTGAGGGCTCGCAGGGCCGCCGGCGATCAATTCGTCAAGCGGCTGGCCGGGCACAAACTGCATGGCGATGTAAGCCTCTTCGCTGCTCTCGCCCACTTCATAGATTGCGCACACATTGGGATGCTCGATGGCCGAAGCCAGGCGCGCCTCACGCAGCACAGTGGACCGCATCTGCTTGGCAGTCAGCAGGCCGGTGTGCAGCATCTTCAGCACCACGGGCCGCTGCAGCAGAGTGTCAGTAGCCGCGTACACCACGCCGCTGCCTCCGGCGCCGAGACGCCGCAGAATCTCGTAGTGGGCAATTGTTTTTCGCTTCATCGCTTAACTCAAGTCTACGGGCCATCGCGTAAGGACGGTCTCAAGACGAGGCTCTTCGTTCGTCAATCACGGGTCAGTCGGGGATTGAGCAGGGATTGAGCGCGAAGTCAGCGCGGGTCGATATCGGAACAAGCACAGCACCGGCGCGGCTTCGGCACCGATTCTGATAACGTCGAAGTGACGATGGACGGCATGAGAAGATTTGCGGCACGAAGCGACCGGCGACTGGCGCGTTTGTTGCCGGGGGCGATGCTGCTTCTGGCATTTGCGATTGCTGTGCCGTTGTGTCCGATAGCGGCGCAGCAGAGCGCGGATAGGCAAGGCGCGGATAAACCGGGCGCGCAACAACCTGCGCCGACGACAGCCGCTCCGGAGAGCGGGACCACTTCGAATGCGCAGCAGCCGGGGGCGGGCGCGCAAATGCAGACGGGGCGCAGCAGCGGCCTTGATACCGATGCGCGCTTGCAGAATCTGCTCGCCGATCACCAATTTCTTCGCATCCAGTCGCAGCTCAGCCAGTTGCCGCCGGATCAGGCGCAGTTCTATCGCGGCATTCTTGCTAACCGCTCCAATCAGCTTGAGCAATCGGTTCAGCTTCTCGAGCCGCTGATTGACCAGGTGACGGCCAGCGGAGATGCGGCGCGGGAAAAGCTGCTGCGGATGGCGCTCGCCGAAGATTACTTGCGGCTCGGAGATTGGGCGAAGGCCGGCGAGGCTTACCAGATTCTCGACGCGCGCCTTGGCGCCAAGCTCACTGCCAGCGAACAGGACGAAATTGAGATGCCGCTCAAGATGCTTCCGCTGGCCAAGGACAATCCGCCGATCACGGTCGACCCTTGCCAGCCCTTCAAGCTACAAGTCAGCAACGATCCGCTCGGCCTAATCGATGTGCCGGTTTTTATCGATGCCCGCTCCCACAACTGGATGCTCGATCCGACCGCACCATTCAATCTGATTTCACGCTCCATCGCGCGGAACGTTGGCCTGACCATCTCAAAGGAGTCCGCGACTATTTACACTCTTACCGGTCGCCCCATTCAAGTTCATGCGACCATCATTCCGCACTTTACCGTTGGCGGCCGCCTGACGCTGCACAACGTAACGGCTTTTGTTTTCGACGACGCGGATTATTCCTTTCCAAAATCCGGCTATCGGGTCGAGGGCGTCCTGGGATATCCGGCGCTGGCCGCGATGGGCCGGCTCACCGTCTCTGATAACACCATTCAGGTGGATCCCGCTAACGAGGTCGATCCGCAAGGGGACAACGATCACCTCACAGCCGGCGCGCGATTCTATCTCGACGGCGATCAAGTGATTGTTGCCCTGGAACGCAAGCCCGATGCTACCGTTGATTCTTCTTCGCAGGAGATTGCAGCAGGCGGTGGCGGATCAAGCGAAAGGGACGACCAGATGTTCGTCATCGACGCGGGGGGCCAACAGAGCTATCTGACGTCGCGATGGTTCGACGAGAACGCCGCTGAATTCAAGGGCCAGAAAATAACGCCCCTTTCAATTCACGGCATGGATTCCGGGTCAGCCTACGTTGCTGAAAGCGTGCCGCTCACGGTTGGGGATACATCCATCGACCTGCACTACATTCCCGTGCTTACGCGACCGTTTGGCTCAGGCACCCGCGATGACGTGTACGGAGTGCTTGGCATCGACGCCCTCGACCAGCTGAAAAGCTACACCTTCGACTACAGGACGATGCGGTTTAGCGCGACTGGGGAGTGAGCGGGCAACGAACGGGCGAATGGGTCGCCGATCGCTATTTCTTCTCTTTTACAAGATTCTCTTTCTCGAGCCGCGCCTGGCCACGCCGGCCGAATATGAGTGCCGTGATCCCGAATACCAGAAGGACCAATCCCCACCAGAGATTGGCGTCGATCCCCATGCTCATTGCATAGGTCTCAGCAGTGGAGCGCGTGGCGAGACCAAGGGCTGTCAGTATGGCTCCGACCAAGGTGAACAGCATGCCGATTGAGATTCGCGGATCGTAATACATTGCTTGCCCTCTCGTGCTCAGATGAAGATCAGGTTTACCGCGATGGCCGCCAGGAGAATTGCCGCGGCCAGCGCCTCGGGCCGCTTCCACCACGATCCGCGAGGCGCCGCGCGCGGAGTGAGCGAATACACTAGCCCATTGAGTTGGTCAGTCCGTGTCTCCTTTGTGAGCAGGCTTACCATCGCCGTCACCAGCAAGCTTGCGGCGAAGGCTAAGATCGCCGTTCCTAAATTCAGCGCCATCTCACTCGCGGGGTGGTGCAGCACGACGATCCAGCCGCCGTGAATGCCGGGCTGCTCGCCTTGCGGCAGAGCCAGCCCGTGATGCAGTAATGCCGCAATAGCGCCAGCGAGCAGTCCTGCAAATGCGCCGTGGCCGGTCGCGCGTTTCCAGAATGCCCCGAGCAACAGCACCGCAAGCAGCGGAGCATTGACGACCGCGAAGACCAGAAGCATCGCATCGAGCATGTTGTTGAAGCGCATGGCAGCGCACGCAGCACCGAACGCAAGCAACATAGCGCCCACCGCCGCCCATCGCGCGATGGCAAGCAAGAGCTTGTCAGATGCGTTTTTGGCGAGGAACGCCTGAAAGATGTCGCATGTGAATACGGTACTGAACGACGTGACGCTTGCAGCTACGCCGCTCATCAGGCACGCGAGCAGCGCCGTTATTCCCAGGCCGAGCAGGCCCGTGGGCAGGAGCTCAAGGAGCATATTCGGCGTGGCCATCGCGTAGTCAAGCGCGGCATGGCCGTCTGGGCCCGTGATCGGCTTTCCATCGGCATCGGTCTTTGCAGGAACGAGGCCCTGCCCGGCTTCCACTGCGGGCGGCACGACAGTGATCTCGTGATAGATCACATTATTGTCATTGTGGATCACGATGGAAGTGCGCGGTGTGGGAAGGCCAACAGCGATTAGCCCCGGAAGGATAAGCACGATTGGCGCAAACACGCGCAACGCCGCGGCGATCATGGGCGCCCTCCGCGCGGCCTGCAGACTTTTCGCTGCCATCGCCGCTTGCAGCAGCCTGAAGTCGGCGCACCACGTTCCACCGCCCAGCACAAGGCCGACGCCAACCACGAGAACGACATCCCTGACGCCCAGGGAATGCGCGCCCGCGTGAATTGAGTTGGCCGGAATTACGGCCTTCAATCCGCCCCAGCCGCCGATCTTTTTTAGTCCGAGCAGCACGATTGGGAGTAGGCCGGCAATGACGAGACAAAATTGAATGGCCTGGTTGTACATGGCCGCGCCAAGGCCGCCGAGCACAACATAAGTCAGCACCAGAGCCGCGGGCAGCGCCATTGCGAGCAGCAGTGTTCCGGCGGGAGGCAGATGGAGCGTGCCGGCAAGCCGATCGAAGACGTGCAGCGCTACAAAGACGCGCCCCATGGCGTAGAGAGCGATGCCGGCGCTGAAAGCAGACATCGCGGCAAACATGCAGGCATTCAGCGCTCGCGTCTTCCGGTCGAAGCGCAAGCCGAGATACTCCGGTATCGATCGCGCGGCAACGTCTGTCGCTTTTCCATTCGTTGCGGCAGACGCGGATTTCGAGCCGTAGAGGACGGGCATCATGTACAGTCCCGCGAAGAGCATCGCGGGGATGGAGCCGAGCGCGAACAGGCCAACGCTGGCCAAGCCGTACCGGGCTCCCGCCGCGCCCATGCCGAGTACTTCCTGCGACCCGAGGCTTGCGCCCAGCATGGCCACGCCGCACACCCAGCCCGGCATCGCGCGGCCTGCTTGCATGAAATCGGTGCTGGCCTTGATCGCAGGCCGGATAGAAAATCCGGCGGTCAGCATGAAAAAGCCGTAGATCAGCAGTATGAGGCTGTCAGCGGCAGCAAGATTCGGCACAAACCGCTCCTTCCATCCTGATGGTACAGAATCGAGTCGGGTGGCTGTCGCGCATCCGCAGGTTGTTGCGCCGCCTGAGCCGGATTTTCTTAGCCGCGCGCGCAAAAAAAACAGCGGCAAGGGGATAATCCCGTGCCGCCGTCCGTCTTTTCGAAAACATCACATCGTCACAGTGCGAACCGCGAGGGTCTCGGGCGCGCACAGGGCATCAAGTTGAAGGCCGTATGCGCAGGTCACGCAGCTTATTCGCTGCGCAGTTCGCTGTTATTGCTGCGCGCCAGTCCCCGGCGCCGGCGCGGGAGCAGGAGCTGTCTGCGGAGCGCCGTCCGGCGGTGGCTGGGGCGGTTGTGGATGGTGGAACTGCCCGCCAGGCCCGCAGAATTGACCGTCCGGCCCACGCATTCCGGGTCTGTCCATGCCCGGCCCTTGTCCGTCCCGTCCCCACTGACCCCAGTCATGTTCTCGCATCCCCTGGTGGTCCATCCGGTTCTGGTGCATGGTCTGCAGTTGTTTCCACTGGTCGGGCTTCAACTGCATGCGAATGTCGAGCAGAAAACGCGCGTTGGCCTTTTCCAGATCCCCGCGTGCGCCTACGACTCTGTCGATCTGCGCTTCAATCGCGGCACGATCGGGAATGTCGGCCCTCATCAGCGGACCCATCTCCAACTCCGCCTTTTGCAGAGTGGCTTGCATATCGATCAGCTTCATGCGATGGTCCTGCAGGATTCCGTCCATTGCCTTGCGTTGATCGTCGGTCAGATTTAGTTTCTGCGCGACGTCCGGATTGTTCCAGAATTGCCCGAATCCAAACGCGCGCTCCATGGGAGGCCGATGCTGCCCGAATTCAGGACCCATGCCTGACCCGCCGGGCCCTTGCGCGCATGCCCAGCCTCCCGCCATCAATATTCCCGCTCCCGCCAAAACTAGTCGAACAATTCTTAACGTCTTCATCGATTTCCCCTCCCTTGTGTCCCAAGGGTCCCTTTCCCGCCTTCTGTTCTGTTTTCTATCGTCTTGTTTTACGAGCCTTTCAATTCGTGCCACTGCTATCCATCATTTGCGCCAGCGGTTCCATGGCCGCCGGAACTTGCCGCGAAACATCGCTGTCTACTGTTGCAAGCAATTCCGCGTCGCTAGCTGCTGCGCTTTTCACTGCGGTTGGCTGCCGCCTGGTAACGACAATCGTGGCCGCGACGCGCTGTTCTGGCGCCTTATTCGTAAGAGCCAACTTCTGCGCAGCCTTTTGCTGTGCCGCTGACTTTTGCTCGGCCGCTTTCAGGGCTGCAATCCGCGCCAGCTCCTGCCGCTGATGGCGCTCATACAAACCGCCCGCCAGGCTTCCGGCAGCAAGCACGCAGGCAATCACCCAAGTCGCGGCCAGGCGCCAGCTCGCCCCGGCATGCCTCACCGTTCTCACCGCTGTACGCGGCCGGCTGTACGCGGCCTCGGCCCGGACAGCCTCACTCCAGGCATTCAGGCTGGACTTGAAGTTCTCGAGCGCACCCACAACCATCGGATCGTCGATTTCTTCCGTCAATTTGTTCCTGCTGCTCATTTGTTTCCTCTCAGCTCCGCGCGCACTCTGCCGAGCGCCCGCGATAAGTGGGCCTTCACCGTGCCCTCCCTCAACCCCGTGACTCGTGCAATCTCGCTCAACTCCTGCTCCTCAACGTAACGCAGCAGGAAAACCGTTCGCTGCCGCTCGCTCAGTCCATCCACTGCCTTCCAAACCTGCGCAACCTGTTCCCGAGCGAGGATCTGCTGCTCCGCGCTGCGCTCGCCGTTCGGCAGCCAGTCACTGGCCGCGTCCACGCCAATCGCATTGGCCTGCGTGTGCCGCCAGAACTGCAGACGCCGGTTGCGCCAGTGGTCCTTCTGCAAATTGATGGCGATCCGCATCAACCAGGTCATGGCGCTTGAATCGCCGCGAAATTGCTTCCAGTTCTGGTGCGCCTTCAGGAAACACTCCTGCGTCAGCGTCTCGGCCAGATCCACGTCCCTGAGCGAGGACAGCAGGAAGCGAAAGATTTGCGGCCGGTGGCTTTCGACGATGCTCGCAAAATCCCGCGCAGCGATCTCCTCCTCCGCGTCCGCGGTCATAGGCTCTACGGCTGTTCCTGCTGCCATCAGCTTGGTAGACGTCATCATCCGGGGCAAGTTTACAACCCTTCGCTCGATTTTCGGGCGATCGCGCTACTAGTCGCAGGCGCCCAACGAAGTGGTGGGTCGGAATTCCACGATTCTCCTCAATTTTCATCAAGCCATTCCCGCGCGGCGGCGCCAAGCAGCGCCCCTTTCCACAACGGTATAATTCGTTGCGGCGGAGTGAGCTTTCCCAAGGCGAGGAACTTGGACGAGCGACTGGAAGGCTGGACGCCGAAAAGTGAACCGAATGGAGAAACAAATGATTTCCCGCCGAAGATTTGTTAACGGACTTGCTGCCGGCGCGGCAGTCAGAGCCTTCGCGTCGACAGCGAAGAGTTATGCGCAAATTCTCGGCGCCAACGACCGCTTGAACTTTGCCATTAATGGGCTGAATGGCCGCGGATACGCGCATCTGTCCTCGCTCGGCGCCAACAGCAAGACCGCGCGGGTTGCTTATATGTGCGACGTGGACTCCGGCATCCTGGCCAAATTTTCGGCGGAGGCGGAACAGAAGCTGGGCTATGCTCCCAAAGCCGAGACCGATTTCCGCCACGCGCTCGAATCGAAAGACGTCGACGCCATAACGGTTGCCACTCCCGACCACTGGCACACGCCGATGGCGGTGCTGGGCCTGAAGGCCGGCAAGCACGTTTACGTGGAAAAGCCCTCCAGCCAGAATCCGCGCGAGGGCGAGCTGCTTGTTGCCGCGCAGAAGAAATATGGAAAGCTCGTCCAGGTTGGCGATCAGCAGCGGTCTTCCGACTACACGATCCGCATGATGCAGAAGATTCACGATGGCCTGATTGGCGAGGCGTACCTGGCCAAGTCGTGGTACGTGAACACGCGCGGCTCAATGGGAATTGGCAAGCCCGCGCCTGTGCCCGCCTCGCTCAACTGGGATCTGTGGCAGGGCCCCGCGCCGCGCAGCGAGTATAAAGACAACATTCATCCCTACAACTGGCATTGGCTTCGCCGCTATGGCACCGGCGAGACGCTCAACAACGGCACGCACGAGGTGGACATCTGCCGCTGGGCGCTGCAGGCGGAGATTCCTCAAGCCGTAACTGCGAGCGGAGGCCGCTTCCAGTTCAAAGACGACTGGCAATTTCCGGACACGACCATCACCAACTTCGAATATCCGGACAAGCTCATCTCGTGGGAGGGCCACTCCTGCCAGGGATTGCGACTGTACGATCGCGACCGGGGATCGGTGATCTCGGGCACGAAAGGCTCGGTGGTCATCGATCGCGATGGCTACGACGTCTTTGATTGGAAAGGGAAGCAGATCGACACGTATCGCGTCGGCCATGTCACTTCAACAAGCGACCTGGTCGGCGCCGATTCAATGACGGACGCGCACTTCGCCAACTTTATCGCGGCCATTCGCGGCCAGGAAAAACTCAATTCACCTGTTTCGGTGGCCAACGTCACGGTCACCATGCTTCTGCTCTCGAACATCGCATGGTTCGTCGATCGGCAGTTGCGCATTGACACGGAGACTGCGCACATTCTCGACGATCCCGAGGCGATGAAGTATTGGGCGCGAACTTATGAACCCGGATGGGAAGTGACGGTTTAGATTGATTTTCTGGGGAGACACATAAATGACGGCCGGAACTGAAATTTCAGCTGCGGCACAAGCTGGAACCATCACTCTCGGCGGCGATTTGACCGTGAATCGCATGGGCTACGGAGCCATGCGCATCACAGGCCAGGGCATCTGGGGACCTCCCGATGACGTGGACGCCGCGCTCGCCACGCTTCGCCGCGCCGTTGCGTTGGGCATCAACTTTATTGACACGGCCGACTCGTACGGCCCCGATATTTCTGAGGAACTAATCGCGAAAGCGCTATGGCCCTACCCGGCAGGCCTCGTGATCGCTACCAAAGTTGGATGGACGCGCCACGGACCCGGCGTTTGGCAGCACGACGCCAGCCCTGCGCACATTCAGCAGGCCATTGAAGGCAGCCTCAAGCGCCTGCGCCTCGAACGCATCGACGTCTATCAGCTCCACGTGCCCGATCCGGCGGTCTCGTTTGACGCCTCCATGGAAACTCTCGCGCGCCTCAAGGAGGAGGGAAAGATCCGCCACCTCGCGCTTTCGAACGTCACACTCGAGCACATTCATCGCGCGCAAAAGATGGTTCCTATTGTCAGCGTGCAGAACCGCTACAGTTTCTCCGATCGCGAGTGGGATTTTGTGGTGGATTATTGCGAGGCTAACGGCATTGCGTTTTTGCCCTGGGGACCGATGGCGCAGGGCCGCAAAGCGAGTGAAGCGGTGGAAAAGATTGCCGCGGCGCGGAATGTTTCTACGGCCGTGGTCTCGCTGGCATGGCTGCTGCGCCGCTCGCCGATCATGCTGCCCATCCCCGGAACCAGCTCAGTGAAGCACCTCGAAGAGAACGTGAGCGCGACTGCATTCCGGCTCAGCGATGCGGAGTTCGCTGAACTCGGAGCCGTGGTGCCAAAGCCCTACTGGCTGCGCGGCTGAAGCCGGAGAGGCGGCAAATAGTGAAAGCGAATCAAATAGATTTTGTCGCCCCGGCCGTGTTTGGCAACTTTCAGTAAATCGAGGACGCCGAGAAATCCAGACTCGCGCGCCAGCCCCGGAGTAACATCTGGCAACCCTATTGGCTCGATCGAGTCCACTTCAATCTCACCTTCCTCCATGCGATAGCGGCCGCCCACGCACACATGCGGCCTCATCCAAATTCGCACACTGCAGGTGATTTCCCCACTTCGAACCCCGTCCCGAAGCCGCTTGGCGAACATCATGCAGAGAGTCTACTGAAGGCGCCCCAAACGAGAGCATTATCCGCATCGCATACCAATTGTCATTCCGGCCTGAGCGGAACGAAGGTCACGGCAAATTCGCAGTTCCCCTCACGGTCCGCTGCTAAACTGGCACAGATAAACGTTTACCGCTTTGCGTCGTTTCAAGGGAACTGCCATGCTGCTCGAATCTCTTCGCGAACAAGTGCTCCGCGCCAATCAGGAGATCGCCCGCCGCGGCCTTGCGCCGCACACTTTCGGGAATGCCAGCGGTGTCGACCGTAGCGGCGCCAAACCACTCGTGGTCATCAAGCCCAGCGGCGTGGATTACGCCGCATTAACCGCAGCCGACCTTGTAGTCACCGATCTCGATGGCAACATCGTGGAGGGCGCGTTGCGTCCATCAAGCGATCTCGATACGCACACTCTGCTTTACCGCGAGTTTCCTGAGATTGGAGGCATCGTCCATACTCATTCGGAATTTGCGACGGCGTGGGCCCAGGCCTGCCGCCCGATTCCATGCCTCGGGACCACGCATGCCGACTATTTTCATGGCGCGGTTCCCGTCACGGAGCCGCTCACCGCCGAGGAAGTCTCATCAGGCTACGTTCGCTCGACCGGCGCTGTCATTGTCCGTTGCTTCCGTTCCGGCAAACTCGATCCGGTGGCAGTTCCTGGCGTGCTGGTTGCCGGCCACGCGCCGTTTGCCTGGGGGGCGGACCCGGCCGATGCTGTCGAGCACGCCGACGTTCTTGAGTACATTGCCCGGCTGGCGTATCGCAGCGTGCTTCTGGGCGCGCCCGACGACGGTATTCCCGGCCATGTCTCGGAGTACCACTACCTTCGCAAGCATGGGCCGAAGGCGACCTATGGCCAACGCTGACTGGGACTCAGGTCCCAATTGCAAATTGGATTTGGCAGCCCCGAGCCGTTCGGGAGGCCGCCGGAGAGGCTGCTGAGGCGCGAGCCGGTGTGGTCAAATTGACACACTCTCAGTTTCGTATAAACTCTTTTATTTTTAGGTAGTTGGCTGTGTATACGCGAAAGATCACTGAACTACGGTTTGTCATAGATAGATCCCTTTCTCTGGATGGTTGCTCTTGTTTTCCGCAGTTTCGATGTGATCTACTTCACTGTGGGATCACCTTTCGTCCCATCCTTAAGTCCATATCATGCTTGTTCTCAGGCAATTGGCCTGAGTCCTCTGGCTTAACCCCGCATCCCGGCCGCGTGGCAACCGACGTGCTGGTAAAGCGATAAAAGTAGGTAATTCCCGCTTATGGAGACAAGCCTCCTTAACCGCGCGCAGGCTACGCTGCTGGCCTTGGCCACAGCAGCGCTGTTCGTGTTGGCAGTGCTGAATCTCCTTGAGCAGCGCCAGTTTCCGCAGCCCGACGACGGTGTATGGTGGGGCGAGGCTACCGGTGGCCTGCATGCCGAGAAAGTTTTGCCCGACAAGCCGGGCCAGCGCGCCGGCATCCAGGTGGAAGACCTGCTGACAGGGGTGAGCGAATCGCCCACCGCGAGCGTCACGGCGGTCACGCGAGTCGCTGATCTAGAGCGCGCGCTCTACGCCACCGGCCCCTACGGCCAGGTGTATTACACCATCACGCGCGACGGCATTCCGCTCGAGACGCCGGTCAAGGTGATTCCCGATCCGCTGGATCGCGGTCTCGAGTTAGGCCTGCGCATCATTGGGCTCATCTATCTCGTCATCGGGTTCTATGTTCTCTTTCGCCGCTGGGGCGCTCCCCGCTCGACTCACTTTTATCTTTTCTGTCTGGTGTCATTTGCGCTCTACGCGCTGAAATATACCTCTAAGCTCGACACGCTGGACTGGATCGTCTTCTGGACGAATGTCGTGGCTGAAGCATTGCAGCCGGCGCTCTTTCTGCACTTCGCGCTGAGCTTCCCTGAGGAGCGGTTCAAGAATCTGCGCCGCCGCTGGCTGCTGCCTCTGATCTACGCGCCCGGCGCGGGAATGCTAGCCTTATGGCTCTGGTCCATTGGAACGCGCGAGGCCACGAAGCTTCTTCTTGACCGGCTCAACCAGGTTGCGACGGCTTACGACGCCGTTTTCTACGTAGCCGCCGCTCTGCTGTTCCTGCGCAGTTACAGCCGGGCCACCACGCCGCTGCTTCGCCAGCAGTTGAAGTGGGTCACGCGCGGCACGCTGCTGGCGGTTCTGCCATTTACGTTCTTTTACGCGGTGCCTTATCTGCTGCACCTGAATCCGCCGCAACTGCTGACCAATCTTGCGGGTCTCTCGCTGGTATTTTTGCCGCTCACATTCGCCTGGGCAATTGTCCGCTATCGGTTGATGGACACGGACCTGATCTTCAAGCGCGGCGTGGCCTACACGCTGGCTACGGGTCTTATTCTCGGAGGATATTTCGGCATTATCGCGCTCATCGCGGAGGTTGTTCACGAGCGCTTGTCTGGGACCATGCGGGAGTGGGCGTTTGTCATCGCGATCCTGGTCACGGCCGCCGTCTTCGATCCCCTCAAACGCCGCATTCAGGGTTGGGTCGACCGCGCCTTCGACCGCCATCGCTATGACTACCGCAGGGCGCTGGTCGAGTTCGGACGCGGCCTCAGTTCCGAAACCGATCTCCAGGCGTTGCTCAACTCGATCGTCGAGCAGTTGCCGCGCACGCTCCTGGTGGCGCGCGTGGCGATTTTCCTGGCGCAGGATTCCGGCCGGCTACGCCTTGCCGCTTCGCATGGCTTGCCCGGTGAAGTCAGCGCAGGGCAAAGCAATCTGGACCTCGGCTTCCTCAGCTTTGACCGCGCCAAGGACCACTCGCACATCTTTTTCGAGAACGCGCAGGCCGTCATGCACCTTCCGCCGGACCAGCAGCGCGCCGCGGCTCTGCTCGACCTGAACTACTATCTGCCCTGCCGTGTGGCTTCAGAGCAGTTGGAAAATGGCGAAGCTGCCAGCCGGACCATCGCCGTCATCGGTCTCGGCCGCACGCTGGGCGGCGACTTCCTGTCGAGCGAAGACGTCGAGCTTCTGGAATCCCTGGCCAGCTACATCGGCATCGCCCTCCAGAACGCCAGCCTCTATGCGCGCCTGGAGGAGAAGATTGTTGAATTCGAGCGCCTGAAGGAGTTCAACGAGAACATCGTCGAATCCATCAACGTGGGCATCTTTGCGATTGACCTCAGCGACCGAATCGAAAGCTGGAATGCGCAGATGGAGGCCATGTACGCTTTCAGCCGCGCTGAAGCCATCGGACAGGAACTTCGTTCCGTTTTTCCAATGGAGTTCATCGAGGCCCTGGAAGGCTTTCGCAGCGATCCGGGAGTGCATCACCTCTACAAATTCCGCCTGACCACGCGAGCCGGAGAGCTGCGCACCGCAAATATCGCCATTGCGCCGCTGCTCTCCCGCAACTTCGTTCCCGTGGGCCGCATCGTGCTGGTTGACGACATTACCGAACGCGTCACGCTCGAAACCCAGCTTGCCCAGGCTGACAAGCTCAGCTCCATCGGCCTGCTCGCGGCCGGCGTGGCCCACGAGATTAATACTCCGCTCGCCGTTATTTCTTCCTACGCGCAGATGCTGGCCAAGCAACTGCGCGGCGACGCGCGCCTGGGCCCGGTGCTCGACAAGATCACGCAGCAGAGCTTCCGCGCCGCCGAAATCGCCAACGGCTTGCTCAATTTTTCGCGCACCTCGACCACCGAGTTTCGCTCCACGGACCTCAACCAGGTGGTGCGCGACACGCTTTCGCTGCTCGAACACCAGTTCAAAACCGCGCAGATTCTTGTCGATCTCGATCTGGTCGATGAGCTGCCGGCGATCCAAGGTAACCCCGGCAAACTGCAGCAGGTCTTTCTCAACCTGCTGCTCAACGCCAAAGACGCCATGCCCGGCGGCGGACGCCTGCGCATTACCACACTGGTCAACGGCCATGTTGAAGCCGTTATCTCCGACTCCGGCTCAGGCATTGCGCCCGAGAACCTCAAGCGCATCTACGATCCTTTTTTTACCACGAAAAACATGCCGGGCGACCGCCGCGGCACCGGTCTCGGCCTCTCTGTTTCGTACGGCATCATTCAGGAACACGCCGGCAAGATTCATGTCGAAAGCGCTATCGGCGCCGGCACGACCTTTCACCTCGAGTTTCCCCTATTAAGGAATTCTGTCCATGCCTGAGCACACTGTTGAGGAGACAATACCGGTGAGCGCGCCCGTCTCCGCGTCCGCGATTGAAGGCAGTTTACCCGCCGCTTCGATACTGGTCGTCGACGACGAGGCCAGCATCCGGGAATCGCTCGAGGTGCTGCTCTCGCTGGAGAACTACTCCGTAAAGACCGCGGCCAACGGCGAAGAGGGCCTGCGCATGCTCGATCAGGCGAGCTTCGATCTTGTCCTGCTGGATCTGGCGTTGCCCGGCCAGAGCGGCATCGAGCTTCTGCCGCAGTTCAAAGAGCGCCAGCCCGATCTGCCGGTCATTATGATCACCGCCTACGGCACCGTTGACAACGTCGTCGAGGCCATCCGCGCCGGCGCGGAGAATTTTGTTCAGAAGCCCTGGGACAACGAAAAGCTGCTTGCCGACATCCGCTCCGCTGTTGCCCGTCACCGCGCGGAGGAAGAAAATCTTCAGCTCAAGCGCACCCTTAAGCAGCGCTACAACTTCGCCAACATTGTGGGCAAAAGCGAGTCGATGCTGCGCATCTTCGATCTTGTCGCGCAGGTCGCGCCCAGCCGGTCCACGGTGCTCATCCAGGGCGAGAGCGGGACGGGCAAAGAGATTATCGCCAAGGCCATCCACGCCAACTCACCCCGCCGCGACAAGCCTTTCGTGCCCATCAACACCGGCGCAATGCCCTCCGAGTTGCTTGAGTCCACGCTCTTCGGCCACGTCAAGGGCGCGTTCACCGGCGCGTATGCCGACACCCTGGGCAAGGTCGCGGCGGCGGATGGCGGCACGTTGTTTCTTGACGAAATCGGTGAGTTGCCGCTGGAGATTCAGGCAAAACTGCTGCGGCTCTTGCAGGAGCGAGAATATGAACGGGTCGGCGAATCGAAGCCGCGCCGAGCCAACGTGCGGGTGATCTCGGCGACGAACCGCGATCTCGCACAGGCAGTCGCGGATGGCAAGTTTCGCGAAGATCTTTTCTACCGGCTGAATGTCATCTCGCTCCGCCTGCCGCCGCTGCGCGATCGCATGGACGATCTGGAGAAGATTGCGCGTAGCCATCTGACCTTTCTCGCCGGACACGCGGGCAAGAATGTGCGCGGTTTCTCGCCCGACGCGCTGACCGCGATGCGGCAATACGCGTGGCCGGGCAATCTCCGCGAGCTTCATAACGTGATCGAGCGGGCGGTGATTTTGTGCAGCAGCGAAATGATTGAGGCGGACGATCTGTCCGACACGATTCAAACCAGCTCCGAGTTGCGCCTCGGCGGAAAACTCACCGTGCACGAAATCGAAACGGAGCACATTCGGCGGGTGGTAGCGAGCACGCGCAACCTGGATGAAGCAGCGACGATTCTCGGCATTGATCCGGCAACGCTCTACCGCAAACGCAAGAAGCTCTTCTAAGCCGCAGATTACAGAGTTCGCCACCACCGATGCGTGGCGACTGCGGCCCAAACCACCTCAATAATCCCGAATGGCCAGGCGCCTTGCAAAAATCCGTACGTCGAACCCAAAACGCATGCGAGAGCGAAGCCTAGAATAAACCAACGGCTTCGCTCTTCTAACGCGTAGCAGATCATCATGCTCGTGACGGCCGCGAGTCCAAATAGTGTTAGCGCGTCAACTTTCATCGGCTACGGGATGATTAGAAGATTGCTCCTCTCTTCCAAAATTCCAAACTCTGTCACGACCGGCGCGATGATCAGCTTGATTTATGACTCAGGATCTCTGACCGTCTCGCAAGAGTTTCCAGCATGAGTGTCGACGCTTTTCAGGCTGGCATTTTTCTGCTGGTCGTCGCTGCGCTGGTCAAGCCGGTCGGCGCGTATCTGGAACGGGTTTTCCAGCGGCAAAAAACATGGCTCGACCCGCTGCTTGTGCCAGTGGAGCGCCTCATTCACCGGATTCTGGGCATCGACGCGCGAGGTGAAATGGATTGGAAACGTTACTCGCTGGCCTTTGTGATTTTCAGTGTTGTCAATGTTGTCGCGCTCTATTTCCTGCTGCGCTGGCAGGCATGGTTGCCTTGGTATTTTCCGAAGGTAATGACCACGCCAATGGCTCCGGATCTGGCGGCGAACACGGCTGTCAGTTTCGTGACCACAACCACGTGGCAGGCCTACGCCGGCGAGAACACGTTGAGCTACTTCAGTCAGATATTGCTCGCCGGGCAGAACTTTGTCGCCGGCGCGGCAGGACTTGCCGTGGGCATTGCTTTTATTCGCGGTTACGTGCACGAGAAGACGGAGAACCTGGGTAACTTCTGGGTTGATCTCATTCGCGCGCTCTTATGGGTGCTCGTGCCGCTCTCGGTCGTTGGGAGCATCTTCCTGGTCTGGCAAGGTGTGCCGATGAATTTCCTGCCATACGCTGTCGCGCACACCATCGAGGGCGGGACTCAGACCATCGCTCGCGGGCCTGTCGCCGCGCTGGAGTTTATCAAGAATCTCGGCACCAACGGCGGCGGCTTTTTCAATGTCAATGGCGCGCATCCTTTCGAAAATCCGACGCCGCTGACGAACTTTGTCGAACTGCTCGCCATTGTGGTGCTGCCCGCCGCTTTTACGCACACCTTCGGCCGAATGGTGGGCAAACCGCGTGACGGCTGGGTGATCTTTTGGACGATGACCGCGCTCTTTATCGCGGGCTTAGTTGTGTGCGAATGGGCGGAAGGAAGCATGCACCCTGCGCTGGCACACGAGATCGCCGGCGGCAACATGGAAGGCAAAGAGGTGCGCTTTGGCGTCGGCGGTTCGGCCCTCGCGGCGGTCGTGACTTCCAATGGCGCGACTGGCTCCTACAACTCAATGCACGACAGCTTCGAGCCGCTCGGGGTCGCCGTGCCGCTGGTTAATATGTTGCTCGGCGAGATTGTCTACGGTGGCTTGGGCACGGGGCTTTACAGCATGATCTTCGTTGCCTTGCTGGCGCTGTTCGTCGGCGGATTAATGGTCGGCCGCAGCCCCGAACATCTTGGCCGGCGGCTCGGACCGCCCGAGATGAAAATCATCGCACTTTATACGCTTCTCGGACCGGTCACTGTGCTCGTGATGACGGCTGTTGCTGTCGTGACGGACGCCGGTCGCGTGGGACTGACGACCAACGTCGGGTCGCATGGATTCACCGAAATTCTTTTCGCCTACGCGAGCGCTTTCGCAAACAATGGCCAGAGCATGGCGGGCCTCAGCGCCAACAATATTTTTTACAACACAACGACGATCATCGCCATGCTGGCCGGCCGCTTTGGTCTGGCGGTGTTGGCTCTGGCCCTGGCGGGCCGCTTCGCCGCTGCGCGCCGACGACCTGCCGGCGCTGGCACGATGCGTTCGGACGGAGTGCTATTCGGCATGCTGCTTGCGGGAACAGCGATCTTTGTGGGTGCGCTGAATTTCCTGCCTGCGCTCGCGCTCGGACCGATCCTCGAGCATTTTTCAATGCGTCCATAACCTGGTTCCCGCGTTGAAACGCACTATCGCAATGGTCAGAGGAGTAGGTATCGCCGTGTCATTATCCCGGGATAGTGACTGGAACAGCCGGAAGCGAAAAAACTCCCTTGGACCGCGGCGCCGGCGGACACACGACAGGCACGATCAACCCCGGCGTGATCTGGGCGGGCCACCTCTTTCAGTTTGTAGTGGAGGCGGTCGTTCCGATCATCTCGCTCCGCTTGCCGCCGCTGCGCGAGCGCAGGGACGATCTGGAGAAGATTGCGCTCAGCCATCTGACCTTTCTCGCAGGACATGCGGGCAAGAATGTGCGCGGTTTCTCGCCCGACGCGCTGACCGCGATGCGGCAATACGCGTGGCCGGGCAATCTCCGCGAGCTTCATAACGTGATCGAGCGGGCGGTGATTTTGTGCAGCAGCGAAATGATTGAGGCGGACGATCTATCCGACACGATTCAAACCAGCTCCGAGTTGCGCCTCGGTGGAAAACTCACCGTGCACGAAATCGAGCCGGAGCACATTCGGCGGGTGATAGCGAGCACGCACACCCTGGATGAAGCAGCGACGATTCTCGGCATTGACCCAGCAACGCTCTACCGCAAACGCAAGAAACTCTAGGCCGGGGTGGCCCGCGTTTTCGCGTCGGGCAAAATGCAATCCGCAGGATGTTCTAATCGTGCATGATGCACGACGCACATTGGGCCAATGAAGTGACAGAAAACTGTAAATAGCTCTTTTGCAGAATGTAACGCGTTTAGAGAAAGGCATGGCACGCCATCCGCTAGGGAGGCGAGCATGAAGATGCTTCGCCAGTTGCCGCAACGGGCCTTCGGTGCCGACGCGAGTCGGAGGCGCGCCGGTTATGGAACCTCAAGTCTGCCGAAAGGCACGGTCGCCATCTAATCTGGTGGCTCGCCACGCAAAGGCGCATCGGGCACGCTGGGTAGCATGAAACGACGCATCTTTTTCGGTCTCGCACCGCTCTTCATTCTGCTCATCGCAATGGGTCTTTACGCCGTCACGCTTTTCACGAATCTGGGCAACCGCGTCGATGTCATCCTCCGCGAAAACTTCCGCAGCGTTCTGGCCGGCCAGCAAATGAAAGAAACCGCTGAACGTATGGATTCGGCCCTCTTCTTCTCGCTCGTGGGCGAGGAAGAGCGAGGGCACAAATTGTATGCGCAAAACCTGCCCGCATTTCGCGATAGCGTGCGCATCGAACTCGGCAACATCACTCTGCCGGGTGAAGCAGAACTCGCCGCGAAGGTGAAACAGTTGCACGAGAAATACGCCGCTCGGGCGGAGGCCTTCTGGGCGACGCCCGACATCGGGCAGCGACGGAAGATGTATTTCGGCGAGATGCTGCCGGCCTTCACGGAAATCAAAGACACCGCGCAGGAAATCATCCGCATCAATCAGGACAACATGGTGCAAGCGGACCGAGAGGCCCGCCAACTCGCGGCGGAATCGACGCGCTACATGATCTTCGCGATCGTCGCCGGGATCGGGGGCGCCATCTTTTTTGCCGTGCGGCTTCAGCGTTCGATCTTGCGTCCGATCCGTCGCCTCACGACCGTCTCAAAGGAACTTGGCGAGGGTAAGCTTGACCAGGTCGTACCGGTCACGTCCCAGGACGAACTCGGCCAACTCGCCGACACCTTTAACAAGATGGCGACGAAGTTGCGCGCTTATCGCCAGGTGATGGGCGACCAGATTCTGCAGGCGCGACAGATGACCGAGATCACTTTTTCGGCGTTCCCCGATCCAATCATCGCGCTTACTTCCGATGGGCGGATCGATTTTACCAATCCGGCGGCGACCAAGTTTCTCTATCATTGCGGGCAGGCGGATTCCCTCCCCGCCAGCGTGCAGGCGGAGGTCGATCGTGTCTTCAAAGGCGCGCCCGATTTTCTGCCGACGAGTTTTGAGAGAGTGATCGTTTTTCGCGTGGATGGGCACGAGGTCTTCATGCTCCCGCGCGTGATCGGGATGCGCGATGAATCGGGCAACATCTTCGGCGCCGCCGTGATACTCCAGGATGTGACCCGTCTGCGCCTGCTCGATGAGGTGAAGACGAATCTCGTCTCGACAGTCAGTCACGAGTTGAAGACGCCGCTGACCAGTGTGCGCATGGGCTTGCACCTTCTTCTCGAAGAACGCATCGGCCCTCTCAACGACAAGCAAACGGAATTGCTCCTCGCGGCTCGCGAAGATTCCGAGCGCCTGCTGCGCATGATCAATGACTTGCTCGATCTGGCGAAGCTCGAGTCAGGCAAGGCCGTGCTGCCGAGCGAGGTAATCGAGCCACGGGAGTTAGTCGAAAGCGCGGGCGAAGATTTACGCGGGCTCGTCGAGTCACGCGGCTCGCGGCTCGTGACGAAAACCGAGCCGGGATTGGCGAGTGTCTTCGTCGATGCGCAACAGATTTCGCACGTTTTTTCGAATTTTGTCTCCAATGCGGTCAAGCACACGAAAGCCGGCGAAGAGATTGTGCTCGGGGCAAGGAAGCATAACGACACTATCCGCTTTTCCGTGATCGATCACGGCTCCGGGATTGTCCCAAAATATCGCGCGCGCATCTTCGACCGCTTCTTCCGCGTGCCTGGCTCGGAAGTGACAGGCGCGGGTCTCGGCCTGGCAATTGCCAGGGAAATAGTCCTGGCGCAGGGCGGGACCATCGGCGTCAACAGCAACCCCGGGCAAGGCAGCGAATTCTATTTCGATCTGCCGCCCGCTCGCAACGGCGCAACCTCATGAAAGCAAAAATACTAATCGTAGACGACGAACCGAACGTCCGTCTCAGCTATCGCATGGCCCTGGAAGCCGAAGGATACGTCATCAAGGAAGCGCATTGCGGCGCGAGGGCGCTCGATGAGCTGGCCACCGGCGGGTTCGATCTCGCGATCCTCGATATGCGCATGCCGGAGATGGATGGACTCGACCTTCTCGCGGAAATGCGCAACCGCGGTTTCACCACGCCATCCGTCATCATCACGGCCTTTGGCGATGTGCCACACGCCGTCCGCGCGATGAAGCTCGGTGCGATCGATTTTCTCAAGAAACCGATCACGCCGGAGGCGCTACGCAACATCGTGACGGATGTGGTTTCACGTCACCAAACCGGGGCCACTCCGGCAAGCCCGCCGCGCGATGACTTCCACGATCACATCGTGACCGCACAGCGGCTGCTCAACTTGCAAGATTTCCCGCGAGCGAAGAAGCACCTCATCCGCGCGCTCGAGCTAAACGACAAATCGCCCGAAGCCTTCAATCTCACGGGCGTGCTCTTCGAGATGCAGGAGGATTACGAGCGCGCGAAAAAATACTACGGGCAGGCGATCAAGCTGAACAAGCATTACGAGCCGGCGCAGCAGAACATGCGGCGCATTTTCGAGTTGTTCCATTTCGGTGCCAGCAAAGAGCCAGTGGCCTTGGGGGATGCCTAGAATGAACAAGCGCCTCCTGATCGTTGATGACGAGCCGAACGTCCGGCTCAGCTATCGCGCCGCTTTGGAATTAGAAAGTGATTACGCCATTGACGAGGCGAACTCCGCGTTCACCGCCCTGGAGAAGTTGGTCGAGGGCCGCTTCGACCTCGCCATCCTCGACATGAGGATGCCGGAAATGGATGGGCTCGAGTTGCTCGCCAGGATGCGCGAGCGCGGCCTGTCCACGCCGACAGTCATAATCACCGCTTATGCTGATCTGCCGCATGCCGTCAAAGCCATAAAGCTGGGTGCGATCGATTTTCTGCAAAAACCACTCACGCCCGATCAACTTCGACAGGTTGTCGCTGAAATCCTTGTTCGGCACGAGGACAACCAAGGCTTAAACGAGGTCGAAGCGAAGGATTACGCCTACCATTTGCGAGCCGCGAAACGAGCCATCAATCAGCGCGACTTTGAAGCGGCGAAGCGAAGTTTAAGAAGAGCGCTCCACCTCGACGACCGTTCTGCGGAAGGTTTCAACCTGGCGGGTCTGGTAGCGGAGTTGTCTGGCGACTTCAAAATCGCAACGCGCTACTACGAACAAGCCTTGCGGATCGACAAGGACTTCGCCCCCGCGCAGCAAAACGCGAAAAGGATCGACGAGCTCGCTCGGCGCGGAACGAGCAAGGAACCTCTCGCGCTCGGTAACGACCAACTTTCAGATTCTCCAACCACCACATTTCCTAATCAACCACCACACTATGCTCAGAATCCTCACTCCATTACTCGCAGTTAGTCTCGCTCTACTCGGAAGCATTGTCGCATTCTTGCCCGCACGCGCTGGCCAGGAGGAAACAAAGGCGACGGCTTCTCCCACGCCCGAGCCACGCTTCAAGATCTCTGGTTGGATCGAAAGCGGCATCACCTTCAATCCAGATAGCCCAGCTGATAATCAAAACTTCGGGCGTTTTTTTGACGATCGCGCGAACGAACCGTTGCTAAACCAAGCCGTGCTCAATCTCGAGCGCGCACTGGCACCGCAGCCCGGACAATTCGATTGGGGCTTCAAATTGCAATTCATGTACGGGAGCGATGCGCGCTTCATTCATTCCCTTGGTCTATTCAGCGATACGGCGGGCACCTCAATCGTCCAGCCGGACTTGCCCGAAGCCTATCTCAACCTTCACTTTCCCATTATCAGCGAGGGCGGCCTCGACTTGAAGCTTGGCAAATTCGTCACCCTGGAGGGAGTGGAAACGATCGATCCGCGCACAAATTTCTTCTACTCGCACACCTACATTTTTAATTTTGGCATTCCATTTAACCACACCGGCGCACTGGCGACCCTGCACGCGACCAAGTGGCTCGATCTTTACGCCGGCGTTACGCGGGGTGTGAATACGAGCATCGACGATAACAACGATAGTGCCTCTTTTCACGGCGGCGTCGGACTCAATCTTCTCGATGGCAAACTGACGGTTCTCGCGACCACGTCCATTGGTCCTGAAACACCGAATAACAATCACGATCAGCGTTATCTCAATGACATCGCAGTCACGGCAAAGATAACTGATAAATTCACTTCGCTGACCGATCTCAATTATGCTCTGGACGAGGTCGCTGGCGCTCAAGCTTATGGCATCGCGCAATATTTTACCTATGCGTTCAACAGTTGGTTGACTGCTGGAATCCGCGGCGAACTCTTTCGGGATGCCGACGGCTTTTACGTCGTCTCGTTTGCCAACACCCATGACCCGATGCGCGCCTTGGAAGGTCTGTCGACCATTGATCCGCGCACCGTCGGTGGCGGGAAGACAACCTATGGGGCGATCACAGCCGGCGTAAACATCAAGCCGCCCATGCCAAAGCCCCTGGCGGGCATGGCGATCCGGCCCGAGGTCCGATACGACCGCTCTTTGAACAACACACGACCTTTCAACGACTCAAGCGACCGCGATCAATTTACTGCCGGGATCGACTTCATTCTAACCTTCTGACCTAACGACTTATGATTGACCTGTTTTTTATCGCACTCACCATCGGCTTCTTCGCTTTGATGCTGGTCTTCATCTGGGCCTGCGAAAAGGTCTAACCACTACAATCCAATGGAAAACACTATCGTCGGAATCATTGCTTTTGCATTGATCGTCTATCTCATCTTCACGATCGTCCGCCCGGAGAAATTCTAACTACCACTACTCATGAATACTTCAGGTTGGATTCAACTCATTCTCTTCGCTGCCGCCTTGTTGGTGACGGCCAAACCACTCGGCCTTTATCTTTGCAAGGTGCTCGATGCGAACGGCAAGACGTTTCTCGATCCGGTCATCAAGCCGATCGAAAGGCTGACTTACAAGCTAACCGGCGTCGATCCGAAGCAGGAACATGACTGGAAACGCTACGCCACCGCGATGCTGCTTTTCAGCCTGGTCTCGATGCTCTTTACTTACGCGATCCTGCGTTTGCAGGCGGTGCTCCCGCTTAATCCGCAGAAGCTTGTCGCGGTCGGCGAACATCTCGCCTTCAACACGGCAGCGAGCTTCACCACGAACACCAACTGGCAGAGCTACGGCGGCGAAAGCACCATGTCGTACCTCTCGCAGATGGTCGCGTTGACCATCCACAACTTCGTCTCGGCGGCTGTCGGTATAAGCATTGCCGCCGCCCTCGTTCGCGGCATCGCGCGACACACGTCTCAGACCATCGGCAATTTCTGGGTCGATCTTACCCGTGTCACCTACTATCTGTTGGTGCCAATCTGCGTCGTGTTTGCGGTTGTTCTTGTGTCGCAAGGGATGATCCAAAACTTTAAGCCCTATGACTCTGCCAGCTTAAGCGATCCGTTCACTACGCAGGTGCCAAAGGTCGATGACAAGGGTGCAGCGGTCAATGGTCCCGACGGCAAGCCGGTCATGGTCGACCAAAAAATCGATGCGCAAACCATCGTGCAAGGTCCGATGGCTTCGCAGATCGCAATCAAGATGCTGGGCACCAACGGCGGCGGTTACACGAACGCCAACAGCGCGCATCCGTTTGAAAATCCCACACCGCTCTCGAACTTCCTGCAAATGCTCGCGCTGTTGTGCATCGGCAGCGCGATGACTTATCACTTGGGCCGCGAGACCAAAAATCAAAAGCACGGCTGGACGGTCTGGTCGGCGATGTTCGCGATGTTTCTCGCCGG
>PLCO01000062.1 GCA_003134815.1 Acidobacteriaceae bacterium | reverse complement strand
GGCGGGCAACCTGGCGCTGAAGGTCCTGTCGGTGGGCGGCCTGTATGTTGGCGGAGGAATCGCGCCGCGCATTCTGGAGAAGCTGAAGGATGGAACCTTCATGAAGGCGTTCACCGACAAGGGGCGGCTGAGCCAGTTGCTGGTGAATATGCCGGTGCGCGTGATTCTTGAAAGCCGTACGGCGCTGATGGGCGCGGCGGCATACGCCGAGGCTCGCGCGGCGGAGCTTAGCGGAATTTCGTCGCGGGCGGCGAGCGTGAAGTTCTAGCAACGACTGTTGGATTTCAATTAAATAAGATTCACGATGAGGGCGCGGCGCGAGCCGCGCCCCGTTTTCTTAGCCGCCGAGTTTGAAGATTACATTGACTGTGGTCTCGACTTCTACGGGTTGTCCATTCAAGAGATATGGCTTGTACTGCCACTGGGACACGCTCCACAAAGCAGAAGCAGCCAGCGAGGGCCACGGAGCTTCTTGGACGCTGAGGTCGTGAATTCTGCCATCGGTTCCGATGATCGCCTGCAGAACGACTCGACCATCGGCGTGCGCGTCCTTCGCGTCCTGGGGGTATATGGGTACCACCTTCTTCATGAGCATTCCAACCGCGATGCCGGCCCCAATCCCCACTTTTTCGAGCTTAGGGAAGTAGGTTGCCGCGGGGTCCGGTGTCAACGCAGGATCGGATGCAGAAATCCCTTCGATGGTTTCGACCTCAGCAGTAAGCAGCTTACGCCCGCCTTCAAAAAGCAAAATCTCCTTGGCCAGCAATCGCCCCTGGACTTTCACGATGTGGTTGAATTCCATGGCTACGGTCCCGAAAGAGTAACTCGCGCGCAGCGCCGGCAAATTTGGGTCGAAGCAATAAGTCGGGAAGAGACCGAGTGGCACGGTCTGAACTTGCCCATGTTGCGGCATGACAGGAATCACCATGATGCAGGGCAATTTGACGTTGCTAAGTTTCAATTCCTCCTTATCGAGTCGGTTCTTTGCCGGGTCGAGATCACTGGCATCCGGCAGTGGCGATATGAGAGCCGTATTCAATTTGTTCTCAAAGTAATTGAGCCCGTCGCCTGTTGCTTGGTAGGCGTGTTTCCCGTCTGCGGTGTGCCAATCCGAGTGTGTGGCTCCGGGCCGCGACCAAGTGGCTCGGTAGACCTTCGGCGAGGCCCACCAATACTCAAAGGTTCCTTGCTCGGAAGGATTGCCTTTGTCGTCGTAGAGCTGATAGGTGGCTTTGAGGTGCCACGGCTTCAGCGTGGGGTCGGAAAAGTCGTAAAACGGCGCCGCGGCCGCGAGGATTGCGCCTGGGTCCTTCATCTTGCCCGGCTGCGGGGAGGGCGCATCCTGCGCGAGATTCGCCAGCGCACCAACGAGACAAACAGCAATCAAAATCCACGCGCGCATGATGCGGACAGGTTAGCACGACGGAGTGTGACTGGCGCCGCTTTTGTTTGCACACGCCGGTCAGCGAGCGCGACCCACTATTGCCCCAGCACAATCTGAATCTTTCTCAAGATTTCGTGCGGTTGGGGCGAGTCGCATTGCGTTAATGCTTCGTCAGTGCACATCCGGGCGATCGTCTTCACGGGGTTATCCATCGTCGCCGAGAGGATTTTCCCGTCGGCAAGGCTGATAGTCAGCTCCACTGTGAAAGTCTCCTGCCCCACCGAGGCGAAGAATTTGCCGGGGAGCTTGATGACCTGTACCCAGTTATTTGGGGTATCGGCTACTGGCGCTTGCATCCATGTGGCTGGGAGCGTGAGTTGGGACTTCTCGGGCGGAACGTGGCGGACGACGAGCACTGCCGTATTGTCCGATGAGTTGATGCTCTTCAAGGTGAGATCGAAGTCGATCGATGATTGGCCGAGAATGACCTGAGAGCCGTTGGCCCAGGAGCTGGGAGTGCCAACCTTGACATAGAAATGATCTCCAGCATGGGTCAGTTGGCCGGTTTTGATGGCCAGCCAGAGATCGGCGTAGAAGGTCATGAAGTCCAGAGCCGGCCCGACGAGTTTGGAATCGGCCTTGCTGATATCGGGCGGGGTCATGGCTTGATCGGGGTCGAGCGAAAGGCGCTGGCGAAATGAATCGCTTCCCGGCGAAAGCGCAGTGGGCTGGCCGTCTGAGACGAGATTGGCCCAGCGATATTCCTCAAAGTAGGCGCCGCTCGCGTCTTTCTTGACGATTCCCTGCGCCTGAATGGTGTAGTGCCAGGACTCGTTTTGTCCGGTCATGTTGTAGACCAGAGTTTCTCCGTCATGGTATTGGCGGTGGAATGGATTCTGCGGAGTGGATGCGGCTTGCGCAGCCAAGAGCACAGGAGTGACACATAGTACAAGACCGATAATAATGGTGTTCGATTTCACGATGATCTTCCTTTCTTGTGAGCGGGAAACTTTCCGCGCTCCTGGCTGCCAACGTTAATTGCCCTGTTTCATGCGGACGACGAGAGGGTCGGGTTGCACGGAGGCCGCGACGCTTTGTGCGGCGACGGGGGTATTGTTTTGTGCTGGGAGCGCGAGTGAGAAGAGGATGAGGGCCGCGAAGGAAAGAGTGGATTGCGCTGCGAAGTTGCGATGAGAATGAAAGAAAAGGGCCGGATGAGACAATGTGCCTCCCGAAGGCGAAGCGGCGACAAGGAATTTTAACAGGGATGCGTGGAGGGGTTTTGAGCGGCACTCACGTATATATTGAACGAGGTACTGCGGTTCAAAGTGACGGGCGTTGCCCGCAAAGCGAATCTGCCTGGCTGGAGCGAGTGGAAAGATGATGCGTGCGATAGGCCGGTGGATTTTTGCCTTGGCTGTGCTGTTCGCGGCCGTTTCGCTGGCGGCGTTCGTGCTGGATTGGGCGATGTTCAAGCTGCGCGGCTCGCCTCAGTCGACGGTTGCCGTGAGCCAGTATATGGAGGTCCCGCTTAAGGGTGGAAAGACGGAATATGATTACTTGGCGACGTCAAACGTGCCCTGCGCCGTCGCGCTGTTTCCGCATGAAGGGAAAGACCCCTGCTGGAATCTCAGGCGGAATCCGACCCAATGGGTGAATGCGGGAGGCGTCTTCATTCTGCTGACAAAGTTGAGCGGGGCGCATACGAACTCCGCTCGCGTAAACGTGTCGAAGTGATGCAAGTCACACTGGTGCAGGGCGGAACTTTGCGAATCGAGAAAACGAGTGCATACTGCCTGCAGGTCGCCCTTCGTCGTCTAATTGATTGAACGCTCAAGAAGCATTGCCCTTTTTCAAGCTGATACCGAACCGCCTTTGTACTTAGATTTCATTACTGGACGATTTCCTTATCAGAGCCGGCCAAATGAGCGGCCCAGGCCTTGCCGACAGCGAAAACAATCGCGGGATTGCCGTGGCAATTCCTCGCATCGAACGTCCTATTCAATACAACCGGTATTTCCCGCACAGAACCGGACCGGAGGTCACGAATGCCTGCACCTACTCTTCCCCAGACGCTGGGCGAACTGCGCGCCAGCAAAAACTTCTCAGAGGCGCGACTGAAGACGCGAAGCGTGAAAGACGAAATGCGCGGGAACTTGATGGCGAGGTTAAAGGCGCGGGAGACAGTATTTCCCGGCATCGTGGGCTACGAGGACACGGTGATTCCGCAGATTGTGAATGCGGTGCTGTCGAAGCAGAACTTTATTTTGCTGGGGCTGCGCGGGCAGGCGAAGAGCCGGATTCTGCGCGCGCTGACAGCGCTGCTGGACGAGAAAATGCCGTTCATGGCGGGATGCGAAATCCGCGACAATCCCTACCTGCCGCTGTGCCGGCGGTGCCGCGACCTGATCGCGGAGCGCGGAGACGCGACGCCGATTGCGTGGCTGGGGCGCGACGAGCGCTATGTGGAGAAGCTGGCGACACCGGACGTAACGGTAGCGGATTTGATCGGCGACCTCGATCCCATCAAGGCAGCGCGCGGGGGCGAAGACCTATCGAACGAGCTGACCATGCACTACGGATTGCTGCCGCGAGCGAATCGCGGGTTGTTCGCCGTCAACGAACTGCCCGATCTGGCGGGAAAGATTCAGGTGGCGCTGTTCAACATCATGCAGGAGGGCGACGTACAGATTAAGGGCTACCCAGTGCGCCTGGCGCTTGACGTGGCGCTGGTGTTCAGCGCAAATCCAGAGGACTACACGGCGCGAGGCAAGATCATTACGCCGCTGAAGGACCGCATCGGATCTGAAATCCGGACGCACTACCCGGAGACGCTGGAAGAGGGCATCGCAATCACGACGCAGGAGGCGTGGGCGGTGCGCGGAGATGGGACGATTGAGATTCCGCAGTACCTGCGCGAAGTGGTGGAGCAGGTGGCATTCAGCGCGCGCGAGGATAAGAAGGTGGACAAGCGAAGCGGCGTGAGCCAGCGGCTGCCGATTTCGACGCTGGAGCTTGTTGTGTCAAACGCGGAGCGGCGCGCGCTTGTGACCGGCGACGCGACGGTGCTGCCGCGGGTAAGCGACATCTACGCGGCAATGCCGGGGATCACAGGCAAGCTGGAGCTGGAGTATGAAGGCGAGATGCGCGGTGCGGATACGGTGGTGCGGGAGCTGATCCGTTCGGCGGTAGGCAAAATCTACGACCGTTACTTTGACGGCGAGGACATGCAGCAGATCGAGCAATGGTTCAATTTGGGCGGAACGGTGAAGCTGGACGAGGATCAGCCTGCGGCTACCGCGCTGAAGGTGCTGAAAGGGATTCAGGGACTGCTCGAAAAGCTGACGCCGCTGGGCGTGAAGTCCGGCGACGCCGCAGCGAAAGTGGTGGCCGCGGCGGAGTTCCTGCTGGAAGGCCTGGTGGCGCATCGCAAGCTGAGCCGCAACGAGCAGCATGGATTTGCCGCCGAGAAGAGTGTGCGTCCACGCGAACGAGAAGAGGCGACCTCGGATCGCAAGGAGTTGGAGATGGAGTACGAAGACTGGCAGCGCGGAAGGAGATCGCGGAGGGGCGGAGGGCTCAACTAAAAAAGGGACATAGGGACCAGGGACGTAGGGACTGAGGAGCGAGAAAGTCAAAGCAAAAAAGCAGGGATCGGAATGAAGCGGGTTCATTACACAAAGTACACCGGCGATTTGGCCTCGGAGATCGATCTCGAGAGCCTGCTGCAGGCGCTGTCTGACTATTTGCTCGACTCAGGTTTCTACGATCCGTTCACGGGCTTTCAGGACCTCGACCACACCATGGACGATTTGCGCGAAGCGCTGCGGCGAGTGCTCCAGACCGGTGATTTCTTTGACGGCGAAACGCGCGAGCTGCTCGACCGGATGATGGCCGAGGGCACGCTGGATGAACTGATCGACAAGCTGATGGAGAGGATGGAGCGGGAGAATTACATCTCCGCGATGCCGCAGGACGGGCAGACGCGCATTGACGAGGTCAACGGGCGGGTGGGAAACGCGGAGGGGCACGATCGCGAAAACGCGCGCTTCGAAGTGACCGACAAGAGTCTGGACTTTCTTGGCTTCAAGACGCTACGCGATCTGATGGGGTCGCTGGGCAAGTCCAGCTATGGGCGGCACGACACGCGGCACTGGGCAACGGGTATCGAGACGAGCGGCGGTTCGCGGCGGTACGAGTTCGGCGACACATTGAACCTGGACACCACGGCGACGCTGAGCTCGGCAATTGCGCGCGAGGGGCTGGAGCTGCCGCTGAATCTGGAGTACGAAGACTTGCAGGTGCACCAGTGCGACTACCAAAGCTCGTGCGCCACGGTGGTGATGCTGGATTGCTCGCACTCGATGATTTTGTACGGCGAGGACCGATTTACGCCGGCCAAGCGCGTGGCCATGGCGCTCTCGCATCTGATCCGCACGCAGTACCCGGGGGATTCACTCTCGCTGGTGCTGTTTCACGATTCGGCTGAGGAGTTGCCCGTATCGCATTTGGCGCGGGTGAAGGTGGGACCGTGGCATACGAACACACGCGAAGGACTGCGCGTGGCGCAGCGCGTGCTGGCCCGGCAGCGCAAGGACATGAAGCAGATTGTGATGATCACGGATGGGAAGCCCTCGGCCCTGACGCTGCCCGACGGGCGGATTTACAAGAACGCCTATGGGCTGGATCCTCTTGTAGTGAGCGAGACGCTCGAAGAAGTGGCGCGCTGCAAGCGATCGAACGTGATGATCAATACGTTCATGCTGGCGCAGGATTACGGGCTGGTGCAGTTTGTGCACAAAGTGTCGGAGATGTGCCGGGGCAAGGCCTACTTCACCACGCCGGCAACGCTGGGGCAGTACGTGATGATGGATTACATGCGGCGTAAATCAAAGACGATCCACTGATCGTGGGCTCACTGCTTTTGGTTCTCACGCTCCCCGGAAAGCCGCTCGGTGGCCGCTCGTCAACGACCGGTTGAGAGAAAAACGAAAAGATTCCCGTCGGGATCAGGGGCGAAGACTATGCCGCCGTTGCGCCGCGCGTTCACACCGGCGTACTCCAATACTTCGTAAGCCTTCTTTGCATCGGGCACCGGAAAGAGGAACTCCGGTTGTGAACCCGGCTCTGCCGCGCGGAACTCCATGTGCAGATCGGGCGCGCCGGGAGCCGTGAGCCGCACGTTTCCGTTCGTATCCTCGGCCTCGAAGCCCAGGTCGGTATAGAACTCCTTCATCGCTGCGCCCTCTCTAACCGGCAGATCGATTCCCATCAACTCAGTGGATACGCGGGCGGGTCCAAGGTGCTGCCCGACGTCCAGGGTGTGGCGCGAGCCAGGCATGTACTGCGTGAACTCGGTGACGCGGCCTTCGGGATCGTTGAAGTAGGCGATGAGATTTCCAGCGGCGGCCTTGCGAACGGGCGAGGGATTGAGGCCTTCGGTGACGTAATAGTGCTGGAGCATGTTGAGATCGCCGGCCTCGAAGCAGACGTGCATCCAGCCGAGGGGCTGCGAGCGATCGGTTTGCGGATAAAGCTCAATGAACTCGCGGTCGTTGATCTTGATGAAGACCTCGGTAGTTTTGCCGGCGTTGGTCATCGCGAAGGATTCCTGGTAGCCGAGCTTGCCGAGGAAAGCGATTTCGCGATCGAGGTCGCTGACGCGGAAGGCGATGTGTGCGATGCCGGTAATGCCCTGATTTGGCGGGGGCGGTTGCGCGATGGAAGTTGCAGAGCAAGCGCAGGCGAGAGCGAAGGTTGCTAACAAACGCATGGCGGGGGTCATGGCTAAAACCTCAAAGGCCCGAAGGCCGGATGAACCAGGCAACGAAGGGAGCAGCGGTAATGGATAGGATCACCGGTTGAGCCAGCCGCCGTCCACTACGAGAATGTGGCCGTGGACGTAGTTGCTGGCCGCGGAGGCAAGAAAGACGGCAGCGCCGGCGAGGTCTTCAGGCTTGCCCCAGCGGCCGGCGGGGATGCGCTCAAGAATTTGCCGGGCGCGCTCCGGATTGTTGCGTAGCGCCTCGGTGTTGTCGGTATCCATGTATCCGGGCGCGATGGCATTGACGTTGACGCCCTTCGAAGCCCATTCGTTCGCAAAGGCCTTTGTGAGCTGGCCTACGGCGCCCTTAGCGGCGACATAGGAGGGCACCAGAATTCCACCCTGAAAGGTGAGCAGCGAGGCGATATTGATGATTTTGCCCGAGCCGCGCGCGAGCATGTGGCGGCCGGCGTGCTGCGTGAGCCGAAAGACGCTGGTGAGATCGACGTCGATGACTGCCTTCCAGTCTTCTTCGGAGTGATCAGCGGCGGGCGAGCGGCGAATGATGCCGGCGTTGTTGACCAATATATCGATGGCGCCTAGTTGCTGGATGGTATCTTCGACGAGGCGGGCGCAGACTGCTGCATCGCCGACGTCGCCAGCGAGAGCGATGGAGCGGACGCCGAGGGCCAAGACTCTTTGCTGCGTCGCCGTTGGAGCCGAGTTGGAGCCGTGGACAGCGACGTTCGCGCCTGCCTCGGCCATGGCGACAGCAATGGCTGCGCCTAATCCCCGCGATGAGCCGGTGACCAGAGCGGATTTTCCTTTGAGGCTGAATGAGCCGAGTATCAGGTGAACGAATCTCCCTCCGGCTTTCGCCAAGCCGTAATTCTACCTCTGTCTATTATGTGCGAGCGAAGTGCGGGACACTTTTGAGTGGCGTTGATCTGTAATCGCGAGCAGTTAATCGCCGGGTTTCTATTGAGCTTTCACCAGGGCCTGAGGCGGAATTTCAGCAACGACCATCTTCGAGCCATCGAAAAACAGGCATGCGATGAATTGAGGGTTGTCATCGCCGGGGCCGCGAACGCTCATCTTTGGGCCGCCGGAATTCAATTGAACAATGTCGCCGGGCAGGAATGTGTCGGGCATAAAAGTCCTCCTCGCTGCACTATACTTCAACGAACCCTTAGCGGCGATCCTACTTGAGAAGATCGCTCGAGGCCAATGCGTCGGCAATTCAGATCGCGCCGCCCTCTGAGAAAGAGATGCAACCGAATCTGGACATCAACGTAAGGCAACCATGCAAATTGCTCTTCTGATTTTCTGCTTTCTCACAATCGCCGGCGCTTACGCCGGCTGGCGGAAGAGCCCGCTCTATTCTGTCAAGACCACATTGAAACTGGTGGGCGGGTTTCTGCTGATTGTCGCGGTTGTTGCGGGCACCACATATGTGATTGTGAATAGCTCCTTGAGCCGGTCACCGGTGGCAGAGGTAGTGGCGAGCTTGATTGCGGTGATCGCGCTGGCGAGCGGAGCGAGTATCTTTATCGTCCGCATCACCGACTCACACGTTGCCGCGCTGCCTCCGTTGGCCAGGTTGGTCAGCTTCAATCGACACAAGGTCTACCAGTGGATTTGGCGTCTCGTGGCTTTCCTGCTGATCAATGCCGCCGCGTCCCTCGTGCTTCCGTCCAACTGGAAATGGCTGCCGGAGGGACTTGCGGGATTTGTTCTGCTTCTGTGTGGCCCCATGCTTTCAATCGGCTACATGATGGCGCGACGAAACGACCGCGGCATGTCGGCGGTGATCGCTAATCCATGGGCTCACTGGCAATATCCACCAGAGAAATGGACGCAATGGGCAGTGAATCAACGCGCGTGGGAAATAGCCCAGGAGGGACCGTGGAATTGGAAGGGCGTTTCAATGTTTGTTTTGTTGTGCGTGGGACTTTTCGCGTTGGGCTCGCTGTTTACCGGCGCAAGCTTGCAAGAGAATGTGACGATCGTGAGCGGTTTGACGGGTTTTATTATCCTGCTCGTGGCGGTGGCGTACTGGTTCAAGCGCACCAACTTTGACCGCCGCTACCGGCGTCTGCTCGCGGCGTCACCGGAATCATGGTTCGGCGACGAAGGGTTATTCTGCAACGGCGCATATATGCCATGGATTCTTTCCGGCAGATACCTGTCGAAGGCCACGGCAGCGACGGATCAACCGGCTCGACTCATGTTGGTTTTTGAATCGTTCAACGGAACCTCGTCAACGCAAATCACCCAGCGGATTCCGATTCCCGATGGCCACATAGTCGACCTGCCGATGTTGCAGCAAAAGCTCAACGCTCATTGCCCCACTGCCTCTGTTCACCTGATCGCGCCGTAGGAGCATTCTTCCCGCAGCCGGTAATAGCCGCATCTTCAAAACAGATTCAAAGTGAATATTCACCGCGCACGGTTAGGTGCCGCGAGGAAGGGGCTGCGGCTTGAAGCCGCGCTGGATGGCCATGAGGCCGGCGCGTAGAAAGCCAAGCGTGTGCGCCATGCCCGCGTGCCAAGGCGCGGAGCAGGTCATCTGCGGGGCGTGGTCGGGAATGACGACTCCGTCGAAGCCGTTCTTCGAGAGAAGATAGAGGATGCGGAGCATGTCCACTTCGCCATCGTCGATGAAGGTCTCGTGATAGTGCGGGGCCTTGCCGGCAATATTGCGGAAATGGACGTAGGCGATGCGATGCTGGCTGCTGTAGCGATCGACGGTCTGGTAGATGTCGCCTTCAGTCATTTCGGCGAGAGTGCCGAGGCAGAACTCGAGCATGTTCGACGGGCTGGGAGAGATGTCAATGAGGCGCTGGTACATGGCCTGCTGATAAACGAGGCGCGGCTGGCGGCGCATGGTGGGAGTGGGCGGATCGTCAGGATGCGCGGCGAGGCGCACGCCGGCTTTTTCGGCGACGGGGAGAGCTTCTTCAAGGAACCGCTGCAGGCGGCGCCAAAGCTCGTCGTGAGTGATAGCGGGCAGCGTGCCCGGCGACGCGTTGGGGTCGACGATCATGTTCCAGACGACGCCGTTGGGGATGGGAGTGTCAACGGGGCCGTCCATGCCGACCGACTCCGCGCCGCCGCGCGCGAAGGGTCCGCTGGTTCGGCCTGCAACGCCAGCTATGGAGAAGTTGTAGCCGAAAGTGGGAATGCCGGCTTCGCCTACGGCGCGCAGAGTGGCGAAGACATTCTGCATGTGCTGGGCGCGCATGGGACCGTCGAGGAGGATGTCGTACCAGTGAGCGGGGTCGAAGTTCTCGATGCCCTCGAGCTTGAGGCCAGCAGCCTCAATTTGCTTGCGAAGCGCGATGAGCTCGGCAGCGGTCCAAAGGCGGTTGGGATCGCCGGCCAGGCCCCATGGGTGGTCTTTACCGCCGGTGGGTTGATTGTTGGATGGATTGGCCTGGCCCTGGCGGAAGTAGTCGACGAGATGGACGATGACGTGAGTACAGCCGGCCTGCACGGCGAATGCATAATATTCGTCGTTGAGCATGTGCCGGTAGAGACCGAGACCCAGTTTCATCGCCATCCTGAGCCAAGTGTAGCGGAGGTGGCGCGACTAAAGCGAAAGAGCGGCGAAACGAAGAGAGTAACCAACCGAAAAACCAGCGAAATTGTTACTTTGAGGCGCTTGTCAGAAGGCTAATTTTTCCTGTAATCTCTGATACCTGCCGTCGTCTTCCCCTCGCCGGTATGTCTACCCGAGACTTCCCTGTTTGCGGTCCGGATGGATAATCAGGCTCCGCGGCAAATGCATGTTGTGCGCGGCAATTGCCACGCAAGCACGATGAGTAGCACGAAGGTCTATTCGTACGCCTGCCTCCCCGGCAGACTGAACGATGACCTCGTGGAGGAGGGGTTTGTGTACGAAGCACAACAACAAATTCTCGCAGCGGGTCCAGGGGTAAGCCAACAGCTCCATCTGGTTGGGGAGCGCCCGACGCTGCTGCGCAACAACCGGGGGCTTATTTTTCTCACTTATTTGGGCAGCATCGCCGCGCTTTTCATCTCTCTTAGCATGGTGTTTGTCGCCCTCACGACCGTTTTCCCGTTGAGCGCGATAACTCTGGACCGGTTTGCGGCTGCGGCATTGTGGGTTCTGGGAGCATGGCTGATGGCGATGTCGCAGGTCTTCTTGTGGCGGCAGGGAAACCTGATGGCATATTGCTCGGTTCTGCTCGACAGCTTTGGCGCGCACTTCAAGCTCGGCAACACCGAGAACGCAAAAGAGGTGTTCATGCCGTGGAATGGGATCGAAGCCGTGCACTACAAACGGATCCGGAATGCGCAAAAGTTCACGATCCTGGGCTCGGATACCAGCACGGTGACCTTCACCTCATACGCTTTCTACCGGCCCAAGAGAGTGGCGCGGATCATTGCGGAGCGCGCGGGGCTGCCGCTGGTGCGCGGATAAGCCGAGGAAGCGCGCTTCAACCGTTCGCTTTTCCACATGAGGTGATTGTTTGAGCGCACGGAGTGATGCTTGCAAGGGTTGTTTAGCCTTTACGGCTCCGCGAGAAGCGCGTTCACCCGGCTCTCGATCGTCTTCACATCGGTCTCCCCTTGATAACGCGCGCGCACCAAGCCATTCCTGTCGATGAGGAAAGTGAGCGGCAGCCCAAGCACGCCTCCGTAGCGCGCGGCGAGCTGCGCATCGCCCAAGGCCGAGGGATAGTTCAGCTTCAACCGCTCGACGAGGCGGCGCGCGGATGCGGCGTCGTCGTCCATTGAGATGCCGATGACCTGGAATCCGCGCGGGGCGTCCCGGTGCTGCCAAGCGGCGAAGACGGGCATCTCCGCCTGGCACGGCGCGCACCAAGTGGCCCAAAAGTTGAGCAGGACAACTTTGCCGCGGAAGCCGGAGAGGCGAAGCATTTGGCCGTTGAGGCCAGTGAGCGCGAAGTCGGGCGCCTGTTTATTGAGCGGATGGTTCGTCGGCAAGCCGGAGGGGGCGGCTGAAGTGGCCAGCGAAGCAGTGACGATGCCGGCGAAAAACGCGCGGCGTAGGGCGCGATGAACAAAACGTGGCCAGAGAGCCAAACTAATGGCCGGCTTCAATTGCAAACCCCTTGTTGACCCAATCCTCGCCAAAGTTGTTGGCGAGGTAAAGTACCTTCACGCGAGTAAATCCCATCTGCTGAAGCAGGCTGTAAGCGGGGCCAACGTTGGGGCAGCGATTCCACGGGCAGCAGCCGCAGTAAAGGATGATGAAGGTCGTGCGCGGTAGCGAGGTGGCGCGGCTGCGCAACTGGTCGAGGCCTTCCGCCTGCGAACCGGGCCCGGCGTATTCCGCGCCGGAAATGTGGGCCTGGTCAAACATCATGCGCGAGCCCACCTGCAGGATGAGCAGCTTTTCATCGCCTTGCGAATGCAGCAGGTGGTTGAGCTCATCGGGCTGGATGAGCTGCGCCGTGGGAATGGTGAATGCGCTGGCGGCGGGCGGCGCTGGCCATTGGCCGGCGGCCCACGCTGACTGCAGGACCAAACAAGGAGACGCTAAAACGGCGATAAAGGCCGCTGTGGCGCGTATGAGACCGGATGACATGTGGGATTCTCCGCATCCAGTGTAAATGGGGGCGCGCCTATCGTTGGTGGCTGCAGCCAGGCGAGGAGAGGTGAGGGGGTGACGGGCAAAAATGGAGCGCAAATTGAAAACGCCAGAGACCGAAGCCTCTGGCGTTTCAATCTTGATGACCGCGTAGTACAACCGGCTGTCGCATCCTCCGGCTCCCCCAGCGGCGAACCCTGCAGCTTTCGCTGCCGCTCCCTCCTCTGGCTGCGCCGACTTTAGAAGCCTCGGCTTGCGCCTCCTGCTCCCAACTCCGGCTCGACCGCAGGCCGACTTCCCCGGCTCGGATCGGTGTGGCTTCGCTCAGCTCGACCAGTGGCGAACCTCCGACTCGCATCGGGTGTATCGCGCTTCCGATCGACCGATGGCGATCCATCCGGCTTGCACCGAACGACCCCTCCACCGGCTAGGCCGGCGATCAGCGCCGACTCACACCGGATTCTGCTCCTTCAGCTCGGCTGGCTAGAACAACGTCTGGCTTTCACCGTCTGTTGTTGCAGCGTTCAGCTTGCGCCGTCCGCTGCTGCAACCTCCAACTCGCGTTGGCTGTTGCCCCCTTTGCCACACCGGCGGCGAACTTCCGACTCGCATCGGTTGTTCCACCTCCGGCTTCACCGGTTTCAATCCGCCTGGCTTGCGCCTAGCGACTCTACCTCCGGCTGGGCCTTTGAAACGCCCCTAGCTTCAACCGAACCTTGCATCGGCAGCTAAGCCGCCGATGAGTATTCAATTTCCGCCGGTTCGCGCATCTTCCGGATCTGCCAGTTTGACAACTTCCGACTTGCGTCGGCTTTTGTATTCTCTGGCGCAACCAGCGATCCCTCTTGGGCTTTCGCCCCAGGTTTCACCCTCTGGCTGGGCTGACGGCGATTTTCCGATTCTCATCGGCTTTTCGTTCCACCAACCGTTCCGGCGACCAACTTCCGATGCCCTACAGGCTCATCAGTTGTTGTGACAGTACGTCCGCTGAATCTGTGGATGCAAGTGCAAAAGTGAAGTAAATTTGTGGATTTCACTTGGGTTGGTGCAGAACGACGTCTTTCGAAGATTCGGAGCGAGTTTCCCACCGGATTTGCACCGGATTGCGAATAAGAAAGAGGCCATGCGGGGCTGTCGAGGATCGACTGAAACGCTCTCGTGGTCCGGCCGGCAGAACAGTGATCTCGTAATTCCAGACTGCGACGGTGCCTCTTAACGCGCTACGGTGAACTTATACTGGGTGGCGCACTATTCCTCACGTAGAGATCGCATCCGTATCCCCATTGACCGCGCATGACCTTATGTCCGAAAAGGGTGACCCATAGATGCTGAGGCGCGGACTGGATCAAGTGAAACTCCGACGCCTTCAATGCGCTCGGGAAAGGAGCGACCGTTCCAGATTCTCCATGATAAGGGTGATAGCAATTGACAACTGCGGCCACATCAGCAAAGTGATTCACATCGTTTTCTAAATAATCCAGTTGGACCATGCGATGAAACTCCGGTTTGAAGAGATCATAGAAATCCCCAATAAGCACAACCACCGGATCTGGTGACGCTATTCTTGCCCGCAAAAAGGCCGGTTGCTCACGCGCGGCCAAAAAAGAAGGCTTTTGCTCAATCCGCGCGATTAAGCCAATGCCTAAGCTTGGGAGTTCCATCAACATCGCGAGAAGCAGCATGACGAGCGCCGGCTTAGCCAACAGCGCTCCGGGCCGGCTCAAGATCAACAGGCCCATGGGAATGGAGAACGCGACAAATTCGACATAGGCAACTTGATACGGAACAAGAATGACGGCGAGAAACATACAAGTCAGGCCAGCCGCGATTGCCAGCCACTCCACGTGACCTAAGACTTTCCGATTAAAAAAAGACCAGACCGCAAGCGAACAGCAGGAAAGAAATGAAAGCAAGTAGATAGCGGGTACCGTAACGGGAATGCCAAATATGGTTGCGCGCATTACATCCACGAAGTCCCTGACGGATTTGATCGACAGCGTCACCCCCACTCCGCTGTCGGGACCCAGCGCGTTCGCTGCAAAGCGCGCGAGGGAGGTGTGATCGATTGAATAGTAGAGCAAGGCCACGGGGCTAAGAAGGATCACTACTGTAATGGTCATCGTGGCGAATTGCGTGAAAATGCGCAACCAGCGCTGAGAACGATCCCATTCATGCGAAAAGTAAAGTACAGATGTCCAAAGTGCAACAACGATTGCGGCAAAGGGGTCCGCGAGAAACGTAAGCGCGATGAGCATCCCTGCAACGACAGGGCGTGGACCAGGTTTGGCCGCAAGAGCAAGGGCTGCGCTGAAGAGTATAAGTGCTACAACCTCAGGGCGATCATAGATGATGAAGGCAGGAGCCAAGACAGCTACCGTCCAGGCCACGGTACTGCGCAGCTTGCCCGCAAGTTGTCGAAGAACCCACCGGAGTGCAACTGCGGCGACCGATAAGCCCAACAGTAGATTGAAAATCGTCCCCGCATAGACGTTGCGGGGAAGCACAGAAGCATATCCCGCAAACAGCAGTGGCACAACTGGTGTGTAGTATGCATAAAACCTGGGAATCAAGTCGTGCGAATAAGGCCCCGCGGCAGATTCAAAGGAGCCCCATGCTGCCAGGTTCCAGCCCGGATCGCGAAATATAAAAGCGTCTGCGCCACTGAAGGACGGAGCAATCAGAAGGGAAAGAATGAGCCAACCAGAAGCACAGCTCGCAAACAAAACCCTGTAATGGAAAGTCCTCATTCACACTCCTCACCCGAGATTTTCACTTTGGCTTTTTGGGTCGCGTCCAGTATAGATTTGATCACTTCAGTCCGCGCTGTATTTCGCGCCAGTGAAACTTTGAATCCAGTGAACGGCCGCGAGGCAATGCTCTAGGGATGGGATGCGAAATGGCGGGCGATGATTTGTTGGATGTGCTGCGCAGCGACCATGCGGTAGTAGGCCACCAGCGGCCGTCCTCCATAGGCAGGCGGCATCGGCAGGCCCACGTCGACGAGGAAGAGGAAGAAGAAACTCGATGCAACGCTAAGGACGAGTGCCGCGATGATCCCTTTGCGAAAGCGGGCAAAGAGGGCGAGCATTTTGTCGTCGGTCACGGTGAGATACAAGCCGAGGAAGGCGAGAAACTGGAATTCAGGATAGAACTCCATGCGATAGCGATATGCCACCCACATGGCCGTAAGCATGAGAATGCACGGCGCAAGCAGGCCGATGGCGACGGCGGCGGCACTTCGAGCGGCTGGCGAGAATGCCCGCTTGCGGTGCCGCCACAGCGCAACGGCCAGGAGCGCAATAAAGCAGAAGACGAACAGGTCGGTGAGGAAGAAGCTGCTCGGGGGCAGCTCGATGCCATTCATTGTTCGTCCCCAGTAGCTATTGAAGAGAGCGCCGTCATCGATGTCGCGCAGCGCCCAGAAGGGGCAGAAGTAATAAACGAGGTTGAACGGAATGCGAACGAGGTTGAATGCGCCGTAGGCGTGCATCTTCGCCAGGATGGGCGACAGCCACCACGCAAGCGAACCCGGCGAGGGCGCCCAGTTCAGATACAGGTCCCAGTTGGCGAAGGTGAAGGGGCTGCCCCAGCGGAAGTAATTCACCGTGCCGGAGACGGCCATGAGCGCGGAGAGAATGCCTGCGGGAACAAGCGTGCGGCGCGCGGCGAGTGCGCGGAAGAAGCTGCGGACCGGCGAGAAGCGGGCAGTCGGGCGTGAGTCGCGCGGGTTCGGAGTACGGGCGGCGAAGGGATACGCGGTGAGCGCGATAAGCAGAAGCGCAAAGGCCAGAATCAGTCCAATACCTGTCGACACGCGCGTGTTGAGCGCGAGGCCTGCGCAGAGGGCCATTGCGCAGAGCGAGCGCAGAGTGAAGCTGCGGTTCACGATTCCCTTGACCGCGAGGTAAACGAAGATGGACGCGAATGCGTAGGCCCACAAAATGACTTCCAAATACATGGACGCGTTCAGGTTGCCGATCCCGCTGCCGCCGAAAAGGACGTAGAGCAACATGAGGAAGACGGCGCTGCGGGCGATGGGATTCTGCGCGGCATGGCGGCGGACGAGCAGGATGGCGCGGACTTTGGCCATGCCGGCGATGCAAGCGGCCACGATGCAGGAAGGAAGGACGAGATCGACGTCCATGCGGCCAATGATCCAAAGCGGAAGCCGCAGCAGAGCGGACCAGATGCCAAAATACGAGTAGGTGCGGCCGTTGCGCAGGAAGCCTTCTTCCCAGCCGACGATCTGCGGATCGACATCGAACTGGCCGTGCATCAGATGGGCCAACATGCTGTTGAAGGTGTAATTCCAGGCAACGGTTTGCTCGGATTGCCCCCAGGCGCCCCGCATCAGCGCGCCGTAGAAGACAAGCATGAAGGCGAGCAGGGCCCATTGCAGCCGAGTGTCATTGCGATAAGTTCTGAGCGCGAGGGAGCGGAGAGTGCCGCTCGTTGGCGTTTCGGCCATGGCGGAATCGTAGCAGGCGGCAGGGCCAGTTTAGCTGCGCCTGTTTACCATTTAGTAGATACCCCCCCCTCCCCCCGGTATGCCATACCTCCATATTTGATAGCAAAGGAGTTACGGGGTGCTCCATACCTCGGCCCATACCTCGTCCATACCTCGCATACCAGCCAGTAGCCAATAGCCAGTAGCCAGTAGGCCGCGGGGTCGTTTTCGGTCACTTTCGGGGTGGAAAAGGGTCGTTTTGCGCACAAAAATCAACAAAAATCGCAAAAAATCGAAGCGGATTTTGAGGCATATTTGTTGATGTTAAAGGAGTTATGGTCATTTTTCGAGTTTCAAAGTGTATAAAATCACTGTCCCGCATCTTCCCGCCGCCGGCGCCCACACCGGAGAAGCAGTGGCGAGTGTTTAGAAAGGCAGGGAGCGAGAGATCGGCTCTGTCGTGCGCGGCTTTTGAGCAGAGGCGGATCATGGAATGAGTATGCGCGGGAGAAACAGTGGTTAGTGGGTAGTGGTTAGTGATTCGAAAAAGGCGCGTGCAGCGGAACAGGCGGAAACAGGGCGCGATTGTTGTTTGATTTTCGAGCATGGAACCATTGTGCGCCGGAAGGGGGAAATAATCGGCAAACTTGGCGGATGTTTTTAGCGAGTGGTTTCAGCGGCTTGCGAAGAAAATGCGCGGGGCGGGGCTTGACTTTAAAAAACGGGGACTGGGTACGGACCGGGCACATACCGGACAGATTGGGCCGTGCGCCGAACCCAGGAGCAACCTCTTCCATCCAGCGATGGAGAAGGCGGTCATCCTTCCGGGCGAAGACAATCTCCAATTCGCGCCCGTATGATCCCACACAATCGGGGTCAATCAATTCCTCACGGAACGTAATACTTCCCTGCCCGCAATGCCCGTTCAGGGCATCGCGTGCATGTTCCGTTCAAGCCCCACCTACTGTACGGAGAAAAACGATGCCACGAAGCGACCCTTCACGGAGGTGCAGCCTACTTATGCCCAACGGCTCACCGCGAATGCGACAACCCGCCCGAAGCGCGCAAGGGAATCGCCTTGCAGGATTTGCGGCGAATGTTCTCAGACCTGCAACGATGTGGCGCCTGGCAAGAATCCTGATTTTGGCGGCGATGCTGCCATGCCTCCGCGCACAGACGATTGAAGACGGCATCATGCTTCACAAGAACGAAATTTGCAGCGGCACACTCTACACCCACGATGCGTGGGATCACTATTGGGAGGGCACAACTAACCGCACGAATGGCAACCTGGGCACAGTTACGACGCAGACGATGGACTTTACCGCCAACTATGGCGTGTTCAGCCGGCTTGATGTGATCGGAACCGTGCCGTATGTGTGGACCCAGGCGAGCCAGGGGGTTCTACACGGCCAGGAAGGCTTTCAAGACCTGACGCTGGCGGTGAAGTACGAAATGATTCGTTGGCGGTTCAAAGAATTCGGCACCGTCCGCTTCTTCCCCGTTGTTTCCGGCAGCATTCCGATGGGAAACTACGATCCAGACTTTCAGCCGATGTCGATCGGACTGCACTCGAAAACGATTGCGCCCCGCGCAACGCTGAACTTCCAAGGGCTGGGCGGCGTGTACGTGAATGGCTCAGCCGCTTACGTCTTCCGCGGAAATGTGACGCTCGACCGAAACTACTACTACACCGACGGCCAGATTTATCTGAGCAACCAGGTGGCCATGCCGAACCAATTTGAATACGTTGTGAGCGCAGGGTACCGCGCGCACGGCGTAATGGTGGTGGGCAACTATGAAGAACAGCAAACGCGCGGCGGTGGGGATATTCGCCCGCAGGATCAGCCCTTCGTATCAAACCGCATGAACTTCTCCAAGGCCGGAGCTTCGGCGGTAGTGCCGGTACCGCTTCCCTGGGTGCACGGCCTGCAGTACTGGTTTACGTATTCGAACACTTTCGACGGGCGGAATGTAGGCCAATCCACGACCTTCACGTCGGGCCTGATGTACCAATTTCTGTTCCACAGGAGAAGCGCACAATGACATCGCTTGCAGAGATCCTCCAGCGCTCCGTGCGCTTAGCGCCGATGTTTGCGATTGCGGGAATCGCGCTGATGATTCCCGGCTGCACCAAGTCGATTCCGTCGAGCGAGCAGCTCTCCCCACTGACGCCGGCCAGCACGGACGCGAACGCCGGAACGTGGAAGATGATTGTTCTTTCAGGGCCGACGCAGATTGCCGTCGCGGCGCCGGCGCCGGCGACCGATCCCGGCTATCAGACAGAGTTAACGTCGATTGTGAACGAGCAGGCGCATCTCAACGATTCAGAGCGCTCGGCGATCACGTATTGGAGCGCGAGCGGCGTGTTGCGCTGGAACGAGCTGCTTCGCGAGATGGTGGCAGCTAACGATCTGCCGCCCGAGCCCCTCCCCAACGGCACTTATCCGTCGCCGGACCCCAACAACCCGTTCGACATGCCCACCTACCCATTCAGCAATCCACCGTATGCGGTGCGCGCCTACAGTTACGTTTCGGTTGCCCAATACGAGGCGTTGAAGGCGGCGTGGTATTACAAGTTTCTCTACAACCGGCAACAGCCTTACGAGAACAACAGCAAAATCCAGCTCCTGATGCCGGCGACGGGATTGCCCTCGTACCCATCGGAAGACGCCGTGGAGGCGGGCGTCAACTCCACATTGCTGGCGAAGCTCTTCCCGACCGGAATTGACCAAATCACCAACGAAGCCAACCAGCAGCAGGAGGCGCTTCTGCTCTCGGGCAAGGCCTCCGCCAGCGACTGGACCGCGGGCTTTGCACTGGGCCAGGCAGTTGCGAATGTTTTTCTGGCCCGCGCCAATAGCGACGGAATGAAAGCTGCAGGCGGCAACGCAGCAGAATGGGCGCAGTTGGCTCAGAATGCAATTGCGCAAGGGCAAATTCCGTGGATCAGCCAGGAGACTCCACTGCGCCCGCCGATGCTACCGCTCTTTGGGCAGGTGGAGACGTGGATTCTTCCACAAGCCGACGTCGCAGTCGTCCGGCCGGGACCGCCGCCGTCTACCACTTCCACACAAATGCAGCAGGAACTGGCCACAGTGAAGAGTGCGGTGGAGAATATTACCCGCGACCAACTTGCCACTGTCTACAAATGGAACGACGGCGCGAACTCGGTGACGCCGCCCGGTCATTGGAATGCGATCGCTGTGCCCTATATCAGCCAGGCACAATTCAGCGAGGTGCGCGCGGCGCGGACTCTTGCGCTGCTCAACATGGCCTTGCACGATTCCGGGGTCACTTGCTGGGACACGAAGTACGCTTACTTCAATCCGCGCCCGTCACAACTTGATCCGAGTATCAAAGTGCTCATCCCTCTGCCCAATTTTCCCTCCTATATCTCCGGGCACTCCGACTTCTCGGCCGCCGCTTCCGATGTGCTGGATTACATTTTTCCGACCGGTGCAAGCTATTTTGACGCGCAGGCCAAGGAGGCCGCCATGTCGCGGCTGTACGGCGGCATTCACTACCCGTCGGACATCAAATATGGGCTCATACAGGGCAAGCAGGTTGGCGACTTCACGGTGACGTTTGCCGAGAGCGACGGGGCGAATTAGAGCAGATGGGTTAGCGGAGAGTGCGGCGTGTGCCCCACGCCTCGCCTGAGAGGCGTGGGATAGGCGGATCGCTACACCGGGACGGTGCGTCTAGGCCGGGACGACGCCTTTCGCGAGCATGGCCTTGACGCCGCGGAGGGCCTGGCGGGTGCGTTCTTCGTTCTCGATGAGGGCGAAGCGGACATGGTTGTCGCCGTAGTCGCCGAAGCCGATGCCGGGAGAAACGGCGGTTTTGGCTTCTGTCAAGAGCAGCTTGGAGAACTCAAGCGACTTGAGGTCGCGGTAAGGCTCGGGGATCTGCGCCCAGACGAACATGGTGGCCTTGGGCTTAGAGACAGCCCAGCCGGCTTTATTGAGGCCTTCGACGAGGACGTCGCGGCGGCGGCGGTAGTTATCGCAAATCTGCGCGACACATTCCTGAGGCCCCTCAAGAGCGGCGATGGCCGCGACCTGGATGGGCGTGAAGGTGCCGTAGTCAAAATAACTTTTGAGGCGGGCGAGCGCGCCGACCAGGCGCTGATTGCCGACCATAAAGCCGATGCGCCAGCCGGGCATGTTGTAGGACTTCGAGAGGGTGAAGAACTCGACGGCGACGTCTTTGGCGCCGGGAACCTGGAGGACGCTGGGCGGCTTGTAGCCGTCGAATGCGATGTCGGCGTAGGCGAGGTCCTGGATGAGCCAGAAGCCGTGCTCGCGGGCGAGCTGGACGAGACGCGCGAGAAAAGGCAATTCAACACATTCGGTGGTGGGGTTGGAGGGGAAGTTGACGATGAGCGCCTTGGGGCGCGGCGTCATGCGGGGGATGATTTCTTCAAGCTGGGCGAGAAAACTTTCCTGATTGTGGACGGGAACGCTGACGATGTGCGCGCCGGCAATGACCGGGCCGTAGATATGGATGGGGTAGCTGGGGTTGGGAACGAGCACGGTATCGTTCGAGTCGAGGATGGCGAGGCAGAGGTGGGCGATGCCCTCCTTGGAGCCGATGGTGACGATGGCCTCGGAGTCGGGATCGAGATCGACGTCGTAGCGCGTCTTGTACCAGTTGCAGACGGCTTTGCGCAGGCGCGGGATGCCGCGGGAGACGGAGTAGCGGTGCGTGACGGGCTTGCGGACCGCTTCAACGAGCTTGTCGACGATGTGGGCGGGCGTTGCGCCGTCGGGGTTGCCCATGCCGAAGTCGATGATGTCCTCGCCACGGCGGCGCGCGGCGGACTTCATTTCGGCGGTGATGTTGAAGACGTAGGCGGGAAGGCGCTGAATGCGGGAGAACTCGTCCATGATGACTCCAGTGTAAAGGGCAGCGGTGTTAGCGGGGTTAGCGGTGTTAGCGGCGCTAGCGGAGTTAGCGGTGTTAGCGGTGCTAGCGGGGTTAGCGGTGTTAGCGGCGCTAGCGGTGTTAGGGGTCAGGGGTCAGTGGTCAGTAGTCAGTAGTCAGGGGTCAGTGGTCAGTGGTCAGTAAACAGTAAACAGTGGGTAGTGGGCAAAGATTGGAGAACGGCAGCCCAGCGAAGGAGAAACGTCGGCTGAAAACTGATCACTGACAACTGGCTTTTGGGATGAGGTGGGGCAGGAGTCTAGGCGGCGCGAGCCGCCGCAGGCGCGGCTGCGGCCTGACGCGTGTTCTGGATGAGGGCGCAGCGAGTGGCGGGGTGGCGCATGGGTTTAATTATAGCGAAAAGGCGGCGGGGTTGGCGGAGCTAGCGGGGTTGGCGGTCTGGCGAGTTGGCGTGCGCTGCGCGCACATGGCGGGTTGGCGAGTTGGCGGGGTTAGCTGAGTTGGCTCATGGGGCGTTGACGGTGGCTTCAGCGTGGGCGAGAACGATGGCGGAGTGAGGGGCGGCCTGGTCGTAATCACGGACGAATTGCTGCGGCTCGGCGGCCAGGTAGGAGACGAGGTTGTGAGCCCAGCGGTAGCCGACGGGCTGATAGAGGAGTTCGACCGAGATTTGGAAGGGGCCGGTTGCGCTGGTGGTGGAGAGCTCGTAATGCGTGGTGCTGGAGCCGGCTGTGAAGTCGGGGTCGGCGAGGGCCTCGCCATGGACGGCGATGTCGGGCGATGCGGTGGCTTTGTCGAAGCCGGCGGGGAGGATGCGATTGTCCTTTAGGTATTGCGTGGCGGAGAGCAGGCCGGTGGTGACGCGGCCCTGGCTGTCGCCAAGAATCGGTTCGAAGATCTGGACCTGATCGGGCTGAGTAATGCGGGCGTAGTGCGGAGAAAAGCGCGCGGGGTCGGAGTCGTTTAGGTTGCCGGCGATGGAGCCGTCCGGGTTGAGCTTGCCGGACTCAAAGACGATATGGCCGTCGGCGGAAGTGACAACGACGTGGAGCCAGGCGCGGCGCGAGGGATAGGCTGTGGGCAGTTTGTGGCCGGTGAGATTCTCAACGCGGACGGCGAAGGAAAGGTCGATTCCGTTACGGCCGGAGGGGCCGGTTATGCCGGCGGCGGACGGCTGCGCGGGGGTGAGTTGCGCGGTGATGAGAGTGACGCGCGCGGACTGCGACTGCAGGAACGACGTAATGCGCGCGGAGGCGGCGGCGATGTCAGCGGGCTGCGCGGTGACGGCGAGGTCGTCGCGATGTGCGCCGAGCATGTTTTCGAGAAGAAAGTTGGCGCCAACGAAGGTGTGGAGGCGGACGCCGTCGCGCGGCTTGCCGAGAAGGGACGCGACGGCGACGGGCTCGCTGACCGCGGGCATGTGGCACTGCTGGCAGGTCTGCTTGCCGTTGTAGTCGCTGTGCTGCCACTCGAGGTAAGGCATCTGCTCCGGAAGCTGGCCGATTGACTTGCCATCGGTGCCGCGAGTGGTGGTGTAGAGAGTGTGGCAACTGCCGCAGAGGCCGGCGTCGCGAATATGGTCGGACTGCGCAATCGAATAGCCTGCAGCCATGACGTGGACCTTGGTGATGTTGTCGGATTCTGGCGCGAACGGACCGAAGAGAGGGCGAGGCGCGGTTCCGGGTGGGGCGACGGAGAAGTTGCCGCTGTAGGTTGCAGGGAGCCCAAGGCCGGCGGGTTGAATCTGATGGCAGACGGTGCAGGAGACACCGTCGGCTGCGGCGTTTTGCGGGTCGTTTTGCGGGTTGGGGGCATGAAGCGGAAGGTGCGAGAAGACGGCGGTTTGGCGATTTTGTGCCTTGTCCTGCAGGGATTGCAAGGGCATGTGGCACGTGGCGCATTCGGACTGGATAGCAGCGCTTGCTTCGGGATGGTCAATGGTTTCGCGGCGCACACTGCCCTGCCAATAGGGATCACGCGCGGAGTTGGCCATGATGCTCGCGGACCAGTCGAGGTAGATGGAGATGTCGTTATTGGAGATGCCTGGGCCTTTGGAGGTTTTGAGCTTGCTGTGGCAGTTGGCGCAACGATCGGCGGTGCGGAAATCGTCAGATGGGTTGGCTGGCGCGGATTGCGAATGAGATGCGGGCGGCAGCGCGAGGAGGGTGAAGGCGACGAGCCGGCTCACAACGCTGAGAACGTTCTTCATAGCGACCTCCAATATTGACCAGGCAACCTAGTTCAGAATAAACCGGATCGGGATTGGCGGCGCCAGCGGGGTTTTGGCGCGGGGGAAGGGCTGCCGGCGAGGCTGTTCATACCAAACTGTTCACATTTGACCAGTGTTTTACCCTTACGGTGCGAGAATAGATGCGGGACCAGTTCGCCGCATCGAGCGGGGCCGCACTGCTTTCATGGGGGAAGCACGGCCTGAATCTGTCGATTGCGCTCGCGCAGCCACTCTTCCTGCTAGAGAGATGGCTTATGAATGTACTGCTTGTCTATCCAGAATTTCCTGAGACATTTTGGAGCTTTAAACACGCGCTCAAATTTTTGGGCAAGCGGGCGGCACAGCCTCCGCTGGGCCTGATGACAGTGGCGGCGCTGCTGCCGGGCGCGTGGAAGAAGCGGCTGGTGGACACGAATGTAGAGCGGCTGCAGGACCGCGACCTGAAATGGGCCGACGTGGTGTTTGTCAGTGGGATGCACATCCAGCTTGAGTCGCTCAAGGAAATTGTGGAGCGTTGCCGCGCATGCGGGCTGCGCACTGTTGTGGGCGGACCGATTGCGAGCAGCGTGCCGGCGGCGGAGTTGAAGGCGGATCACGTGGTGATCGGCGAGGCGGAGAGCCTGATTGGCGATTTGGCGGGAGAGCTAGAGGCTGGAACGGCGCGGGCCGTGTATCAGGCGGCGGAACGGCCGGAGATGGCAACGAGCCCGCTTCCCGACCTGAGCCTGATCAAGATGAGGCGCTACTCGACGATGACGGTGCAGTACTCGCGCGGCTGCCCGTTCAACTGCGAGTTTTGCGACATTATCGAGATTTACGGGCGGCGGCCGAGGACCAAGGCCGTGGCGCAGGTGCTGGCGGAGCTGGACCAGTTGCTGGCGGCGGGCTGGCGCGAGGCTGTGTTCATTGTGGACGACAATTTTATCGGGAACAAGGCGCGGGCGAAGGAGTTGCTGCGCGCGATGGCCGAGTGGCGCGAAGAGACAGGCGCGCGATTCGAATTTATTACAGAGGCGTCACTGAATCTGGCTGACGATGTGGAGCTGATGCAACTGATGAAGGACGCTGGATTCAAGGCCGTGTTTCTGGGCGTGGAGACGCCGGATGAGTTGGGCCTGATTGCGAGCAACAAACTGCAGAACACGCGGCGAAGTTTGCTGGACAGCGTGGCCACGATCCAGAGCTACGGAATGCAGGTGATGGGCGGGTTCATTCTGGGCTTTGACACGGATAAGGAAGACATTTTCGAGCGCATGGTGGAGTTCATCCAGAAGAGCGGGATTCCGATTGCGATGGTGGGGCTGCTTTGGGCGATACCGGGAACGCAACTCTTCCGGCGATTGCGGCGCGAGGGCCGGATTGTGGACGCGGGCGGCGGCAACAACATTTTCAGCGACCGGCTGAACTTTCTGCCGCGCATGGATTCGGCGAAGCTGGTAGAGGGCTACCGCGAGGTTATGAAGAAGATTTACAGTTGCGATGCCTACTACGAGCGGGTGAAGGTTTATCTGAACCGGGCGCATCCGAAGCCGGCGAAGGGCGAGCGCGCGAAGAAGCAGGCGGGACAGAAAGCACGGCCGCTGCTGACGCGAGACAATATGCGCGCGCTGGCGCACTCGATTGTGCGGCAGGGAGTGCTTGGGCGGCACCAGTGGAGCTACTGGAAGTTTCTTGCGGCGGCGGCGACGAAATACAGGCGCTGCTTTGGCACGGCCATGACGCTGGCGGTGATGGGGTATCACTTCCAGGTGATGACGCGAAAGCTCGGCAAGGCGATGGACAAGGCGGCGAAGGCTGCCGCCATTGAACAGCGCTTGCTGGCCGAGACAGACCGATCAGCCCAGTGAATTTCCGGAGATTTGATCGAGTTTGATTACGCGCCGGTGGTGAGCACGACGCGGAAGCGAGCCTTACCGCTCATCATGCGGTTGTAGGCTTCTTCGGCCTTTTCCAGCGGATAGGTCTCGATCATGGGTTTGATGCCGGTGAGGGCGCTGAAGTTGAGCGTGTCTTCTGAGTCCATGCCGGTGCCGGAGGGCCAGCCGACGATGGAGCGGCGGCCGCCGATGAGCGCGAGAGCATCGACGTTGAATGGCTTTTCGGGGACGCCAACGATGATGAGCTTGCCGCCGGGAGCGAGACCGCCGACCGCCGAGGCGAGGGCTTCAGCGCTGGTGAGCGTGGAGAGGATGACTTTGGCGCCGCCGAGTTTTTGCAATTCGGCTGCAGGGTCCTGCGTTGTGGAGTCGATATAGATTTGCGCGCCGAGTTGCTTTGCGAGCGGGCCCTTGTCGGCGCCGCGGGCGATGGCAACGGTGCGGTAGCCGCTTTTGGCGGCGTATTGCACGCCGAGATGGCCGAGGCCGCCGATGCCGAGGACGGCAACTGTGTCACCGGGGCGGGCTCCGCTGTTGCGCAGGCTGTTGTAGGTGGTGATGCCGGCGCAGAGAAGCGGCGCTGCGTCAACGTCGGACAGATCATCTGGAATGAATGCGAGGGCGTTGGCCGGGGCGGTGACGTAATCCGCATAGCCGCCGTCCATGGTGATTCCGGAGATCTGCGCGTTCTGGCAGAGGACGAAATCGCCGCGACGGCAGGGCGGACAGTAGTTGCAGTGGCCGCCGTGCCAGCCGAGGCCGACGCGCTGGCCAGGCTTGAAGAGCGGCACATCGGGGCCGACGGCATCGACAAGGCCCGCGACTTCATGGCCGGGAATGCGCGGGTACTGAATGCCGGGCCAAAGCCCGAGCTTGGTGAGCGAATCGCTATGGCAAACACCGCAGGCCTGCACGCGAATGCGAACGTGGCCGGGGCCGGGCTCGGGAAACTCTTTTTTTACAAGCTTAAACGCGCCGCCTGCTGCGGGGACCTGCATGGCTCGGCCAGTCACTGTGGGCATGGGGCTTTCTCCTCGTGGATGTGATGTGCGGCGAGGGACGGCGGATGCACAAACTCGTTGAAAGTGCGGTGAATAGACGCCCTCGTATACTGAAAGACGATATGAGCACGTTTTTATCCGTAGACGAACAGATGGATTTGCTTGAGAAGGGCGCAGCGGAGATTATCCGCGTGGCCGATTTACGCGAGCGCCTTGAGGAGAGCCGCAAAACCGGACGGCCACTGAGGGTGAAGGCGGGGTTTGACCCGACTGCGCCCGACCTGCACCTGGGCCACACCGTGCTGATGCGCAAGCTACGGCACTTTCAGCAGCTGGGGCACACGGTGATTTTCCTCATCGGCGATTCGACCGCGCTGATCGGCGACCCGACGGGGCGGAATGTGACGCGGAAATCGCTGACGCGCGCCGAGATCGACGAGAACGCAGAGACGTACAAGCAGCAGGTGTTCAGGATTCTGGACTCAGAGAAAACCGAGGTGCGCTATAACAGCGAGTGGCTGGGCAAGCTGGGATACGAAGAGACCATCCGGCTGACGGCGCATTTTACGGTGAGCCAGATGCTCGAGCGCGATGAGTTTGGCAAAAGATTTCAATCCGAGCAGCCGATCAGCCTGCACGAGCTGCTGTATCCGGTGATGCAGGGGTACGACTCGGTATGTCTGGAATGCGACGTAGAGTTGGGCGGGACGGACCAGAAATTCAATTTGCTGTGCGGGCGCGAGTTGCAGAGGCACTACGGGCAGGAGCCGCAGATCGTGCTGATGACGCCGATTCTGGAGGGTCTGGACGGTGTGCAGAAGATGAGCAAGTCTCTCAATAATGCGATTGGGATCAACGAGCCCGCGAGCGAGATGTACGGGAAGTTGATGAGCATCTCGGACGAGCTGATGTGGAAGTATTGGGTGCTGCTGACGGATTTGAAGCAGAGTGAAATCGATTTGATGAGGGCGGACGTGGCTCAGGGAAAGCTGCACCCGATGGAGACCAAGAAAAAACTGGCGCGGACGATTACGGCGGGATTCCACGGCGAGGAAGCGGCCGAGAGCGCGGACGAGAACTGGGCAAGGATGTTTCAGCAGAAGGGTGAGAGCGAGGATCTCGAAGAGGTTGCAGTTGCATTCGCCGATGTGTCCAGCGCAGACGCAAATCAGATTCGCCTGCCCAAGTTGCTGGTGGCACTCGGGCTGGCCGCGAGCGGCTCCGAGGCGAACAGGAAGATTGCGGAAAAGGCCGTGAAGGTGGATGGCGAGATGGTGGACGGCGCGGTGATTCAAGTAGGCACGTTGCCGGTACGAATCGTGGTGCGGCTGGGTAAAAGGGCGAAAATCTCTCTGATTTTGTAAATCTAGCATTTTTTGCGCATTCCTTAGGATCGTGGGTTTCGACTCTGGCGGCAATTTGGTCGCGTGGAAATACTTGCGCGAGATTGGCAAGTTTGAGGGGTTCCATTCATGAAGCGTCGTGCGTTCTTGGACCGTCGTGCGTTCTTGCTCAAGGCGAGCGCTGTGGCTGCTGCCGCGGCATGCAATCAGGCGACATGGGCGCAGGGTGCGGCAGGGGGCGACGCGGAGGTTGCGGCGGAGTTGACGCTGCGCGATGGGCCGGCGGCAGGGCTCGGGAACGGGCCGGTTCCGCTGAATTACACCGGCTTGAGTTATGAGCTGGCGCAACTGACCGAGCCACAATTCTTTTCCGCGGCAAATCATGAACTGGTGACGCACTTCCGGCTGCTGAGCCCGCACGGAGTTCTTCGCATCGGGGGAAATACGAGCGAGTTCTGCTGGTTCCAGGCGGATGCTGCAACGCCGGCCCCGAGTTTGCGGGTTCCGCCTGGGAATCTCGAAGACAACTGGATGCCGCACCGGCTGTTTGCGATCAGGCCGGAGGCGATCGACGCGCTGGCGGGATTTTTGCAGGCGACGGGATGGAAGCTGATTTACGGGCTGAACTTCGGAAACAGCACGCCGGAGCGGGCTGCAACGGAGGCGGCGTATGTGGCGCGCGCGGTGGGCGAGCGGCTGGAGTTTTTTCAAATTGGCAATGAGCCGGACCTATACCAGAAGGCAAGCAACGGCACGCGCCCGCCGGGGTGGGGCTTTGACGATTCCCTGCGGGAGTGGACCGGATACGCCGATGCGATTGCGGCGCGGGTGCCGGGAGCGCGATTTGGCGGGCCGGATGTGAACTCGGCGTCTGATTGGGTGACGCGCTTCGGCAATGAGGTTGCGCCCGAGTTGCGAGCGCGACTGACGACACTGACCGGGCACTACTATGCCGAGGGTCCGCCGAATGATCCGCGCGTGACGACGGAGCGGCTGCTGGCGGGGAATGCGAAAATCGCAGCCGGGATGGCGGAGATTGAAGCCGTGGCGCGGGCGCACGGGCTGGTGTACCGGATGACAGAGGGAAATTCGTGTTACCGCGGCGGCAAGCCGGGCATGAGCAACGCGTTTGCAGCGGCGTTGTGGGCGGGCGATTACATGCTGCAACTGGCCAGCCTGGGCTGCGTGGGAGTGAATCTGCACGGGGGTCGCGGCTCATTTCTTTCGGCGGGGTTGGGCGACCATACTCCGGGTTTGGACGTGGCGAAGACTCCGCAGGCAATGAAGAGCGGGTTTTATACGCCGATTTTCAGCGAGCCGGATAGCCCGGTGAAGGCCATGCCAATTTTTTATGGAATGCTATTGGCAAATCAGTTTGCAGGTTGCGACCTGTTGCAAGTGGACGGGCTCGATGTGGATGGCAGGATCGAGGGCGCGAATGCGACGGTTTACGCGGCGCGGGCCGGATCGGGATTCAAGATTGCGTTGTTTAATAAGGACGAGTTGAAGGATGTGAACGTGTCACTGCGGATGCCGGTGAAGGTGCGCACGGCGACGGCGTGGAGGTTGCAGGCTCCGGCGCTGGACTCGACTGAGGGAGTGACGCTGGCGGGCGCGGAGATTCGCGCGGGGCAGTGGAGTCCGCGGGTTGTAGAGCCAGTTGCGGTGCGAGACGGCATTGCGCGGATTCGGATTCCGGCGAGTAGTGCGGCGCTGGTGATGGTGGGGTGAGAGGCGATCGTTGCGCTGCAGGCGTTTCGGTTTAATGTGCGGGTTTTTTGGTGATTTTGGGGAGTCAATTCCTACACGGAGTGTAGTCTTGTCCCTGGAATCCAAATCATCAGAATTGGCGATCCATGAAATACCCCCGATTCGGAATGTTTGTTGCAGCGCTCGCGCTCTCACCCTCGCTGGTGAGTCTCGCCCAGAACGGACATAGCCACGCTAAATCCCATGCTGTCGACAAGGACGATTGGGTGCTGGGCGCTCCCTATTCGGCGGAACGCCGATTCACGTCGGTAAGTATCGGAGCAGACGGCAAAACCACCACAACGGAGTCGGGCGGCAGCGAGGCTCGCGATTCACGCGGTCGCACTTACAGTGATGGGGAGCGCCAGTGGCTGTATCAGGGCGAGATGAGAAGTGAAATGCTGTACCGAATCGAAGATCCTGTCACAAAAACCGAGACAAAGTGGGATTCAACTACGAAGGAAGCTAGGGTGCTTCACTTTCCGCCAAATGCGGCGAAAGGCAATAACCCCGACTCGCCGTGCCCAGCCGCTTGTCGGGATTTCAAGATGAACGACTTTGGCGACGAGGTTGTGAAGCTCGGCGCCAAAGTGATCGAAGGAGTACTGGCCGAAGGTACGCGAAGTAGCTATACGGTCGCGATCGGAGAGGACCACAATGACCGTCCGATTGTCGTTGTCCACGAGACCTGGTACTGCCCGGAACTTGAGATCGTAGTTCTTGAGACCAACGATGATCCGCGCAGCGGGCAAACAAGAAATCAGGTGGTAAACATCGTTCGCGGAGAACCGGATGTTGCAAGGTACCTACCGCCTGCGGACTATATTGTTCACGACGTTCAAGTGCATTAGTGATCTGTGCTATCGACGCTTCCCTGCGAGTTTCGGGGCCAAAGTTCGCCGATCCGGGGCCACACCGCCAATAAATCAATCGTGTGTTGAAACTCCTCACGCACCCAGCGCGAAGGCGCGCGCGGAGTCGAGGAGTTTGGCGACGGATTCCTTTGAGCAGGATTCGGCGTAGATGCGCAGGAGGGGCTCGGTGCCGCTGGCGCGCAGCAGGAGCCAGGTTTCGGCGGCTTTGGGCTTGGTGGTGGCTTCGGGGTTGTCGAGGAAGAACTTTACGCCGTCGAGATTTTCCTGCGAGTAGATGGCCATGCCGGCGAATACGGGGTCGCCGGATTTGAGGGCGTGGGCGCGGGCGATGACGGCGTCCCGCTGCGCTTCAGGCAGGTGGAGATCGATGCGGCCGTACTGATGCTCGCCGTATTCGGCCTGAAGATCGGCGACGAGTTGGCCGAGCGTCTTCTTCTCCTGGGCCATGACGTTTGCGAGCATGAGGCTGTTGAGCAGGCCGTCGCGCTCGGGCAGGTGGCGCTGGAAGCCGATGCCGCCCGACTCCTCGCCGCCCATGACGATTTCGCGCTCAAGCATGAGATCGACGACATACTTGAAGCCGATGCCGTGCTCGATAAGCTCGCGGCCGTATTTACGGGCGATGCGGTCGAGCATCTTGGTGGTGTTGAAGGCGCGCGTGACGGCGCCGGGCCAGCCCTTGTATTGCAAGACCCAGTTCAGCAGCACGGAGTAGATTTTGTGGGGATCGACGAACTCGCCGTGCTCGTCGATGGCGCCGATGCGGTCGGCGTCGCCGTCGGTGCAGAGGCCAGCCTGGCACTGGTTGGCGACGGTGGCTTCGCCGAGGGCGCGAATGTTCGGCTCGATGGGCTCGGGATTGATGCCGGGAAAGAGCGGGTTGGGGTTGGAGCGGATGGCGACGTTGGCGATTCCGATCCGGTTGAAGATTTCGGAGAGAATCGTTCCGCCTGCGCCGTACATGGAATCGATGCAGAACTTCATGCCGGACTTCGAGATGAGGTCGAGGTCGGCGAAGTCCTCAATGGATTTGAGATAGGTGGGCAGGAAGTCGAATTCGGTGATGGGCGCGGGCTGAGCGGCGCGGGCGACGGGCTTGCCGAGAAACGACTCGATCGCCGTGATCATGGCGGGCTGGCCTGAGCCGCCGTACCAGCCCTTGTACTTGACGCCGTTCCACTCCGCGGGGTTGTGCGATGAGGTGATCATGATGCCGCCGGCTGCGCCGCGCTCGCGCACGCCCCAACTGAGGGCCGGCGTGGGCGTGACGGCATTGGCGAGCATGACGGGAATGCCGGTGGCTGCAACAACTTCAGCGCAGGCTTGCGCGAAGGCTTTCGATCCGAAGCGCGTGTCGTAGCCGATGCAGAGACCGCGGGCGGGAGCTTCCTGTGCGGAGTTTTTCTGAGAGTGAATGTAGGCGGCGATGGCTTCGGCGGCAATGCGGACGTTCGAGAAGGTGAAGTCGTCGGCGATGACGCCGCGCCAACCGTCGGTTCCGAATTTGATTGCGGGGTCGGGCATGGTTAGAGTTCAGTGAGACTTTCGGCGCGACTTTCTGCGCGACTTTCTGCGCGACTGGGAAAGTAAAGGAAAACAATAACAGGCGGCGAGGGGTTTGCGCACGGATGGTCAGTTTGGAAAGGCTCCGCGGCCAAGTTGGAAAGGCTCCGCCTGAGGGCTAGAATAGGGCCAACCGTCCACAGCGCGAGGACTGTCCCCCCGGCCAAAATTTGAATTGAGGAATTTCCCCATGTCGATTCTGAGCAGAACGGCAGGTGTTTGTAGACCGGCGTGCATTTTGTTGCTGGCGGCGGCCATGGCTATGGTATGCGCGCGGCAAGGCTGGACACAACAGGCCGGGGCAAAGGCAGGTACAGCGGGGGGCGGCGGGGCGCAAAGAGGCTTCCAGCCGGAGAACACCGACGAGCCGGCGGTGAAGAACGGCCACCAATATATCGTCGCGATCGGCATCGATCATTACGAGAACTGGCCGATCCTGAGCACCGCGGTGAGCGACGCGACGGGATTTGCAAAGCTGCTGACGACGAAATTCGGATTTGAGTATGCGGCCGAGCCGCTGACCGAAAAGGCCGCCACAGGGAAAGCGATCATTTCGCTGCTTGAAGACGACTTGTCCACGCGCTTGAAACCCGAGGACTCGCTGGTGATCTTCTTCGCCGGCCACGGGACGACTCACGACTACAAGATCGGCGATGAATCGCGATCGGACGGATTCATTGTTCCGGCGGACGCGCGCGCACCGGGAAAGGACGAGCACTGGAGCGACTACCTGAAGATCGAGGATCTGCTGCACACCATCGACTCGCTGCCGGCCGGGCACATCCTGGTGATCCTGGACAGTTGCCACAGCGGCATGGCGCTGGGGAGCAAGTTCATGACGAGCCGCGCCGATACGCGGTTCGAGCGGGACATGCTGGTGAAGGTAAGCCGCAAAGTGATCGCCAGCGCGCAGGGCGACCAGCTTGCCGCCGACACCGGGCCGCTGCCGGATCACTCGCTGTTTACCGGGCTGATGATTCAGGGACTGACGAACGGGAATGCGGACAGCTACGGGGAGGGATTTGTTACATCGAGCCAACTGGGCGCCTTTGCGCAGCATGCGGTTGCGGTTGCGGCGGGATCGAAGCAGACTCCGCTGTTTGGCGCGTTTGATGACGACCAGGGCGGCGAGCTGGTGATCCACATGGGCGCGGGAGCGCAGCCGGCTGCGGCGGGCGGAGAAAATCCGGAGACGACTTTTACCAAGTACGAAGCGCTTGAGCTGGACCGGCTGAAAAAGGAAGAGAACCGCTACTGGCAGAACGACGATCCGCTGAAGAATTTTCCAGCGGCGCGCAGCGTGGCGCTCAAACTATGCGACGCGGGCGACGACAGCGCCAAATACTGGGGATGCGAGCAGGCGGCAAGGAGCTTTCGCAGCGGGCTTGGCGGAGGAACGGACTACGCGCAGGCGGCCAGCCTGGCGCAGCATGCGTGCGACGGCAAAGATACCGACGCGTGCGTGTTGCTGGCGGCGATCTATCAGTCGGGCGAGACGATTCAGCCGGACTTGCAAAGCTCGGTGCGCCTGTACCAGGACTCATGCAACCAGGGGAACCTGCGCGGCTGCTTCGGGCTGGGCAGGATGTATCTGAATGGCTACGGCGTAGCCACGGACGACGCGCAGGCAAAGACACTCTTTACCAAGGCGTGCGACGGCGGCGAGATGACGGGCTGCAATGGCCTTGGGGTGCTCTACAATCGCGGCTCCGGTGTGACGAAGGACCCGGCCCAGGCGCTTAACCTTTGGCAGAAGGCGTGCGACGGCGGCGTCGGCAAGGCGTGCGAAAACATCGGACACATGTACTCCTCAGGAAACGGCGCCGCGAAGGACTTTAGCCAGGCCGTCACCTACTACAAGAAGGGTTGCGCCGACGGCGAGATGGAAAGCTGTGCTGAAGTGGCATGGGCCTACCAAACTGGCCAGGGCGTGGACAAAGACGAGCCGCAGGCGCTGACGCTCTTCCACAAGGCGTGCGAAGGCGGGTCGGCTGTGGGTTGCAACGAACTGGGCAACAATTACCTGCAAGGAACGGGCCTGGATAAGGACCCGACGCAGGCGGCTGTCTTTTTTCGCAAGGCATGCGACCAAAGCGGAGACGGTTTGTGGGGCTGCAACAACCTGGGGTTGATGTACGACAACGGATTCGGCGTGGGGAAAGATCCACAGGAGGCGCTGCGACTATACCGCCGAGGCTGCGACGCCGGCCAGACGGTGGCCTGCAGCAACGCGGGCAACATGTACCTGAATGGGCGCGGCACAGCGAAGGACGAAGGCGAAGCGGTGCATTTGTACCGGACTGCATGCACAGGGGGCAACCTGGGGGGGTGCACCCAGCTCGGCTTCATGTTGGAGAGCGGACTGGGCACCTCAAAGAACGAGCCGCAAGCGATCGGGTTTTTCCGCAAGGGGTGCGACGGCGGCGACTTGAGGGGCTGCCTTGGACTTGGCGCGATGTTTGAAGCCGGGCAAGGCGTAGCGAAGGACGAGTCGCAAGCGGCGAAGTTGTATGGCAAGGCTTGCGACGCAGGGAACATGACAGGCTGCACCGATCTGGGCAACCTGACGGTGAGCGGCCGCGGAGTGGCCAAGGACGAGGCGGCGGGTTTCGCGCTTTACAAGAAGGGCTGCGACGGCGGCGACATGAACGGCTGCGTGAACTACGCGCTGGCTTATGAAGCAGGGCAGGGCGTGGCCAAGGATGAAAAGCAGGCAGCGCAACTGTTCCAGAAGAACTGTGACGCGGGCGACCTGAGGAGCTGCACGCAGCTTGGCTATTTGTATTACAACGGGATCGGCGTGACCAAAGACGAGACGAAGGTGTTTCAATTTACGCAGAAGTCCTGCGAGGGCGGCGTGATGCTGGCCTGCTCCAATTTGGGCGCAACGTACTACTTAGGAGTGGGAATTGCGAAGGACGAATCCAAGGCAGTGACGCTGAGCCGCCAAGCCTGCGATGGCGGCGAACCGCGAGGCTGCGCCGGCACCGCTGTGATCGACTTTATGGACCACGAGGGATTCGACTCAGCAAAGAACTACGCTGACCAATTGACCAACTATCGCAAGGCGTGCGACAGCGGCGACATGAAGGGCTGCTCGGCGCTGGCTTACATGATTCGCAACGGGCTGGGCACGACGAGGGATATCAGCGCGGCCAATGACCTGGCGCAAAAAGCCTGCGATGGCGGCGCGATGATCTCCTGCATGGGGTATGGCGCAATTGTGTACGCCGGCGACGGCGTGAAGCAGGACCTGCCGCAGGCGCTGAGCTACGAGCGCAAGGCGTGCGACGGCGGCTTGATGGCGGGCTGTATTTATGTCGGCTACTTCTATCAAAATGGCATTGGCGCGCCGATCGACTCTGTGCAGTCGGCGGACTTCTACCGGAAAGCCTGCGACGGCGGCGAACCGACGGGCTGCCGGGTTGTTGGTTGGCTCTACCGGAACGGCCTGGGCGTAGCGCTGGATGAAATGACGGCACTGAGCTTCTACCACAAGGCTTGCGACGGCGGCGATCAGACCTCGTGCACGGAGTTAAAGGCGAACCCGTAGGGCGTATCGATATATACGGACAATATATGGACGGCCAACATTGAGTAGCCGAAAGAAAGCGGCAGAGCCAGCCACGCGCTCTGGGCAGGTAGTATTCTTCTCGAAACCGTGAAAGTAGCGATTATTGGCGGCGGCATTGTGGGGCTGGCGACGGCGCACCAGCTTTTGGAGCGGTATCCGTCGCTGAAAGTGCTGCTGCTGGAAAAAGAGAGCGGCCCCGGCCGGCACCAGACCGGACACAACAGCGGAGTGCTGCACTGCGGCCTCTACTACAAGCCGGGCTCGACGAAGGCCCGGCTGGCTGTGGAGGGGATTCGCAGGATGACGGCGTTCTGCGAGCAGCACGGCGTGCCCTACGAACTATGCGGCAAGACGGTTGTGGCCACCGAGCCGGAGGAGATTCCGCGGCTGCACGCGCTGCTGGAGCGCGGCAAAGCGAATGGCTTGGAAGGGCTCGAACTGCTTGGGCCCGAGCAGATCCGCGAATATGAGCCGCACGCTGCAGGGATCGCGGGGATTCGCGTTCCCCAGGAAGGGATCGTGGATTACGGCGCAGTGTGCGCGGAGATGGTGAAGGAGATTGGCGCAAGAGGCGGCGAGATTCGATTCTCTTCGGAGGTAATGCGGGCAAAGAGGCACGGGAGCTGGACGATCTATACAAAAATCGGGGATTACGAAGCGGACTTTCTGATCAATTGCGCCGGACTGCATAGCGACCGGGTGGGCCGTCGGGCCGGCAGCAACGATGCGGCGAAGATTGTGCCGTTCCGCGGCGAATACTACAAACTGCGGCCGGAGCGGCAGCATCTGGTGAAGAACCTGATTTATCCGGTGCCGGATCCGAAGTTTCCATTTCTTGGAGTGCACTTTACGCGGTTGATTCGCGGGGGAGTGGAGTGCGGGCCAAATGCGGTGCTGGCCTTTGCGCGCGAGGGATACCGGCACACGGATTTCTCGCTTCGCGATACGCTGGAGACGCTCACTTACCCTGGCTTCTGGAGATTTTTTATGCGCTACCCGCGCATGTGCTGGGATGAGTTCAAGCGGTCGTACAGCAAGAAACTTTTTTGCCGGTCGCTGCAGCGACTGGTGCCGGAGCTCACGTTGGATGATCTGGAGCAGGGAGGGTCCGGCGTGCGCGCGCAGGCGCTGTCGCCCGAGGGCGAGTTGATGCAGGACTTCTATTTTGTGCACAGGGAGGGCGCGCTGCACGTTTTGAACGCGCCCAGCCCCGCGGCGACGGCATCGCTTTCGATCGCGGATGAGATTCTGGATCAGGTGAAGGATGCGCTTGCGCCGTGATGGAGCGGACGCGCGCAGCCGTGTAAACTAACAGTAACCCCAAAGCCGGTCCCGCCGCGGCGGGACCGGCTGCGTTATGTCGGGACGTGGCTCAGCCTGGTAGAGCACTCGCTTGGGGTGCGAGGGGTCGGCAGTTCGAATCTGCCCGTCCCGACCAATCAAATCAATAATTTAGAAAATATAGCTTTTGTGATTGCACTTAATTGTGGGGGATTTTGTGGGGACCGCAATGCAATTTTTGCGCCCTTGTGTCCCCGCATTTGCCTATTGGACGGCCTGCGCGGCCATCGCATCCAACGCCTCAACCGCCCGCCACTTTCAACTACGCGCGGGACATGCTCGGAGGATTGCGATTCCCGCATTATCTAGAGAGTCCGATCATCTCTGATTGATTTACTTACCTCGAATTCTCCGGCGCTTTCGCCGGAATTTCCAAGTGTGACTTCCGCATCGCCCAAGCCTTGCAAATACTCTGTCGTGGCCTGCATTGTCGGCCTGATCACAATGACCGGGCATTGCGATTCGGTAACAACTCGACGGACAACACTGGTGTCGAGAACCCAGGAGGCCATCGAAGGATGGGGAGATCCAAGAACGATAAGGTCCTGCGCCCGCGAGCCCGCTTCGCGCAGGATAATCGTGGCCGGATCTCCTTCGCGGACAAGAAAGATGGGCGGGACCCTGTGAGCAGATTGATTGGGAACCAGCGCGCAGAGACGTCTCTGGGTCATAGCCAGGGCTGATTCTCGCTGCAGTTCGCTCATGCCTTCGGTGTTCAGAACGTGCAGCAGTGTCAACCGCGAATGGTTCGACTCCGCCAGGGCGTTTGCGATACCTGCAAGCAACAGGCTATCGAGATGAAGCGTCGTCGCCAGCAGGATATGTCCGAGCGGAGTATTGCATGCCGCTCCGGGATGGTTACGGCGGCCGACAATGCAGACGGGCGCTTCAAGCCCCGCTACTAGTTCCTCAACAACAGACACTCCGACCAATCGTGCGATGCCGCTGGCGTTCCGCGTCGCAACGATGACTCTGTCCACACCCCGAGACTTGACGAGTAAAGGGATTTCCTCTTCAGTAGCACCCTCAAGGACAATGGGTTCACACTCGATACCTTCGCGCCGAAAATCAGAGGCTGTCTCTTCGAGCTTCGCCTTCACGCTGCGAACAAGAGGACTTTGCAGACGAATCGGAAGTCCATTCGTGGCCTCGCTGATCAGACGTGGGAATGGAATCACATGGACGAGTAGAACCTTCGCGTGACTGAGCTTCGCCTGGTAGATCGCGTGCATGATTAAGGGGTAGCCTTCAAAAAGGTTTGTCGCGACCAGAATCACCTTTGGATTGCTCCAACGAACAATAGCGCTTTGCGCCATCTCACACCTCACCAATACTGTCCTTCGTCTCACACGCATCTATTCGTGCGTCGACAGACATATCTGACGATGCATTTGGACATCCAAACCAAATGCCAATGAATTGAGTGTCTTCGATGGCGTTGAATCGCCTGGCGCAACAGATTTGTAAAAGAATTCTGACATCGACAGACAAATCTTCGGACACTCAGCCGAGGCGTCGCGCTTGCTTTCCTGATATATGAGCACTTTAGCGGTAGCCCTTGTTTGGCTCGGCACATGCATTAGCCCAGGCGTGTGTTGCTCAAGGCAAGCACAGAGAGGGAAACCATGAAAATCCAATCGGTGTTTCGCAACTTCAGTCTGGTCGCCTTGGCGCTTGCTTTGGCCACGGGCACGTCAATCGGCTTTGCACAAACTGCCGACTCGGGACAGATCTCGGACCTTTTGAAGCAGGCGAAAAGTCATGCGGTGCTTGCGGAAGATGATGCCGCGACACTTGAGTCTTATACGGGTTCCAAGATGAGCTGGCAATCGCATGCATGGCAACTTGAACGCATCAGAGAGCATGTCAACGAACTCGGCCACTTGAACAAGCAGCTCAGCGACTTGCGTGCCGAAGGGTCTCCCTGGCAGCAGCAGGCAATCGACCAGATCGATCCCCGACTCCGAGAAATGGCGGACTTGCTTACTGCAACGATTGAGCACCTGAATGACAACCAAAACCGTGTCCAGATGCAGCCATTCCGCGATTACGTCAAAGCCAATGCCGAGCTGACAAGCAAACTCGCGAGGATGATCAGCGACTTCGTGGACTACGACGAGGCGAAGTCGAAGGCCGAGTCGCTGGAACAGAAGCTGGACCTTCCTGCTGTTGCGAGCGGCACGTAGAGCCGAAAGCCGGCTTTGTTAGTCCTCCAACCAACGAGCAATCTTGATGAACTCAAGCGCCCCAACTTGGATGTATTTAGCCCCCCACGGTAACAAGCGCAGTTGGAGATAGGATCTGGTGGTATGAACCTGGCTAAGTCTTCGCTGGTGCGCCGCCTCATAAAGTGACGCACCAGCAAGGCAAAGCATCCGGTCGAATGCCATCCCAAAAAAGACGATGCGGAGATCTGCATTGCTCCCTGTCTTCATCGCGCAAAGCAGATTCATAACCGACAATCGACATGGAGAGAGCGCTATGACACTCACACGGTTTGGAATCAGTCTTACCGCAGCAATGGCATTTGCAGCTTCGATGCCTGCTTTGTTGAACACGCCGCGCGCATTCGCCGGCACAATCGGTCAAGAGGCCGCCGACCAGAGTGACTACCGGATTCAGGTTGACCTCGGACACCAACTGAACAAGGATCGATTCAAGGACGTTCGCGTTTCTGTCGTAAACGACGTGATTACCCTCACAGGGAACGTGGCGCTATTTGCAGACAGAGAAGCGGCCGAAAAGAAAGCAATTCATGCAAAGAAGGACGTCGCTGTTCGGAATGAGATTCGAGTTGCGGCGGGCCAGATGTCGGACCAGGAACTTCAAGCACAACTTGTCAAAAAGCTGGAATATGATCGCGTCGGTTACGGGACAACGGCCTTTAATGCAATCAGCGTCAGCGTGCGAGACGGAATCGTGACGCTCGGAGGGCATGCCTATGGCCCAATGGACAAGTCTTCAGCACTCGCTGTAGCCAGCTACACACCCGGCGTTCAGGATGTGATCGATCAAATAGATGTGGATCCCGTATCCCCAATGGACGACCGGATTCGCCTGAATGTCGCTCGTCTCATTTACGGCTCCCCGTCGCTCTCCAAGTACGCGATCGACCCAGGCAAGCCGATCCGCATCTCCGTACAGAACGGTAATGTGACACTATACGGTTCTGTGGATTCTCAGGCTGATAGGGACATAGCGAACATCCGTGCCAATGGCGCTCCGGGAGTGTTCAAGGTTACCAACGAATTGCAGGTTGAGGGCGCCAGCTCTGAGCTTAACTAAGCATCGATCGAATATCCGCGACTTCACGCTCCGCCCCGATCTCCGCGGCGGAGCGTCTTTGTCTCGGAGCTCAGATGCTCAACGGAATGGCCTTCGTGAATCAGTGCTCGTGGACATCGATATCTTTGGACGTAGTCGGAAGTGCTTCAGATAAGACAAAGTCGAGACAGTCATTGGCAAGGCCGGACGACTTGTTCAGTCATTTTATTTACGGCTTGAGAGCCTGGGTTCACCACTGCTCGGTTCTCTCTCCACAGCGTATTCGTATTCGTGCCACAGGTCCCTTGGCTCGAAGGACGGGGAATGGAGAGAGCTTCGCCTGAACCTCGGGATGACGTGAGAAGGTTCGCCGCAAGCTCCGCCACATGTTGCCCAACTGGTCCGAAGCCATGAAGAGCTGCCCGGCGGTAAGGGGCCCGATTACGCGGTGGTGGCCAATCGCAGCCAAGCCCATCGAAGCAATACAACCACACCGCTCACAGTCAGGGTTCCCTCCGAATTGACATGGAGTGATCGCGGTTCTAAGATCGGCTGATATCGTCTCTGTGGTTCGCGCAAAGATACATTCTTGCGGATTCTTTGGGGGAGAGTTTATCTCCCGAATGAGCGCCTCCGACATGTCCAGCGTAGGATATTTCTGCCGCAGTTGCCGCAAGTGTGCAATGGTAGAGGCCCTTTGGGCCGGCGTAAGTATCTCTGGATCCACAGCGCCTCGTTGTGGAGTGAAGATACTGAACCAGACCTTCGTGACCTCGGGTTCATTTGTCCAGAAGCGGAGGAACTTGTCGAGGTAGCCAGGACGTTCTGCTACCTGCGCGGTGATCGTGCAGTGGATGGTCACTTTCGCCCCTTTTATACTCCTCAGGATGCGGTCATAGGTTGCTGGACCTCGCCGCGCGTCGTGTTCCGGCTGCAGACCGTCTACCGACACAACTACATTCAGTTTCTTCAATTCCCTCCAAGCGTCTGGAATCGGCCTGAAAGCGCTTGTCACGACCTGCGTGTGTACACCGCGGTTTTCGATTTGCGGCAAAAGCGACTCGAGTTCACGATACCGGACTAGCGGATCGCCTCCCACCAGGGAGACGTGCAGCGGCTTGCGCTCATCAATGAGGGCAAGCACCCTCGCGATGAGTTCGTCGCCCTTAAAGTCCGAAAGTTGGCGCAGTTGGGTCGTGCCTCCGAGATGCGCTGCATCGAACGCATAGCATCCGGGACACCGCAAAGGGCATTCTTTTGTGATCTCGATTGAAAGGGACGGCGCGCGCCCGGCCAAAATGCGCGCCCAGGCGTGTAGCACTTCAGTTGTTTTCATGATCACTCTACGTCAAACGCGGCGTGTTATCTGTGTTCCGAATGCCGCCGATGGCTCGATACGTGTCAGTGAATAAGTACGCCTGTCCGCGTGATCTGAATCGGTTACTCCTTTACAGCCTCTGCGACGGCCTGATCCTTCGCATCTCTGACTGCATTGAGGAAGGACTCCGCCTCCCCTGGCGCCGCGATCTTACCCAGCAGTGCTGTTCGCGTCGTGACGTGACGACCATAGAGAGCGCGGAATGAATCGTCATCCCGACGAATCCACGCGCCGTTGAGTGTAAGTCCGGCAAAAGCGCCTCGAGCGCGGGAATAGGTGAGGATCTCAGTCTCCAGCTTCCAGTTGGTCGATGCCGAGGCATGGCGTCCCACTGGCCCCGCCGCCGCAGATGCGTTTGCTCCGAGCTGAAATTTGCTTGCCAGCAATTGCTGCATGCCTTTGTCGTTCTGGATAATCATCACGAGGTCCACGCCCTCAACGCCGATCTGCAGTCCCCAGCTGCCGCCCGTAATCACGAAGAACGCTGGCGCGCTCCATCCTGTTTCTGTTCGGCATGTTGCGACACCCCTGCCATTTTGGGCGCCGAATATGAAGCCGCCATTGATCATATGTGGCACCACGGCCACGCATCTTGCGTGTTCCAGTACTTCTTCTGGAATCCCGTTGTCCGGAGCCGCCATGATTTCACGCAGCACGCTACCTGCATGATCCAGCCGATCGATCGTTGACTCGCGGTCCGAATCCGCCCAGCACACACTAGCTAGTCCGGGCACTCCAACCATAAACATGATCTTCTTCATTTTTCCCACCACTCCTCTTTTCTCAAACATCGTGTGTTGCCAAATGGGCATGCTACTGAAGCAAGACCATCGAAGTTGAGGATTATCGATTGAACTTTCACGATGCCTCCTCTGTGGGCGTCCAATGGCGCTCAGTCCTGCAGCACAATGTTGACCAGGGATCGATTGATGACGATCCCGCCGGAATCGTACTTAATGTAGCCACAGCTTCGAAAGCGATTGAGAAAGAAGCTGACGCGCGATCTGGTAGTGCCAATCATGTCGGCCAGAGTCTGCTGGCTGATCTTGGTGATGACCGGAATGAGCTCGGATTCCTGGCCGAAGTTAGCCATGAGGATCAGCAAGCGGGCGAGGCGCTTTTCGCTTGAATTAAACAAATGATCAACCAGATCGGCCTGCATGCGGGCGTTACGTGCGAGCAGGTGCGCCCTGAAGTCGCGGGCGAACTGCGGCTCACAATCAAGCAGGCTACACATGGTCGATTTCCCGATGCGAATGATCGTGCAGGACTCAAGTGCGCTTGCAGAGGACACGCATCGCAGCTCACCTGCCAGTGAGCCTTCTCCAAAGAAGCTTCCAGCAGCGAGTTGGGCGATTACGGCTTCCTTGCCGCGCGCTGATACAACGGTGAGGTTTACCTTGCCACTCTGGATGTAGTAGACCGCATTGGCCGGATCGCCTTGCGAAAAGATGGATTCACCGGCCAGGTATTCAAGACGGGATTTTCCAGGCATGAACCTGTTAAGCAGACTTTGCAGATCGAGTAGGGGAGCATTAGCCTTCGGCCTGCTGATCTCCCTCGAAGCGGCCTTTAGCCGATGCTGCGAGGCAGGTGGCTGGAGAAAGAGACCGCCCAGCGGAGGCCTGGGGGGTGTAGTCGTAACTGAAGTTAGATTCGTAGCCATGGTGGATATCTTTCTGTCTTGCTTTTTGGATGCAAGGGAATGAATTGCTTTCATCCCTTGGTTCGGCCTGCTGAACACACGTTTTGAGGGGAGCATTTACAGTGCCAATTGGTACTGTGCCCCAAAGTGCTGATGGGAAAAGGCGACTAAAGTAACAGCTGGATTGAATGTCCAAAGTTTTGTTTGTTGCTGTCGTAAATCTTTGACAGTCCGCCTCTGCCGGCACGCAGGGCCACTCAACAAATTGCGACAGAGCCCAAAGCTTCCTCACAAGGGTTTGGCGGTCCGTCAAGTGACTTGCATATGCAAACAAAGGACAACCGAGAGCTACATTGAAATGCTGACGGCAATTCCCATGTTGGGATACCTGCGGTTGAACAAGTAGTAGCCGTCGCCGGCGTACGCGATGTACACATCGTCTGTTTCATACCAGTCTTCCGCCCAGTATTCTGGCCATGGATCAACAAGTCTGAACCAATACCCGCGGTACAAAAAGCTCGGATATCCGCTGAAAATGAGGACGGGCAAGTCGTGAATCCGAAAAAAGTGACCGAGGCCGAAGTACCGAGCAAACCGGTCTTCAGGAATGCGGTATCCGCGGTAGCCTCCTCGCTGTTCCCATGTACGGTGATCTGACCGCCAGTCACGTGCGCGGCGTCCCTGCCAATCGCGGTAGTGATCACGCCCGTTGTCCTGGTGATAGCCCGGACGTTCATGGTCCCGTCCATCACGATTGTCACCGCCCTGCGGCCCATGTTGTTGATCAAAGGGCTGTCGGGGCCTGTTCTCGTGGTGGTCTTGCCGATGCTGGCCATTTTGATTGAGCATGTCCGGCTGTTGCGGACGATTAGGACTCGATTGGTCCCGTTGCTTGTCGGGTGGCGGCTGTCGTTGCGGAGTTCGCTTTTGCTGTTTCCGATCGGCAGGTTGATATTGTCGCTGGGGATTCTTGGTGGGCGGCTGGGGCTTCGCCTGAAGTGACGGCTGCGAGGGAGAGTGGGACTGCCGTAGCTCCTGCTGCGGACGCTGTTGAGACTGAGGTTGCAAGCAAGGTGCTTGAACTGCGACCCCGAAGAACAAGGCTAGTGTTGCTGTGCAGCTAATTCCAGTCGTTTTCATGTGCGTTTCCTTCAATCGGCCTCGCTTTGTGTCATTGACCACACAAACCCGATGTCGCTCATTGCGCAAATTCGTTTTCCGCGTTAACGCTCTTCGAGAGATCTGGCGGGTGCCGCAGCATAGTAAGAATTTGAAAATGCTGACCGGGGCGGTCGTACTCACCCAAGGATCTGCTCATGCCTTGCGCCGAGAAAAGTAGCACCTTGCAATCTGGGCTGTGCTCCCGCACCTGATTCGCCAATTCGCTTCCTGAGAGTTGCGGCATCGCGAAGTCGGAGATGAGCAACTCAGGGGCTTCCGAGGCCGCAGCCGATAGAGCCTGGAGCGGATCAGTGAATGATCGAACCTCGAAACCCTGATGTCGCAGCATCGCTGCAAGGCTCGAAGTAACGACGAACTCATCGTGAACGACAAAGACACAGTGCTGTTTACGCAATTCGGCCACGATATGGCTCCTTTGGAAATCGGGTTATCCCACGTCCAGAAATTCCTCTTCAACTTGGGCGGAAGCATGGACGCTGAGAAGGAATGGATTGGATGCACTCTCCATTTCTCGTGCGTTACGGTATCGGACTCCCGGTTGTCTATGAGCCAGAAACACGCCGGATGGCGTCCAACGCCAGAGAACGAACCGACGACTGCAAGCGGCACAAAGCCAAAAATACTTTTGTGGCAAGGTTGACACTGAAAATGCATCCTCGCTGTTTCCGGCCGGTCGATCGCCTGGCAGTTCCAACTGCAAAAGCCATATTGATCCGCCCAGCATATCGAATATTCCGCAACGACACTTTGGATTGGCGCAGCGCATCGCAACCTCATTTCGCCTTCATCGGCCAGAGACCGCTTCTTCGGCGAGTCCTATGGAATGAGCAAGTGCCTCCCCCGCATCCGTTGCCTCGTGCAGAAATGGTTTCTCGCTTGCTGAGCCAAACGGGGACTTGATCGTGATCACGGGGCAAGTTGCTTCAAGAATCACGCAATGGACAACACTGGTACCGTGAATCCGGGAGAACAAAGAATGAAACGATCCGCCAAGAATCACGAGATCTTGCGTCATCGATCCAACTGCATCAGGAATGACCTTTGCCGGGTCTCCTTCCGCGATTAACAGGACGGGCTGATGCCGGTGCCGGGCCTCTTTCGGAATCAAGCCGGATAACCTCCGTTGAGCCTTGAATCGAGCGAGCTCTCGTTCTTGCTCGGCCATGCCGGTAGAGTCGAGAACATGGAGCAAGGTGAGGCGCGAATCGTGCATTTCGGCAAGAATACTTGCAAAATCAACCAGCATCGGGCTCTCTGCTTGCAATGACGCTGCCAAGAGTATTCGTTTTGGCGGAGTGGTACACGCCGAATCTGGCCGCAAATTGCGACCGATGGTGCACACGGGAATCTCAACGCCCGATATCAATGCCTCCGCGACAAAACCTCCCATTAGGCGCTCGAAGCCGCTGGCGGATCTTGCCGCGACTATGACCCTGTCCACATTTCGCGACTTCACAAAGAGCGGGATTTGCTCTTCGGGAAGCCCGTTGAGAATGATGGGCTCGCACTCGATTCCTTGCCACTCGAATTCCACCGCAAGCTCATCCAGCTTCGCCTTTACGTTTCGCGCGATGAGGCTGGGCTGACTGCAAGGCGTCCAATAAACGGCCTCTTCCCTTAGCTGAAAGGACGGGATGACGTGGACGAGGAGAACTTTCGCGCGGCTCAGTGTTGCCTGGTAGATGGCGTGAAGCATGAATGTGTGGTCTTCAACCAGATTGGTTGCGACGAGAATTACCTTCGGGTCACTCCATCGAACAATCGTGCTCTGCATCATCACACATCCTCCACTGCCTAATCTGCCTTCCCAATCCGAATCAAGCTTGTTCGGGCGGATGTCTGTTGCAAAGCATTCAGGCAGCCAAACCCTAAATGGCTGATTTATGGGTATTCGGAGATCGTTTAGCTGCGCCTCGTGAAGCTATCGTCAAAAGATTGCGACAACAATGGCCAGATCTTTTGACAACGATCAGCCACTCGCGCTCATCGCCGCATAGGATCAGCGGTTTGGCAGAATATCCAAAGTGGCGTTGTGAATGCTTCTGTACTCGGTGTGTGTTAATCAACTTTGCGTCGCCAGTTGGATGGAGCCATCGATTCAGCTGGCATTACTCGAAATCAGACTGCGGTCTTCTGCCGTCCTAATCGGCAAGTTTATCGCCCATTCCGAGCTTCCCCGTCCAGACGGAATTTGCCCCCCGCGGATCCCGTCTGCCGCAGTTCTTCAACGGAGTAGAGCCCATAAGAACGAGAACAAAGTCCGCACTGGCTCGCAGACGGCTTTCGCGATCTGCGAGATCTTCCACCCACCGGTCGAGGGCGACATCCAGCGCGTTTTTCCTTTGGACCTTCACGCCGAGCGCAACTCCAGCGCGTTCCGCGGCCTCAAGCATTGGCTTTTCAATTCGCGCCTGTGGATTTCCTTACTTAGGCATTGGTGGGGTGGCGATAGCGGTGATTTGTTGGAATGGCAAGGGCAGAGGAAAATCGCTTAGAGAACCCGTCGGAAGAATCATTCGCAATGAGTTCAAAATGGAGAGCAAGTCAATAACCTCCTGAGCAATCGCTCCCTGAATGGGGCTTATTAGACCAAGAGAAGCTGCCGCCATCCCGATCAAACTCAACCCCATTCCGCCGACGGCACTTATTAACGCTATGCCGCGCATTCGACGACCGATATGCATCAGTTCATCGACGCTCGCCAACGAAGACTGGAGAATGACCGCCCCGGCTGCTTCAGACGTGATGTCGCTGTTAACACCGAGGGCGATCGCAGCCGTAGCGGCCATCATCGCCGGTGCATCGTTGATCCCATCTCCTAGATATAGCGTCCGGCTCTTCAGCGTTGTATCTCGAACAAGCTGCACCTTTTCTTCAGGACTCTTGCCTCCGTATGCTTCGGTAATTCCCATCCGCGTTGCGAAGAGTGACACCTCGGCTTGACGATCGCCCGAGAGCAGAATCACTTTTGAGATGGAATGCTTTGGTCCCAGGTGACTGAGGAACGACCTACTCTCGCTTCGTGGCTCGTCCTGGAAGTGAAAAACGCCAGCGAGTTTGCCATCTAAAAGGAACACGCACTCCAGCCCTGGAGCGACCGGCGGAATTGCGGCGGTGTTCTCCGCTGATAGCTTACCGCGGCCAGTTACCGTAACAAGTCGCCTGGAGACATGCCCGGTAAGCCCTGTACCGGGAGCCTCCGAGACATCTTCTACCTTCAGTAGCGCTAGCCCCTCCTTTTCCGCGGCGGCGAGCACGGCACTGGCCAAGGGATGTTTGGAGTATCGCTCAAGACTTGCAATATACTGAAGCGCTGTCTCGCGTGTCGTTCCACCGAAGCAATCGACCGAGGTTAGACTTGGCTTGCCATAAGTGAGGGTCCCCGTTTTATCGACAATGAGCACGCGGCAGGTCTCCATCTTTTCGAGGATTGAGGGGTCCTTGATGATGATTCCGAGCCGCGCCCCTACCGAGATTGCGCCTATGATCGCGATGGGGATCGAGATCAGCAAGGGACAGGGTGTCGCAATAACGAGAACAGCGAGGAAGCGTTCCGACTGGCCGCTGAAGAACCAACTCGCCAGCGCGATTGCAATCGCGATCGGCGTATACCAGGAGCCAAGTCGATCGCCGAGCCGCTGTATCTGAGGGCGGTTCTCCTCCGACGCATGGAGCACCTCCACAATCTTCGCGTAACGCGAATCGCTGGCAATCTTCGTCGCCCGTATCGTTAGGGCCACATCGCCATTGATCGCCCCCGAGAGGACGCTAGTTCCCGGCGCCTTCGCTATAAGAAATGGTTCCCCGGTCAAGTATGATTCGTCCATGCTGCCTTGGCCGCTGACAACGAGCCCGTCCACCGGGCAGATTTCATGCGGATAGATCGACAACTCGTCTCCAACAACAATGGTGTCGATAGAAACATCGGACACAAGTTCACCAGCTTGATGCGCCGTCTGTGGCATGCGCTTCGCAAGCGCGCTGATCACCGATGAGGCGCGCCCTGTGGCGTAGCCCTCTAGCGCCTGTCCGCCTGACAGCATCAGGACGACAATCGCCGCCACCCAATATTGTCCGAGGATCAGCGATGTGACGATCGACAGCAGGGCCAGGATATCGACGCTGAAATTACCCTTGAACACCTGCTGAACGAGCGAGATTAACAGCGGGATGCTCGCGCCTGCAATGGCGACGAGAAGAACGATGGCAAGGATATGCTGGTCGTGAAAGATCAGCTTCACCCACAGTGCTGCAAGAATTCCGGCGGCGATAAAGACCGCAGCTGCGATATGCACCACAGGACTTCTGAGCCATTTATTGATCGCGTTGGGTTGGGTCACTGGATCTCCCCGTAAGCAAAGCTTACAGGCCTTTCGGTTGGAAGAATGGGTACGACCTGGTTAGAACACGATGGTCTATCCCTCACTCAACAAGTACGCGATCGATCCGGGCAGACCCATCCGCATTTCCATTTGGAACGGAACCGTGATTCTTTTTGGCGCTGTCGTGACTGATGCAGACAAGACGCTTGCCGGCCTTCGAGCGGTTAGCGTTCCAGGCGCTGGCAAGGTCTTCAATAACATTCAGGTTGGGTGACGGGTCCGGGCAAAAACAGACACGGGTAGAGACGGGGTCTGTCCATTTGCGCCGATGCTCCCAGCTCTCCTGTTCCATTGGACGACACCGCAAACAAATTCGAAATGGATACCGGCTTCGGTGGAACAAATTCCGCGCGAACCTCCTCACACTTTCAGGAAGTATGCGGACTTCGTCGCCGTCATAAATGGCGCTTGTGGCCGCACCTTATCGGAAGTTCGCACCAAGCCTGTTCCCGACTGTCGGTCTCCTTCGCAAACCCGGCGAACCAGTGTGAGCAAGCTTTGAGTCGAAAGAGAGTGTGCCTCGCCACCCAGAAAGAAATCGAGGGGTACGGCCAGGACAGGGCAATTGCACTTTTCTCTCAGTCGTTTAACGAGCTTCTTCTGGGGGCGGTCGCCTGCAGAACCATTCAATGGAAGCACGACCAGCGATGCATTAACCTCCGCGGCTCTCCTCGGAATCACGTTTTCAGGACAACCGAACGACAGAAGACTCACTGCGCTCCTCTTCAGTGCTCTCGCCCTTTGTGCGAGCATCTCGAGGCTGAATTGAGCCCCCATTTGCGCGTCAGGGCTCGAATGGGTGTGATCGGGGTCAATGACGTGCAGCAACTGGAGATCGGCGTTCTGCCTCTCTGCCAACTCGCAGGCAAAGTCGAGGACGTCGGGGCTTCCTGCGACAAAGTCCGCGACAAACAGGAGCGTGCCAGTCTTGCGGTTGCTCGTAACCGGCTTCTCCTTCTCGTCAATTCCCATGATCATCTCCTGATGAAACTGGTGCATTGGCCGTTGATGCATCGCCGACAAACTCATCGGTGGCGGGAGTTGACGCATCAGCGGGAATGCAAACTCACCGACCTAAGAGCACATGGATTTCCAAAGTCCTTGTCTGCAATCTCCATTGGTTTCTGATCAATATTGCGGTTTGACTGTGGAAATCAGGGCCAATGTCCAAAATCCTTGACAATGCGTCAAAGGCTTCTGACGTTTAATCAGGGCCCGGCACACTGGTAACTGCCTGAACTCTTAAAGTTCAATGGCTGATGTGCCACCCAGGGATTGGTCCAGGACCTGCAAGGGATGAACATGCGAGATCATGAATCCCGCGAACACGAATGATCAGACTCGGTTCCGGATCTTTGGCCATGGTGATACGCGGCTGAAGTTCCCTGGCGCCCGGTTCGCACTCATTCACTTGGCGCCAGAGAGTGAGCGTATTCTGAAGGCGGAAAACTCTTGTATTCTGATGCGACGATTACCTCAATAGGCTGTGAGGAAGCGCATGTTAGGCCACCTGCTGCTTTCGGATTGCGGGGAGCACCCGCTCCGATCTGTCCAAGACGTATATGACTACCCAATCGGCAAGGTTCGAAGAAGAAATTCCGATCGATGGTGTGGTTAAGCAGAAGTCTGTCTTCTGCATCATCACTCTCATTGTCGGAGTGTTGCTGCTTTTGATTCACGCGCTGTTTGCTTCAATTCTCGGAGAGCCATCGCTTCCTGTGATCGTGCTCCTTGGACTGATGCTTGCGCTCAGGGCTCTCGAATTGCTATGGCTCCAGAGCCGGGGGCGAAAGCTGACGGAAAGGGAGGCCAGGATAGAGAGTTACGTCTCGATTGGATCCATGTTCGTGCTCACTGCACTTCTGACCTACTTCACGAATCGAGATGAGAATCCATATTTTGTGCTTCTGGCAATTCCGATCCTGCAGTGCGCCTACATGTTCGGGCTGCTTCTTACCATCCTGACCATTGTGGCGGCCGATACCATGATCCTCTTCTGGACGTGGTACTTCTATGCGCTGCATCCGCCGGTTCGGATTACGGAATTCCTCGAAATAGGAATGCTCTGTGTGGTGTACCTACTGATGGGCCTGCTTGTTTGGTTTCTCGTCAATCAATTGAAAACGAATCAGTCCAGGCTGAAGAGCAGCCTCGAATTGTTACAGGCCACTCGCGAGCGTTTGATCAGTGAGGAAAAATTGGCCGCGATTGGGCGGCTCGCTAGCGGAGTAGCGCATGAGATTCGTAACCCTGTTGCCATGATCTCAAGTTCATTGGCTACCGCCACCTACCCTGGGACCGAAGAGGGGGAGCGAGAAGAGATGTTCGCAATTGCGGCGCGTGAGTCAAAACGCCTGGAGTCTCTCACAGCAGACTTTCTCACCTACGCGCGGCCATCCCCCTTGAGGCGCTCGCCGGTTCTCATGAATGACCAACTGAGCTACCTTGCCGCGGTGACCAGAGCGCACGCGGCCAGCCGCGGCGTTGCGATTGTGTCAGAGTTAGAAGGCGATCTTTCCGTCGATCTTGATGCGCCACAAATGGAAGGCGCACTTTTGAATTTGGTTTTGAACGCCATAGACGCTACGCCGAGCGGGGGAATTGTCAAGCTGACCGCATCGCTTACGGGAAATGCGCTCAGGATAGACGTCGAGGATTCAGGGCCGGCGATTCCCGAGGCAGATCTCCCCCAAATCTTTGAGCCGTTCTTTACGACCAAGCCCGCAGGTACCGGGCTAGGCCTCGCAATCGCCAGAAGCGCCGCAATTGCGCATGGAGGAGATTTGTATTTGATCCAAAATCGAGATGGATGTGTGACGTTCTCGATGATGTTAACAAGTTCTGCATTGAACCAGGATTGAAAGGGAACAAGGCATGGGTAAAGTACTGATTGTTGACGACGAACTAAGCATGAGACGAATCGTCAAAGCAAATCTTCGCCAGGATTCCCATATCTCCGTAGAAGCCTCCAGCCCTTCAGAAGCTATTGCGCTTCTGTTGAAGGAGGATTTTGACGTCGTCCTAACAGATCAGAAAATGGCTGGTGGGTCTGGACTGGATGTGCTCCGTGCCGTTCAGGAGAGTGACCCGACAACATCGGTCATCTTTCTGACCGCCGTTGGTACTGTGGAATTGGCCGTCGAAAGCATGCGTCAAGGCGCCTTCGATTTTCTTACGAAACCCTATGTGCTTGATGTGATGCTAGCAACAATTAGACGCGCTTGTGAGCGCACGGCCCTTCTCCGCGAAAACGCGGTTCTCAGAACGACGGTTCGAAAGCTGGAAGGTGCCGATGAGATTATTGGAGAGAGTGATGGCATTCGTTATGTGCGCGAACTGATTTCGCGCGTAGCTCAGGCGAGTTCAACCGTGCTGATAACGGGAGAAACTGGTACCGGGAAAGAGCTGGTTGCACGCGCCATTCACCGTAACAGCCCGCGAGTGAATCGACCGTTTATTGCGATCAATTGCGCGGCCGTGACTGAAACGCTCTTGGAGAGTGAGCTATTCGGCCATGAACGAGGCGCCTTTACAGGAGCCGATAAGGCGAGGAATGGGCTCTTTGAAGCGGCTCACGAAGGCACACTCTTCCTTGATGAAGTTGCGGAAATGTCCGCAGCCGCGCAGGCCAAGCTTTTGAGAGTCCTTGCAAATGGAGAGATCCAGCGTGTTGGCTCAACGACTCCCCGCAAAGTCGATGTCAGGGTACTGGTGGCCACACACCGCGATCTCCAGGCGCGCGTGCGTGATGGACAGTTTCGTGAGGATCTCTTCTACCGATTGGCTGTTGTCCCTATTCAAATCCCTCCTCTACGCGAACGAAAAGGGGATATCGAAGGTCTTTGCCAAATGCTCTGCGCCAGAATCTCGAAAGAGATGAAAGTGCCCAGCAAACAGGTGAGCCAGAATGCTGTAGAAAAACTTCGGAGTTATGCCTTCCCAGGGAACATTCGGGAGCTTGCAAACTTGCTTGAACGAGCTTTGATACTCGGCCGAGGTCTCGAATTGCAGCCCGAAGACTTTCCTATTCAACCAGGTGCCGCGCCGGCGAATCGGTTAGGCACGGAGGTCACAGTAGAACAACTCGCGGCACAACTTCCAGAACAGTTGGACCTTCGGGAGACTCTTTCAAAACTGGAAAAAAGCCTAATAGAGCGAGCAATCATCGCGTCAGGCGGTGTGCAGGCGGAGGCCGCGAGACGTCTAGGTCTGTCTCGAAGCGATCTCGGCTACAAAGTGGGCAAGTATTCTGAGTAAATGGAGAGGCCCATTGAACAATCTGGTTCCCGGGCTGAACCCCCATTCGGAAGCTGATCTACCGCAATTTCTTGTTCGGCATATTTGCAAGAATTGACGAAAAGCAAACTTCGCAATAGAGTCGTGCCATCGCTCGACAGAATTCCGTTAATTAACCGTTCGGCTCAGGCACGCATCCGGCACACAATTCGCTGTCAGAAGACTAATTTGCGCGGAGTTCTGGAAGCGCTGCGATTGATCGGGAAACCAGTCCCACTGATGAGCGCAAATCAGTGAACGCTGCCTCATGCTTCTACCGCAAGGCGCGGGGTTTGGAACGTCCTGAAGTGCATCGGTGCGCTGTGGGGATTTTGGCTCGAATTCAGCCCGAGAAATAAGCCAGAAAACTGTGGGGGAAATTGTGGGGACCCTCAGCAACATTCAGCAGTAAACGACGGCAATGCCCCAACACTATAAACGCGCTGAAAGGCGCATGAATACTGACTCCAGGACACATGACGGTATCTCATGGTAGATGACCGAAAAAATAGTGAGACCGCTTGGGGTGCGAGGGGTCGGCAGTTCGAATCTGCCCGTCCC
>PLCO01000003.1 GCA_003134815.1 Acidobacteriaceae bacterium | reverse complement strand
AGGGAATAGGGAATAGGGAGTAGTAAAGACTCAATGCTCCCGCTGTTCGACCTGACGAAACTGATGCAGATTCGATAGGGCGCCGATTGATTGGCGCTGACCCGATGAGGGAGCGGAAAGATGGCGATTTCGAAAGCGAAAAAAACGGAGAAGGTGAAGTTGCTGGCAACAGAGCTGACTTCGTCGACGACCGCGATTGTGGGAACGTTCAGCAAGCTGACCGTGGCCAAGGATTATGAGCTGCGCAAGGTGATTCGCGAGGCCGGCGGCAAGTATCGCGTGGTGAAGAACAAGCTGGCCGCGATTTCGGGCTCGGGCACGCAGGTTGAAGCGGCGTTGAAGGGCCTGAAGGGCGTGAACTCGGTGGCGTTTACGGCGGGCGATCCGGTGGCGCTGGCCAAGGTGTTTGCCAAGTGGGCGGGCGAGAACGCGGCGGAGTTCCAGTTCAAGCTGGGCATTGTGGACGGCAAGCTGCTGAGCGTGGACGACGTGAAGGCGCTGGCGACGATGCCGGGCAAGGAAGAGATCTTCTCTAAGCTGCTGTTCCTGATCAATTCGCCGGCACAGCGGCTGGCGACGGTCATCAATGCGACGGGCCGCGATTTGGCCGTGGTAATTGGGCAAGGCGTGGAGAAGGAAAAGTTTGCAGCCGGAGAAGCGGCGGCGTAGGTTTTGGTTTCCCACCCTTTCCGCAGAAGCAGCGGAAAGGATGGGGCAACCCGCATTCCAGAGGCTTCGGGTTTTGAGGATTTTGGACTTTTAACGGTTTTGGCTGAGGGCAGGCAGGAAAGTGCGCGGGTCTGGCGCATCGGAAACTTTCCACTGCGTGGGGTAGGTTTTTGGACGAGAGTTTTGGCTCGGCCGTAAATTCAACTTTTGATTGGAGAGAAACATGGCGGACATAGCGCAGTTGGAAGAACAAATCGTAAGCCTGAGCCTGCTGGAAGCAGCGGCTCTGGTGAAGAAACTGGAAGAGCGGCTTGGCGTTTCGGCGGCGGCAGCGGCACCGGTGGCAGTTGCCGGCGGCGGGGCGGCAGGCGGAGCGGCTCCTGCGGTTGAGGAGAAGACCGAATTTCAGGTGATCCTGAAGGACGCGGGCGCCAATAAGATCAACACCATCAAGGCGGTACGCGAGGTCACGTCGCTCGGCCTGAAGGAAGCCAAGGACCTGGTGGACGGGGCTCCCAAGGCGATCAAGGAAAACGCGACCAAGGAAGAGGCCGAGACCATCAGAAAGAAGTTTGAGGGCGTGGCCACGGTCGAAGTTAAGTAATCGGGTCAAGTTAAACGGCACGGGACTTGCATACGCCGCCATTACGCGCTAAGATAGAGGGTGCGCGTCTTGGCGGTTGCGCCCATTATCTCTACGGGGCGAAGCGCCAGGGTGGCGTGAAATGCGGAGCGTGGCGTTCAGGCGGGCGGCCGCGATTCAGGGGCAGCGATTTCTGAAGGCGGACGTCGAGGGTTAAGTTCTTTTGGATCAATTCTTTGAGTCAGCGGTTTACCCAGGTTCAGGCGGGCTTGCCGTTGGCGTTGGTCGGGTAGCGGGCAATTCGCGGCGGATGCGGATTTTGCGATCGGCGAGGGCAATGGAAAAAAATTCGGAAGGGAGCACTGGCGTTGAGCCGCGCTCGTGAGGCATTGCGTCCTTACGGGCTTTTCGTGTCTCCCGGGGTGCTGCTGAGGGAAATCTTTCAAACTCTGGCAGCCCTATGCGCACAACTTCCCTTTACGGTTTCTCCCGTAATTTCGGGACTGTCCGTTGTGCTCGCATCTTCCAATTGTGCGCAGTCTAGCGCACCTGCCCGAGGCACGCAAGAACCACCCAGCGTTTTTGACCGAACTCTCACAGAACCCGCCTGATCGGGGTTCTTTCCGGCACTGGGATTCAGTTTCCCGGTTGCCGCCAGCAGACGAGCGGGGGGAATTTGCCCGCTCCCACGTAATTTCGATTTCTTGCGGTACCAACACATCCGGTACCAGACCGGCGCCAATGAGACTCGGGCGCCGGGCGGCGCGGGAAAAAAGCGCCGGAACGACGAGGCTCAGGAGTGAACATGCCCAACGAGAAGCGCGCGATTCGCAGCCGGCTCGATTTTTCAAAGATTCCAACAGCCACCCAGATTCCCAACCTGATTGAAGTGCAGCGCCGCAGTTACGAGCGGTTCCTGCAGATGGACAAGATACCCAACGAGCGCGACGACAATGGGCTGCAGTCGGTGTTTGTGTCGGTTTTTCCGATCATGGACTTCCGCGGCATCTCGCAACTGGACTTCGTGGATTTCTCGATCGGCAACTGGGAGTGCAAGTGCGGCCACCTGAAGGGGCTGCACCACCTGCGCACGGCCTGCGTGCATTGCGGCGCCATGGTGATCACCGACCCGTTCTTGTCGAGCGACGTGCTCTGCCAGAAGTGCGGCACCTACAACAAGAACACGCCCGACTTCTGCAACAAATGCGGCGACCCGGTAAGCCTGCAGTTGAAGTACGACCAGCAGGAGTGCGAAGAGCGGGGTATGACTTTCTCCGCGCCGCTGAAGGTGACGGTGCGCCTGACGATTTACGACAAGGATCCGGAAACCGGCAACAAGACCATCCGCGACATTAAAGAGCAGGAAGTGTTCTTCGGCGACATTCCGCTGATGACGCCGAACGGCACGTTCATCGTGAACGGGACAGAGCGCGTGATTGTTTCGCAGCTGCACCGGTCACCCGGCGTGTTTTTTGAGACGGCCAACAACCGCACCTACTTCCTGGGCAAGATCATTCCCTATCGCGGATCTTGGGTGGAGTTCGAGTACGACCAGAAGAACACGCTCTACGTGCGCATCGACCGCAAGCGCAAGTTCCTGGGAACGATCTTCCTGCGCGCGCTGGGCCTGCGTTCGGACGAAGAGATTCTTAAGACTTTCTACACAGTGGACCGTCTGCATGTTGCCGACGGCAAGCTGATGTGGGAAGTGCAGCAGGACGCGACCAAGGGCACGCACCTGGTGGGCGCCAAGCCGGCGCACGCCGTTCTGCACGGCAAAGAAGAGATCGCTCACTCGGGACGCAAAGTCACGCAGAACTCGCTCAAGGCGCTGCGCGCCGCAAACATCCATAAGGTGGAAGTGGAGGCAGCAGAGCTGGATGGCGCGCTGACCGCCTCCGACGTGGTGGATACGAATACCGGCGAAGTGGTGGTGGAAGCCAACCTGGAACTGACAGCCGACCGCCTGCACAAGGTGATGGCGTCGGGGGCGACCAGTTTTGAAGTGTTCTTCCCCGACCGCGACGACGTGGGCAACATCATCTCGAACACTTTAAAGCGCGACTCCGTGCGCAAGCCGGAAGAGGCGCTGATCGAGATCTACCGCAAGCTGCGGCCGGGCGACCCGCCGACGCTGGACACGGCGACCGCCCTGTTCGAAGGCATGTTCTTCGACCCGCGCAAGTACGATTTTTCGCGCGTGGGCCGGCTGAAGTTCAACATCAAGCTCTACGAGAACCAGGACCCGACGCATCTGGATCATCGGACGCTGACCGCGGAGGATTTCTACGCGACCATTCGCTACCTGCTGAAGTTGCGCAAGAACATTGGCGCGGTGGACGACATCGATCACCTTGGCAATCGCCGCGTGCGCGCTGTGGGCGAGCTGATGGAGAACCAGTTCCGCATCGGCCTGGTGCGCATGGAACGCGCCATCAAGGAAAAGATGAGCGTGTATCAGGAGCTGAACACGGCGATGCCGCACGACCTGATCAACGCCAAGCCGGTAATGGCGGCGATCCGCGAGTTCTTTGGGTCTTCGCAGCTGTCGCAGTTCATGGACCAG
>PLCO01000057.1:42413-58051 GCA_003134815.1 Acidobacteriaceae bacterium | reverse complement strand
CCGCACGACAGCCGGCGGGGACGCCGGCGCTACAAGGGAGTAGGGACCGCGGGACCAAGAAAATTCAAAGATAGGATGGATGGCGTTCGCTGCGGCGGACGCCGTTTTTGTTTTTGGGGGGCACGGGCTAATACCCCACACCTATCTTGATTCGTTTTCGGCATTGCTGAAGCCAAGCCCTGATACAGGATTTGTTCGGCGCAAATCGCGGGCGGCGATTTGCGCCGAGAAGATGCTCAACTGGCTGGAAGCGGGGCGACAGCGGTGTTGGGCGCAATCCGCATGAGGGGCGGATTGCGCCGGACTGCGGGTGGGCTGAGGGCTGGGCGGAAAGCGCGCGGCGGGGCTAGTGTCCGCGGGTTTCGGCGATGGCCTGGTCGATGAGCTGGAAGAGGCGGCCGCGGTCGACGACTTCAACGAAGGGTGGTGCGTTGGGCGCGCTGGCGACGATCCAGATAGTGGGGGTGTGCTCAATGCCGATGCGCTGGCCGAGGTCGCGGTCGTCTTTGACTTGCTGCGAGAGGCGGCCCATGGGGTCGATGGCGAAGGGCAGGGCGACGCCGTGCGACCCAGCGAAGCGCTGCGTGAATTGCTGGAGCTGGTCGGGGGTTTCGATGGATTGCTGGTTGGCGAAGACCGCGTCGCGATAGTCGTTGCCGAGGGTCTTGCTTTTGGTGTCAAAGAAGCGGGCGTTGACGGCGGCCTGGAAGCTCCAGTTGTGCATGGGGAGCGGGAAGTCGTGGCGGACCCAGGGGATGTTGTACTTGGCGGCGGCGTCTTTGAGGAGCGGATTAGCGCGGGCGCAGTCGGGGCACTCGAGATCTTCAAACTCGACGATGGCGACACGCGCGCCGGGCGGCGGCTTGAGGGCCGAGGGGTCGTGGACCTGGGTGGTTTCAGGCGCGCCGAATTGGGCGTGGGCGGCGGCGCAGAAGATGAGCGCGGCGGAAACGAGGGCCAAGGCAAGAGTCGAGATTGGGATGGTGAAATTCCGGCGCGTTAAGATTGGGCCGGTTAAAACTGGGCCGGTGAAATTCCGGCGAGACGGACGAAAGAGGCTGAGGAAACGATGCATAGCGTTTGGACGGCTCCCTAAAGCCATTGTAACGGGAGGGATGGGGAGAGGCAGGGACTAGGGACATAGGGACTAAGGGACGTTGGGACAAAGAGACCGAGCGAGCAAGGGACTGAGAGAGCAAGGGAGCGCGGCTATTTGTGAGTGGGCTTTTGCGCGGTCTTTGGCGTGGTCTTGGCGGGAGCGCTGGAACGAGTGTCGATGTGGGTTTGGGCGAGGGCCTGATCGATTGTTGTGAAGAGCTGCGTCTGGGGGTTGAGGACCTCAATGAAGGGAGCGCCTTTGCCGCCGGAGGTGACGATGAAGATGGCCGGGGTTAGTTTGGCGCCCGTTCGAAGTGCGAGTTGGCAGTCGGCCTGCGCTGCGGCGGCCAATTTGCCTTGCGGATCGATCGCGAAGGGGAGAGCGACCGAGTGGGCGGAGGCGAACCTTTGCGTGAATTGCTGGAGCTCGTCGAGGGTCTCAATGGAGGCTTGATTGGCGAAGACGGAGTTGCGATAGTCGTTGCCGAGGGTCTTGCTTTTGGTGTCGAAGAAGCGGGCGTTGATGGCGGCGGTTGGGCTCCAAACGTGCCCGGGAATGTGGACGTCGTGACGAATCCACGGAATCCCGTATTTGGCTGCGGCCTGCATGAGCAAGGGATTGGCGGCAGCGCAGGCTGGGCACTGAAGGTCGTCAAACTCGATGATGGCCACGCGCGCGCCTGCGGGCGGATGGAGCGCGGAGGCGTCACGGACCTGCGTTGGTGACCGTGGAGCGCTGAACTGAGCGCGGGCGCTGGGTACATTGAGCAAGAGTGCCGTCAGGGCCAGCAAAAGGCCTGCGTGGATGCGTTGGAACCGTGCATGACGGCCAAAGAGGAAAGGACGAAACATAACTGTTAGACCGGTCTCCAAGGGCCATTGTAACGGGAGGGATGGGAAAAGCAGGGACGTAGGGACTTAGGGACGTAGGGACTTAGGCAGATGGGCGGCGGGGATGTGACGGTGGCGGGTTAATGGTCGCGGTCGGGGTGGTGGCGGGCAATCCATAGGCGCCATCTGTGGTCGGCGTAGAGGGAGCCGGCGACGATGAGGGCCGCGGCGATGATGAGAAGAATCTTCATATAATCAGTTCACAGTTCACAGTTCACAGTTCACAGTTCACAGTTCACAGTTCATAGTTCACAGTTCATAGTTCACAGTTCGCAGTTCACAGAAATTAGCGCCCGGCGGACGGAAGCGCGGGATAAGCAACAGAGATCAGAGAACCAAAGATCGAAAACCTAGAGCCAGGAACAAACAAGAAACTATAACAAACGAAAACCAAGACAGCAAACAGTGGTCAGCGGCCGACGACGATGACGGTGAAGGTGCCGGGGAGGACGGGCGGACGCGGGCGCGGGTTTGCTGCGGTGGGGTCAGGGCGCGGCCCGAGTTCGGCAGTAATGAGATAGACGCGGTCGGTGGAGGGATCGTAGGTCATGGTGCGCGCGCCGGCCTGGGTGGTGAGGCTTTCGATGGTGGGATAGCCGGGGGCGGCGGCGTCGATGACGGAGAGAATGCCGTCGCGGCTGGAGGCAAAGGCGAGGGAGTGGGCGGCGCTCCAACCAGCGGCGTCAGGACCGTCGCCGATGGTGGGGTTGGCGAGGAGCTTGCCGGTAGTGGAGTCGATGACCGACATCTTTTTGCCGTCACAGACGGGGAAGAGGCGATGGCCGGCGGCATCAAAGGCGAGACCGGAGGGGGAATCGCAGCCGGCTGCCCAGGTAGCGGTGATGGTTTTGGAGCGGGCGTCGATGCGGACGATTTCGCCTTTGTCTTCGAGGTTGTCGAAGACGGTGCCCTGGCCGTCGGCGATTGCGAACTCAGGCCTGCCAGGCAGGGGGATGGTGGCGATGACGGTGTTTGAGGTGGGGTTGATGACGGAGATATCGCTGGAGCGGCCATTGAAGGCCCAAACGGTCTGCGTGGCGGGCTCGAAGAGGATGCTGTCAGGGCCGGTTCCAGCGGGGATGGTAGCGGTGATGGCGAGGGCCGACCGGTCGAAAGCGACGACCGCGTTGGCGCCGCCGTCGGAGATGTAGCCGAACTTGCCTGCTGTATCGAGAGCAACACCGTGAACGCCGTGGAGGCCGGTGATGGCGCCAACGACTTTGCCGGTGTTGGTGTCGACGACGTCAACCTCTGTGCCATGGGCGATGTAGAGGCGATGCGCGCCGGGATCCGCAGCCACGTAATCCCAGCCGCCTTCGCCACCGATTTTCCAGTGGTCGATGACGTGGTAGGGCGGTTGCGGAGCTGAGGCCGCGGCAGCGGCGGCGGGAGCAGCTGGTTGTTGCGCAGCGAGGAACGTGGGCGCGGCGACGACAGCGAGGAGGAAGGCGGCGAACGTGGTTGCGATGAAGCGAAGGCGCTGACGGGACATGAGGAACTCCGGATCGAAATTAGACGGAGCAAGGATAGCACGCGAGGGTCGGGTTCGCGATCAAAGAGTTATCAAACCTGTGGGAGCGATGAAGCCTGTGGGAGTGACGAAGCCTGTGGGAGTGATGAAGCCTGTGGGGCGCGATAAACAAGCGTGCGATGAATCAGGGAGCGATGAACGCTGGGGGCCGATGAATCAAAAGTGCCATGAATCAAGGCGACGAATTCAGACGACGAACGAAACAGGCGAGAGAACGCACGGTGGTGCTATCTTGGACAGAATCCATCTTGGACAGAATCAGGGTGAAGCGATGAGGCGAGAGATGAGCAAGCAAGTATTGGTGCGGAGCGGCGTTGTTGCGGCGGTTTGGATTGCGTGCGCGGCCGGAGTTTTGGCGCAGGGTCCGGCGGAGAACCCGGCGCAGGCGTGCGCGGCGAAAAACCAGACCAATGCGGCGACGGTTGGGCAGTACCAGTTCGCGGCGTTCAAAAGCAATGATGGCGCTTGCCTGCAGGTGACGAGCGGAAGCAACGTCTTGTACACCCAGAGTGTGGACAGTTTTGAAACTTATACGCTGGGGCAGCCGGGCGACGCGCAAAATGACATTGCGGCGATCGCGAACGGAACGGACGTGACGGGGCGCGGGCAGCCGGACATGATTGTTTCGCTCTATACCGGCGGCGCGCATTGCTGCTCGAATCATTTTGTGTTTGAGATGGGACCGCAGTTCAAGCTGCTGGCTAAGCTGAACGATTCCGACGACGATATGGCGCACTTTGAGCGCCTCGCGGACGGGCATTATTACTATGTGACGGGCGACTGGACGTTTGGCTACTGGCCCACGTGCTTTGCATGTTCGCCTTCGGCAGTAGTAACGCTGCGCTGGACGGACGATGCAAAAGGCGGCGGATTCCATCTGGCGACGGACAAGATGCAGACGCCTGCGCCGACGACGGCGGAATGGAACAAGGAACTGAGCGCGGCCCAGAAAGTGGTGGCGGCGGGCGATGCCGATTCTATTGGAACGACGATGTGGCAGACGGTGCTGGATCTGATTTACCGCGGACACTCGGACCTGGCGTGGAAGTTTGTGGATACGCTGGGGCCGAAGGCGCAGCAGAAGCCGCTTCCGACGCTGGGGGATTTCTGCTCGCTGCTGAAGACCAGTCCGTATTGGCCGGATTTGCAGCCGACGCTGAAGGATACTCCGGCGGCGTGCGCGAATGCGGCGGTAAAGCCGGCGCAGTAGCGGCGGAACATGATCGGGACAAGCTTCCGGTGTCCTAGCAGGCTGCCGAAAAATCCGACGGCGACTCATTCGCGCAGTTTTGTCGAAAATTACCAAGCGAAGTCTATTGAAGTGTGTCGTCCAGAATGTCATCCACTAACTCGGAAAGCCCCTTGGCGCCCTCAGCGTTGCAGAGCAAGGCCACGCCGACCCCCGAATCGGGTAGGTAGCGCAGAAATGAAGCGGTTGAGAGTTCCAGTCCATTCATGCCCACCATCTTCGTCTTTTTCTTCCATTTCGAGACACCCCAACCAAGCCCAAAAACAGTACTCGCCCCGTCTGACGTTCGTTGTGCAGTCCACATAGCATCCGCCGTGTCGGGTTTCAGGACCTTGCCGGAATCAACTGCAATCACGAAACGTAATAGGTCTTCTGCTGACGCATCGAAGCCCCCGGCTGGATAGCGATTGCTTATGTCGTAGTAGTGTGCGTTGGTGATTTCACCAGTTGTGCCTTTCAAATAGTCACGGCCGGCAACTCGGTTATCGTTGAATTGCAGGTTCAGGGTCCGGTCGACCAGGTATCCATGCACACGACCAGGGACAATAGCGTATGGATCGTCGAGAGCGAATCCACTAATACTATGCTTCGAGAAAAAGTCCATGGAAAGTTGCTGAAATGAACGTCCGGTGACCGATTCTGCGGCTGCGCCGAGAACCGTGAACGCCCTCGACGAGTATTCGACTTTCGTTTCCGGTGTGAATGCGAGAGGGTACGTCATCATTGCTTTCAGCGCATCTCGCGAATTGGGGTAGTGGACAGTGCTGAACAGAACTTTTTCTTCATCCACGTCGTCTCTGATGCCGGACTGATGAGAAAGCAAACTGCGCAAGGTCACGCGTTGATAGAAAGCCGGGAGTTCAGGCAAGTACTGGCGGGCGGATGCGTCTAGTGATAGTTTGCCTTGCTCCACCAAGTCCATGATGATCGTGCCAGTTATGGGTTTCGACACTGAGGCGAGTCGCTGAACGCTAGCTGTTGTGAGCGGCACGTCCTGTTCAATATCGGCTTTCCCAAGAGCCTTTGAGAAGACAATCTGGTTGTGGGAAGCCACGGCGACCGAGAGACCGGGGCATCTTGTCGCCTCGAACCGCTCATTGACCAGTGATTCGAGGCGCTCTGGAAGCGGGACCTCTTTGCTTTGGGTCTGCGCCGACGTGCAGAGCGGCAGGAGGAACAGGGATAAGAGCAGCCATCTACGCATTATTGTCTCTAATCATCTTCAGCGAAATCGCATAACCCTGCGATGGTAAATCAAAACACCCTTCATGGTGCGCGGCTTCAAAATGGCTTTGCACCTAGCATGAAGAAGGTTTCACGGTCTCGGTCGGGCTTGGCACTTAGCCTCAACGGCCAGAATCATTGCTGTCCGGAGTCTCAGAGATAACGGAGCATCTACTGCTGACGAAAAGAATAGCTCGGAAGCTCGACTTTTCAGCAGCCTGCTAGAAGTCTGACGCCGCGTACCTTTCAAGGCAACTCCAAACTGATCTGATGCAGACCGTGAAACGCGTCCCCGATGCATTAGTCTCAAAGTTGCAAAACCATCACGCGTTGGGGAGCCAGGATTGCGCATCGTTCTGTCGAACATTGGGACGTACGGAGACATCAATCCACTGATTGCGATTGCGCTGGAGCTGAAGCGGCGCGGGCACACGCCGGTGATGGCGCTACCCAATGTTTATCGTCCAAAAATCGAGCCGCTGGGTCTGGAATTTCACGCGCTGCGGCCGGACATCGACCCGACAAACACGCTGCTCGTGGAGATGATCTACGACGTGAAGAAGGGCACGGAGACGGGCCTGCGGGAGTTTCTGTTTCCGGTGCTGCGGCAGACGTATGACGATTTGCTGGATGCGGCGACCAAGCCTGAGCGCGCGGACCTGCTGCTGCTAGGCGAGTTGAACTATGCGGGCCCGATTGTGGCAGAGGTGACGGGAATCCCATGGGCGAGCTACGTGCTTGCGCCGTTCTCGTTTTTTTCGGCGTTCGATCCGCCGGTGCTGCCGCCGTTTCCCAAACTGGCGCGTGCTGACAAAGCGCCGGGGATGGGGCGCGCGATGCGGCGGCTGGCGCGGGTTGTGACGCGCAAATGGCCGGAACCGGTGTACGAACTGCGGCGCGAACTGGGATTACCGAAGGGAAAGAATCCGATTTTCGATGCGAAGCACTCGCCGAACCTGGTGCTGGCGCTGTTCAGCCATGTGCTGGGCGTCCCGCAGAAGGATTGGCCGGAGCATACGCTGATCACAGGATTTTGTTTTTACGACGCGGATGTGGGAAATGCGGCGCTGCCGGAAAAGCTGGAAAAGTTTCTGGCCGCGGGCGAAGCGCCGGTGGTGTTTACGCTGGGGTCGGCGGCAGTGCTGGCGGCGGGAGATTTTTATGAGCAGTCGGCGAGAGCGGCGAAGAAGCTGGGCGTGCGCGCGGTGCTGCTGATCGGATCGGATGAGAGGAACCGGCCGAAAGGCGAGCTGCCGGATTCAATTTGCGTGGCGGAGTACGCGCCGTACTCGAAGCTGTTCGGGCGCGTGTCGCTCGCGGTGCATCAGGGCGGAGTGGGGACGACGGCGCAGTGCTTGCGCGCGGGAAGGCCGATGCTGATTATGCCCTACTCGCACGACCAGCCGGACAATGCGCGGCGGATGCGCAGGATGGGCGTGGCGCGAGTGATTCAGAGATCGAGCTACAAGCCATGGCGCGTGGCGCGGAGAGTGAATGCGATGCTGGCGGAGCCGGAGTTTGAATTGCGTGCGCGCGCTGTGGCCGAGGAAGTGGCGCGGGAGAATGGCGTGAAGACGGCGTGCGATGCGCTGGAGAAGCTGTGCGCGCGGCGGACACCTTAAGCTTCCACCGCAGATTCTGCGACTGCGGGAAGTGCGATCAACGTGTGGCGCCCCGGATTCGGCGCGGTCTCATCGCGCTTGAGGTGCGGCACCCATTCTGGAATCTGACTCCCGACCTAAGATTTGCGGAGCGTTCGATTACTGCGGGGTGGGATTGGGCGCGGGGGCCTGGGAGGCGGGGCGGTTAGGTTTTGAGGACCGAGGATTTCTTCTGCGGAGCAGGAGCGTGGCATAGACGAGGAGGTTGAAAGCGAGGACTGCGGCGGCGAGAAGGTTTTGCCAGCGCTGCGGGAGGCCGTTCTGGTAGATGACGGGGACCAGGTAGCGGGCGATGAAGTCGCCGGTGTAGGTGGCGATGCCGGCGCGAAGGGCGAAGTAGTTTTCGGCGGCAGTAAGGGGACAAATGATGCCGGGGGAGAGCTCGGCGTAGACCGCCCAGGCTAGCGCCGCTAGATGCAAGGGCGCGAGCCAGCGGCGCCAGCGGACGAGCAGTGCGCCAGTGACGACGAAGAGGATGAATCCGAGGTGGAAAAGGATCGTGGCTTCAGTTAGAGCGCGATACATTTGCTTGCCGGTTACTGCGGGGCAGGGAGGTTGCTGGAGATTTCGGGCGGGGGGACGGCGGCGAGGTTTTCGGTCTCAGCGAGCAGCGGCGTGGGGAGCGGGCGTTCGAGCGCGATCGCCAGAACTTCGTCCATGGTGTCGACGAAGCGAAGCTTCATGGCGTTCTTGATGTTGTCAGGCAGCTCGGAGAGATCTTTCTCGTTGGCGCGGGGCAAAATGGTTTCGAAGATGCCGGCGCGGAGAGCGGCGAGAAGTTTTTCCTTGAGGCCGCCGATGGCGAGCACTTTTCCGCGGAGCGTGATTTCGCCGGTCATGGCGATGTCGCGGCGGACGGGAATTTTGGCGAGTGCGCTGGCGAGTGCGGTGGCCATGGTGATGCCGGCTGAGGGGCCGTCCTTGGGGATTGCGCCTTCAGGCACGTGCAGGTGGAGGTCGACGTTGCGGTAGAACTCGCGCGACAGGCCGAGCGCCTGCGCTTTGCTGCGGATGTAGGCGAGCGCGGCCTGCGCCGACTCCTGCATGACGTCGCCAAGCTGGCCGGTAATGGTGAGCTTGCCCTTGCCGTCGAGGACCTGCACTTCAGTAGTGAGAATGCTGCCGCCGGCTTCCGTCCACGCGAGGCCAGTGACGAGACCGACTTCGCTCTTTTCATGGACCTCGGAGTCGCGGAATCTGGGTACGCCAAGGAATTCAACGATGTTGGAGGCGGTGATTTCTTCCTTGTGCTTAGCGCCTGCCTTGACGACTTTGCGGGCGACCTTGCGGCAGACGTTGCCGATTTCGCGCTCGAGATTGCGGACGCCGGCTTCGCGCGTGTAGTAGCGGATGATTTCGAGGATGGCATCGTCGCTGAAGAGGATGTTTTTGTCGCTCAGGCCGGTTTGCGTGCGCTGCTTTTTGACGAGATACTGGCGCGCGATCTCGAGCTTTTCCTGCTCGGTGTAACCTTGCAGGCGGAGAACCTCCATGCGGTCTTGCAGGGCAGCCGGAATAGTGTGGAGCACGTTGGCCGTGGCGACGAAGAGAACCTGCGAGAGGTCGTAGTCGACGTCGAGGTAATGGTCCTGGAAGGTGACGTTCTGCTCGGGGTCGAGAACCTCAAGCAGCGCCGATGCCGGATCGCCGCGGAAGTCAGAGGAAATTTTGTCGACTTCGTCAAGGAGGAAGACGGGGTTTTTGGTGCCGGCGCGCTTCATGTGCTGGATGATCTGGCCGGGCATGGCGCCGATGTAGGTGCGGCGATGGCCGCGAATTTCGGCCTCGTCGCGCACGCCGCCGAGCGAGAGACGAACGAATTTGCGACCGGTGGCCTTGGCGATGGACATGCCGAGCGAAGTTTTGCCGACGCCGGGAGGGCCGACGAAGCAGAGAATGGAACCCTTGGGATTCTTGACTAACTGGCGAACGGCGAGGAATTCGAGGATGCGCTCCTTGATTTTTTCCAGGCCGTAGTGGTCGGTGTTGAGAACTTTTTCGGCGTAGTCAATGGAGCGGGTTTCCTTGGAGCGCTTCTTCCAGGGAACGGCGAGGAGCCAGTCAATGTAATTGCGGCTGACGGTTGACTCGGCCGACATGGGCGGCATGGCTTCAAGCTTTTTGAGCTCCTGGACGCACTTCTCAAGGACGTCTTTGGGCATGCCCGCGGATTCGATCTTTTTGCGCAACTCATCGAACTCGCTTTTTTCGCCGCGGCCCAGCTCTTTCTGGATGGCCTTGATTTTCTCGTTGAGGTAGTACTCTTTCTGCGCGCGTTCCATCTGGCGCTTGACGCGCGACTGGATGTTGCGATCGAGGTCGAGCTTTTCGATTTCAACGTCGAGAACATCGGCGAGGCGGGCGAGGCGCGCAGCAGGATCGAAGATGGCGAGCAACTCCTGCTTTTCCTCGATGCCGACTTGAAGATTCGCGGCGATGGTGTCGCTCAGCTTGGACGCTTCGTCCATCTTGACGCTGGCGATGATGGTCTCGTAATTGAGCGACTGCTGGAGCTTGACGTAGCTCTCGAAGAGGGTGGTGACGCGCTGCATGAGCTGCTCGGCGGCGGGCGTCATTTCGAAGTCGTGCTTGCCGGTGCGGACGGTGGCGACGAAGAATCCGTCGCGGTCAGTGACGTCCATGGATTTGGCGCGCTCGACGCCCTCGACCAGGACCTTGATATTGCCATCGGGCATTTTGACGCTCTGCACGATATTGCAGATGGAGCCGACCTGGTAGATGTCCTTGGCCTTGGGCTCGTCGATGGAGGCGTCGTGCTGCGTGGCGAGAAAAATTTTGCGGTCGCCGCTAAGGGCCTCCTCGAGGGCGCGCACGCTGGACTCGCGGCCCACCACGAAAGGGGTCATCATATAGGGGAAGATGACCATGTCGCGGATGGGCATCATGGGCAGCTTGCGCGGCTCGTTTTTTTCGCGGGTCACAGTCATGAGGCCACCTGGGTGCGCTTAACTTCGATACGCCTGAATCTGGTCCGTTTAACTCCGATACGTTTGACTTGCGCGGCCGGCTCGAAGTTCTGGGCAGGCAGCTGCGTCATGATGGAATTGTACAGCCAAAGCGCGTCGGCGCGAAGCGGAAGGAATGGACCGTTGGGGTGATGACGGAAGTCATGTGGGGCAAATAAATAGCTTTGCAAAAAGCAGATTCGACTGCGGGGGTAGAGGGGGCTTCAGGAATTCGCCTCATGTTGCTTATTTAGTAGATGAGCTTGAGCGAGAACTGAATCTGACGCGAGTTGCCGGCGGTTCTGCTGATCTCGCCGAATCCGGACCCGGCAATGATGTTTGCCGGCAGACCCATATCGACGATATTAAAGACGTTGAAGAACTCTGCACGGAACTGAAGATCGACGAGCTCGGCGCCGCTCTTGCGTGCTCCAAACGGTGTGTCTTTGATTGTGGCCAGATCGAGGTTGTAAAACGCCGCTCCGCGGAAGGTGTTGCGCCCGAGCGTGCCGAAGCGCCCCTGGTTCGGTCCGGTACCTCCGGCGATGTGAATAGGGATCGAGAAAAAATCTGCCGCGTTGCTGGCGCCTTCACCGAAGTAGTCTTCACGGACCTTGCGCGCGGTGGAGAGATGCGGCACGGCAATCTGATCGGGCCGGTCGACACCATTGGAACCCGCGCCGGTTTGCTGAATGCCGGAATAAACGGTGAAGGGCGAGCCGGAAGAGATGGAAACGATGCTCAATAGCTCCCAGCCGGATGTGATTCCGCTGCCGGCATAGCGAAGCAGGGCGACGCGATCGAGATGAAGGTTCTGCGCTGCACTGAGGCCGAAGGAGGTGGTTGCGTCGAAGGACGACGGGCCTTTTTCGGTGTGATAGTCGAAAGGATTCTGGGGCGTTGAGCCACCCGCGACAACGCCGCTGCTATCGTCAATTGACTTGCTCCAGGTGAAGCCCGCCTGAACGCCCGGTCCGACCTTCGCAATTGTTCCGGAGAGCGAAACCTGAAGAGCGTGATAGGTGGAGTGCGCCGTTGCCACGATGACGTTTTCCGTGCCGAAGGCGCCTGCGACATTGCCCGACGCGTCGAATGCGGTGTAGCGCGCGAAGGCAGAAGTAGCGCCGGAATAGGCATTGGGAAAACTGATTGCGGGAAGCTTTTCAGCGGCCGTACCGACGTAGGTGGTGTCGGCGGTGAGGCCTCCGAGTTTGCGCTCGAGGCCCAGCGTCCAGGTGTAGAGCGTGGCGTTGCCAAAGGAAGGGTCGATGCCGCTGAGGGACAAATCGCTGACGGGACCACCGGGCGTGAGCGCGGCAAGTTCCTGCTCATAGCGGTTCACATCCATCACGGTGTTGGGAGGAACCTGCCTGGGATTGTCGTGAGGGAAGATGTTTGCGCCCGACGTTGTGTAGACGGGCGGAAGTTCGGCAGGGGTGATCTGAAATCCGTAGTGAATGGGCGCGTCAGAGGCGGAGAGCAGGCGTGGATAAACGGCAAAGGGCGTGGAGCCGGTGAGGAAGTTGTCCTGCCAGATGTTGGGCGGGACGGTCATGATGGCTGCGCCGGCGCGAGCCAGAAGCCTGGGCGTGGCTTGCCAGGAGATCTGCAGGCGCGGCTGCCACGCGTGCCAGTTCGTCTTGTAGCCGGGCTGCGGGTTGATGACATACTGTTGCGCCCCGTTGGCAGTGAAGACCGTGGATGTGCGATGCGCGCGCTCGCCGATGGGAGTGTAAAGATCCCAGCGAATGCCGTAGTCGAGGGTCAGGCGGCCATTTACCTTGAATGTGTCCTGCACGAAGAAGCTGACATTGTTGCGATTGATGGCCGCAGGGCCAATGTGCTCGCCGTTGGAGAAGTACGGAGGGGCGATGCCCACCGTGTAGGCGAAGGGGCTGCCGGAAAGAAAGCCTGAAAGCGTATCCGGCAACAGATCGCCGGGATGAGTATCGTGCGTGCCGCTCTTTGACGGGATGAACTCGGTGGCGTACGCGGCCCCGCCGCCAAAGTCGTATTCGCCGTTGGGGCTGATGCCGAAATAGGTCGTGTCGCGATTGAGACGCACCTCGAATCCGGCCTTGAATGCATGCCTTCCGGCGGAGAAGGTCACGAGCTGTCGGCCCTGAAAGAGGTTTCCGTAGGCCTGCATCACCGAGCCTGCGGCGGCATTGAACGGCTCAAACAGCCCGTCGCTGAACTTGATTGCGGGATCGGTGCGATTGGGCGTGGGGAATCCGGGCGTGGAGCGCGTGATGCTAATCGAAGATTCGAAAGCCAGGTGCGGCGAAATTGTCCGCGTATACGTGCCCACGACATTGCGTTGCCGGTCGATGTAGGTAGTGGCAAAGGAGGGATCGATGGCTGTCTGATCGGGATTCGTGGTGGGGCCGGTCAAATTATCGATATTGAAGCGAGCGAAGAACTGATCTTTGGCGCTGAAGCTGTGGTCCAGGCGGAGGGAAAACTGGTTGGCGTTGGTGATCACGTTCGAGGGGGTCGCATAGGTGTGCGCTCCAAAGGAGCCCAGCGGGTAGTTGGGCAACGGATAGCGCTTGAGCACGGCGGCGATGCCGGGATCGACAGGAACTTCGAGCGTATCGCCGGGAAAGGCAGAGGTGTCGAGGCCCGCACGCTCGTCTGCCGTGGGCACCGGCATCACCTGCGTGGTACCGAGTATCTGGCGGAATCCCTGGAATTGAGTGAAGTAGAAGGTCTGCTCGCGACCGTCGTAGAGATGAGGGATGAACACGGGGCCGCCATTGGTGAGCCCAAACTCATTGCGGCGGAAGGGCGGAATGCGGCCCGGATAGACGGGCGTGGGGTGGTCGAAGTAATTGCGCGCGTCCAGGGCGGAGTTGCGAAGGAACTCAAAGAACGAGCCGTGAAAACCGGCAGCTCCCGAGCGGGTGACGATGTTAGTGAAACCGGAAGCGCCACGCCCGATCTCGGCGGGCATCCAGCCCGAGCTGGATTGAATTTCCTCAACTGCGTCGACGTTGAAGTTGCTGAACGTTGAACCGCCCATCTCCGGATCGCTGATGTCTGCGCCGTCCATGGCGAAGGTCGCTTCGACTCCACGTTGCCCGTTGATAGCGAACTGCTGCGTGAAGTTGGTGGCGCCGTTGGCGTCAGTCATGGTGCCGGCTGCAAGCAAAAGCAACTGGCTGAAATCTCGCTTGTTCAGCGGGAGTTCGCTGACAGCCGCACTGGAGAGCTTTTCGCCTCCGGTGGCGTTGATCTGTTGCGAAGCAGCGACCGAGAGCTGCCCACTGCCTGAGAGCGTAAGCACAGCGAGCGGAGCCACCGGCATGATCTCGATCGATGAGGGGTATTCAACCTTGCGGCCGCGAGCTTCAACGGTGAGTTTGTATTGTCCCGCGGGGAGTGCCGCAAACCGGAAACTGCCATTTGCGCCGGTTAATGCATCGGCGCTGGTTCCGTTACCCGTCAGCCGGATGATGGCTTGCGCGATCGGCGAACCCGCAACATCGCTGAGGGTGCCCTGCCAGGCGACCGGAGCCGCTGCCGGCTGAGCCTGCGATGAGATGGAGAAGACGAGAAGTGCTGTGAATGCAAATTGCCTCAGGCAACAAGACCAACCAGAGAGGCGCACGGCGGTCTTATCGCGGCGCTTTACAATGCCCGATCTGAGGGGTAAAGGTACACGGGCGCGAACCTTATTTAGACCCTTCCCACAACTTTCGAGGTTCATGGTGCCATGGTATTCGATCCGGATCGGGGAGCAATCCGACTTTCGGATAGGGGAAAGCGATCGACGCGCAGCCGGCCTTGAAATGGTTTGACAAGTGTATATATTGGATGCACAATTTGTATATACAGAAGGAGGAGCCATGGCTGTGACACTGACTTCAATTCGGCTGGATACCAAACTGGCGGATGAAGTGAAGAAGGAGCTGGGCGTAAAAACCCGCACGGAAGCGGTGAATCTGGCACTACGCGAAATTGCCGGTAATCGGCGCTTTAAGAAAGTGATCAAGAAGTACGAGGGCAAGCTCAAGTTCGCGGGCCACGATGAATGACATCGTGATCTTCGATACTTCGGTGCTGATCGATAATCAGGGCACTGCCTATCACTCCGAGCGCATGGCGGATTGCCCGGGACGTATACGAAACTCATCGGTGGTTCTGGCAGAGCTTTGGCGCGGAGCGACGGCTGCCTCGGAGCGGCGTTTCGTGCAGGCACTGCAAGAGAGCCGGCCGGTTTTGGCGCCCACAACAAACAACTGGTTTGATTCCGGGCAAATTCTGGCGACGGCCAGGGACGACCGGGGATTTGCAGCGGAGAAGCTGCGCGATTTGCATTTTGACGTGCTGATTGCGCTGACGGCACGCTCCCATGGCGCGCGGCTGATCACGTCAAACCGCGCGGACTTCGAGCTGATTCGGGAGTATCGGGAGTTCAAGTTGGAAGTGTGGGAGGCCGCGCGATCTTTGGCCCGGTAAACGATAATCGCTAAAAAGCACAAAGGCCGCCCCGATTGGGAGCGGCCTTTGCTTTGAGAGAACCAAGGTTGCCAGTGAAGTGTTGCCTGACTGACTTCGTCTTTGCGCCGACGGGGCGGTTGCTAACCCACCCTAAACGCAAACGGCGCGTTTAGGATGGGGCAACCCAGTTAGTGGAACTAGTCGCCGGCCACGAGGTCGGCATCTTTCTGCCGCTCGCTTTCGGGGTGCCGGTTGATGGGCGATGTGGCGTTGTTCGAGGCTGGGCGGATGTCGCCGAGCGAGACGAGGCCCGCGACGGGCTTTTCACCAAGGACATGCTCGCGGTAGAGCTTGGCCATCTGCGCATTCTCGGCTTCCTGCTTCAGCTTCTCCTCGTTCGTCTTGGCGCGCGCACGGATCTTTTCCTCACGCGAGTTCTTGGCGATGCCGAGATTGTCCAGCGTGTGATTGGCTTCGGCGTTGACGTGCTCCATGTTGACGTTGAGGTCGTGGCCGGTTTGGCCCATGGCCACTTTCTTGCCGCCGGCAAAGATTTCGTGGCGGCCGTGCTC
>PLCO01000057.1:0-42381 GCA_003134815.1 Acidobacteriaceae bacterium | reverse complement strand
GGAATGATGCACTGCTCGGTGCGGCGGAAGTCGTAGTTGAACAGATCCTGGAACCACATGCCGGCGATGAACAGGAAGTTCCAGCGATCCTGGCGGCGAACCTTGATGTCATCAATGGTGCGGTCGCCCTTGACGCTGCCGTAATTTTTGCCGGTGGCGTTGAAGGTCTTGTCCATCTTCTTGAGCATGTCAGTGATCTTGAAGTGGGTGGGCGCCTGGAATGGATCGTAGTTGCGCATGAGCGAGAGGCCGAGACCCATGACCGAGAGCCACTTGCCGCGCGCGGCATCGTTGACCTTGGCTAGATCCTTTGCCACCTGACCCATGTCGAGGAAGGCGGTGACGGGAGCGCACTCCTTGGTTTCCTTGTCGATCATTACGGCCATGCCGATGCCGCAGTTGGGATGGCATCCGCAGGAGAGCTGGCCCCACTCTGCGGTAGGCCCGTGCACGAGATCGGCCCAGTCAGAGAAGGTGCTCATGAAAGAAATCGGGAACCAGTCGCGCGCCGGCTCGCCCATGCCGACCTGCGCTTTGACGTCGTGCGCCATGTGCGAGAGCGTGTAGCGCTGGGCCACGCGGCGATCTTCGGTGATGTCTTCGTCGCGGCCGGTGAAGCTGACCGGCTGGAACGAGAGGAAGCTGATCTTCTTTGGATTGTCGAGCGCGAACTCAATGATGCGGCCGACCTGCTCATTGTTGATGCCGTTGATGATGGTCGTGACGGGCACGATTTCAACGCCGGCTTCGTGAAGATTGTTGATGGCCTGCAGTTTTACGTCGAACAGATTGCCGACTTTGCGATGCGAGTTGGCGGCGTTGCCGATGCCGTCGAACTGGAGATAGACGTAACGGAGGCCGGCTTCAGCAGCGGCGCGGCAAAGCTCCTTCGACTTGGCGAACTCAATGCCGTTTGAGGCGGCCTGAACCGAGTTGTAGCCCACCTTGCGCGAGTAGGCGACAGCGTCAAGGAAGTAGGGCGACAGCGTAGGCTCGCCGCCACTGAACTGTACGCTCATTTGACGTTTCGGTTTTACGGTAATGGCGTTGTCGAGCATGGTCTTGATCTCGTCCCACGTAAGCTCGTGGACGAAGCCAACCTGGTTGGCGTCCATAAAACAGGGATCGCACATCATGTTGCAACGGTTGGTGAGATCGATGGTGAGCACCGAGCCACGGCCGTGCGTGACGGTCGAAGTGCCGTGATTGTGCAGTTTCTCGTCACCCTGGCCGTGGGCACGGATGTCGCGGCCGGGGAAGCTCTCTTCAAGATGCTTGAAGAAGACCGGGTCCATGGACATGACGTCTTCAAAGTGGCCGTGCTTGGGGCAGTCCTTGACCATGAGGATTTTGCCGTCGCGCTCGATAATCTGGGCCTTGATTTCGCCAACCTTTTCATTGAGGAGGACTTCGTGGGGCAGCTTGCCGTCGAGGATCTGCTTGCGAATCTCAGGGACGCACTTGGGACAGAGCGAATCCGTGGTGCGCGGCCAGCCGAGGGGCGGCTTCTCCTTTTGATAGCTCTTGAGGAGAGGCTTGTCGGACCATTTCGGCGTGAAGGAGGCGTTGGGGCTGATGCGGTTCAAGCGCTCAAAAACAACCCATGCTCCCTTGGCTGCGTAAACGGCGGCCTTCTCGGCATACTTAGTGGCTTTGGACATCGATTCTGTCTCCTCTAGGGTGATTGAAGGCGCCGGGAATCAAATTGTTGCCCGGCTCGAAACCTTGGTTTCCATGGGATAAACCGAAGGCTAAAAAGGTCATTACAAGGGTAATTCGGATGGGCGGTCAACCCAAGGGGAGTGCAGTGAACGGCGGATATGGAGGTTGGATGGGGATATGGCGGCGGCGAATGGGGGTGGCTTTGGAGGGGTTGCGGGGCGGGGCAAGTGATTGGAGGAGTGAGGGTTACTTGGTTGGTACGCCGGCAACTACGACTGCGTAGAGGCCTGGCGGGGGGACCGGGTTTTTCTTTGACGTATTATGGTTGGCATCTAACGCGAACAAATAGGGCAGTCAGAATGAGTAATGGTTTGCGGTTTTTGCGCTTCATAAAATCGGCGGGTGTCGCTGGCCTCACCGGCGCCTTTCTAGCCCTTGCTCTCCTTATTATTGCGGTAGTTGAGCATGTGAAGGGCGAGAACGTGCCTGTCTACTGGCTGGTAGGTGCCGCTGTCCTCGCGCTTATCTTTGGTGGCTATCGTGCATGGACAAACGAACACGAGGCCTATCTGAGCGAAGTATCAAAGAATCTCACGCCACGACTCAAGATTGAACAAAAAGCAGTGTTCTTTGACACATCTGTAAAACCAAACACAAAGAAACTGCTGCTTCATTTCTACGCTTATTTGAGCATCACGAATTTGACCGACACTGAGACGCTCATCAAAGACGGCACCCTCTCGCTGACGGTAGGTGGTCAGCGGTATACCGGAGTTGGCGATGACTTCACGATTAAAGGGAACGCCATAGAGCATGTGAGCAACTTCAAGCTCGGAAACGAAACGCTCACAGAGGTCTTTGGCAATACGTTGTCAGCGTTTCCAAGGCTTTCGGCAGCAGTGAATGGCAATGATCCTCTCAAGCGAGGAATCACCAAGGACGGATTCTTCATCTTCACGTTTGAAGACGCAAACATGGATTGGGATAAAGAGAGCCTTTACTTGATGCCCGTAAGTGACTACGTCCTCACTCTCAGAGACTCATTCGACGCGAGCCACAAATTTGAAGTGATGACTCTTCAGATCCCACAAGGATCAATTCAAACGAACAACGCGCAGTTTCTGAAATGGAAGGCAGTCTACGGCGGAGGGAGTTGAAATCATGAGCTACTATGAAGAACTTGTTGCCGTTTCGCGGGCTTGGGTGAATCGTCAGGAGCGCTTGAAAGCAGACTTGGAGTCTGTCATCAGACGCTTCGTCAAGCATTGTGGCATACCTGAGGATAAGGTTCGGTATCTGCGTTGGGATAATGATCTACAGATTTACATCGCCAGAGCGGACGAAGTGTTCTCCTTTTACCAAGCGTGTCATCACTACAGGGACACAGGGGAATGGGGAGTCGGAGTGTCAATCTCGCTTGGTCATTCTGCCATGGGTTCCTATGCCAAAGTTGCGTTCACCGTTCGCTTGAAAGCAATTAACGAAGCTAGTTCCAAGCTGACGTTTGGTGAATTGAAGCCACAGACCGTCAAACTACACTCAAATGGTTGGGGAGACACACTAATTCCTGAAGCCATGGAGAGCCTCAAGAGCGGCTTCGAGAATGCGACGAACGAAAGACCGCCTATTGGCTTTAGTCTCTCTACATCACTTGATCCTGAGACCTCTGCCTGAAGCCTGGCGACAGGCGGGACGTTCCTCAACTTAACTTCAATTGGGGCGCCTTTTGGAACCGCGCGACACTCTGAAACCACGCGCCGGGGAGGCGAAATCTCTGGTAGCACGAGGACCGTCGCTTGGCGAGGCGCAGGCATCGAGGAGGAGAAATGAGGAATCACTCGCAATCGCACACACGGTCGGCGTCTATCTCGTTGCTGATGCTCACGCTGGTTTTGAGTGTCGTCTGCTTTTCCGCGCACAACAATCAGTTTGCCGCCGCAGCCCAAAGTGCCGACGCCGGATCATGCGCGACCGTTCCCGACGGCAACCTTTCACAGGCCCAGGTTGCCCAGTACGAAAGCGTCGAAGCCGGCCTCAAGGATCGGTTAGCGCAGGCCAACCACGATTACGAGAACGCTAAACTGCGCTGCAAAGTCGATCCCACGCCGGGCGCCTGCATGGATAGGGCGCAGAAGTTATTTCAAAACGCAGAGACAACCATCCAGAAACGCCGTGAAGAAAATGACGCCAATCGCCAGAAGGCCGAGATCGACGCAGGGGCCGCCAGGGACCAATGCAATGTTACGGGTCAGACGCCTCAAGAAAAACAAGAGAACCTTCGCCACTACAAGGCGCTCATCGATCTCAAGAAGAAAAACGTCGATGTGCAACTCAAGTACACCCTAGCCAAACTCGATTGTCAGATGTACACAGTGGGAGGGGTTCGCGCCGACAGCGGAGGCGCGCCATCTTCGGACAAGCGACCGGATTCTGAATTCGCCCCCCTCACTAAGCCGACGGGTTGTGTGAGCGAGGCGGAGAAGGAGTACGCGGCCGATCAGATCAACCTACAGGTCCTTACCAATGATGAAAACTTTCTTCATACAAAGAACTTGACCGCAATTCAGAAGTGAAAGAGTACGGACAGCAACTGGGATTGACCCTCGATTGCGTTCTGCGGCCGAATGAATTTGTGGTCAGGGGTCAGGTTTTCATGCCCGGGCACATGCACCTTTGATGAGCGAGTTTCGGTGGCGTGGCCTTGAACGCCGGCATATTCGCAGGCGCAATGGAATAGCGCCAGAGCGAAGAGAGGCATGCTGAAGATGAGCGGCCGGCGAAGCCATGCGGGAGAGAAGCCGCATCCCGTCCATTTGTCATCTAAAGTGATCATGCGAAAGCGGTACGCTTGCGTCTATAGTGATTCCGGCGGTGCCCGATGGACGCGGAGACATTGACGCGGCGGGCTGGGTCGCGCAGACTTTGAACAGGCTATTCGCGAAGGGACATATTGAGTCGCGAAAGGGCTTGTCGAATCGAGTCGCGAGGGGACCTGCCTGCTGGCGAAAGGATTTATCAATATGAGCGCACCAAATACACCGGGATATGGCCCGAGAACCGTGGGCCAGCGGATTGACGAAGCGATTGAGCTGATCGAGATGGAGTTGCGCCACGCGATTACTTATGTGAACGACGCTGTGATTCCGCAGGTTCGCAAGGAGTCGATCAGCGCCATGCGCATGACTGCCGATACGCTGCGCACACTGGCCGACCGCTTTGAGCGGCAAGGCGGTGCGGCGGCGAGCCAGCCCGGCGGTCAGACGCCGGGGCAGACGCCGGGGCAGGCGAGCTCGCAGCCGAACAATTCGGATGGGGAGCCGCGCTCTTGAGCGGAGGCGAGTTGCAGGGCACGGATGTGCGGGCCGATGCAGGCAGGCGCGGACGGATTTGGCGCGGGGCGGTTCCGTGGGTCGCCGTTCATTTCACGGCAGGTCCGTTTTCGGCGGGTCGGTTTTCAGCAGGTCGGCTCGCGGGAGTTCTGTTCTCGGCAGGTCGATTTTCGAAAATTCTAAGGGCTGCCGTGTTCGCGGCTTTGCTGGCCGGTTTGTTGTTGAGCGTGAGTGGCTGCAAGCACCGTGAGAATACGCGCGTAGTTCCGCCGCAGGCGTTGCCGCCGGAGGCTGAGCCTGCGCCCGCGGCCCCAATTGCATCGGCACCCGCGAGGATTCCGATAACACCGGCGCCGCCGGGAGGGATCGACGACGACGATCTCACATTTGTTGCGACGCACAAGCCGGTTCTCAGCGAGGTTGGCTACGCTACCTGGTACACGGCGCCTTACAAGGGTCGCCGCGCCGCAAATGGGCAAGTATTTGACGACGATGCGATGACAGCCGCGCATCGCACGCTGCCCATGGGATCGCTGGTGGTGGTGACCAACATGAAGACCGGCGAATCGAGCGCGATGCGGATCACCGACCGCGGTCCGTTTGTTGAAGGCAGGATGCTCGACCTGACGATTGCTTCGGCCAAAGCAGTGGGTGTTTATCGTGTGGGCATGGCGATGGTGCGCATGGATGTGTACGAAACGCCTAAGCCAATTGCAACGGGTGGGCGCTGGTGCGTGCAGATCGGCGCGTTCCATGACGAGGATGACGCGATTGCGTTGAAGGCGGAGTTGCTCAACGACTATCCGGGAGCGAACGTGATTGAGTTTCCCGGCGAGAAGAACTTCTGGGTGCGCATCCGGCCGCAGGGTGACGATCGGGCAAGCGCCGAACAAATCGCGCGCCATTTGCAACCAGTGGAAGGCAATGCGTATTTGACGAGGCTGGATTGAGAAAAGCAGGGAACAGGGAATAGGGAGCAGGGAACAGAACAAGCCGCTCTATGCGTAGGGATGGACTGTCGCGCGAAAGCCAGTCAACGGATCAGCACTTCATCAACGACGACTACGACGCGGCGCGAATCACCGTAGCAGCGCTGATGCGGCCCAGAGCACCGGCTCCTGGCCGTGGAAGTCGCCAGTTCTGCGCTTGCGCTGCAGATAATAATCGAGACTGTTGAGCTTGCCGGTGCCCTCGCAGACGCTGGTCATGTCGTTGTTCTGGTCGATGAAGCCGGTGACCGCGATCCACCCCTTGCGCGCGGCGGGGCCGTAAGTGGCCGCGTCGAGCCAGCCATTTTTGACGCCGGTGATCAGCGCGAAGGTGAACATGCCGGAGTTCGAAGATTCTTCCCACGCCTCATCGTGATCGATGAGCTGACGCCACATGCCGTCGGGCGCCTGATATTTCAGGAGCGCGGCCATCATCAGTTTGTAGCCGGCCATAATGCGCGCGCGCTGCGGATGATCCGCGGGCAGATCGCGCAGCATCTCCGTCATGCCGGCGGCTACCCATCCATCGCCGCGGCCCCAGAAGAACGGAACATCGGGCGCGTGATAGAAGAGGCCGTTGGGCTGCTGAAGCTTGTCGAGGTAAGCGACCATCTCATTGGCGTCGCGGTCGAGATACTTTTTGTCTCCGGTGGCGCGCCAAGCCTGCAACTGCAGGATGGTGAGCATGTACATATCGTCGATCCAGTAGCGAGTCTCGTGCGATAGGCCGTCAGGCTGCGGATTTTCCCATTGCCGGTCCGCAAACCCGATGCCGTAGTCGAGATACTTCCTGGCCTCGATTTGGGCGCCCTCGCTCTGCGTGTGCTTGATCTGCATGTAGATTTCGAGCGGCACAGTGCCGAAGATGGAGTCATCGACGTGGTCGCGCATGGGGACGAGTGCAGCCTCTGCGCCACCGGGCATGAGCGGATCGAATTTCCTGATCAGGCGATCGCGCAAATCGGTGTCGTGCGTCAGCTCCGCAAAAGTGAGCGCGCCGTACCATGTGCCGACCTCGCCATAAAAGATAGTGCCCGGGCTGTGCTGGTGTGGGCTGGTAACGAAATGCTCGGCGAGCGCTTTTCCCACTTCCAGCGGCGAGCGGCCGGCGGGCCAATTGCTGAAATAGTCCTGTTGCGCGTAGACAGTAGTGACTGCGACCGGAACGAATAAGCTCAAGGCGGCAAACTTCGACAGGGCGTTCATTTGTGCTCCCGAAAAAAACGCGAACCAATTCGCGGGGCCATTTTATACGCCGGAAACGATATCACGGCAGCGCGGTGACGTAGGCCGGATCGGTGGCCTGACGCAGTGCAGCGGAAAAACCATCCCAGGTGCAGGAGAGATCGGAGCGGCTGCATGCAGGGACGAATATGGGCGCCTCGGCGGGCGGGTTCGCGGGAGTGAGCGGCTCCGTGTTGCGCATCTGTTCGAGAGTTTGCGCGGTGAATGCGACGCGCACGTAGGGCCCGGACTTTGGCGAACGCCAAAGTTCGAAGACCAATGCGCCGCCTGGGGGTGAATCGTCCACGCGTCCGTCTTCAATCCAGTCGATTCCGAGCGCGCCGGCGAGTGTGACAATGTTGGTGTCATGGCCGACAAGGATAACGAGATGATCGCCGGGCTTGCCGAGCGCACCGGGAGCGACCTTGCCGGTCACACTTTGCTCCATTGTCCGGCGAATATGGTCGAGCAGATTCGAGGCGTACGTGCGTGCGATGGTGGGCGTGCGATCTTGATAGTTCCACGCCGCAATGTTGGCCTGCATCACGAAGCGCAAGTTCGCTCCGTCGAGGCATCCCCATCCGGTGTTGGCGTCGCTCATGCCTTGCGTGTACTCGAGGAGGAGGTTCTCTGCCAGAGTTGAAGCGGTGAAGAACTGGCCGCTTGCCGCGACGGGAGAATCGGCTGTTCCAGGCTTAAGGCTGGCGGGAGTTTCAAGGATCGATGTGCGCCGCGGATTCGGCGGCAAGTGACCGCAACCGGACAAAATGCGATCAAGTGCAGCCAACTGCGGACGGTAGGTTTCGGTCAGGTTGGCGGGGTCGCCGCCGATGCGCCCAGTGATTGCTGCCGCGGCAAGAGTCGGATCTGGATGGCCGACGCCGGCATTCCGCGGGCTGAAAAGGGGATCGGGCACGCCATCAGGGCGCGAATGAACCTCGATATTGCAATCCGGAAACATCCCCTCGGAAAGAGCTTTGCCGGTTTCGCGCGTGCGCTGGTCGGTGTCAGCCACGATCGTGACGTGGCCGGCGTCGGCGCAACCGGAGGGCGCGAGCAGGCCTTCGCCGGCGAACTTCGTCCGATCCCAGTTGCCGAACAGCTTCATTAACTGATAGCCGTGCGCTGTGAGGAGTCCGGGTGCAACCTCCCATTTGGGCCAGGGCGTCGCTGAGAATTTGTCGAGGTCGGCTTGCGCAGTGAGCGGTGATCGAACGCCATGACGGGTGAGCACGATGACGAGTTGCAGTTTGGCGTCCCGAACGGAAGCTTGTGCGAAAGACTGTTGCGCAAACGGCGCGGTGCACAAAAGAAGGGCGGAAAGACTGAAAAGAATTGGCCGCAGTCTGGCAGGAAGAGTCATGATGCATCTCCAAAGAAAAGTGTAGCGGCAACAGCCCAGAGGCATGTGAATGCGGCGAGAATGAGCGTCGAGACCAGCGCTCCAAGGGCATGAGGACTAAGTCGCACGAATGAGGGCCCGCCTGCGCTGTGCGCAAAAAGAAAGGGCGCGTCCGAATTGCGGCGCGCCCTCAGTTGATGGTTGTCTTTCTGCTAGAAGTTCATCTTCAGGCTGAGCTGGATAATGCGGTAATCCGCATTGGTTCCGATTGTGCCGCGGATGGTGCCAAAGGCGGCGTTGTTGAAGGTCAAGTTGGGATCGGCCCACTGCGGATGGTTGAAGAGGTTGAAGAACTCGCCCCGCAACTGGAAGCTGAGGTTCTCATGCGAGGGAATCGGGTAGATATTCTTCAAGACGCCGGTGTCCATATCCCAGAGGTTCGGGCCGCGGTAGGTTCCCTTGCCTACGTTACCAAAGGTACCGGTTGCCGGCTGTGCGAAGTTGCCGGTGTTGAACCAGGCAAAGCAGTGGGTAACGCTGGCATTGCAGGGTGTGGGAGTGCCGAGGTTGCCCAGTTGACCGGCCTGGCCGGTGTAGTTGGCGCGATCATTGCCGTTCCCGGTCTGCGAATTGTCAGATCCGGAGAGTATGGTCATCGGATCGCCGGTCTGGAAGGAATAGAGGCCTGTCCACTGCCATCCGCCAGCGATGCTACGCAACGCTCCGTTAGCCCCAGTCAGTTTGGGAAGATCCCAAACATACGAAAGCACGAAGCGGTTGGCGTGGTCGAAGGTGGCAGGGCCAGTCTCGAAGTTATGCTGACCGGAGTTGTAGAACGACATATTGGAACCGGCGCTCGAACCGATATCCGTAATGCCGCCGTTTTCCGCCAAGCCGTAATCCGTCACCTTCGAATAGGTGTAATTGGCCAGCAGCGTGATCTGGCTCAGAATGCCGCTGCCGCCCGCCGGCCGCTTTTCGAGATCGAATTGCACACCGTCGTAGCGGTTGCCGCCGGTGTTGCGATTTTCGTAAATAAAAGTAAACGGTTGGTAGGGGCGCGATAGCTGCTCCGTAGCGCCATTGCCGAAGATGCCCGGATTCAGATTTTGGTCCTGCCGAAGGTGGGTACCGCGCGTTCCGACATAGGAGGCGTGCAGCACCGTATCGGAGCGCAACTGATATTCGTAGGTTACGTTATAGTCGTACACTTCCGGCGTGTGCCACGATACGCCGGGCTGCAAGCTGAAAAGCGCGGGGTTGGCGACAAACGTCGCGTTCTTGGGCGCTTGCGAGAGAGTAAACCGCTGCGGGAAACCATTGGTGAAATTGGGATTGCTCGCCAGCGGATTAACGAGGCCGGTGTTGGGGCCCCCAATCGTCGAGGATAGGGTTCCGGAGGGACAGGCGGTGTTGGAGGTGCAGTCGATGAGGTCGATGCGCAGGCTGAAGGGTGAGGAAATAGAGGCATCGTTGAGAAACAATCCTGGCAGACGGGATTCATAGAACAACCCACCGCCTGCGCGGATCGACATCTTTCCTGTTCCGGTTGGATCCCAGGCAATGCCAACGCGGGGTCCGATATTGTTGAAGTCGCCGGTCTCTCCGCGATCAGGAACGCCCATGTTGTTGTATGTGTCTCCGATGAAGAACAAGCCGGCAGGCGCGCTGGGAATGATGGACGAATGGATGCCGGCAGCCTGCGCATCGGGACGGAACTGCTGGATGCGGCCGCGGATCTCCTTCATCACCTGCTGAGGCTCATAGCGGACGCCCAGAGTCATTGTGAGTCGATGCGTCATCTTCCAGGTGTCCTGCGCGAAGAACCCGAGAGGGTTCTCGCGCGAGTCGGAGTAATTTCCCGAGGTCTGGCTGAACGCATTCTGGTATCCCATCATGAAGTTCGCCATCGCCAAGCCAGAGTTGTCGTTGTTCATGCTCCAGCTTCCGTTTAGGAGGTCGGTGTTGCGAATGTTCGACTGATCCATCTCCAGATCTGCGCCGAAAGTCATTTGATGCTTGCCCTTGGTCCAGCTCAGCACATCGCGAAGGTCACCGGTGTTGCGGATGAAATGCGCGTCAGTGAAGTTGCCGAGCGTGAAGTCGCCGGAGACGGCGAAGCTGCGGATGCCGCTTTGCGCTGTGGGCAACTGGTAATCCTGCGATCCGAAGGTCTTCATATCCGGAACCGTGCCGCCAGGGCCGCCCTGCTGCCCGCGGTCGGAATTCGACCGGATGGCGTCAATGATGGTGTTATTGACGATCGAGGGCGAAATGACCCATGTGTAACCAACCGCGATATTGAAAAAGGTAATGGACGAGCCAGGGCCATCGGTGAGGATGTCTTTGCCATCATAGGTGGGCGCGTGTACGTACTTGTCGAAGTAGGCGCGACCGAAAAGGCGGTTCTGGCCGTGGAAAACCTGATCCACGCGTGCAAGGTATTCGTCAAAGTTCTCCTTGAGCGGGGTGCCGTAGGTAACAAAGCCGCTCGAAGAGGCCGAAGAAATCGGCAGCAGCTTGGTCATGGCGACGGCCACCGGGTCAAGCAGGCTCGCGATGTTGTTGGTGTTATTGGTAAGCGCCTGGCGGTACCAGGGGTTCTGGAGTACTACGGTCTTGCCGCCCGAGAGGGGATTGGTGGGGCCGACGGTCAGATAGTTGGAGAAGTCGCCAGTCACGTTCGCCGCGGTTGGGATAACCGCGTTGGTCGCATTGTTGATGTCGCGCAGGATGGTTTTCTGCCACCCGAACTCCATAAAGGTCGTGTCCTTGTGTATGGGACCGCCCAGGGTTGCGCCGAACTGGTTGCGCTTCAGCGGATCCTTGGCAGTGGCAAAGTAGTTTGTGCCATTGAAGGCCCGGTTGCGAACAAACTCGAATAGCCCCCCATGCCACTGGTTGGTACCGGACTTGGTGACGACGTTCACAACTGCGCCCGCATTGGCGCCATACTGCGCGTCGAAGCTGTTGGTCTGAACGCTGAACTCCTGGAGCACGTCAGGCATAGGGAAAGGATCGTTGACGTTGCTCATCAGGTCTTCGTTGTTGCCACCGTCGAGGTTGTAGGCGATCTGATCCGGTCTGGCGCCGTTCACCGCAATCGCGTCGGCGCCCGGAATCTGCTTTGTATCGCCCTGCAATGCGCCGGCATTGTTCGCATTTGCCGATATGGCGCCGGGCACCATCAGCGTAAGGTCGGCAGCATTTCTTCCGTTCAGGGGAATGTCGACCAATCGCGATTGCTCAATCACCTGGCCCAGTGTCGGATTCACGGTGTTAACCTGTACAGCCGATGTCTCCACCGTGACCTGTTGGGTCTGCGCGCCGACTTCCATGCGGATGTCCATGTTGCGGACCTGGTCAGCCAACATTACGACAGTCTGTGACCACTTTTTGAATCCCGGCGTCTCCACCGCCACTGAATAGGTGGATGCGGGCAGTGAGGGAAAGGTGAACAAGCCGCTGCTGTTCGTAGTGTCAGTGTGGACGAGAGAGGTACTCAGCTGGGTCACCGTCACCTTGGCTCCGGCGATCACCGCTCCGGAAGGATCAGACACAGTTCCAGTAATGGCGACGTTGCCACCGCCCTGCGCGCGGGCCGAGGGGCTGGCAATGAGCACCAGTGCGAGAATCGACAGCGCGACACATGGAATCATCAACAACTTGGAAAGAGTATTTGAATTCATACGAAGCCGTTTTCCTGCTTCATGTAGTGATTTCCACCCTGTCATATGCTGCCTCCAAAGTAAGTGAGATCACCTGCAGATCTGTCCCTTGACCCTTAGCCCGACCCGTCCGCTGGGGTTCCGCCGCATTGTTGTGAACACTCGACGGCACGGACGATGGGCTACGCAAAAAAACCGGGACGACGCGCAGTTGCCAAATTTAGTTGGCGTCGCGAAGTATATGAAGCTGAAATGAGCTTTGTCAAGAGAAGAAACACTTTGCGATCAAGAACTTCACAAAGCGGAGCATCCCTCAAACGACTTGCCCATTTGGAGGTGCTCCCCCCGGGGTCGCCATGGGAGAGTCAAGTCTTGAGGAAAATCGCTTTTGTGCAACAGTCGAATCAAAAATGGCGAGCCGCCGCCCCCCCGGCAGGCCTGCTGCCGGATGGGGCAGCGATCATGATTGAGCATTACTCTGGAAGGTCTCCGCCAGGCGCAATCGCACCTTCGAGTGCGTTAGATTGCGAAATCGCTATGGAACTGCGCCGCCTCGGATATAGTGATTGCGGGAGTGCGGGCGCTGTAAGTTCGGTGCGCCACAAGGGGCCATGGGCCGAAGATGCCGGGCCCTGGAGATGACGAGAGCCACGAGCCATGCACACAACCGATAAACCCGTTCGACCGCGCCGCGCCGTCGCTTCCAGCGAGACTGCGCGCGAGATCAATCGCGACATTCTTCTGCATGCGATTCACATCCATCAGCCGGTGAGCCGGGCTGACCTGGCGCGTTTGACGGGACTGCAACCCAGCACCGTTTCGGTCATCATCAGCCAGCTCATGGACGAGGGATGGGTGGTGCCGGGCAGTATGGGAAGGTTGCCGCGGGGCCGCCGGCCAACCTATGTGACGCTCAATGACCAGCACGTTACGCTGGCCATCGATCTGCGGCCGGGGAAGGCCAATCTGGCCGTCGTCGACATCAACGGCAAGATTCTGGGTCGGGAAGCAGTCGCTTTCGACATCAAGGCCGGTTCCACGCCCGAGGAAGCCAGAAGGGCCATTGCGCATATGGCGGAGGCGGCGCGATCGCTGCGCGCTACTTACGGCGACCGCGTGTTTCAGGGCCTTGGCGTAAGCGTCTCTGGGCGCGTTGACCAGAGAACGCATCGCCTCGTCTTTTCGCCGAATGCGCCGTGGGGCCAAATCGATCTTTACCTCTACGAGGAGCTGCAGAGGGTTCTGAATACCCCCATCGAAATGGAGAATGCGGCTAACGCGTGCCTGCTATCGGAACGCTGGTTCGGCAATTTCAACGACACGTCGAACATGCTGGTGGTGGCGGTCGCAGAGGGAATCGGCACGGGATTGCTGGTCGACGGGCGAATTGCGCGGGGCAGGGATGACATGGCGGGCGAATTTGGCCATATGCCGATTGAAGAGACCGGCCCAGTTTGCGGCTGCGGCAGCGTGGGTTGCTGGGAGACATTCGCGTCGAACCGCGCCGGGGTACGCTACTTCCAGGAGCTGGCCCCGGAAAGCACGCTGACTTCGTTTCAGGAACTGCTCGATCTTGCGTTAAAGGGAGACATCCGCGCGCTGCGCTCGATCGACAAGATGATGGCCTACCTGGCGCGTGGTTTGGCCATGCTGACGGCCGGGCTGGCGCCCGAGGTGATCATTATCGTGGGCGATTGCACGGCGCTGTGGCAGCGCATCCGCCCCTTGCTGGAGAGCCAATTGATTGCAAAATCAATTACGCCGCAAACTCCGCGCGTGGTGGCGGCCATGGATGGCGATGCAGCTCGGTTGCGCGGCGCTGCTGCGCTGGTCCTGCATAAGGTACTCTTCCGGCAGGTGGACTACGCTTCGCGCCATGAACCAGGAAGCGAGCGAACCAGTCCCAAACTTGTCCCGGCACACGCATAGAATCCTTCGCGGCCCGTATGATGATGTGCGGGAACGCGGCGGGAGACAAACCAAACATGAGAGTTGGATTTATCGGCGCCAGCGGAATCGCGGGCAAGCACGCGCAAGCCTACAGGAATATTGGCTGCGAGATCGCAGCTGTGACTGATCGGACTGAAGCGCGCGGGCGCAAATTTGCCGACGCGTGGGGCGCGCAGTTTTTCGCCTCGCCGGAGCAACTTTGCCAAATTGCGGACGTGGATTTTATTGATGTTTGTACCTTTCCCGGCTACAGGCTGGCAGCGGTGGAACTGGGCGCGAACGCGCATAAGCATGTGCTTGTAGAAAAGCCGATGGCCGTGGACCTGAAGACCGCGGCGCGGATGATCGAAGTGGCGCGCGAGGCGGGGATCCAACTGGGCGCAGTGAGCCAACATCGCTTCGACGACTCGACGCTGTTCCTGAAGCGCGCAATCGCAGCGGGAAGGCTGGGCCGAATCCTCGAGGCCGATGCATATGTGAAGTGGCACCGGACGGATGAGTATTATGCGCGACCGGTGAAGGGAAGCTGGGCCGGCGAAGGCGGCGGCGCGCTGATCGGCCAGGGCATTCACCAGGTGGACGTGCTGTTGCACCTGATCGGCGCGGTCGATGAGGTGTTTGGATTCTGGCATCTTGGCGCCACGCACAAGATTGAATCGGAGGACCTGGTGAATGCGGTGCTTCATTACGCATCGGGCGCAACGGGCGTGATTCAGGCCGCGACGGCGCTGTGGCCCGGCTACCCGGAGCGGATCGAGATTCATGGAACGAAGGGAAGCGCAATTGTGACCGGCGATCAATTGACGACGTGGGACGTACGCGACGATGAAGGCGAGCCGGCGCCGATTTCGCATAAGGCCAAGTCGGGTGCATCGGACCCGATGGCGATTTCACTCACTCCTTTTGAGCGGCAACTCGCCGACTTCGCCGAGGCATGCAAGACAGGCAGACCGCCCGCGTCGTCCGGAGTTGATGGATACCGCGCGTTGCAATTGGTGAAGAGCATCTACACATCGTGCGCTGAAGGACGAAAAGTGCAAATCGCGCCGTTTGTGCCGTAGCAATGGAGCTGGTTTAATTGCGCGGCGAGGGCGGAAGGGAAGCGCATCGGCTTAACCTATTGATTCACGCCACTCGCCAGGAATCCGCCGTCGACAGCGATGACTTCGCCGGTTACAAACGAAGCAGCTTCTGAAGCCAGGAAGATAGTCGCTCCGGCCAGCTCATCCGCCTGCCCAAAGCGGTGCATGGGAGTGCGCATCAGCAACTCCTGACCGCGCTCTGTTCCCTGCACAAGCGCACGATTCAATTCCGTGGAAAAGACGCCGGGCGCAATGGCGTTCACGTTGACTCCGCTGGGCGCCAGCTCGATGGCGAGGGTGCGGGTTAGCGAGACCACAGCTGCCTTGCTGGCTGAGTAGGGCGCGACTCCGCGAAATGCTACAAACGAACCCAGAGAGGCGACGTTGATGATGCGTCCGTAGCCGGCGCGCGCCATGGTTGCGGCGAAGATCTGGCAAGCGCGAAGCGTGCCGGTTAGATTGGTTTCGATGATGCGCGACCAATCGGATTCGGTGGTCTGCAGCGCCGGGGATTTCCAGGTGATGCCGGCGGCGTTTACCAGAATGTCGATCTTGCCGAACTCCGCGACCACTGCATCATGCAGCGCCTGAATTGAAGAGCGGTCGAGTACGTCACTTACCACGCGCAAAGAGCGGCGACCCAGGGCTTCGATCTCCGCGGCGGCGTTCGCAACTTCCTGCGGGCGGCGCGCACTGGAGACCACATCGGCTCCAGCAGCGGCGAGGCCAAGGGCCATGGCGCGGCCCAGGCCGGTGGTTCCACCGGCGACTACGGCGACTCTGCCAGTTAAATCAAATAAGGATTGGCGCATCGAAAAGATACTCTCATGGATCAGGCCGCATAAAGAACAGAAGAAGGCCGCGGTCGATTATGGCAACTAAATTTTGGCAAAATGCAGGGCAATTTCGAAGGCCTGCTCTGAATTCGAATTATAGCTTAAATATCTTGAAATGTTTGATTTACCGGCCAAGATCAATGGTCCTCGACGGACGAGACGATAACGATTTCCTTGGTTCGTTCCGGCCAGCTGCGTTGGTTCATCTCCTCACGGCGATGCGCCGCTAATCACGCTGAGCGGGGTTGAATCCTGGCTTAGGTCATCAGTGCCACTGAGCGGATCGCTTTCTTTGAGGCGGGCCCCGAGCGCGCGCTCGAGATCGGGAATGTCGTAGTGAAGCAGCACGCCGGGAATCACGTCTTCTGGCGCGCCAGTTGGCACAGGAGCATCGACCAGGCTGCGGTAGCTCGAGAGCACATGGTCGACTTCGATGGCGCGAATTCTTCGATCGAGCACGCCGGCATGAAGGAGCACGAGGCCCAGGTGGCCGCTTGCGTGCGCGGAGATGTGAGCGGGATCGACATCGGCGCGGCTAGCGAGATAATCGACGGCGCGGATCACGTCGTCGGCGCGGAGGCCAACGAGCGTCCGCCCGACCAGATGGGCACGCAGGCTGAGCAGATAGAACGGCCCAAGCAGAGGAGCCTTCATATCGTCAGTGCCTGGAGGCGATGGACGGGGTGTAAGGGCGAGGACCACGTTGCCTCGAGCGGCGAGCGATTCGAATTTGGCTTGATTGGCGCGCGCGATTGCGTCCTGCCCGTGAATCGAGTTGGGAACGAGCATGAGGATGGCCGGATGACGGCCCGGCGAAGAGGGAATGGCGAGATCGGCTTCAAGATGCAGGCCGCCGGAAGCTGGAAAATCCAGTGGCCCGGATTTGGCAGCCAGAAATGCCGCATCGAATTTAGATGCGCTGGGCTTTGCCTCGGCACCGATCGCTTCGCGAATCATTGGGCCGAGTTTGTCGAAGGCAATCAGAGGACGATGGGCGGGAATCAGCCGCGCTGCGCGTTTCTTGTTCAGCGAGTAGACAGTGGCGCAATCGGGATAACTGGTGGCCACTTGGCCTGTCGGCGTCACTTGGAATGCGTCTTTGGGCACGGAGGCGATCAGGGCCATTGCGGCGCGCGGACCTTCTCCGGCCGGAAGAAACGGGTGATCAGCGTCGGCGCCGGGTTCGAGGTTGCGCAAGAAGAAGCTGACGATGTTGCCCATGATCGGCATGAGCGCGCCGTGGCCGCCGGGTCCAGTGATCCACTGGAGGCGTGCCTGCGACGAGACGGCATTTGTGGTGTCGGTGTTGAGCGCAGGAACGGTGGGCGTCGGCGGGATGGAGGGTGCGGCGCCTCCGACGGGAGTTCCCGCGCTGGCTGGATCGAAGAGAGAGTAGAAGCGGCGCGCTTCAATCACTGTCGAGCGCGCGCCGGCGAAGGGAAACATGTCGGAATAGGTGGAGAGGACGGCGTAGGGCCGAGGCGCGGCGAGTTCGATCCAGTCGGGGAAGCCGAGGCTTGAAGAGATAAAGTGCGGAGTGGACTGTTCGGCATCCTGAGGACCGAGCGCGGGCAGCAGCGCGTCGAACGAAGTGATGTAGCAAGCTGTGCCGATGGTTGCGATGCGCGTGTCGAGTGCGCCGGTGAGCGCGGTGATCGTTCCTCCGCCCGAACAGCCGAGCGCGCCAATGCGATGCGGATCGACTTCGGGAAGGGAAGCGAGAAGATCAACGCCGCGCATCGCGTCCCAAATTTCGTAACGCGCGAACGTGTCGCCGATCAGCATGGGCTGCACGCTGGCTTCGCCGTGTTCGCCGGTGGGGCGTACGGCAAGCGAGGCGCCGGGCTTCGCAGGATCGGGATACTGCAGGCGCTCACCCTGGCCGATGGGATCGTAGGAGAGCACGATGAAGCCATTCTTGGCGAAGATCGCGGCGATGGGCGCGTCGCCCGCTTTGCCGCTGGGAGCGTGGCCCGGGCTGATAATGATGGCTGCGCGCTTGCCGCTGCCGGCGGCGCCATCGGGAACATAAAGCAGCGCCGTGACAAAGAAATTGGGCTGGCTTTCAAAGATGACTTTGCGAATGCGAAAGCCATCGGCCTGCGCGTCGCCGACAAACTTTGCATTGAGAGGCGTGCGCTGGGGCAGAGCTCCGATGAGAGAAAGAACCTGCGCACGCACTTTGGCCTGGCGCGCCTCGGCTTGGGCGCGCGTGTGAATGGCGGCGACTGTGGCTGCCCGGGCGGCTTCGTCCTGAGTCGCGAGGCCGTCAAGATATTGTTCGAGCTGCAAGCGGCTTGCGTTGGCCGGGTTCGCGGCGCGGCTGCGCTGCGCGGGAACGGCGTTCTGCGCCGGGGCGGGAGGCTGCATCGCGGTTTGCGCGCTGGAGAGTCCTGCGCATGTGGCTGACGACAGAGCGAAGAGAGCGGAGGAGACGACTTGAATCATAACTATGCGTTGATACTCCAACAGGTCAGACCAGTCAACCGGGGGCCAGTCAACCGTGTCAGAAGCAGGTCGTCGAAGTCGCGCGCATTCCTTTAGGTTGATGCGCTGCCAAGCCGGTATCCTGTTCGGGACATGCAGTGGAGCAAGCTGATTGACGTCTTCCGGTGGCTCTTTGACGGGCGTCGCGGCCCGCGTGGGCAACTGGTTCCGCGGTGGATCTTTCTGCGCGCGCTGGCTCTCATCTACTTCTCAGCTTTCTACTCGCTTATTTTTCAGATCAAAGGTCTGATCGGTCCAAACGGGGTTCTTCCCGCGCAGGATTACCTGGCCGATCTGGCGCAGCAGTTGGGTCTCGAGCGCTATTGGTATGCGCCCTCGCTTTACTGGATCTCGTCGAGCTCCGCGATGATGATGACGGTGACGTGGATCGGGCTGATCGGGTCCGTGATTGCATTCTTGAATCTTTGGCCCCGTCTGAGCTTCTTCGTCTGCTTTATTTGTTTCCTTTCGTTTGTCGGCGCGAGCAGCGTGTTCTCCAGCTATCAGTCGGACGGCATGCTGCTCGAAGCAGGATTTCTGGCGCTGTTCTTCGCGCCGCGCGGGATCTGGCCGGGTTGGGGAGCGCACGATCCGCCCTCGCGCGCAAGCTGGTTCCTGCTGCAATGGGAGTGGTTCCGAATCTACTTCGAATCGGGCTTGGTGAAGCTGGTGAGCGGCGACCTGCAATGGCGCAACTTCACGGCCATGGACGAGTACTACCAGAACGGCCCGCTGCCCACGTGGGTCGGATGGTACGTCGAGCATCTCCCGCATTGGTTCCACGCGGCCACCGTTGGAGGAACGCTGGCGCTCGAATTGGGACTCCTATTCATGATGTTCTTTCCGCGCCGCGTGCGGCTTATACTTTTCTTCATCGTCACGCCTTGGGAGATTGGCGTCATCCTCACGGCGAATTATGCGTTCCTGAATTATCTGGTGCTCTCGCTCGGAGTTCTGCTGCTCGATGACAAATTTCTATATCGACTCGTCCCCGCGCGATTCCGACCGCGCGAGATGGAGCGGATTGCAGCGCCGATATCTGAACCGCACAAAGAGCCGCCGCTATCGATTCTTGCCGCGGGTCTTGCCGTGGGCGAGGCAAGCGAGACGACGGCGGATATTGACGTGGACAAAAACGCGCATGGGGCCGCGGACGATTCGAAACGCGACGGATTTCCGGGTAAGTTGAGCATTTCCGTTTGGGCCGCACAACTGGCCGCGGCAACATTGATGCTCACATGGATCGCCTACAACACGACCGCACAGATGATCGGAATTCCGTGGCAGAATATTCCGTTGCCGGTCAAGCCGCTCATCGCGCTCGAACCATTTCGCATTGCCAATCAGTATGGGCTCTTCGCGGTTATGACGCGCGGTCGGTACGAGATCGAGTTTCAGGGCTCCAACGACGGAACGAATTGGACGACGTATCTATTCCGGAACAAGCCGCAGGCATTGAATGAAGCGCCAAGCATCTATGCGCCGTATCAGCCCCGCTTCGACTGGAATCTGTGGTTCGCCTCCCTCGGTAACTGGCGCGACAACGAGTTTGTGCCGTTGACAGAGGAGCGACTGCTGCTTGGCGACGGCGACGTGCTTGCGCTGTTCCGCGGCGATCCCTTTCCGCAAATTCCGCCGCGCTATGTGCGCGCGCTAATTTGGCAATACTGGTTTACGACGATGGATGAGAAGCGGCGAACGGGGAACTGGTGGCGCCGCAATTATCTGGGTTTGTACGCGCCGGAGCTGACGATGGCTGCGGGCGGACACTTTGCCGCGGTGGCATGGCCGGAAGAGTTGCCACCGCACGACTGAGGAACGATGGACCGGAGGTAGATGAGACGATGAGCCGCGCGTGCGTGATTGGATCGGGCCCCAACGGGCTGGCCGCGGCCATTGTGCTGGCGCAGGCGGGGATGCAAGTCGACGTCTTCGAGGCCGAGGCGGAGATGGGCGGCGCGGTGCGCACGCTTCCGCTCACGCTGCCGGGTTTTATGCACGATTTTGGTTCGGCTGTGCATCCGTTCGCGGCCGGATCGCCGTTTTTTGCCTCGCTACCTCTGGCAGATCACGGGCTGGAATGGATCCACGGAGAAGCGCCCGTGGCGCATCCGCTCGACGATGGCTCGGCCGTTGTATTGGAGCGCGATCTTGACCATGCGGAGCGCGCGCTGGGCGCGGATGGAAAGCTTTGGCGCGGCTTGATGCAGCCTGCGGCCGATAATTGGAGTGAATTTGCTGAAGACGCGCTGGGGCCGGTGTTGCGCGTCCCGCACCATCCGCTGCGCATGGCGCGATTGGGAATGACGGCATTTCAATCGGCGCAAGGCTTTGCCAACAGCCACTTCGCCAGCCCGCGCACGAGAGCCATCTTCGCTGGGTTGGCAGGCCACTCGTTTTTGAGCTTCGATCAGCCCTTGAGCGCGACGATTGGGTGGCTCTTCGGCATCACAGTTCATGCGGTTGGCTGGCCGATTCCGCGTGGCGGAGCGCAGGCCATTACGCATGCACTCATCGGATACCTGAAGACGCTGGGCGGAACGGTACACACATCGCACCGCATAGATGCGGCGGCATTCCGCGAACTGGAATCGAGCAGCGAGCTTGTACTCTTTGACACCGCTCCGCGGCAACTGCTGGCAATTGCAGGCGAACAGTTAGCGCCAAAATACAAGAACGAGATCGAGCGATTCCAGCCCGCGCCGGGCGCGTTCAAAGTAGACTACGCGCTTTCGCAGCCCGTTCCGTGGCGCGCGTACGATTGCCGGCGGGCGATTACAGTTCACGTTGGCGGGACGTTTGAGGAAATCGCGGAGGCGGAATTTGCAGTTGCCAACGGGCGCGAGGCAGAGCGGCCCTTCGTGCTGGTTGCGCAGCCAACGCTGTACGATTCGTCACGCGCGCCGGAGGGCCGGCATGTGCTGTGGGCTTATTGCCATGTGCCAAATGGATCGGCATTCGACATGACGGAGCGCATCGAGGCGCAGATCGAACGCTTTGCTCCGGGATTTCGAGACTGCGTTCTGGCGCGGCACGTTTCTTCGCCGGCGGACCTGGAAGAAAAGGACGCGAATCTCATGGGCGGCGACATCAGCGGCGGCGCAATGACGATCCGGCAGATGTTTTTCCGCCCGACTGCGAGCGGCTACGCCACCAGCGCGCCCAAGCTTTATTTGTGCTCGGCGTCGACGCCACCGGGCGGAGGCGTTCACGGGATGTGTGGCTACTACGCCGCGCGGCTTGCGCTGCGCAGATTGAAGAAGCGATAGTGAAACGCGCACTAGAATTCTGGCCGCTAATCGGGGATGCGCGATGATTTCGCCGATGAAGATCTGCGCCGCAAGAAGAACCCGGCGGCACTAACTGCAGGCGTAGGTTTTCAGGGCCGTGCGACTCGGAATCGTCAGGGTGCATCCGTGCTGCGCCACCAGGTGGCGGTTCTTGAAGATGCTCAGTGTGCGCGTGACGGTCTCGCGTGACGTGCCGATAAATTCGCCGATTTCTTCGTGAGTCATCGACATGCGGCAGTGCGAAGCACGTTCGTGCTTCTGGCCGGGCTCATCGCACCAAATCAGCAAGAGGCGGGCCAGGCGTTCATGTACCGAGGCCGACAAGCCAACCATGCGCAATTGCTCGCAGGCGAGGTTGAAGCTGCGGCTGATTTCGCGCGTCACAATGGGATAAACCTCAGGATGCAGCACAAGAAACTGCAAAAATATCTGGCGCGGGATGTGAGCAATTTTGGCCGGATAGAGCGTGTCGGCGGTCATCTCGGATTCGCCGCCGAAGAGCGTGGACGAAAGGCCCAGCACCTCGCCGGCCCTGGCGATGTGAAAGCTCAGGCGGCGTCCATCGCTTGAATTGATGGAGAGTTTGACCTCGCCGTCCATCACGACGTAAATGCCCGTGGCCGGCTGCGTCTCGCTGACGAGCACTACACCAGCGGGATAGGAGGAGCAAGCAAGCAGCGGCTCCAGGTTGGCCAGCGCGGCGGCCGGCAATGCCTTAAAGAATTCGCTTTTACGATAAGAAGGTGTACCCCCGTTGTTGATTGCATCGTGTCCCGTGTACATCGCAGCCCTCCGTGCCCTCTGGTTATGTGCTCTTGCGCGCCACCTCTTCGGCAAGATATTTCGTCCATGGTGTGCCGGTGAGGATCATCGCTCGGTGTTGAGAGTAGATGGCTCTCAAAATGTTGATCTCGCCGGCGGCGGCAAAAGTGGCTTTCACGTAAATCGAGGGACAGTTGTTTCCGCGCCGCGGCCGGAGCTTTCTCTTCCCACAGGCGGCCAAAATCGGCTGCCCAGGGTCCGGCGTTGCGCCCTTCCAGTTTGATCATGATTTCGTTCGAGTTTTCGTTGAAGGTGCTTTGAAAGCGCCAAGGCGCAGGAACCTTTGCATGATCCTTGACCGGGTGGCCGATCAGCTCGAGGCTAGAGTAGTCGAAGCTGGAGTAGCCGAACAGATCTTCCGTCCGCGAACTCGCGGCTCGGGTTACGCCACCTGCATCCGCTGTCAGGATGGCATCGGGCGAAGATTCAAACGGTCGTTCGATTGTATATCGGGCAAAACCCGGCTTGACGCCTGTTTTCGCAGCCGCATCCTGCCCCGGGGAATTCAAGGGGCCCATATTGTCCTACCGACCTTAGGCACAAGGTACTCTTCTAACGAGATTTGCACAACACGCAAGCCGCAGACCCTCGAGATTATTGATGCGTTATTCCCGATTCAGGAATGGCACGCCTCCTCGACCGGAGTCGCACCCCCGAAATGTAAAATTGCTGCAAAGGATCTTCCCCGTGCCAGCCTCATCTACACATGCCACCGGAACCGCGTCGCGCCTTGCCCTCAGCGCGCTTGCGCCGGAGACGTTGCAATCGGAAATCCGCGCCATGACCACCGAGTGCGACCGCATCGGCGGCATTAATCTGGCGCAAGGCGTATGCGATACGCCGGTGCCTGAAGTGGTCGAGGCCGCGGCGATCGAGGCTATCCGCGAAGGGCAGAACATTTATACGCGATGCGACGGCATTGCGCGGCTGCGAGAGGCCATTGCAGCCAAACAGCAGCGCGACTACGGCCTGGCCTACGATGCAGAAAACGAAGTGATGGTTGCTTCCGGCGCAACTGCCGGCCTGCATGCGGCTGCCATGGCACTGCTGAACCCCGGCGACGAGGTTCTTGTCTTCGAGCCGTTTTACGGTTACCACGTGCACACGCTCAAGTCGCTGCGCGTGAACCCGGTGCTCGTCGCGCTGGTGGAGCCGGATTGGCATCTTGACGAGGACTCCCTGCGCGCCGCTGTCACTCCGCGCACCCGCGCGATTCTGCTGAACACGCCTGGCAACCCGACAGGAAAAATCTTCACTCTGCCTGAGCTCGAAGCCGTGGCCCGACTGACAATCGAGCGCGACTTGTTCCTGATCACAGACGAAATCTACGAATACTTCGTCTATGACGGCGCGAAGCACATTTGCGCGGCGACGCTACCCGGCATGCGCGAGCGCACGATCGTACTTTCAGGCTTCAGCAAGACATTTTCGATCACCGGCTGGCGAATTGGCTACGCCACTGCCGATGCACGATGGATGCCCACGATGGCGCACTTCCACGATCTGACCTATGTGTGCGCGCCCGCGCCGCTGCAAGTGGGCGCCGCCGCAGGCCTGGAGCAATTGCCGCCGAGCTTCTACGCGCAGTTGGCGGCCGATCATCAATCCAAGCGCGGCCGGCTGCTTGCTGCGCTTAAGGATGCGGGCATGGAAGCCTCAGCGCCTCCTGGCGCGTATTACATCATGGCCGGCGCAGAACGCCTGCCGGGTAAGACAGCAGCTGAGAAAGCGCGGCACTTGCTCCGCACGACAGGAGTGGCCGCGGTGGCAGGGTCGGCATTCTTCCGTCAGGGGCGCGGCGAGAACCTGCTGCGCTTCTGCTTCGCCAAGCAGGATTCCGAGCTCGACGAGGCCTGCGATCGGCTGCGAAAGCTGTAGAGGCCTCCGTCAACAACTCAACAAATTACGATCCAGGCTGCGATCAGGGCTGCGCGGCCAGCCAGGACTTCAAATTCGGTTCCTGAAGGCGGCGCAGTTCAACGCAGCCGTCGATGTTCTCAAGAGCGTGCTTGAGTGCGACGTCTGAGGATGGGACCGGGTGAGTTGCAAAGAAGTTCTTCACATCGTCGTGCGCTTCAGCGGTGCAAAAGCTGCCGGCACCGGCAACCAAATACGAGCCCAGGTCCGTGGTCAGGTCCACATGCACCTGGTCCCAATGCGTTTTGACAAAGTTCCACGTCGCATGGCGCGTATCGGGATCTTGCAGGCCGATGTCGAACTGGATCGCGGCATCCTGGTTGCGTACCTTGCTTGAGACTGAATACTTGAGACCGCGTTCAAGCAGACGGGGATTATCAAACTGGACAAGCAGGCGCAGTGCCGTCTCCTGCAAGTCGGGATTGGTTGAGGTCTCATAGACCTTTTGCAGCCGGTCAAAGAGCGCGGCGTCACCGTTTTCCGTAGCAGCTTCAAGAGCCGATTGGCCGAGGGTCGGATCGACGGCCTTGGGATCGTCGAGATAGCGATCGGCGATCTTACGTGCTTGGGCAGAGAAAGCGAGGTCGTTGCCATGATCGACGAGCAGGGCGAGGAGTTGCGCGCGTAGCTCACGCGTGTCTGGCGAGTCGTTGGGCTGGGGAGGACCGAGTTTCGTGTATTCGGAAGCAAAGTTACGACTTACCCATACATTCAGCTCGTCGCGTTCTTCCTTCGTCGCGGCAATTTTGTCGGCGATGGTTCCCAGCTTCCCGGCGGCATTTGAGAAAACTTCCGCGCTTGGATCGGACTTGAGGGCTGCTACCAGATTCAGATAGTCGCCCACGGTGGCTTTGTTGGCACGCACCTGAGCCCACTCGTCGCCGATGAGGCTGATGCGCTCTGAAGGCGTCAAAGCTGACTCGGCGTGAGTCACCAGGTCTTGATACTGCGCGGGAGCGTAGGCGCTGCGGAAGTAGCCCTTGCCTGCGGCGTTGGCAAAGAAAAGGCCGGCAGCCGGCGCCTTCACTTTGGAAGTCTCGGGCGTCACAAGCTCGCAGTCATGGGCGTCGACGGTTTTGATGCACATTGGCAGCGTCCACTTTTGCGCCGGGTCAGGCTTAATGCTCGGGCTGAGAAAAAATCGCTGCTGGTCAATAGAGACTTTTCTGTCCGCCGGCAGGCCAAAGGTCAGGATCGGCTCGCCCGGCTGCGCAACAAACGACTCCATAATCCTGTCCACCGGTTTGTGGCTTGTGGCCGTCTGCGCGTTCCAAAAGTCTTCCGCCGTGGTGTTGCCGTATTCGTGCGCGACCAGGTATGCGTGAACGCCCTTGCGAAAGGTTTCTTCGCCAAGGTAGTTCTCCACCATTAACAGCACGTCGCTGGCCTTGCCGTAGACGATGCCATCGAACGTCTGGTTGATCTCGTCCGGCGCGTCGGCCTTGACGCGAATGGCGCGCGTGGTTGGCTGTGCGTCGATGTTGAGGGTGTCCTGTTCGTCACCGGCGACCACCTCGAGAATGTTCCATTCGGGATGCATCGCGGCCACGGGCTTGTTCTCCATCCAGGTGGCAAAGCCTTCGTTGAGCCAGATGTTGTCCCACCACTGCATGGTCACCAGATCTCCGAACCACTGATGGGCCATTTCATGCGTGATTGCCAGGGCCGCGTTCTTCTGGGCGAAAATCGGGGCAGTTTTTGGATCGAGCAGGAGGTCAGTTTCGCGGAAGGTAATCGCGCCAAAGTTCTCCATGGCGCCGGCTTCGAAGTCGGGAATGCCGATGAAGTCGAGTTTCTTGAGCGGAAAGTGAATGCCGAAGTAGTCGTCGTAGTAGTGGAGCGCGAATTTGGCGACGTCGAGCGCGAAGGCGGTTTCACCAACTTTATCGGGCGTAGCGCAGACGCGAATGTCCACGTCGTCTTCGCGCCCGCCAGTGCACTGAAAGTCGCCGACAAGGAATGCAACCAGATACGTGGACATCTTGGGAGTTGTGCCAAACACCAGCGTGTGTTTTCCAGGGCCGGGGCCAGGCGTATCTGCTGCGATAGCGGTGTTCGAGATCGCGATGTCAGCGGCGTCGATGACAAGAGAGATGTCGTAGGTGGCCTTGAAGGCCGGCTCGTCAAAGCACGGAAAGGCGCGTCGCGCATCCGTGGCTTCAAATTGCGTAACGGCGTAGTTTCGATGCGCGGTTTTTGAAAGGTAGAAGCCGCGCAGTTCGCTGTTCAGGATGCCGGTATAGCGAATCTTGATGGTGGCATTGCCCGCGGCGACAGTGTTAGGAAATGTGAACGTGGCCTGTTGCTTATCGGCATCGAGGCTCACCGTGCCCGTTTGCTGCGTGCCGTTGGAATTAATCGTCACTGACTGGAATGCAATCTCAATGGCGTTCAAGGTGATCGAGTTCGTGGGCTGGCTGATACTCACATCGATTGATTCCTCGCCGGAGAACGTCGCAGCTTTGAGGTCGGGCGCGAGCTTGAGAGTGTAGTGCGCAGGAATTACTGTGGTGGGCAGGCGCTGGCCGAGAACGCTGCCGGGAGAGATAAGAGCAAGAACGGCAAACGCCGCCGCTGCGCCAAATGTCGCGCGCGAGGAGAAACAGGAAGGCAGAATCGTCATATAAACCTCTTTGGTTGTTTTACGTTGCGGCGGGCTATCTTCTATCGGCCGCAGCCGTCATTCGGGCTTAGCTCTCGATGGGAAATCGTCGAACTATCCAATTGTTTCACAGCACATTAATTAAGACGCGCCGGCGCCAGCTTGGGCGAAATGGCGTGGATAATCACCAGGGCCGTAAGGTAGGCAAGGCACGCCGCGACAAACAGCGGCACGTAACTATGCGTCAGTCCGACAACGTAGCCGGTTGCTAACTGAAACAGCACTCCGCCGATCGCGCCCGCCATTCCGCCGATACCGATCACACTGCCGACTGCGGCCTTGGGAAACAGATCGGAGGGCAGTGTAAAGAGATTGGCCGACCACCCCTGGTGCGCGGCGGTAGCCAGGCCCACTACGGCCACCACCAGCCACAGGTGATGGAGATAAGGCGCGGCAAGCACTGGCAGCACCGACAACGCGCAGATCAGCATCGCGGTTTTGCGGGAAATATTCACGCTCTTTCCGCGGTTCAGCAATGTCGAAGAGAGCCATCCGCCGCCAATGCTGCCGACAGTCGAGATGCTGTATACGACGACCAGCGGCAACCGGTTGGCAGACAGGCTCAGTCCGAACGTGGTCTGCAGGTAACGCGGCAACCAGAAAAGATAGAACCACCAAATCGGATCGGTGAGGAACTTACCGATGGCGAAGACCCACGTTTCCTTGAGCGGCAGGACATTGCTCCATGGCACGGATTGGATCTTTTCTACCGGATCGCTGAGGATCAGATCCAACTCGGCTTGGGAAACGCCGGGGTGCAGCTCCGGCCGCCGGTACAGGAGAAGCCACGCCGCCAACCAGACCAGGCCCATTGCGCCGGTGACCACAAACGCCCCGCGCCAAGTGAACATAGCCACGAGAAAAGGCACGATGAGCGGGACTGCGATGTTACCGATATTGGCGCCGGAGTTGAAGATGCCGGTGGCCAGCGCACGCTCGCGCTTGGGAAACCACTCAGCCACAGTCTTGATGCAGGCAGGGAAGTTTGCCGCCTCGCCCAGCCCGAGCAGAAACATGGCGACGGCGAATGTGATGACGGAAAATGCCAAGCCCGGCAGCATCGCTGCGACGCTCCACAGGCAGATGGCAATGGCGAAAGCTTTTCGCGTGCCCAGCTTGTCCGTGAGTCCGCCGGCGATGACCATGCCGATGGCGTATGCCGCCTGAAACGCTGCGAGGATGTATCCGTATTTGATGCTGTTGAGCCCCGGGATCACAGTCTCGAGGAATTTCTCGAGGTAGGCGATCACCCCGCGGTCGATGTAGGCGATGACAGTGGCGAGGAATAGAAGGGAGCAGATTATCCATCGCAGGTGCGATGTGCGGCCCGCTGAATTCAGATTTGCGGCAGAAGGAGCAGAAGGAATTGAGTCAGAACCTTGCGGGGTCATTTCGTACAACTCCTCCGGGAGGCGATGGTCCGACCAATTATACCGGCGGCACTGAGCCGTGGGCGCGCCGCGAGCTGGCTGCGTCAGTGGGAGATTTTCGGCGAGGGAGCATCGAGTCAAGGAAGAGCAGGCAGGCGCCGGTGACGACGGAGGAATCGGCCACGTTGAAGTCGGGCCAGTGGTAGGTGAAGATGTGGACCTCAATAAAGTCGATGACTGACCCGTACACGATGCGATCGTGAACGTTACCGATTGCGCCGCCGAGGATGAGCGCGAGAGCAATGGTGGTGAGCGTGAACTGGCTGCCGAGGCGCAACAAGGCGACAAAGATGCCGAGCGCAGCGGCAACCGTGAATGCGACCAGCGCCCAGCGCACGATGTGCGGCGAAGCAGTATCGGCGAAGAGCGAGAAGGCCGCGCCTTCATTGGTCCAGTGGGTGAGGCGAAGCACGCGCGGGATAATCGGAATCGCGCCGCCGAGAGGGATGTGCGCGGAGATCCAGTTCTTGCTCATGCGGTCGGCTGTTATGACCAAGGCCGAGATCAACAGAAGCCAGTGCAGCTTGCGAGGCTGAGGCCAGTTTGTCAGCCAGCTCATGGTTTGGCCTCCGCGCCACTTTGCGGCGGTTCGATGCCCATCTCGGCCAAGGCGTCGCGGCATCGACCGCAAACATTCTCCCAAATGCCGTAGTTTGCTGTGTCGTGGGTGTAGCGCCAGCAACGGTTGCACTTTGCCCCGCTTGCGAGAACGATTTCAACTCCAATTTGGACGAAATCGAGCCTGGTCGGAATTGAGTCCTCAGAGTTCAACCAGGCATCATTCTGAAGATGAGGATTCTTTGCGACCATCTCCGCTTGAGCGACATATTCGACTTCGATTACGGGTTGGCTCTTACTCGGTGAGACAATGCAGACTTCTTCAAGGGCTCCGAGTTGAGCTTCGACCATCGGCTTGAGGAAATCGTACGTACCCTTAGTGTGGTCGGGCGCGCGAAATTTAATTCGGCGCAACTCGCATTCGAGAGATTTCCCGATCTTCTTGTCCTTGCGAAGCTCTTCGATATTTAGTAGCGCCGAGTCCCGAATTCTTCTCAGCCAGGCCCAAGCGTCTTGATCCTCATTTGGGTTCACGGAGTAGATCTCCTCGGGCTTCGGAAACAGCGCGAGGTGCACACTGATCGGTCGGCCTTCAACAGCGGGCAGGTGCTCCCAAATTTCGTCGGCGGTAAAAGTAAGAATCGGCGCGACCAGTCGGACAAGCGCTTCAGTGATCTTCCACAGAACCGTCTGCGCGGAACGGCGCTCCCGGCTCGTAGGCGCGAAGGTGTACATGCGGTCCTTGAGCACGTCGAGATAAAAGGAGCTCAGGTCCACGATGGCGAACTCGTTCACCGACTGATAGACGCGATGGAATTCGAACGCCTCGTACCAAGCGAGAATTTTTTCGGCGAGGTCGCGCGTGCGGGCCAGCATGTAGCGGTCGAGCGGCAACAATTCGTCTTCGGCGACTTGATCGCGCGCCGGCACGAATCCGTTTAAATTGCCGAGCAGAAAGCGGAAAGTGTTGCGGAGCTTCTTATAGAGCTCGGCGCAGCGCTGCATCAGGTTCTCGCTGGCGGCCATGTCTTCGCGGAAATCGACGGACGCGACCCACAGGCGCACGATCTCGGCGCCCATGCGATTGGCAATGTCAACGGGATCGACGCCGTTGCCGAGCGACTTCGACATGGCGCGTCCCTGTTCGTCGAGGGTCCATCCGGCGGTGGTCACGTGCGAGTAAGGGGCACGGCCGCGCAGCGCAACAGACGTGAGCAGCGACGAGTGGAACCATCCGCGATGCTGATCGCCGCCCTCGAGATAGAGGACCTTCGAATTCTCTGGCCCCTTCCCCTTTTGAAAGGCGGAATAGGCCTGCTTGAGGTCGGGGTCGGCCTCACACACGGCAAACCAACTGACACCAGAATCAAGCCAAACGTCGAGAATGTCGGTTTCTTTGCGAAATGCCGTGCCGCGGCAATGAGCGCAAACCGATCCGGCGGGCAGCAGCGCATCCGCGGCGGGCGCGCGCCAGGCCTCAATGCCCTCGCGCTCGATAAGGCCGACCAAGGCGCGGTTCAGCTCCGCGGAGACGATTGGCTGGTTGCACTGCTCGCACAGGAAAACAGCGATGGGCACGTCCCAGAGCTTCTGCCGGCTGATACACCAATCGGGCCGGGTGGCGATCATGTTGGTAATGCGCTCCTTGCCCCAGGCTGGGTCCCAGACGACTTTGTCGATCTCCTCGATAGCGAGCTGGCGAAATGTAGTTTCAGAGCCGTCGGAGCGCCTGACCAGCGTTTCAAGCGAGATAAACCATTGCTCGGTGGCGCGGAAGATGAGGGGGTGGTGGCAACGCCAGCAATGGGGATAGGAGTGCTCCAGTTGGGAGCCGCCCATCAACGCGCCGAGCTCTTCAAGCATGGCGACAATGACCGGGTTCGCCTTCCACACGGTCAGTCCGTCGTAAGCGGGTGGTTGCGCACTGTGCCAGGAATCCGGATCGAAGTGGATGTGCCCGCCGGCATCGACGCGCGAAGTGGGGTCTAGCCCGTAACGCTGGCCGGTGTAGAAGTCGTCAGCGCCATGCGAGGGTGCGGTGTGGACCGCGCCGGTGCCCGTGTCAGCGGTGACATAGGTAGCCAGCACGCCGAGAATTGACCGATCCAGGAACGGATGCTGGAACCTAACGCGGTCTAGCGCCGCGCCCTTGAATCGCGCGAGTTCCTTGGTCGGTCCGAGCTTGCAGGCCGCGGCCACCTGTTCGGCCAACGCCGCTGCGACGATGTAAATCTCGCCCGACTCGACCTCCAGCGCCACGTAATCGAAATCAGGGTGGAAGGCCACGGCCAGGGACGTGGGCAGCGTCCAGGGGGTGGTGGTCCAGATGATGGTTGAAACCTGCCTGCCGGCAAGCGCGGGCGCGATGGCGGCTGGATCGGATGTGAGCCGGTAGCGCACGTAGATCGACGGGCTGGTGTGGTTTTCATACTCGACCTCGGCCTCGGCCAACGTTGTGCGGTCGTGGATGCACCAGTAAACCGGCTTGAGCCCGCGATATACGAAGCCTTTTTCGAGAAAGCCATAGAACGCCTCAAGAGTGCGGGCCTCGTAATCGTGGGTCATGGTCTTATAGGGCTTGTCCCAACGCCCGAAGCAGCCGATGCGCTCAAATTGCGCGGTCTGCAGATCGATATACTTCTGCGCGTAGGCACGGCAGGCTTTGAATATCTCCGCTACCGGCAGCTCCAGCCTTTTGCGGCCAAGCTGCTCTTCCACTTTGATCTCGATCGGCAGCCCATGGCAGTCATAGCCGGGGACGAATGGCGCGTCAAATCCGGCCATGGTTTTGGACTTGACCACGAAGTCCTTGAGGCCCTTGTTCAGAGCGTGGCCCAGGTGGATGGGCCCGTTGGCGTAGGGAGGGCCGTCGTGCAGCAGATAGACAGGCCGCCCGTGGCAGGCTTTGCGCATCTCTTCATAGAGACGAAGCTCGGTCCACCGGGCCAGTCGAAGAGGCTCATTCTGCGGCAGATTGGCTTTCATTGCGAAGGCGGTTTGAGGCAGGGTAAGGGTCGCCTTCAACTCTGGCGCAGGGGACATCGGGACTCCGTTCAATGATGCGAACTTGGATGCGAACTCGGATGCAAACTTGCTTAAGAATCAGTGTAAACAAAGGGGTGACATTTTTCTTGGGTAACAAACCGAACGCGGTCACCGTCTATTGCGTATGGAAGTCCTGAAGCTGGTGGACTATGAGAAATCGGAGTCCGAGATTGGAACGCATACCGGGACTGGAGCTGGGACGGGAGCCGAGACAAAGGCAGGCGCAGTCAAGCATAATGGACCGATGGGCTTGTTCGCGGGCCGGCCTGTGTCCAAACAGCCAGCAACGACTGAGCCATCAGCACTTATGGCAGAAGATCTCTTGACACCGGAACAGACGAGTTCGCAGGAAGATGTGTCCACAGGATCCGGCCACGAGCCAGGGTCCGGCCACGAGCTCGACGCATTTCTTGGCCATGCGTTCAAAGAGGAGCCGATCTGGGCGAGCCTCTGGGAGCGCATGCAGGACGTGTTTTTCCCTGTCAAGCTGCCGCCTCTTGAGTTGACCTCAACGCCGATTCCAGTGCCTGACCGGATGGCCGTAAAGGCGAATCCCTGGGCCATCGGGATCTCGTCGACCCTCAACATTGCCGTCCTGCTGCTGGCCATCTGGCTCGGCATTCGCGCAATCAACCACTACGTCAATCCGCCCGTGCAGGCGACAAACATCGATTTGAGCGACTACAAAGGGCCCAAATCCGCTAAGATGGCCGGCGGTGGGGGCGGGGGCGGTGACCGCAGCATCGTCGAGGCTAACAAAGGCAAGCTGCCTGAGAAGGCAAAGGTCGACGTAACGCCTCCACAGGCGCAAACAATCGACAAGCCCAAGATACCCATGCCTCCGACCATCGACGTCCAGAAGAACATTCAACTGCCCGACAACCCGAATATGCCGATGATTGGCATGAAGGAGTCGGCGAATGTGACCCTTGCCTCGGCCGGTACTGGGAGCAGCGGGGGCATGGGATCGGGCCGTAACGGTGGCCTGGGTCCGGGGAATGGCAACGGCTACGGGCCGGGTTCTGGCGGCAACGAGGGCGGCGGGGTGTACCAGATTGGTGGCGGCGTTTCGATGCCTACAATCATCTTTGAACCGGAGGCTGAATTCTCCGATGAGGCGCGACGCGCCAAATATCAGGGAGTCTGCCTCATTTCGCTGATCGTCGACGCTCAGGGCAACCCGCAAGGTGTCCATGTCGTTCGCGCGTTGGGCATGGGCCTAGATGAGAAGGCCATGGAAGCGGTGAGGAGATACAAGTTCAAACCAGCCATGAAGGATGGCAAAACGCCGGTGGCTGTGCAACTCAGCATCGAGGTCAATTTCAGGCTTTACTGAGGCGCGAGGATTTTTCGCCTGAGCTTTTCGGCGAATAGGCGGAGCGATGATCGCTCCGCTTTTCTTATGGAAGTGATAGCTAAACTAATGGTTAAATGGTGCGCCCGGAGAGATTCGAACTCCCGACCTACTGATTCGTAGTCAGTCGCTCTATCCAGCTGAGCTACGGGCGCACATGCTCGGGCTCCAAGGCGAAGCCCACGACACAAACCTTTGTAAGATTATCAAGGCCAGAGCGTCGGCGCAAGGCTGGAGCGGCGGCGCAAGGCTGGACCCGGCGGCGCAAGGTTGTAGCAGCTGCGCAGCGGGTCTACACACGGGTCTGGGCCGTTGGCGGCAGACCTGCGACCGGCGCGGGCGCGGCGATGAGCGGCGCCTCGTCTATGATGTCGACCCCCGCATCGCGGACAAGCTTGGTGACCGCGGCGGCGTTGAGGCGCGTGGCGTCGTATTCAATCCGCAGCGTGCGGGCGATGCGATCGAAGCTCAGTTGCCGGATGCCGTAAACGTCACGCGCGTGGGCCAATGCAATCGCGACCTGCTCCGTGGGCGGCGTGGCGTAGCGATAGACGATCTCCACCGTAGTCATGCCGCCAGAATAACAGCCAGTAATAACTTCGGACCATCGCGAGTTCCGCGTCTAGCTCGCTTGGAGCTAACGAACCTCTAAGCAACGCGGCTAATGGAGACGGTTCTCGCAGAGTGGAATTGCTATTTCTTGTCTTCCTCTTCGTCCTTGTCACTTTCTTTGGTCTCGGCTGGTTCGCTGTTGCCGGGAAGAAAGTTATCGATGGTGTCTTTGAGAGCTGTTTCCGCCACATCCTCGTGAATCTGGAAACCCTCTTCTACGGCGCTTGGGCTTGACTTCGTTTCTTCAGTCATTGAACTTCTCCTCTTCGAATTAATTGGATGCCGAATGCACACGCCGCGCTGAGCAAAATAGAACTCTAAACAGACCTTACGCTTCCATGAACGACGTACAAATCACATCCCTTCAAGCGCCTGCGAAAGTTCATAAGAATCTCGGCGCGCCGGCCTCAAAGGCTCTTGAGATAGGAGACAATTTCGGGGCTGGTCCACTCTTGGGGCCCGACGAACTTGCGGCGGATGATTCCCTGGCGGTCGATCACATACGTCTCCGGCCACATGTCGGTGTGATACAGCTTCGCAGCTGACTCCGTGGGGTCGAAGGCAGTGATCAGATCGACATGATTGCGAACGATGAACGTCGAATAGGCGGCGCGATCGTCGTCGATGCTGATCGCGAGGATGACCAGATCGGGCTGGTCATGATGGAGCTCGAGCAACGAAGGCAGCTCCTCAAGGCACGGCTCGCACCAACTAGCCCAGAAATTGACGAGCACAATGTGCCCGCGGTAGCTCGCCAGATGAACGGTGGACGTGCCGTCGGAAACGGTAAAGTCGGGAGCGGGTTTGCCTGGTTGTGCGGGGTGCGAGCCGCGATTGCACGCGGGCAGAAGGGCCAAGGGAAGCAGAAGCGCCAGGATGAGGCAACGAGGAAACCGCACATCCTTATAATACGGAGCGGAAGGTCGGGAAGAAAAATGGCGAGGCGCGATGAGCCAAAGAGATGAGCCTGACAAGGGCAAGACCGGAGGCAGGGCCGGCGGCTGGAAGCCCGTGCTGGGCCTTGCCGATCCCGCTGAAACCTCGGCGCCCGCGACCGACTGGCGCGACTGGGCCGGCAGAACAGTCCCCGGAACGGTTTTCGACCAGCCGGAGCCGGAGCAGCTGATTGAGCTTTCGGTGATTGTGCCCGCGCGCAACGAGGAAGACTGCCTGGGCGAGTGCCTGCAGTCGCTGGTCAGCCAATCGGAAGAAACCTTTGCGCTGGGCCACGACTGGGAGTTGATCGTGGTGGACGATCACTCGACTGACCGCACGGCCGAGATCGCGCGCGGGTTTGCGAGCGTCACCTTGCTGGAGGCCGGCGAGCTTGAGCCGGACTGGACGGGGAAGGTGAATGCCGTTTGGACTGCGGCGCGGCGAGCGCGGGGCCGCTGGTTGCTGTTTACTGACGCCGACACGATTCACGAGCCGGGCAATCTGCGCCGTGCGATCCACGAGGCAGAGCGCTACAAAGTGGGCATGCTGAGCTACTCGCCGCGGCAAATTGTTCGCGGGCTGGCGCAGCGGTCGCTCATGCCGCTGGTTTTTTGCGAGCTCGCGCTGGCCTATCCGCCGGCCAAGGTCTCCGATGCCGCGCAGCGCATCGCCGCTGCCAATGGCCAGTTTCTGCTGGTGGAGCGCGAGGCCTACCGCCGGCTGGGCGGACACCCGAGCGTGGCCGGCAAAGTCCTCGAAGACGTGGAACTCGCGTTCCTGGCCAAGCGGCGCAAGGTGGGCCTGCGCTTTCGCTATGCTGACGACGCCGTCGCTGCGCGCATGTATCGCAGCACGGCGGCAATGATCGAGGGCTGGACCAAGAATCTGAAATTGCTGTTCAACAACGCGCTCTTGCTGGCAGTGTTCAGGGCTGTCGATTTTGCGCTGCTGTTCGGACTGCCAATCCTCGCTTACAAACTTTGGGACGCGCGGCTGGGCGCGCATGGGCTGGAGTGGTTGGGCGCCGGATGGGTCCTTGCATTGCTCTGGCTGCGCACGCTGTTCCGGTTCTATTCGCGGGTGGCCAAGTCGAACTTTCCCTTCATCGATTGCGCGCTCGCGCCGCTGGGTCTGCCGCTCTTTGTGGTGCTGCTTTATCGCAGCTGGTTTCAGCACTGCATTCTCAAGCGCGTAAGCTGGAAGGGACGGAGTTATGCGGCGTAGGAGACAGCCTATGGCTGTGCGGAGACAGCCCCGGCGTGGCTTTTTGAGCGGGTCGTGAGCCGAGCAGGGATTTTTCGATACCGCGAAAATTCATCTTGGATCCAATTCATACTGGCTCCGTGAAACCTTTGCTCAGCTGTGGAATCTCTTAAGTGGGGGCAGGAATGATCTTTTTAACGCGGCGGGCGACGTTTTCCGCATCGCATTACTACTGGAATGAATCCTGGCCCGCGGAGAAGAATGAGCGCGTCTTTGGGCGCTGTGCAAATCGCAACGGGCACGGCCACAATTACACGCTGGAGGTGACCGTGGCCGGCGAGCCGGACCCCGTGACTGGATTCGTAGTCGATCTGAAGTGGCTCAAGGGCGTGATGGGGCGCGAGGTTTTGGCCGCATACGACCACAAGCACCTGAATCTCGATGTGCCGGAGTTTAAGCACTCCATTCCGACCACGGAAAACATCGCCATTGCGGCGTGGAAGCGGCTGGAACCGGTCGTCACGGCGGCAGGCGTTGCGCGCTTGAGCCGCATTCGCGTTTATGAGACGCCGGAGATTTTCGCCGAGTATCGGGGTGAGGCGTGAGAGCGTACTTCGGCCGCCGTTATTTGCTCAGCGCCAGCCACCGGCTGCACACTCCGGCGCTTACGGCCGAGCAAAACCGCACGGCGTATGGCAAGTGCAACAACGAGCATGGCCACGGCCACAATTATTTTGTCGAGGTTTTGGTGGGCGGCGCGGTGGATGCGGAGACGGGAATGGTGGTTGACCTGGTGGCGATGGATGACGCGGTACGGGCGCGTGTGCTGGACCGGTTCGACCACGCCAACCTGAATCTCGATCCGCTGTTTGCCGATCGCGTTCCGACCACGGAGAATTTCTGTAAGACGATCTTTAATTTGTTGCACGATGCTCTGCCGGCGGGTGACCTTGAGAATGTCCGCGTGGAAGAGACGGAAAACAATTTCTTTGAGTGTTCAGCGAAGGGATAGAGAACAATGGCGCATCCAATTGCGGTGAATCGACCTGTTCGTGGGGCAACCGAGGCGGACGAAGGGCTGAGCAGCTTCAGCACCCAGGAAATGTATCGCGAGATTCTGGCCCGCCTGGGCGAGGATCCGGATCGCGACGGCCTGCGCGCGACCCCGGAGCGCGTGGAGAAGGCGCTGGCGTTCCTCACCAAGGGATACGACCAGGATCCCAGGAAAATTCTGCGCGGGGCAATGTTCGAGGTGGAATATGACGAAATGGTCATCGTCAAGGACATCGAGATGTTCTCGCTTTGCGAGCACCACATGCTGCCTTTCTTCGGCAAGGTTCACGTGGCCTATATTCCCAAGGGCAAGGTCATCGGCCTCAGCAAAATTCCTCGTCTCATCGAGGTCTTTGCGCGGCGCCTGCAGGTGCAGGAGCGGCTGACGCAGCAAATCGCCGACTCCATTCAGGAAGCCATCGAGCCGCAGGGCGTGGGCGTGGTGATTGAGGCGCGGCACCTCTGCATGATGATGCGCGGCATCGAAAAGCAGCTCTCGTCTACAGTGACGAGCGCGATGGTGGGCTGCTTCCGGCAAAAAGAGACGCGCGCGGAGTTCCTCTCTCTGCTGCGGCAACCTGGCGCCGGGACCCTCTAAAGCACGCGCGGCGGGGCGGGTCGCCTCACTCCGTTTGGTGCTTCAAACCCCATGCGCGACCGGCATGTTCAGGTACTTTCCGCGAAGCGCATTCGCGGCCGCGAGCGCCTGGCTGAACCTTTGCGCCGTGGTCTGGTTGATCCGCGCCAACAGCACGCCATCCCGTTTCTGATTCAGAATCTCGCGCGCGATCTCCTGCAACTGGTGCCAATCGTGCCAGTCGCCGACGCGGCGCTGGACGTTGCCCAGAGCATCGCCCAGGCGAGGATTTGCATCCGCGGAAAGCTGCAGGATGTAGCGAAGCGCCTTCACTTTCAGCCGGAAGGCGTGAATGTTCTCTGCATTCAGCGGCAGCCATTCGCCAAGTTCGCGGTGCACATTGATCGCCGCGGCGTGGATCCCGTCATTCGCGGCCGATCCATTGGCGGATGCCGACCGTTTAGCGCGAACCGATTCGGCGCGAACGAGCCTGATGTACTGCTTTAGATTTTCGCGAGCCGAGTCGCGCCGCCTGCCGATTGCGCGCCGCAACTCAACAGCGTTGTGCTGCCGCGCAATCTGGAGCTGTTCGACAAGCCGGGCGACAGAGTCGTCGCGGAGTCGGCCGACAGAGTCGCCGGGGAGTCGGGTGAGGGAATCGCCGGTCGACTGGCGCGCCAGCTTGCGCGCGTTGACGATCAAAACATCCATTTCGCGCACGCCGCCGGCCGCCTTGCGCACCGGCTCAATCGACTTGAGCAGGCGCCGCGATTCCTTGCCCTCCAACTGCGACAGCACGGAGACAATCGCTTCCACGCGTCGCGTAGTCGTGCGCAGTTTGTGAACCTCGTTGGGCGGCGGGTCCGTCGACAAGCTCTTGAGCGTCTTGCTCAGTTCCCGCAGCGCTTTGCGCGCGCGTTCCAGCTCTTCTGCCATCTCTCCCTAGATTTTAGTGTCGTGCCCTGGGTTGGCAAGCGTTGAGCATGCGGCTAAAGTGATGAAGTGAACGGGCTTCTTGTCATAGATAAGCCGGGCGGCATGACCAGCCACGATGTGGTGAACCGCCTGCGAAGGATCACCGGCGAGCAATCGATAGGCCACCTGGGCACGCTGGACCCCATGGCCACCGGCGTTTTGCCGCTGCTGATGGGCAAGTTTACGCGCCTCGCGCAGTATTTTTCCGCCGCGGAGAAGAGCTATACCGGAAGCATCCGCTTCGGTTTCGCGACCGACACCTATGATGCCGAAGGAGAGCCCGCAGGCCCGGATCGCTGGCCGGAAGTGGCAGTGACGCTGGAGCAGGTGCGTGCGGCGGCCGCGCGCTTTCATGGCGAGATGGAACAAATGCCGCCGCAGTTTTCCGCCAAGAAAGTCGACGGACAGCCCGCGTACAAGTCGGCGCGCCAAGGTAAACCAGTGCAGTTAAAGCCGGCTCGGATTCGAATCGACGAATTTGTGATCGAGTCGCTGGATGGGCCCGAGGCCGGTTTCACCATCGACATCAGCGCCGGCGGTTATGTGCGTTCCATCGCGCACGAGCTGGGTCGCGATCTTGAGTGTGGCGCGCACTTGAGCCGCCTCCGGCGCACGCGGGCGGGCGCATTCACGCTGGCCGAAGCACGCCCACTAGACGAACTCGAATCACTGGCCGGGAATGCAGCGGCCCTGGAGAATTTGTGTGTCCATCCACGCACCTTGCTGCCGGAGATGCCCGCCGTAACCGGTGACAGCCAGACGCTGGGCCGGCTGCGCAACGGGGCGCAGGCCAATCTGCCGGAGTTCTCCGCCGCGCCGCTGGTGAAGGTCTTTGCCGGACCGCGCGAGCTTGTCGGAATTGCCTGCAGAGTGGCAGGAACGCTGTTTCAGCCGGTGGTGGTGATGGGGTAAAGACAGGGAGTAGGGAATAGGAACGTCGACACCCTAATGCGCCAGCATTTGGATCGTAACAATCTGTCAGGGTAGATCGAGCCGGCCTAGATTTCGAGCGGACTGCAAGGCGAGTCGAATCGTCAAGCTTTCTACTCCCTATTCGCTACTCCCTGCTCCCTGTCTTCCCCCTTTTCCTCACGTCGTCCAGCCCTCTCGCCTTAAACTGGAGTTTCGCAGTCTTAGAAGAAGGAGCAGACTCGCCATGCCTTATCCCACGGACTACCGCTATACCCGCGAGCACGAATGGATTTCTGTCGACGGCCCCATTGGCTCCATCGGAATCACGGACTATGCGCAGAACTCGCTCGGCGACATTGTGTATGTCGATGCTCCCAAGGTGGGCGACGCAGTCACGGCCAATGCGACATTCGGCTCGGTTGAAAGCGTCAAGGCCGTTAGCGATCTTTTTTCGCCCGTCAGCGGCAAGGTCACCGCGGTGAACGAAGAGCTGAAGACCGCGCCGGACAAAATCAACGAGAACGCGCACGCCACATGGATCATCAAAGTCGAGCTTTCGAATCCTGCGGAGCTGAACGCGCTACTCGATGCGGCGGCTTACGAGGCATTTATCGCAGAGGAGACAAAATAATTAGCTGCTAGCTTCTAGCTCCTAGCCTCTAGTTGTTCCGGTGGTTTAGAAGCGGCGGCGACCGAATTGGACTTCAGAACAGGCAAAGACGGCCTGTCGCACGGGCTTTTAGCTAGAAGCTAGAAGCTAGGAGCTAGAAGCTAATAGAATGCGCTACCTCCCCAAATCCGACCAAGAGCGCCGGCAAATGCTGGCCGAAACCGGCGCGGCTTCCATCGACGATCTTTTTTCGAGCATTCCGGCCGAATACCGCCTCGAACGCGACCTCATTGTGCCGCGCCAGCAGGCGGAGAGCGAGATCGTCGACTATTTTCGCGCTGCCGGGCAGAAGAACGCGACCGATTACGCCAGCTTTCTCGGTGCAGGCGCCTATCGCCATTACCGGCCCGTCATTATCGATGCGCTCGTTCAGCGCGGCGAGTTCCTCACCAGCTATACGCCTTATCAGGCGGAGATCACGCAGGGCACGCTGCAGGCGATCTTCGAGTTCCAAACCATGATCGCCGAGCTCACCGGCATGGACGTTGCCAACGCCAGCATGTACGACGGGTCTACGGGAGCCGCGGAAGCGGTGATGATGGCTGTTCGCGTGACTGGGCGCAGCAAGGCCGTCGTCGCCGCGACGGTTCACCCGGAATATCGCGAAGTGCTCGCGACATACGCGAAACATCAAGGACTGCCGACGACTTTGGTTGGCTACGACGCGGAGACCGGCCGCGTCGACTTGAAGGCGCTGGACGCGGCTATCACCGCAGAAACTGCCGCCGTGCTGATTCAGAGCCCGAACTTTTTCGGCGTCATCGAAGACATTCCGGCCATCGCGCAGATCGCGCACGCCAAAGGCGCGTTGCTCATTGTTTCCATCGCCGAGGCGGTCTCGCTCGGAGTTGTGCGCCCGCCCGTTGAGGCCGATATCGTCTCGATGGAAGCGCAGTCCTTCGGCGTGGCGCTCAGCTATGGTGGGCCGTTCTGTGGCGTTATTGCAGCCAAAGAGCAATTCGTGCGGCAAATGCCGGGGCGCCTCGCGGGCCAAACTGTCGACGGGGCAGGGAATCGCGGCTTCGTTCTGACGTTGGCCACGCGCGAGCAGCACATCCGCCGCGAAAAGGCGACCTCGAACATCTGCACCAATCAGGCCCTTGTCGCGCTCATGGCCACGATCTTTCTCGCCGTCTACGGCAAAGAGGGAATCCGCGAACTGGCCGAGCACAACCTGGCCAAGGCGGATTACGCGGCAAAGACGCTTGGCAGCAAGCAGGGCGCGAAGCTGCATTTTCGCGGCGCGCCACGCTTCCACGAATTCGTCTTGCAAACCGACGAAGCGCCCGCGGCATTGAGCCAGCGGCTACTCGAAAACAAAATCGTCGGCGGCATCGAGCTAAGCCGCTGGTATCCCGAGCTGTACAACTGCACACTTTGGTGCGCGACGGAAGTCGTTACGCGCGAGCAGATTGACGCCGCGGCCAAAGTGCTGGCGGCTGAAGCGGTGGAGGCGTAGGAGACGCAATGGCTGCGAACGCAAATTGTCCTGAAGCCCGTTCTACCGGCCCGCGCACTCTCGGCAAAGTCCGTCCGCACCAGACGCAGAACGAGGCGCTGCTTTTCGAAAAGTCCTCGCCGGGCAAACGCGCCTACAAACTGCCGCCGCTCGACGTGCCCGCCGTCGACTCCACAAAGCTGCTGGGCGCCGCGCACCGCAAAGCGCCGGGGCTGCTTCCCGAACTAAGCGAAATCGAGATCATCCGCCACTTCACGCGGCTCTCCACCTGGAACTATGCGATCGACCTCGGCATGTATCCGCTCGGCTCTTGCACCATGAAGTACAACCCGCGCGT
>PLCO01000015.1 GCA_003134815.1 Acidobacteriaceae bacterium | reverse complement strand
ATGGTGCTGGCCAAGCCGGCGTCGATTACGCCGCACACGAACTTCAAGAGCTCGGTGTATGTGTTGAGCAAGGAAGAGGGCGGTCGTCATACGCCGTTCTTCAAAGGCTACCGGCCGCAGTTCTACTTCCGCACGACGGACGTGACGGGAGTGGCGGAGTTGCCGGCGGGCGTGGAGATGGTGATGCCGGGCGACAACGTGGAGCTGGTGGTGGACCTGATAACGCCGGTGGCGATGGAGAAGGGCCTGCGCTTCGCAATTCGCGAAGGCGGCAAGACCGTGGGCGCGGGTACGATCTCGGAAATTATTAAGTAAGCGTGCAGTGGGCAGTCAACCCTGCCCGCTGCGAACTGAATTGTGAACTGAAGGGAAGTCATGGTAGGACAAAGGATTCGCATACGGTTGAAGGCATACGACTATCGCGTGCTGGACACCTCGACCGGCGAGATTGTAGACACGGCCAAGCGCACCGGAGCAACGGTGGCGGGGCCGATTCCCTTGCCGACGATCAAAAACAAGTATTGCGTGCTGCGCTCGCCCCACGTGGACAAGAAGTCGCGTGAGCAGTTCGAGATTCGCACGCATAAGCGGCTGATCGACATTCTGGAGCCGACGCAACAGACGGTAGACGCGCTGATGAAGCTTGATCTGCCGGCCGGCGTGGATGTTGAGATCAAGGCGTTCGAGAAATAGGCAGCTGCGGTGCGGCAGACGCGCCTTGCGGCGCAGAAGCGCGGCGCGGGAAACACGAAGTGGTAGAAAGCCCGAGAAGGGCCCGGCAGTGCGAGGCAATTCAACTCGCATGATGAGGTGAGGGAAAGATGGCAGTCACAGGGATTCTGGGAAAAAAGATCGGCATGACGCAGGTCTTCGACGACAAGGGCGACGTGCACCCGATTACGGTGCTACAGGCCGGCCCCTGCGTGATTACGCAGCTGAAGACGGCAGCCAGGGACGGATACGACGCAGCGCAGATCGGGCTCGTCGAGTTTGTGAAGGCTTCGCGCATGACCAAGGCGCAGAACGGCCATCTCAAGAAGGCCGAAGCTCCCCCGGTGAAGGTGATTAAGGAAGTGGACGTCGAGGCCGCAGTCGAGGGCGCTGAAGAAACCAAGGCCGGCGACCGCGTGCTGGTAGACATCTTTACCGACGCGAAATTCGTGGACGTGATCGGAACGTCGAAGGGCCGCGGGTTTGCAGGCGTCGTAAAGAGGCACAAGTTTGCCGGCGGCCCCAAGTCGCACGGGCACATGTTCCAGGTGCAGGGATCGATCGGCGCATCGAGCTTTCCGTCGCGAGTATTTCCTGGGCAGCGCATGCCGGGGCATTTCGGAACGGACCAGGTAACTGTGCGCAATCTTCGTATTCGCGGCATCGACGTGGATGAAAATCTGCTGATGGTTGAAGGAGCAGTACCGGGACCGCGCGAGGGTTACGTGCTGATCTCGAAGGCCAAGGCTCCGCCGCGCGAGCGCCGTGGCTTTGCCGGGTTGGGCACGGTCGATCCGTTGAAGGCAGCCAAGAAGGCAGCGAAGAAGAAATGAACTAGCTTTTAGCCTCTAGCTCCTGGCTTCTAGCTGGATTGTGGGAACTGGCAGCAGCGGCTTCAAAGAGATTAGTAAGTGCAATGAGTTGATGACTTAGTTTTGGCGCGTTAGAGCTAACAGCTAGAAGCTAGCGGCTAGAAGCTGATTGGAAGAAGACGATGGCAAAAGTGGATGTAGTGAATTTGAGCGGCAAGAAGGTGGGCACGGTGGATCTGGCCGACGCGGTGTTCGCGCCGGAGCAGGTGAACGAGGCCTTGTTGTGGGAGGCGGTGAAGCATTACCGAGCCTCGCTGCGCCAGGGCACGGCGGCCACCAAGAACCGCAAGCTGGTAGCGGGTTCGGGCAAGAAGCTGTGGAAGCAGAAGGGCACGGGCCGCGCTCGTGTTGGTTCGGTTCGTTCTCCCTTGTGGCGGCACGGCGGCACGGTGCACGGGCCGCAACCGCGCAGCTACGAGTATCCCTTCCCGCGCAAGAAGCTGCTGGGCGCGCTTCGCTCGGCGCTGGCCGCAAAGCTAGCCGACGGCAAGCTTACTGTCGTCGATTCGCTTGAGATTAAGGAAGGCAAGACCAAGCTCTATCGTGAGGCGCTGGAAAAGCTGGACGCGAAACGGACTGTGCTGCTGGTCGAGAACGGCAAGACGCTGACGCAGGCGCTGGTGATGGGTGCGCGCAACCTGAAGGGCGTGGAACTGGTGCTGAACAACGAAGTTCATCCCTACGACTTGCTGCGCTACGAGAGGGCGATCTTCTCAAAGGCCGCGATTGAGCAATTGGGCGAGGTGCTTGAGAAGGCTACATCGAAACGGAAGGCGGCGCGCAAGACCGCTGCCGAGAAGGAGGCCGCGTAATGCCGACACTTTACACCGTCATTCGCCGCCCGCTGATCACCGAAAAGGGATTGGGCGTGAAAGAGACCGAGGGGACGCTTGTATTTGAAGTTGCGCCCTCGGCCACCAAGATTGAAGTGAAGGAAGCTGTGGAGACGCTCTTCAAGGTGAAGGTCGCCGCGGTCCGCACTTCGAATGTCGTTGGCAAGGAACGCCGGCGCGGCAAGTTTGCTGGCTTCAGGCCGGACTGGAAAAAGGCGTACGTCAAATTGAAGGCCGGCGAAAAGATGCCGGAGTATGTGAGCAATCTGTAGGGCAGTTCACGGTTCACATTGAACGGTGGACAGTTTAGGAAAACGAACATGGCAATCAAAACATACAGGCCGATCACGCCGACGTTGCGGTTCCAAACGACGATCGAGACCGGCGATCTGACGGTGGACAAGCCGCACAAGCCGCTGGTAACGACGCGCAAGCGCACCGGCGGTCGCCGCAACTCGGGCGATTTGACGATCCGCCATCAGGGCGGCGGTCACAAGCAGAAGCTGCGGCTGATCGACTTCAAGCGCGAGAAATACGGCGTGCCGGGCAAAGTCGCAACCATTGAATACGATCCCAACCGGTCGGCGCGCATCGCTTTGGTCAGCTATGCCGACGGCGAAAAGCGCTACATTTTGCAGCCGGTGGGGCTCAAGGTGGGAGCCACGGTGACGTCTGGCCCCGAAGCCGACATTCTGGTTGGCAACGCGCTGCCGCTCAAGAACATTCCTTCCGGCACCACGGTGCACGCGATTGAACTGAGGCCAGGCAAGGGCGCGCAGATGGCGCGTTCGGCCGGAGCGCAAGCGCAGTTGGTGGCCAAGGAAGGCGATTACGCCCTGCTCAAGCTGCCTTCGGGCGAGACGCGCAAGGTGCTGGTCGAGTGCATGGCGACCATCGGGCAGGTGGGCAACACGGATCACGAAAACATCTCGATCGGCAAGGCGGGACGCAATCGCTGGCTGGGTATCCGGCCGACCAATCGCGGTGTTTCCATGAACCCGGTGGACCATCCGCACGGCGGCGGCGAAGGCAAGACCTCTGGCGGACGGCATCCGGTAACGCCATGGGGCCAGCCGACGCGCGGCTACAAGACACGCAACAACAAGCGGACGGACGCGTTCATCGTCAGCCGCAGAGCGAAGTAGAGAAGCCAGGAGCTAAGTTTTATGGGACGTTCGACGAAAAAAGGGCCGTTTGTGGATGCGCATCTGATGGTGAAGATCGAAGCGCTGAACAGGGCCAACGACAAGAAGGTAGTGAAGACCTGGACGCGGCGCTCGACGATCTTTCCCGAGTTCGTGGGCCACACCATCGCCGTGCATAACGGCAGGAAATTCGTTCCCGTGTACGTCACGGAGAACATGGTGGGACACAAGCTGGGCGAGTTTGCGCCGACGCGCACCTTCAAGGGTCACACCGGCGCCAACAAGGCGTCAACCGAGACGGCGGCCAAGCCGGCTGCGTAGCAGCGGCGGGCTGAAAGCTGAAGTTTGAGGAAGGCATGAGTATGGCAGTGGCAACAAAGGAATCAACGAGGGAATACAGAGCCGAGGCAAGGTTTCAGCGCGTGTCGCCGCAGAAGGCGCGGCTGGTGCTCGAATTGATCAAGGGACGCGGAGTGCAGGAGGCGCTGGACACAACAGCGTTTGCCAAGAAGCGCATCGCCCCGGTGGTGCACAAGCTGCTGACCTCGGCGATCGACAACGCAAAGTACGTGGCCGGCGAAGAGGGCATCGATCTGGACGTGGACAATCTCTACGTGAAACTGGCTCTGGCCAACGACGGTCCGCGCATGAAGCGCATCCGGCCGGCGCCAATGGGGCGAGCCTACCGCTATCAACGCAGGCTCACGCACATCGTGCTGTCTGTGGCCGAACGCGGAACCGCAAACGGCTTGGTGACGAAGGTGGAAGACGCGGCGCCCGCAGCGGCGACGGCGAAGAAATCAGCAGGGAAGACGGCGGGGAAAACGAAGACCGCGAAGGCAACCAAGCCGGCAGCGAAAAAGGCTGCGGCAACCAAGAAGAAGTCCGGCAAATAAGCCGGGAGATTTTTGAGAGGAAGTTTATGGGACAAAAAGTCCATCCTTACGGATTCCGGCTGGGAATCAACAAGCCGTGGCGGTCACGCTGGTTCTCTGAGCGCGAGTACGCAAAGCTGCTGGTCGAGGACGTCAAGCTCAAGGCCGAACTGCGCGAGAAGCTGAAGGCGGCGGGCGTGAGCTCGGTGGAGATTGAGCGGCCGGGCAACAAGCTGCGATTCCTCATCCGCACGGCGCGGCCGGGCATCGTGATCGGGCGCAAGGGCGCCGAGATCGAGAAGCTCAAGACCGAGCTGGGCAAGCGCACCAACCGCGACGTGTTCATCGACATTATCGAGGTGAACAAGCCGGAGCTGGACGCGCAGCTGGTGAGCGAGAACATCGCGCTGCAACTGGAAAAGCGTGTGAGTTTCCGCCGGGCGATGAGAAAAAGCGTGGACTCGGCGCTGCGCTTCGGCTGCAAAGGAATCAAGGTGCGCGTCTCAGGACGGCTGAACGGTAATGAGATTGCGCGTTCGGAGTGGTACCTGCAGGGCCGTTTGCCGCTGCACACACTGCGCGCCGACATTGATTATGGCTTCACGGAAGCGCATACGACGTATGGCGTAATCGGCGTAAAGGTCTGGATCTATCGCGGCGACATTTATGAGCAGAAGCGCCGCCAGATTCCGACGGTAGGCAAGACGGCGTTTTAGCGGCAGCTCTTAGCTTCCAGCCTCTAGCTCTTAGCTGGTTTGGTGGAAGACAGGCTGTGATGCGAGTGATTTGAAGCTAGAGGCTGGCAGCTAGAAGCTAGTAGCTGCTTTTGAGGATCTTTTATGTTGATGCCAAAGAAGGTGAAGTTTCGCAAGCAGCAGAAGGGCAAGCGCCGGGGCAAGGCATGGCGCGGCTCTACGCTGTCGTTCGGCGAGTACGGTTTGAAAGTGTTGGAGTGTGGGTACATCACCGACCGCCAGATCGAGGCCAGCCGTATTGCGATGACGCGTTTCGTTAAGCGCGGGGGCAAGATCTGGGTGCGGCTATTTCCCGACAAGCCAATCACCAAGAAGCCGGCCGAAGTCCGTATGGGCTCGGGCAAGGGCGCGCTGGACCACTGGGTCGCGGTTGTGCGGCCGGGAAAGATTCTGTTTGAGATGGAAGGCGTAACGCCGGAGCTCGCGGCCGAGGCCATGCGGCTGGCGTCGCACAAGCTTCCGCTGAGAACCAAGTTCGTGCAGCGTCCCGGGGCCGAAAAGACCTCGTCCAAAGTTGCGCAGGAAAGCTGAAAGCTGGAGCCAGGATAAAGAAGATGGAACTGACAAAGATTCGCAGTTTGAACGACGAGGAGTTGAAGCACCAGGAGACCACCTCCTCGGAGCAGCTCTTCAGGATTCGCTTCCAGGTAGCGCTGGGGCAAAACGACGGAGTGAAGAAGCTTCGCCAGTTGCGCAAGGAGATTGCGCAGATTAAGACCGTGGCGCGCGAGCGTGAGCTGGGCATTCACACTGAAGCCGGGGAAGAGAAGCCGGCAGCTCAGGCGAAGACCGCGACGGTAAAGGAAGCGGCAGAAACGAAGGCTGAGAAGCCGCATGCGGCTGCTCATGCTGCGAAGCCAAAAGCTAAGGCGGCGAAGAAAGCCGCGCCGAAATCCGGTTCTTCCGCGAAGGCCAAGACCGGAAAGAAGAAGAAAGTAGCGCCGAAAGCCAAATCGGCCGCGAAGAAGAAGACAGGGAAGGCAAAGGGAGCGAGCAAATGACGGCAGCCGAGAAAGCGGTAGCGGCGCCAGCCACAACGGGCGCGCGGCGCAACGAAAAAGTAGGGCAAGTAGTCTCGACCAAGATGCAGAAGACCATCGTGGTCGCGGTTGAGATGCGCAAGGCGCACGCGAAGTACAAGCGCATTGTGCGCTCGACCAAGAAGTTTTACGCCCACGACGAGCAGAGCTCGGCGCGCATGGGCGATGTGGTTCGTATCCGCGAGACGCGGCCGCTAAGCAAGTTGAAGCGGTGGTCGCTTGAAGAGATTGTGCGGCGGTCGTCGCTGGGCCAAATTGAAGACGCCGTGCTTCCGGGCGAAACCGTTTCCGCTGAGAAGTAAGGCTGCCGAAAGGAGGGCAAACCATGGCTGTGCAAATGAGAACCATGCTCGCGGTAGCCGACAACTCCGGCGCGCGCAAGCTGCAAGTGATTCGGCCGCTGGGCGGTGGGCTGGGCGCGAAGGCTGGACTGGGCGACGTGGTAACCGCTGCGGTGAAGGAAGCCTCGCCTGACGGCACCGTGAAAAAGGGCAAGGTCGTGAAAGCGGTTATTGTGCGCACGCGCAAGGAGCATCGGCGGCGCGACGGCACCTACATTCGCTTTGACGAAAACGCCGCGGTAGTGATCGGCGACGATCATGAGCCAATCGGAACGCGCGTATTTGGACCGGTGGCCCGCGAGCTCCGCGAGAAGAAGTTTTTGAAGATTGTGTCCTTAGCGCCTGAGGTGGTTTAAAAGCAGCTTTCAGCTCCTAGCCTCTAGCTTCTAGCTTTTTTGTGCTGGGTTGATGGACGCGGGCAAAGCGAGATGAAGCTAAGAGCTAGCAGCTAGAAGCTAGTAGCTGTTCTTGGAGAGAAGATGCCGAGTTTGAGTATTCATCGTAATGATACGGTCAAGGTTCTGACGGGCTCTGACCGGGGCAAGACCGGCCGCGTGCTGCGCGTGTTCCCTGAAAAGGGCACGGTGCTTGTGGAGCATGTGCGGGTGGTCAAGAAGACGGTTTCAAGCAAGCAGGGACAGCGGACCAAGGGCGGAATCGCGGAGCAGGAGTCGCCGATTAACGTGTCCAATGTGGTGCTGGTTTGTCCCAGCTGCGGCGATGCGCGCGTGGGCCACAAAGTAGAAGGCGATCTGCGCACGCGGATTTGCAAAAAGTGCGGGCAGGAACTGCCCACGAAGAAGTAGGGGAGCTAACAGCTGATTTTGGAGTCCCTTCCGCAACGGTAAACGGCTCGCCGCGGCGAACCAATCCGAGCAACGGAAGAAAGTGAGTGTAGCGAAATGGCAGCAAGGTTGAAAGAGAAGTATCAGAAAGAGATCAAGCAGTCGCTCCAGAAAGAACTTGGCCTGGAGAACGCGATGGCGGTGCCGCGCCTGGACAAGATCGTGATCAACATGGGCCTGGGCGAGGCAACGCAGAACTCGAAGCTGCTGGATCCGCTGGTGGCCGACTTGGCGCAGATTTCCGGGCAGAAGCCGGTAACCACGAAGTCCAAGAAGTCGATTGCGGCCTTCAAGGTGCGCGCCGGCAATGCGATCGGTGCCATGGTCACGCTTCGGTCCGACAAGGCGTATGAGTTTCTTGACCGGCTGATCTCGATTGCGCTGCCGCGCGTGCGCGATTTCCGCGGGGTATCGACAAAGAGCTTTGACGGACGCGGCAACTACACGCTCGGTCTGCGCGATCAGCTGATTTTTCCTGAGATTGATTACTCCAAAGTGGAAAAGCTGAAGGGCATGAACATCACCATTGTGACCACGGCAAAGGACGACAACCAGGCGCGCGCGCTGCTGCGCCATTTCGGAATGCCCTTCCGCCAGGACGCGTAAGGGGAGAGTTGAGGTTTTATGGCAACCACTGCAAAACGAGTGAAAGACGCGCGGAAGCCGAAGTTCAGCAGCCGCAAGCACAATCGATGCCAGCTTTGTGGCCGGCCGCGGGCTTTCCTGCGCAAGTTCGGCGTCTGCCGTCTGTGTTTCCGGGCCCTCGCGCTTAAGGGCGAGATACCCGGAGTCATCAAGTCGAGTTGGTAAAGAGTCAGTTCACAGTTCGTAGTTCTCAGTTCGCAGGTCATCGGAGCATGAGCAACTAGGAACTGAGAACTATGAACTGCTGTAGCCATTCCCGCAGGTTTCCGTCACGGCGGACGAACGGGGAATGAAGGAGAAGGAATGAGTCTTACGGATCCAGTAGCAGATTTTATAGCGCGTATCCGGAACGCAATCCGGGCGCGTCATCAGAAGATGGATGTTCCCGCTTCTAAGCTCAAGACCGAGATCGCCCGCATCCTCAAAGAGGAGGGGTACATCTCGAACTACAAAGTCCAGGATGAAGAAGGCAAGCTGGTGCTGCGCGTGTATCTGAAGTACGGCGGCACGGAAGCGGCCATCCGCGATCTGGCGCGTGTTTCGCGCCCCGGCTGCCGCGTTTACGTTGGCCGCGACGAGATCAAACGCGTTCAGGGCGGCCTGGGAATTGCGATTCTGACAACGCCGAAGGGCGTAATGACAGGCCGCCAGGCGCGCCGCGAAGGCGTGGGCGGCGAGTTGTTGTGCGAAGTGTGGTAGAGCAATTCGTAGTTCAGAGACGTTTAACGAAGAGTACGCATTGGAAACTTTGAACTAAGAACTGCGAACTGTTTTTCAGGCTGCAGTGGAACGCGAAGCGGCAACGCTCCTGCGGGACTCGCAAGCCAAGAGAAGGATTTCAAAAGAATGTCGCGCATTGGAAAGAAACTAATCCCGCTGCCCGCGGGAGTGAAGTACACAGTAGAGGGCAACACCGTTTTGGTCGAAGGTCCAAAGGGCAAGGTCTCTGCGCTGATCGCAGACGGCATCACGCTGAAGACCGCGGACGGCAACCTGCAATTGGAGCGCGCGAGCGAAGACAAAGCCGCGGTGCACGGGTTGACGCGCGCCCTGGTGAATAATGCTGTTCACGGCGTGACCAAGGGATGGACCAGGGAACTGGATATTGTGGGTATCGGCTACCGCGCCGAGTTGAAAGGCAAGAACATGGTGGTGTTTACGCTGGGCTACTCGCACCCCATCGAGGTTCCGCTGCCTTCGGGCATTGAGGTGACGATCGATCCTAAGCAGACTCACGTGACCGTCATGGGCGTCGACCGGCAGAAAGTAGGCCAGGTGGCGGCCGACATGCGCTCGCTGCGCAAGCCGGATCCGTACAAGAACAAGGGTGTGCGCTACTCCGACGAGAAACTGAAGAAGAAGGCCGGCAAGACCGGAGCGAAATAAAACAGCTTCTAGCTGCTAGCCTCTAGCCTTTAGCTTTTTCGTGCTGGAACGAGGAATGAGGCAGTGGCGAGATGAAGCTAGCAGCTAGAAGCTAGTAGCTGCATTTAAATCCGAACGGGGTCGCGGGGCGGCTCCGCTGATAGGTGAGAGAAGACATGATTACGCAGAATAAGAGAAATGCAATCCGGCAGCGCATTCACTCGCGAATTCGCGAGAAGATGGCCGGCACAGCAGAGCGCCCACGGCTGAACGTGTATCGCTCGCTCAACCACATCTACGCGCAGGTGGTCGATGACCAGAACGGCCAGACGCTGGTTTCGGCATCGAGCATTCAATTGAAGAGCGGCGGAAACGTGGCGGCGGCGAAGGAGATTGGCAAAGCGGTGGCGGAAAAGGCTGTGGCCAAGGGAATCAAGCAGGTGGTCTTCGATCGCGGCGGCTATCTGTATCACGGGCGCGTGAAGGCATTGGCCGATGCGGCGCGCGAAGCAGGCCTGGAGTTCTGAGTTCCGCTCTTTCAAGTTTTGAATGAGCACAGTGGAGAGTTTTCCGCGGCGCGAGCAGCCGGGAAGGACAGACAAAAGCAAATGACGATGTTAACGAAGAAAATCGATGCCAACCAGTTCAACCTGAAGGATCAGGTGGTGTCCATCAACCGCGTGACCAAAGTGGTGAAAGGCGGCAAGAACATGTCGTTTGCCGCGCTGGTGGTGGTGGGCGACGCTGCTTCGGGTGTAGTGGGCTACGGATCGGGCAAGGCCAAAGAAGTTCCCCAGGCGATTCGCAAGGGAATCGAGAGCGCCAAGAAGAACCTGATAAGGGTTCACCTGACCGAGACCTCGATTCCGCACCAGGTGCTGGGCCGCTTTGGCTCCGGCCAGGTTCTGCTGAAGCCGGCGCCGGAGGGCACAGGCGTGATTGCCGGCGGCGCGGTGCGCGCGGTGATGACCTCGGTCGGCGTGCAGAATGTGCTGACCAAGAGCCTGGGGTCGCCGAATCCGCACAACGTGATCAAGGCCACGTTCGACGCGCTGACGCAGTTGCGCGACAGGGCCGATGTGGCAGCGATGCGCGGCAAGCAGGTGGGAGAACTGTGATGGTGAAGACCAAGAAGATCCGCATTCAGTACTACCGCTCCAAGATCGCCACGCCAACCAAACACAAGCTGGTGATTAAAGGGTTGGGCTTTACGCGTCTCAATCAGATCGTCGAGCGCGAAGACACGGATTCAGTGCGAGGCATGGTGAAGGCTGTGCCGCATTTGGTGAGGATTCTTGAAAGCTAGTTGACAGTTATCAGTTGTCAGACGACGCAACGAATTGCGGCACGATGAGACTGATCACTGAAAACTGACGACTGACAACTGAGGAAACGCGAGTCGGCAGAAAATTATTCCGCCGGCGCTATAGCGAGGGAAAAATGGCAAGAAATTTATCGAATTTGCGCGCGCCGAAGAAGGCCAATACCGGGCGCAAGCGCGTGGGCCGGGGCATGGGATCCGGCATGGGCAAGACCTCAACCCGCGGCCACAAGGGCCAGCGTTCGCGCTCCGGCTCGCACATGATGCGCGGCTTTGAAGGCGGCCAGATGCCGCTGCACCGGCGGCTGCCCAAGCGCGGGTTTACCAACATCTTCCGTACGGAATACACCGTTGTTAATCTGGACCGGATCGCCGAACTGAAGGTGGCCGAGATCGGCCTCGATGACTACCGCAAGCTGGGCCTGGCTTCGCGCAAGAATGCGCTGATCAAAGTGCTTGGCTCTGGCGAGCTCAAGACGGCTATCACGATTCATGCGCACAAGTTTTCCAAGTCGGCGGCCGAAAAGATTGCCAAGGCCGGCGGCAAAGCAGTGGTGGCGGGTGGCGAGACTGCGCCCGCGGCGGCGTAGCGTATTGCCGGATAACGCCGAAATTGGACCCTGAGACCCGTTTTTGAATTGTGATGCAGCGCATAGTCCGCGTTTCCCGGAATTGGGTAGGCTGAATGAACCGGGAATCGCCGTAAGATGAATTCATTTGAGGATTCGACCGGCGCTTCAAGCGCCTGAAGCGGATGAGCCAAGTATGATCGAGAAATTTCTCAACATCTTCCGGATTCCTGACCTGCGCAAGCGGGTGCTGTTCACGCTGGGCATACTGGCGGTGTACCGTCTGGGCGCGTGGATTCCCACGCCGGGCGTGAACTATCGCCAGTTGGAACTGCTGTTCAGCTCGCAGGGCGGATCTGCGCTGGGGCTGATGGATCTGTTCAGCGGCGGCACGCTGCGCCGCATGACTATCTTTGCGCTGGGCATCATGCCCTACATCACCGCATCCATCATCTTTCAGCTTCTCACCGTGGTTTATGAGCCGCTGGCGCGCATCCAGAAGGAAGGCGAGCTGGGGCGGCGCAAGATTACGCAGTGGACGCGCTATGTCACCGTCCTTCTCGGCGCGGTGCAGTCGATCGGTATCGCGACCATTCTTACCAAGCAGGGCGTGGTCATGAATCCCGGACCAGGCTTCATATTGATGACCATGCTCACGCTGACGACCGGGACTGCATTCATCATGTGGCTGGGCGAGCAGATCACCGACCGCGGCATCGGCAATGGAATGAGCTTGCTGATCTTTTCCGGCATTGTCGCCGGTTTGCCGCGCGGCATTGGCGACCTGGTCCAGAAGGTGCAGACCGACGCGTGGGGGCCGATGACGTTTCTCGTTGTCCTTGCGCTGGTTGTCGGCATGGCGGCGGTGGTGGCCTTCATTGTTTTTGTGGAGCGCAGCGAACGGCGCATTCCAATCCAGAGCGCGCGGCGCATTGTGGGCCGGCGCATGATGGGCGGGGCGTCAAGCCATCTGCCTTTGAAGGTGAACTCCGGCGGCGTGATGCCGATCATCTTCGCCAGCTCGATTCTTTCGGCGCCTCTGCTTTTTGGCCAGGTGGAGTGGGTGCAGAACAACCGTATCCTCCAGCCCATCATGCAGGCGCTTGCGCCGGGCTATCCGTGGTACGAGCTGCTGAACATCCTGTTCATCATCTTCTTCGCATATTTTTACGTTTCCATTGTCATGCGGCCGGACGACATCGCCGACAACTTTCGCAAGTCGGGTTCGTTTATCCCCGGAATCCGGCCCGGCAAGCGCACCTCTGACTTTATCAACGACATTCTGACTCGTATCACGCTGGTAGGCGCGATTTACCTGATCATGGTCCAGATGATCCCCACGGCTCTTATCTCTGGCATCCGCTTCGACAAGATCTGGCTGGTCGGGAGGTTATTCGAGAATCTGCCTACGGTCATGATTCACGGCATGAACGTGAACTTCTATTTTGGCGGCACCTCTCTGCTGATCGTGGTGGGGGTGGCCATGGATACGGTCAACCAGATCGAATCGCAGCTGATCATGCGTCACTATGACGGCTTTTCCCCGCGCTCCGGTCGTGTTCGCGGAAGGAAAACTTGGTAATGTCGTCGCCTGTTTCGTCCGAGACTGCAACGGAACCTGGCCGGGTAACGGAATCCGATACCGTTCCGGGCCCGATTCTTTTGCTGGGTGCGCCGGGGGGGGGCAAGGGAACCCAGGCCAAGGAACTGGTCAAAATCTGGAATATTCCGCAAATCTCCACCGGGGACCTGCTACGCGCCAACGTGGCCCAGGGAACGGATCTGGGTAAGACGGCCAAAGAGATCATGGCTAGGGGCGAACTTGTCCCGGATTCGGTGGTTGACGAGATGGTCGCCGCCCGGCTGCTGGAGCCGGACACGGCACGCGGCTACATTCTAGACGGTTTTCCGCGGACGCTCGGGCAGGCGCACTGGCTCGACCGCCGGCTGGCGGCACAAATCGAGTCTTTGCCGGTAGTTGCGATCAGCATCCATGTGAACTATAATCAATTATTGCGCCGCATTACGGGGCGCCGGAATTGTCCTGTTTGCCAGACCATCTACAACATCTTTATGCATCCCCCTAAGCAGGAAGGCATTTGTGATGTTGAAGGTGCCGAGCTGGTCCAGCGAGCCGATGACACGGAAGAGGTTTTCAAGGAGCGCATGCGCGCTTACGAGGCCCTGACCGCGCCTGTCGTCGAGCACTACCGGGCGCAGGGACGATTTGAGGAAGTGGATGGAGACCGGCCGATACCGGAAATCGCGGCCGGAATTGTTGCCGCCGTTGAGCGGTTGCGCAAGGCAGCGTAACTGCAGCGGCGGGTTTGTGCGTGCGGCAGTTCATAGTTTGCAGTTCGTAGTTCTCAGTGGAGCGATGCTGGAACTGAAGCCTGCGACTGTGAACTGACAACTGTGAACTACGAACTTTGAACTGAGAACTGTTTCATGGCTGTCGTACTCAAGTCGTCGCAGGAGATCGAGAAAATGCGCCGCGCGGGCCAGGTGGTTCGTGAGGTGCTGGAGTTGGTGCGCAGCAAAGTGAAGCCGGGCGCCACCACCTACGATCTTGAAAGAGCGGCCGAAGCGCGATTGAACGACCTAGGCGTGAAAGCGGCTTTCAAGGGTTATCACGGTTTTCCGTGCGTGCTGTGCACCTCGGTGAACAGCGAAGTAGTGCATGGCATTCCGTCGCCGAAGCGAGTACTGAAAGACGGGGACATCGTCTCGGTGGATTTTGGCGTGGTTGTCGACGGGTACTACGGCGATGCAGCGATTACAGTGCCCGTCGGCGCGATCGACGCCAGAGCAGCGCGGCTGCTGAAGGCCACAGAGGATTCGCTCAAGGCCGGCATTGCGGCGGTTAAGCCGGGCGCGACGCTGGGCGACGTTGGAGCAGCGGTGCAGAATGTGGTCGAGGGCGAAGGATTTTCTGTGGTGCGGGATTTTGTGGGCCATGGAATCGGCGTCCATATGCACGAAGATCCGCAGGTGCCGAACTTTGGCGAAGCGGGCCAGGGCATGAGGCTGAAAGCAGGGATGGTGATCGCCATTGAGCCCATGGTGAATGCCGGCAAGCCGGATGTGCAGGTGTTGGAAGACGGCTGGACCGCAGTGGCCAGCGATGGTAGCATGAGCGCTCATTTTGAGCACACGGTTGCGGTAACTGCAACCGGAGCAAGAATTCTGACGGAGTAGCAATACTCTCGTCCAAAACGTGAAGGCGCGGGAAGCGCCAGAAGTGGACACTGATTGTCGAAGGAAGATGCGATTGAGGTCATGGCAGTGGTCCAGGAGACGCTGCCAAACGCCATGTTCAAGGTGAAGCTCGAGAACAATCATGAAGTGCTGGCCCACGTCTCGGGCAGGATGCGCAAGAACTTCATCCGGATTTTGCCCGGCGACCGCGTGGCCGTGGAGCTGAGTCCATACGACCTGAATCGCGGACGGATTGTGTACAGATACAAATGATCTTGAGATTCCGCGCTATGATTTCTCGCGCGGAGAAGGGCAGTAGCAATGAAGGTCCGGGCATCGGTAAAGAAGATTTGCGTCAAGTGCAAGGTCATTACTCGCCACGGCGTGGTACGCGTGATCTGTGAGAACCCGAAGCACAAGCAGCGTCAGGGATAAGTTAGGCCTGGCAACGACAGGGAAGCTTCCACAGAAGCACGAGGCTAGTTAGCCGGAGTCAAGGCTTGCGATGAACCTCGGAAGTTGTTCCCGTTAACCCGTGCGAGCCGGTTGAGGCCGGAGGCACACAACGAGAGAAGGAAACCCAGAATGGCACGAATTGCTGGCGTCGATCTGCCCCGCAACAAGCAGGCACGAATCGCGCTCACATATATCTTTGGGATCGGGCAGCCCCGCGCCCTCAAGATTCTGGACAAGGCGAATGTGGATGCCTTCAAGAAGGTCCAGGATCTGGGCGAGGAAGAGGTTAACCGCATCCGCCAGGTGATTGAGGATCAGGGTGACGTCGAAGGCGATCTGCGCAAGGACGTTTCGATGCACATCAAGCGCCTCATCGACATCCAGAGCTACCGTGGCCTGCGCCACCGGAAGTCGCTGCCGGTACGCGGCCAGCGCACCCACACCAACGCCCGCACTCGCAAGGGCCCGCGTAAGGGCACGATTGCCGGCAAGAAGAAAGCGAGCGCGAAGACCTAATGGCCAAACCAGAGCAGAAGCCCGAAGCCGGCAAGAAGGGCAAGAACAAGAAATTCAAAAAACGCGAGCGCAAGAATGTGCCGTACGCCATTGCGTACGTTCAGGCCTCGTTCAACAACACCATCGTCACCATCACAGACCCGATGGGCAACACGTTGAGCTGGAAGAGCTCGGGCTCGCTGGGATTCCGTGGATCGCGCAAAGGCACGCCCTTCGCGGCGCAGCAGGCGGCTTCAAACGCCGCGTCAATGGCCCGCGATCATGGCGTGCGAGCGGTGGATGTGCGGGTTTCCGGTCCGGGTTCGGGCCGCGAGTCTGCAATCCGCGCGCTGGCTGCCGCGGGCATCGATGTGAAAACGATTCGCGACGTGACGCCGGTACCGCACAACGGCTGCAGGCCGCCGAAGCGGCGCAGAGTGTAAGAACAACTATTAGCTGTCAGCTTTCTGCCGTCAGCTTCATTTTGCCGCCGCGAAAACTTGCGGATTCTAAATGAAGCACGAACAAGCTGAGAGCTGAAAGCTGAAGGCTGAGAGCTAGCAACGGGCCGGGACGAAGTCCACTGCGGACGTAAACCGGCCGACATCCGAAGTCAGGAGAAGAAATGGCACGTTATACCGGAGCAGTTTGCCGCCTTTGCCGACGCGAAGGCACGAAGTTATTTTTGAAGGGCACCAAGTGCACCTCGGACCGCTGCCCGCTGGAGAAGCGAAATTTCCCGCCGGGCCAGCACGGCAAAGACCGCAAAGCCAAGATCGTGGGCTATGGCCTGCAACTGCATGAGAAGCAAAAGGCCAAGCGCATGTACTTCACGCTGGAAAGCCAGTTCCGCGAGTATTACGAGAAGGCCAGCCGTTCCTCCGGCGTAACCGGCGAGTTGCTCATCCAGCAATTGGAGCGACGCCTCGACAACGTGACCTACCGCTTGGGATTCGCCATCTCGCGGCGCCAGGCTCGGCAATTGCTTCGTCACGGGCACGTTACGGTGAATAGCCGCAAGGTGAATATTCCCTCATATCAGGTGAACGCGGGCGATGTGATCGCTGTCCGCGATAACGCGAAGAAGTTGTTGATCGTCGAGCAGGCCTCGCAGTACGCCGCGCAGAACCCTGTTCCAAGCTGGCTGGAAGCGAACTTTGAAAACCTGTCCGGGCGCGTGTTGCATCTACCCAAGCGCGCGGACGTTAACCTGCCGATCAACGAACAGTTGATCGTCGAGCTGTACTCGAAGTAACAGCTAGTAGCTAATAGCTAAGAGCTGAAATTCAATCGAAGGAGAACTTGCGCGGCCGCCGCAAAATGCATCGCGACGCACATGCCGCGCGGGAAACGAGAGACCTATATGTTGTGGAGAGGATTTCAAAAGCCGAAGCGCCTTGCAGTCGATGCCGAGACGCTTACCGACACTTTCGGAAAGTTCAGCGCCCAGCCCTTTGAACGGGGCTTCGGCACCACCATCGGCAACGCGCTGCGGCGCACGCTGCTCAGCTCGATTGAGGGCGCGGCAGTAACAGCGGTCCGCATTGAAGGCGTGCTGCACGAGTTCCAGTCCATCACCGGCGTAGTTGAAGACGCCACAGACATCATTCTCAACCTGAAGCAGATTCCCTTTAAGCTGGCGGGTGAGGGCCCGAAGGCGCTTTATCTGCGCGCCGATCAGCCCGGCCCGGTGACCAGCGGAATGATCGAGGCCGACAGCGATGTCGAAATCCTCGACAAGAACGTCTACATCGCTACGCTTTCAGAGAGCGGCAAGCTCGATATGGAGATGCGTTTGAAGCGCGGCCGTGGATATATTTCGGCCGACAAGAACTTTGACGCTGACCTGGGGTTAGGTTTTATTCCCGTAGACTCAGTCCACTCGCCGGTGCGCCGCGTCAACTACGCTGTGGACGCTGCCCGCCTTGGCCAGGTTACCGACTTCGACAAATTGACGCTCGAAGTGTGGACCAACGGGGCTGTGCTGCCGGCCGACGCAATCGGTCTTGCTGCCAAGCTGCTCAAGGACCACATGAACATCTTTATCAACTTCGAAGAGGAAATTGAAGCGGAGGCGCGCGGCGACGAAGGCCGCATCCTGCTGCGCAACGACAACCTCAATCGCAGCGTGGAAGAGCTTGAGCTTTCAGTTCGCAGCTATAACTGCCTGAAGAACGCAAACATTCAGACCATCGGCGAGCTGGTGCAGAAGACCGAAGCCGAGATGCTGAAGACCAAGAACTTCGGCCGCAAGAGCCTGAACGAGATCAAGGAGATCCTGGCGCAGATGGGATTGTCACTCGGAATGAAGATCGACGAGCAGGGCAACGCAGTTCCGGGGCCAACCAGCATTCCGCCGCAGACGGCGCTGGCCGCCGGCTACGGCCGTTTCGACGAAGAAGAGGAGCCGCTGGATTCAGTGGATCTCCAGTTGCCAACGGAAACCGAGAATTTTTGAGGCAGTTGTCAGTGATCAATTGTCAGTAGTCAATAGGTGATCGCTGACAATTGAAAGCTGATCATTTTTCATTGACTACTGTTCACTGAAAGAGAGTTTTTCATCATGCGCCATCGCAATGCAGGATTCAAACTCGGACGCAACACCAGCCACCGCCGCGCGCTGCTGCGTAACCTGGTCACGTCCGTTATCGAAGAAGATCGCGTGCACACGACCATAGCCAAGGCCAAGGCCGTCCGTCCCATCGTCGAGAAGATGATCACCCTGGGCAAGAAGGGCGATTTGCACGCGCGCCGTCAGGCGATCGCCTTTCTCTGCACAGACAATGCCGTCAAGCGGCTCTTTGACGTGGTGGCTCCGCGTTATGGCGACCGCAACGGCGGCTATTTGAGGATCGTTCGCACCGGATTCCAGCAGGGCGATGGCGCCGAAAAGGCGTTCATCGAGTTGCTGGGCGCCGAGAAGCAGCTTGAGATCAAGCGCCAGAAGCGCACCGACCTCAAAGCAAAGAAGCGAGCCGAACTCGAGAAGCAGCTCGAAGATCAGAAGAAAGACGCTGACGAACCAGAGGGCGGCGAGAAGGCTGCGTAAGCTGGCCTTCGCTTTCCTCGATTTTTCCCTTAAGCACGAACGGGCATATCCCAATCGGGATATGCCCGTTCTTATTGCAAGGGGCCGCTTGCGATTCCGCTCGATGCGCCCTCACACCTCATCGCATGGACAATGCGCCACTTCATCGCATCAAGATGGCGTGAATTCGGCCAGAGCCTTGGGCTGAAACGTTTCGCGAGAGTTCGTTCAGGCTCGGGATTCTGCCGGTCTCTCCTTTTCGGGAAGTACGTCCCTGGCGACCCGCTTGCGCATAACCTCGATGTCGTCCATGTCTACTGCGAGCGAAAAGCATTGCTTGGTAGCAGCCAGGGTAATGATGACTTTGCACTGTTGCCGAAGCTCCGTCACAATTCCCTCCACCCCGGCGAAGACGCCTCGATGCACGTGAACCAACTCGCCGATCGAGACCGCGGGATGGGGACGCAAAATGCATCCGCTGGCAAGGCCCTCGCGAATTCTCTCGATCTCAGCCGCGCTCACGACTTCGCCCGCGCCACTTCCCAGCAAATGCAGGACACCCGGCGTGCTGACGACAGAAAGCCGCGACTCGCACTGAAAGCGCGCAAAAACATATCCGGCGAAGAGCGGGCGCTCAAGGTCGACGACCCGGTCAGTCCATTTCGAGCGGACGGCGTAAAGGGGAAGGTAGTACTCATGGGAGCGCGCCGTCAGGTGACGCGCGACGCGTTTCTCGTGATTCGCGACAACATGCAGAACCCGCCAGGGGCTATCGAGCATCGCACTCTCCGATGAGTACAGTCCTAATCACGAATGCCTCAAGTATTCCGATCGTAATGCTAGGCGACAGTGCAAGTATATCCCAGAGTCTTCTGCAAACAGGCACTCCCGATTCAACGCATTGCAAGAGCAAATGAATCAACCCGCAAATTCGCGGTGCTATGAAACGGGCCGCAAGAGATCCAGCGAGCCGTTTATTCATCCGTGAATGTGATGAGACGCCGCGACTTGCAGGACGCAAGCGCGAAGGTGCGGGAGCGGAAGGAAATAGCGTCTATATAATCTGCTGGATGTATTGAGCCATCAAAAAAGCAGGGGCTTGCGACCACGCGCGGACTCGAGCGCCAGTAAAAATCAAATTGCTTTCAAGGCGGCGCGACTCAGCTCTTGCCGTTCCATAATGCGCTTGAGCACGTGGACACTTGGGCTGTAATCCGGAACGAGTTCCTTGAGCGCGACGACCAATCGGCCCAGGTCCCGCGCTTCGCAGATTTCGTGAAGTGCGGCGAGCCAAATCCGAATATCTTCTTCAGGAGATCCGTTTCCGACGAAGATTCGAATCTGGTCGTGCTTTGATGGCAACGTGTCCTCAAGCATCGTACTAAGTTCTTCTGAGAGTTTTTCGCCGGGCCGCATGCCTGTGAATTCGATCTCAATGTCCTCTTCGGGCCTGAGGCCCGATAAGAGAATCAGGTGCCGGGCTAGATCGACAATCTTCACGGGTTGTCCCATGTCGAGAACGCAAATCTCGCCGCCCTTTCCGATGGCCAAAGCTTGCAGTACAAGCTGGCAGGCCTCTGGAATGGTCATGAAGAAGCGGCGCATTTCGGGGTGCGTCACGGTGACGGGCCCTCCCGCCGCAATCTGCTTCTTAAAGATAGGAATCACGCTGCCATTCGAGCCGAGCACGTTGCCGAAGCGGACAGCCACGAATTTGGTGCGGCCGTTCTTCAATGCCAACAGGATCAGTTCGGCGATGCGCTTCGTCACGCCCATTATGTTTGTCGGGCGAACAGCCTTGTCCGACGATATCAGCAGAAAAGCCTCAGCGCCGTACTCTGCGGCCGCGACGGCAACGTTGTAGCTCCCGAAGACATTGTTTTCAATAGCTTCAAAAACGTGCACTTCCATTAAAGGGACGTGCTTGTAAGCCGCGGCATGATAGACCACGGACGGCTTGTAACTGCGAAAGATTTCATTCAGGCGGTCGCGGTTCTGAATACTTCCAATTTCAGGGTGAAACGGGACGAAGGGAAAAGCCTGTCGCATTTCGCGATCAATCTCGAAGAGGGAGGATTCCGCGATCTCGAATCCGACAATCCGTGCGGGACGGAAACGCGCGATTTGGCGGCAAAGTTCGAAGCCAATCGATCCAGCCGCGCCGGTAACAAGAACGACTTTGCCTTCCAGGGTGCTCTTGATCGAGTCTTCCTCGAGGCGCACAGGCGTGCGCCCAAGTAAATCTTCAACCGCGACTTCGCGGATCTGGCCGACAAGCCCGCGCTCCTCGATTATCTCGCCTAATCCAGGCACTGTCTTAAACTCGACTTCCGCAGCCCGGCACAGCTCGAGAATTCGCGTCATTGCCGCGCCCGTCGCGGATGGAATGGCAATGAGGACGATTGCTACTCTGTGCCGCGCAGCCATGGCGCCGATCGCATCGCCTCCTCCGAGTACGGGTGCGCCGGCGACACGCAGGCCCAGTTTGGCCGGATCGTCGTCAATGAATCCGCAGATTCGATAAGCAAGTCGAGGGTTGTTGCGAATTTCCCTTTGAAGGGTGACGCCTGCGTCGCCTGCGCCGTAAATCAGAGTCCTCTTCATGGGCGTTTTGCTGTTGCGCGCTTGCGAACTAAGTCTCGATGACACGCGAGCCAAAAGCCGCAGGCCACATGTGCCGAAGAAACAGACCATCAGGTCGAGCACGTAGAGAGAGCGCGGAAATCCTAGCGGCGCCAGCCACAGAATCATGAAATAGCCAACGATCGACGCAATCAAATTGGCGACTGAGATCCGGATCAGGTCGATGGCGGAGACGTACCGCCAAAAACCTCGATCGAGCTTTGCCAGGTAAAACACGATGAATTTGAGAGGCAGCCAGACCGCAAGAGCATAAAGAAGATAACGGAAATAGAACGCCGGCACGCTGAAATCGAAGCGAAGCAGAAATGCCGCCACAGCAGCGGCCGCAAAGATTGCGGTCTGCGTAGCCCAGATAAGAATCCGGCGAACGGCGATATTTCTGACAAGAAAAGATAGTTGCTTACTCATGAGGGGAACTCACATTCCAGAGTGACGCAGAAGGGAAGGGGAACTCATGCGGAGGTCCAGATGATTTGACGATCGAGTCAATCTCGAAGGGCAGCAACTGAAAGAGACTGCTCCCGACCTGCTTTGAATCGAAGCGTTAACAGCACGAGTGGGACGAATGCTACCGCGGCAAATGCAGGCGCAGCTTGCGGAAACCGGTACGCAGCCCATGCCAGTGGCAGCAACCATCCGACATTGATTGCGGTGACTGCCAGAGTGACCTTCGCATGGCTGGTACAGCTTTGGGCGGCGTGTTGATAGGCGTGACTGCAATGAGCGTCATACCATCGCGCGCGCGAAATCGTTCGGCGCAAGAGAGTGACGGTGGCGTCCACGAGAAAAGCAGCAAGCAAAATCAGCCACGGCCAAAGCAGTTCCGGCTTCGATCTCGAGGAGAAGAGCGCCAACGTGCCCAGCGTGAATCCAAGAAATCCGCTTCCAACGTCCCCCATAAAGATCTTGGCGGGCGGCCAGTTCCAAACCAGGAAGCCCAAGCTTGCGGCGGCCAGTGACCAGGAAAGCCGCGAATAGTCCGGCAAGCCATCCTGAATCATTAGAACGGCGCCGAAGACGCTGACGAGTACCACTTCCATTCCGGCCAGCCCGTCGATTCCATCCATGAAGTTGAACAGGTTCGTGAGCCAGACTAACGCGCCAAGGGCGGCGGCTCGGGCCACCCAAGTCAAAATGAAACCGCTGTTACCAGGTTGCAAAGGTCGCATTGCACCGAGACACCAAAGAGCCCATCCTGCCGCGAGTGTATGAACCGCCAGCCGCGGCCATGGGGGCAACTCAAAGTGATCGTCGAGAAATCCTACAATGGCGATCGCAAGTCCGCCCCCGACCAGTGCCCAGGCGAGCCGAGCCGGAATGAGATTCCTCGAAAGAATCCAGACGACGGATGACAGAAAGACTACGACGATCCCCACGCCTCCACCTCGCGGGACAGGAACCGAATGAGAGCTGCGGGAGTTGGGAAAGTCTAACAGGCCGCGACGGACGAGGACCATACGTACCCCGGCGGTGATGAGAGCCGAAACTAGAAAAAGCAGAACAAAGAGGCGCATCAGAGGATATTCGCTTTCCTTGCCGTCTTCAGGTCTTGATACCACCGTGCAGTCGCCGCCAATCCATCATCAAACGACACGGGCGGATCCCACTGCAACAACTGTTGAGCGCGATGGGAATCAATCACGAGCGAATCCAAAAACCTGCCGGCCTCTTCCTTCTTCAAGGCAAGTGTTGCAGCGAAACGAATGAGGGGCTCCGGAACGGGCACGATTCGCGCCGGCCGGCCCAAGCGGTGTGCCAATTGCTGAATTAACTCGCGAGTCGAGAGGTCCTCAGAGTCCTTCACGAGAAAAGCCTGCCCGGCAGCTTTTCGATTGTCAACGCAATGCACAAGGAAATCGGCAAGGTTTTCAGCCCCGAGCAGACTGCGGCGATTCTTTTTATGGGGCAATGGTAGCGGCAGAGCACGATCGACGAGCCTGACAAGCCGGAGAAAGTTTCCTCGAACTCCAGGGCCGTAGACTTGCGGCGGGCGAACGATCACCACTTCTAGCCCAGTCTTTGCAGCAATTTCGCGGAGTGTCTCTTCTGCTTCCCATTTCGACGCTGCATAGGGGTTCCGGGGATTTGCAGGCGAGTCGTCGGTAAAGGATGTTGTCGACGTTGACTCGCCGAGCACCTTTACCGTGCTCACGAAGATGAATCTTCGAACGCCCGCTGTAAGAGCGGCGCGAACAGCGGATTTCGTGCCTCCCACATTCACGCGCCGATAAACCTGGGAGGTCCCGGCGGTGTTAGCCGACATCACCGGGGGGCGAGCCGCTAAGTGGATAACAGCGGAAACATTCACGAGGTGAGCACTCAGATTCTGATCTTCGCCTAGATCTCCCAGAAGAGAATACTCAGTCAATCCCGGAACCACTCGCTGCAACTCCGGCCACATTTTCAGAGTCCGGAGTCCAGCCAGTGGAATGTATCCCAATGCAATGAGTCTTCGACAAACGTGCCGCCCTACAAATCCATCCGCGCCGGTGACCAATACTCGTTCGTTCATGCCGGCTTATCTGGGGATATCTTGTTCATTGGGAAGGAGTCAATCGAGGAAAATCGAGAGAACGAGTTCAACAGTTGATCTACGTTGGCAGACCCAGGGCTTGCATCACTCGGGCCACTCCCGCAGGCTTGTCGTAACTGGCAATGAACGCTTCGTGACCGTTTTGCCCTTTTCTGTGCAACTCTTCCGGGTGTTCAAGCAGCCTCATAAGAAGAGCCGATACGCCGGCTTCATCGTCGCAGTCAAATCGCCAGCCGCAATCGAACTTATCAATTAGAAGGGCAGGAGTAGCTTCCTCGGGGCCAATATAGAGAACTGGTCTCCCAGCCGCCATCAACCCGTAAACCTTGCTTGGCACAACTGCGCCCAGGGTCGGTGATTTCTGCGTCACCAGGCCCACGTGACACTCCGCGAGGCTTGTTCCCAGATCTTTAAGACGAACGTAGCCAGAAAAAGAAACATTTCCGATTCCGAGTTTCTGGCAGAAGTCAATCAATTCCCTGCGCGCAAGACCGCCGCCGGAAAAAGCAAAATGGAATTCGGGAAGATTTGCCAACTGCACCATTACCGCGCGAATGGTCGCGACATCGTGCGCCATTCCGAGATTTCCCGAGTACAGAATGCGCAGTGGCTTCTGCTTGGGAAAAGGGAGCGGAAAGATTCGGCGCCCATCGGCCCAATTCTCCACCACCAGAATTCGATCGTCGGGAATCTGGTGTTGTAGCAGGCGCGCTTTCATGCATTCGCCCGGAGCGATCACGGCGTCCGCCCTGCGCCGTGGAAAGTCCAGCATCCGCGAGGTCCAGCCGGCAACGTGCATTTCAAGTGCGATGGCAATGTCCGGATACAAATCCATCTCCCAGGCAACGTGACGGCACCCGTGGATCCGTTTCATCAGCCAGCCGATCCACGCCAGTCCAGGCGGCGCAGTGAGCGTGATAACCACATCCGGATTCGGGATTAGTAGTGCTTCCCATAGCGCTCCCGCGTAGAAAGTGGCGTAGGAAATCAATTTCCTCAGTTTGCTTTGCGAGAATGTCGCGGTTTTGACTCGGGCAATGCGGATAGTTCCGTTGCCGGCGGCCCGATCAGCGGATTCGAGGCTCTCGCGTTGAACGACGCTACGAGCCGTGACCTCATCCGCGACATAATCACCTGCGCCGCAAATTACGCGAACATCGTGTCCCGCCTCTGAGGCGCCAATTGCAAAGTCAGCCAGAAACTGCCCGACCGCCGATTGATCCGGACCAAAAAACTGACTAATGACAATGATTCTTGCGGGAGAAGTCAATCCCATTGGAGCGCGCGCGGCCTTGAAGCTTGTTGGTATTCATCGCACGGAAGATTGTCTTTCATAAGAATGCCTTCAACCCATTACGCACGAGGGCTTTGGGCCTTTGCCAAGGACCCAGTCGTACACCTCAGTCATAGACCTTGCAATCTGTTGCCACTCGTAGCGCGCTCTGACCAGAAGTTGTCCGTTCCGCCCCATTGCCTCGCGCTCTGAATCGGTAAGGGAGAACAACTGGCGCAATGCCCTCGCGATGCTGCTTACTTCGGGCTCCATCATGATGGCGGCTCCTGCTTCCGCGCCGTCGGGAAGATTGCATTCGTCGGTCATCAAAACCGGCAGTTGCCACGACCATGCTTCGAGAACGCTTACCGGGAGACCTTCGCTTCTGCTGGGCAGGATAAATGCAGACGCCTCGGCAAGGCAGCGATCCTTGTCCGCGTTAAACTGCGGGCCGAGAAAGACAACACTCGAACGAAGCTGCTGCTGGTCCACGAAACGCTCTAATTCCGCACGATGGTGATTCTGGTCCCATCCGGCAAGCGTCAGGCGCCAGCCAGTCGCAGCCGCATCTTCGCGTACTTCGGTCCATGCTTCAAGCATGGTCATCAAGCCCTTCAGCGGATGAAATCTTCCTAGATAGAGGATTGATCGCCCCTGTTGCAAGCGTTGAAAAACCGCATCATCTGGCGGTGTAGTGCCATTGGGAATAATGCTGATTGGATTTGTCAATCCATACGCGCGTAGCGCTTCCGCCTCAGCCACATTCAAGGCATGCAGACAAGCGGCGTGGCGCAAGTGTTCATTCTCATAAAGCAGAGCCGCTATCCGCTTCTTCCACCGTGAATTGTGCAAAGCGCGCGGCTTAAGCAACCCGTGCGGGCTTACAAGATAAGGTCGCGCTCCCCGCGACCACCGGAAGGCCACGACCGATGGATACATCCAGATGCCATGAACATGGAGAATGTCCGCGTCACTTGCATCCACTGCAGCAGCCAATTGCGGCGCATATCCGAAGATGCGTGGCCCGCGAACGGAAAATGTTGTAGTCGGTAATCTTTCCCATCGCGAATTGTCGCTTTCTGTATAAGCGTCCTGGGCGCCGAACACGCGCGGGAAGTAGCGCCCCTCGGCAGCGATCGCGATGGTGAGATTCCGCATCGCATCGAAGATACCGCCATTCATCCTCGAGACTGAATTGGTCAGGACGCTTAGTCGATATTGTGGATTAGACATCTCACTCGAATAAACAGGAAGAAGGTCGTCTAGGCGAACAAGCCTGACCGTTTGCGAACCTAGGTGCGCTGCACTGAACCTAAATACTCTGCGCCGCGCGCGATCGCCTCAAGATAGCCCTGCACTTCTAAATCCATCCTGCAACAGCGATCGACAATCTCCTTCGACCGCGCTCCCATTCTTGCGCGCAACTCGGGATCGAATAGTTTCGTCATTGCCTGAGCTAGCTGCCCAATGTCGCCGGGTTCGATGACAAACCCATTAACGCCGTCCTGCACAATTAGGCCCGCCGACCCGCAAGCGCTTGTCGTCACCAGCGGCTTACCGGCAAGTCCGGCTTCCACCAGAACCTTGGGGAACATGTCCCTATGCGTCGGCAGCAGCACCGCGTCGGCAGCGCAATAGAGCTCAGCCAGTTCTTCCGGCGTGACCGGGGCAAGAAAGCACACGCGATGCTCGATATCGATCGACTGGGCAAGTCGCGTGAAGAAATCGATCGTTCCACCTTCCCTATTCGCCGGCTCCTCAGGCCCGACGAAGACACACTCGAATGAGACGTTCTTAGGAAGCAGCGCAGCAGATCTTACGATATCCGCTACGCCCTTAAACGAAACGAGGTTACCCGCGTACAGAAAGATTACTGCTGAATCGGATCCAAGATGATCGCGTGCATTCCGCCCGGTTCTTACGCCGCTGAGGATCCTCCTGAATAATGCGGCCCCGGCCTCGTATGGGGCGGAAATCATCCGTTCAGGCGCACAGCCGTATACGGCGGTGAGAACTTCAAACGCGGTGGGACTCTGATAGATATGAAGCTGGCACATGCGAAGCAGCAACCGTTTTGACAGCCTGATCCACCAGCGCCGCCGCCTTTCCCACTTCACCGGGAGTGTTTGATTGGTTGAGATCACGACTCGCCCGAGAATTCGAGCGCAAAACGCGCACCAAATTGCTCCCAGGCCGAGCAACCCCTTCAGAACAACCACATCGGACTCGCGCGCGCAATCCAGGCCGACCGCCCATTCCGGGTTGAATACAAGTCCCTCCGGCGTGCTGCCCTTAACGTTGATGCCCAGGTGTTTGCCTCTCGCGGCAGCCCGACGAAAGGCAACTCTCGAAAGCTCCTGATCGTTATGCCTGAACAGCGGGAACGCCTTTACGGAGAACGGCGCTGCGTGTGCCACCTCGAAGAGCGCATCCTCCGTGTTCCGCTGAAGATCGTACGTCAGAAATCCGGCTTTCAGCCGGGGTTTGGATTTCACGCTGTTCACGAAGGCTTCCGAGCTTTTCTCGATGTCAGTCTCAACCATGAAATCACTCATACTTGCGATTCTCCAGGATGGAAAGCGCGCCTCGAACAAACATCGTTGCCGGTAAAGTCAAGCAGATGGCTTTCTCGCCCAAAAGAAGATTTGAGGCGAGAGGTTGGGGACCGCTCTAAGCAGAAGGAAGCCGGCGCGTCTACAAAGTTCAAAAGATGAAAGTGGCCGTGGATAGCAAACGACGGCTCCGCAATGGACACACTCCAGTGAAGAGGCTTCGGCGCATTTGTGAAGCGATCGAAACGAGTGATAGAAGACATGCTCCCAAGGTGCGAGGTCCAAAGGCTTGTTAAGTAGTCGACGTATCCGGATTTTCCAGGGAATCGCCCGGCCATTGGGAACCGAGATGAATAGATATCCGCGTGGCTCTAACGCCTTCGTAAGTTGCTGCATGAAGGGAATAGGATTCCTGATGTGCTCGAAGACGTCCCACAGCGTGATGCAATCGAATTTCAGTTCAGCCTGGTTAAGGAGTTCGAGGTAGGCCTGAAGGGAGCTTGCGTGCCGCACCTCGGGGAAGAGTGTCCCTGCATGCTCAGCCTGCGCCCTTGATGCGTCGAACCCATAGACGTGGAAGCCATTCATAGAAGCAAACTTCAGGAATCCTCCGGTGCCACACCCGACATCTAGTAGTTTTGGAGGCCGTTCGGTTGCGAACCGCGATGCGTATGTCAACCATTGATCAAATGCAGGGAGCTTATGTTCTCCCTGGCACCACAAACGGCCTTCGTCGAGTGCGGAATCGTCTAAGTTTACGTAGTCAGGCGACAGCTTCGAGTAATGCTCGACCGTTTGAATGAGATCGCAGCTCGAGCAACGCACGATATGATATGTGAGAAGGTCTCGTTCCTCTGAGATCACTTCCTTGACCTGCGGCGAGCCGCAAAGTCTACAGATTGGCGCATCATCCATGGGTCTTGGAAGCGTGCAGAGAGTCTTCGATCGGGACTTCCATTTTGCTTTCCCCGCATGAGCCGGCAGGAGCGCAAGTGCCTAACGGGGCACTGTCGCCGGTCCATCCAGTCAGTCAGGATCGGTAGAATGGTTTTCGCACAACTACCCGCATCCCCAGGGTTCCGATGTGGAGAATCTTCAAAAGCGCGTCAAAGGGCAGGCAGACTATACGCAAGGCCCGATCCAGAACCCACTTCCAGTTCGATGAGTGCTCTGCTATTTGACTGGGGGCTGAAGCCACTGACTTACTTCGCGCACGCCGATTAACATACGCTGTCCATAGAATGTCGCGCAGACTCCCGTCAATCTCGGTCTCGACATATTCGAAGGAATTACTCTCTAGGAATCGCTGAAGGCACTTAGGAGTCCATCGCGTCAGATGATGCGGCGGATAGTCGACGAAGATGCGGCCGGCAGGCTGCCATCTCCGCTCGTTAGGACAGGATAGAACCAGGTATTCTCCGTCTTTCAGGCGTCGGTGGACCTCCTGAATCACCTGCTTCGGATTGGAAAGGTGCTCGATCACCTCAAACATCGTGATCAGGTCGAACCCGGACCACTCGTCCGGCATTGAAGGGACATCGCTCGTCATGAGGAAACCGTTCAGATTGAAGGCAGCCTTGCCGAGGCTGATTTCCTGATCGTTGAAGTCGATACCATAGGCGTCCCGTCCAGCATCGCGCGAACAGGCCACAAAAGCGCCCGATCCGCAGCCAATATCGAGCGTCTTCGATCCCCGTCGCGTCAACGCCTCCATCCAGGCAATCCGCCGGCTGTCAAGATGGACGCGCTCCTCCTGAGCGTCGGACATCTTCTTATGCGCATAGACCACATGTTCCTGGTAGTATGACGGCTCAACAGCGGCCATCGGGTCAGTGAAGACGAGGTCACATGCAGAACACCGTCGAAGCTTGATCGCACCGTCGGTGTATATCACGCGATTGCTTCGCTGGCCGCAGGATGGGCAACCGGGAAGATCGTCCATGTTCGAGGATCCCTCCGAAGCCATTCGCGCAGTTAAGTCAACTGTGTATTCGGCAGGTCAACTTTCAAGCTGCTTTTCATCGCGCCACTTTGTAACATCCGCGAGCCATTGTCGCATTCTGCTGTAGATATCGTTTCCAGAAGCAATCACGCGCGCATATCCAGCCGCCGCAATCCGTTTTCTGGCGGATTCGTCGCGCAGATAAAATTGCACTTTATCGATAAACTCCTCGAGACTTTCGAAAAACTCCGCCTCTTTCCCTTCACAGTAAAACTCCTGCATGGCCGGAGTCCGCTCAGAAAGAAGAAATGTGCCACAGGCCGGGATCTCCCACGATCGATTCGTATATTGATCGCGATTCCATTTGCTGAAGAAGCAGGAAGCGATTTTACTTGCGCAAAGGGCCCGCCGGTAGTCAGCGCCTCTCACATTAGGGGTCGGACCCGCGACGCGATAAACGTCACCGGGAAGCGCCGATCTCCATTGCGCCTCACCCCCGAAGATCCTGCATCTCAGCCCAGCTCGCGCAACTCTCGACAGACATTCGATACGCAGATCGGGCTCCATGTGCCCGGCGAAGACTACATCGGATCCAAAATCACGTTGTTCCTGTGCGCTCAGAGCACATGGGTAGTGCATCCAGGGAATGTAATACGTCATGAGGACCCGGACGCGTTTGACACCGCATGCAGCGGCCTCGGCGACATTACACTGCCTATTAACGTGGTAGCCATCGTACTCCGGAAGCGCCTTCATAAGAAGCTGGTATTCTCTTCGATGCCGTCTTCCAAATGGATCGTCGCAGTGTGAGCCAGAGGCAAAAGTTAAGTTTGCAACTTGCGCTATCGTCTCAGGAGTGTAGTGGTGTCCCTGATAGAAATGCGCGACGTCAGGTCGCATCTCTCTCACACGTTCGACTACCAGCCGATTCACTTTGCCGATGTGGGGACCAAGCAAGTAGTGCTGTTCCAACCGGCCGGCCAAATTCTGCGGGATATAGCAATGAGTGTCAAATAGCTCGGCCTTTATCCCAAGATCACGGAGCGCCTTCAGCCAGGCATGCTCGTAGATTTCCCCAAAGGCCGAGCGGGCAATGAGGACAGACTCAAGTCTATTATTGTTGAGGCTCGTTGCCATGTCTTCAGAAAAATCAGGATTTCGAAGGTTCCAACTGCGCGGCCTTACGCCAACGAACCTCGTCGTTGTGCCTCAGCATAGATCTGCTCGAAGACCTGGCTCCATCTTTGAGGACCAAACGCTGAAGCCAGCTGCCGGCTTTCGAACGAACAGGCCATGAACCATTGAGGGTCGGCGCGAAGTGCTTGCCGCATCGCTGGAGCAGGCCGTCCTGGCTCACAGATGAAACCGTTCCGTGCTCTCAGCAGATCCCGGTGAGCTCCCACTGCTGTGCTAAGAACTAGTCCACATCCACTTAGCGCAGCTTCATGCACTACCACACCCCAATGATCCTCAAAGCTCGGCAAGACCAAAAAGCGCGAATTCTGCATCATGCGGGCCACCGCCGCAGCCTCGGTAAATGGGTAAACCTCGATCCCTGCAAGAGCTAGATCCGCGCGCATTGGTCCGGCTCCGACAGCTGCAATCCGGAAGTCCGCGCCCTCGGATCGCAACAAGCGCACTGCCTCAACAAGGCCCCTCAACCCCTTACGCGATATGAATCGGCCGACGAACAAAAAGCGATAGTCCCGCTCACGCCATGGTGGGCCCAACTGGAACACTTCCGGATCGGCTCCGTAAAGGCCTGTGTAGACCGATCCTTCAGGCATCCCGAAGAGCTTCATTAACTCCAGCCCGCTGGCGCCGGGTACCATCACAAAATCAACCTGGGGCCGATACCGCCACCGGAAAATGTATTTCCCAATCTCCTGCCGCAGGTTGTGCTTGCTGGCATTGTCGACCATACTGACCACGGTTCCGCTGCGGCGCTTAACTTCTCGGGCGAGCGAACGAAAATTGGGATAGGCCCAGCCCGAATGAAAGAACAGGTCCGGTACTTGCAAACCAAGTTGGCTCCAACGGAGATGTGGATCTTCTGGCGCAATGCAAATCGAGGAGCCTAGAGCGGCTTCGATCTCTTCAGGGGATTGTGGCCCCCGAGTTGCAATGATTGCGATCCTCTTTCCCAGCTTGTTCACCACTGGCCGAATGAGGCGAGCGGCATAATAAGGAAGTCCATGCCACGCAATTGCAACCCTCATTGTGAACTCGTCCTCTTGCATGACATCGAACCATCTCCCTGGCGTCCTCTCCGTGTGATGGAGTGATGAATCACCGCTAGACATCACGAGCGTCTTCGCGGCAGGTCCAGAAGATCCAGATATTCATCGACGCACGAAACGATTGAAAGATGCCGTTCGGCCTGGCGGCGAGCACCTCGGGCATATGTGTCATAGTTAGCGCGGACTCTTGTCACCGCGTCAGCCATGAGATCGCAGAATTCGTCGTCGTACTGGTAAGGTCTGGCCTGAACTGCAATGCCGCCGTCAGGAAGGACGAATTCGCTCGGTCCTCCGTATGCGGGCACCACCACTGGAACGCCGCAGGCAAGGGCCTCGGTTACGACGATTCCACACGATTCTCCTGAGACAGGATGAAAGAGGCAGTGCATCCGCTGATAGAGGGGCGGCAATGCCTCGGATTTAACCCACGGCACGTAAGACGTTCGTGCCGCTAGATCAGGATCTTCCATTGCCTTTGACAAGACTCGCTTGCAATCATTGTCCATTGATCCAACCACCAGAATCCGGTGATCGAATGGCAATCGTTTGGAGACTTGGAACAAAGTCGCAAGACGAAAGGGAAAACGTAATGCCCCGGCCGATCCAATAACAAAGTGGCGGGACGGCGAGCGGGATGGCGGCCTGAAGTCATCGAGGTCCAACCCGTGATGTATGACTCGAACCTGCGAATCATCGGGCCATGGCATGTTCTGTTCTTCTGCAAGGCGCTGCCAGACGCCGCGCACATGTTTCGAGATGAAGACAATCTTGCGGCCGCTTGCCAAAATCGAAAAGCCGCGCCTCAGAATCAGTCGTTGTTCCGCGCTCCAATCGACTCCAAGCAATTGCTCGAGAGCCGGAGCGTGCGGGGAGCCCAAGGTATACACTGACGGCCGTCTATCCTCCAAGAGCCGTGGAATGTATTTCGCGAATCCCGTGGCGAAAGCATGGGTCCACGGAAGTATGGATCGTCCCGTGTAATGAAATGGGAAAGAGGTATGGGAATAATTCCTCCGGCCCAGTTCCTTGACAATGCGGCGGGCAAAAATTCCCACACTATAACGATCGGATGGGCGGAGATAAACGAGAAACCGCCTAGATTGCGTCTCCATGAAGATTGCGAGTCCTAATAAGCGACCCGCCAAGGTCGCTAAAGAGAGATCAGTTCTATACTTCGGATGCAACTATATTGTTAAGTCGCGAGTCCTCGAAGGATGTTGACCGTTGGGTGTTGCATCATGAAATGACTGCCATGCGTGCGGCACTCTGTGGCAGAGGCTTTTTGGCGTGGATCAGGCTCTGCTCGATGACACAAAAGGCAAGAATCGGGAAACCAATTGTAGCCAGGTTGTACAGGATGATGGTTGTAGTCATGGGTATGGTTGAAATGCAGAGCATGGCCAGAACATAAGAACTAAGCAGTAGAGTTCCCATGTCGCTGGCGGAATGCGTCACGGCAATACAATACTTCGCAACCCTGCCAATCACAAAGAATCCACCGAATACACCCAGAACGCCGAAGTTAAAGTACAGTTCAGCAAGAGTGCCCGGCACAACGAAGTTGATGGAAGAGTCATTGTAGATGTACTGCCCCGCGAGCGCACTGAATGGCTCTAGCTCCGGCACCTTCAAGGGAATGTGCAGCAAAGTCGCCGGCGCGTTAATGGTTATTGTCAGCCCCTGCAGCAAGGTTAATCCGAGGGCATGGCCGTATCGATTCACCATGTCGAAGGCAAGACTGATGGTCGGGTATCTTCCCATCTGCCAGTCGAAGACGGCGGCCAATTGATTGGCCACAAATTGGCCTGTGCTGATTCCGCTTTGAGCGAGAAAGTCGATGCCGCTGTCCTGCAATGTCGTGGTGCGCGCAATGGTTTCGAAGGCGATGATTCCCATGATTCCAATAACAATGACGGAGGCAAAGGGACGGAAATTCCGGGGAGCAATCTTCTTGACGACAAAGATCAGGGGCAAGATCGCCAGCAGGTTCTCGGCCCTGCCCCCCGTCCAGAGCAGATTAAAGAGCATGCAGACCGATCCGCCAACAAGCGCGGCAAGAGTGACCTTGGGATGATTTCTGCTGGTTCGCGAAACCAGAAACGCAGTCAACAGAAAGATGATTCCCCATGAAAGCCACTCAGATATAAACACAAAGCGCGCGGTTCCAGCATCGAGTTGCCGCGCGCGGTCTACGGTCACCAAATCCTGGAGCGAACCGCCCGGACCCGAGAAAAGCATATAGGTGCCCGCGAAGCCCACAAACGTGAAAACGACCCCGGCGAGAATGAGAAGCGCGGAGCGGACGCGGATCAGCTTTGGACCCTTCACTATCGCTGCCGTGCGCGCAGGCGAAAGACCTAACCAGAGGGCCAACTGCGCGAGAAGAACGAGCGCGAGCGATAAGTAAACATGATGGAGCTGCGTGTGGGCGTCAAGCGCGGCGATTTCATAAAAGCCAAGTGACACATAGTCCTTACCGGTGAGGTGCACGAAGGCCGACAGCGGGTAGGTAAGCAAGAATGTGCCGAGCACCAGCGTGGAGCTGTTCATGAAACTTCCGGTCTTGACCGCTGTATGAAGCAGAATTGCGGCGGAAATCACAAGAAGGATTGCGGCAAGCAACCCGGCGCCAGGTGCGTCGACCCGCTCGCCCCGCACGAACAAGGTGATAGTGATTAAAACAACGATCGCGGCAAAGGGCCGTCGCCATGGAAATTCCTGCGTCTTTTGTTCTTCTTTCAGCACGCGCCCTCGGCGGCCTCTTCTTTGTCTCTCGCGAGAAACCGGTCTCTGAAAAGTTCCGCAAATGCAGATGTCATGGCGCGAACGATGCTAGGGCGAAATCCCCAAAGCGATTGCAGGCGCATATCTTGTCGCGTTGATAGGTAGAGAACTAAACAGATCAGGTAAATCGCCTCTGAGATCAGACATGCGCAACAGAAGCCGAATGCTCCCCATCGCGGCACGAACAATGCGCTGAAAAGGATGAGTGCCGTCAAATTGATCGCGGCTCCAACCGTGCCCGGAACGATGAAGCGAAGGCCCCGAAGGTTGTTTTCGAGTGTTCTTGTCATAGCTCTCAGTGACATGGCAAGCGCTAGAAAATATGCAGCGGGAATCGCGCTCAAATACGCTTTGCCAAAGCCGAATCGGATTACGGGATCGATCAAAGTGCAGGCGAAAAGGAAGCTCGCTCCGGCAACGACCTGCGCCATCTGGAATCGGCGGAGCATGAGGGAGAACGAGGCCTCGGCGCTTTGGGCGCTTGATACTTCGACAAAGCCGATCTGAGTAAACGCTTCAGTCGTTAATGTGATCGGCATTGTTACCGCGAAGGCGATGGCAAAGTATCCGATCTGCTCCAGTGTCGTTGTGCGAATGAGAATGGCTCGATCGGAGTTGAGCAGAACCACCGCGGCGAGGCTCGGCGCCGCGAAGCGAATCCCCAACCCCAAACATTCAGAATATGCACCGCGCGGCAGCTTCCAATTCAGCCAGCGCGGCTTGATGTGAATGAGATGCAGAAGGCACTGCAACAATTGGCTGCCCAGTGCGGCGAGCGTGGCCGCAAGCGGCGTGAGAATTCCAGCGAACCACAAGATGAGAAGCGCAAGGACATAGCCGGCCTGGCTCGCGAGCGTTACGGCATTCACCCATGTGAAACGCTTCAAGCCGTAGGCCATGGCATTGAAGTACGGGACAAGAATCGTAAAGGCGCCGCACGCGCACGAAATCTCAACTGGAACTGCTAGCTGACGATTGTCGCCTTTGAGCGTGAGCGGTGCGCAGAGCACGAAAAGCGGAATCGCCACGAGGGCCTGAGCAACAGCGAGTCGAAAGCCGGTGGTCAAAATCTCTTCAGTGCGCTCCGTGCCTTTCGAGATCAGCGCGGTGATCGCCTGAGGCGTTCCCAAACTGAAGAACGCTCCCATTAGCGTGGGAAAATACAAGAGAATCGCCAACTCGCCGCGTCCGCGTGGCATCAATAAACGAGAGACCAAAAGACCGGAAACAGCGCCGAGTCCTACGCGGAGCACATTGGCCCCCGAAGTTGAGACGTAGGACCAAACCAGGTGTTTGCGATTTTGGGACGTTTTGGCTCTCCACGCTGCGAGTGCGAATCACTCGTTGACCGGGATTGATTTGAATTCAGCCAGCAGTTGCGCGAGACGGCCATTGCCGGCGATGAAGCTGCTCACCAGGATGTAGACCCACGAGCCAATCAGCCCGAGCGCCATAAAGATGAGGACGATGACGGTCCGTCGCGGCGCGGATTTTCGTTCCGGAGGAATGGCGTCTTCGACCACCTGGATCACCGCGGCGTTTCTGGCCTCATCCCATCTGGCGGCGTCATATTGCTTCAACAGCAAATCGAAGAGCGCCTGGCGATACTCGAGTTCATGTTCGGCGCGCAAATAGTCTGCGCCCGCGCCCGCAACGTCCGCGAGATCCATGCCGCCGGATTCCGGAGAGCCGCTGCGCTCTTCCAGGCGGCCCGTCTGATCCTGCAGTGAGGCAAGTTGGTTTTCAAGCAACTGCACCTCGGGATTCTGTTCTGTGGAGTAAGAGCGCAGAGCCTGAAGCTGCACTTCCTTGGCCGCAACCTGAGCATGTAGATCGGCCAAAGAAGTGATTAGCGCCTTGGTTTGCGCGTCGAGTTGCACCAGCCCCTTCTGTTTTTGGATTTGCTGGAGCGTAAGCTCGGCGGAAACCAGATCCTCTTTGGCGTCTTTCAATCGTTGCTCATAGAAAAGGCGCCTTTGCGAAGCTTCAGTCACTGCAAGATTCTTGGTCAGCAAGCGAAGTTGCTCAGGGTAGGCGTTGGCAATGTCCGCGGCCCGCTTTTTATCTGTATCTGTCACCGAGATTGCGATCAGCGTGCTCTTCTCCGACGTAACGGTCGTACGATCCGCCAGAGTTTTTCGAGCGGCCGTCATGTCTTTTGAGCGGTATGCGACCATGAGACCAAACTTCTCAATGATCTCGTCCGCGATGGGCCGCGAAGCCAGCAAGCCCAGATAGAGCTCGTTGGGATTTCTCAAGCTCAACGATCCGCCGGTCGCGCCTGCCAGCGGGTTTGTCACGGTTGGGTTCAGCGACAATTGGTTCATGAGGAAGGACGCCGACGACTGCGTTTGCTGCGGCGTCATGATCCTGGTTGTGGCCGTGTAACTCACCGGCAGCACCAGGCTCACGACGATTCCAACAAGCGTTGCAATTCCCGTGACGAATGCCACAAGGTGCTTGCCACGAGCTAGCTGCAGAAGAGCGCCAAAGAAGGACAATGCCGGCGCCGGTTCTTCGGATGAAGGCGCTTCGCTCGGAGAAAGCACTTCCTGCTCGATCACTGGACTCTGTTCCATCATGTTTCGCCCTTTAGTTAGTAGGTCGTACCCAGGACGGCGCCCGTCAAAGCCGTTTGCGAAAGCATTTGCGTAAAGTAGGGGAGTTGCTGGATGAATGTGCTCGGTCCCTTCAACTTTGGCGGGACGATAATCGCGTCGCCGGGCAACAATGTTGTTTTGCCGAAGTCTGAGCGCCAAAACTCTCCGCGGGTCTGGCGGCTGATCACGGTGCCGTCGGCACGAATGAGAAAGACGCGCCTGGTATCCGCTTGGCGCGTGGGTCCTCCCGCATCGTTCAGATATGTATCAAGCCGCTTCCTCCGCTCATAGCGGAAGGCATTCTCGTTGTAGACTGCGCCGGAGACCTGAACGGTGTTCAGCTCCGGAGGAACGTAGAATGTGTCTCCATCCTCCAACGGAAAGGCCGGTATGTCATCGACATTGCTCGCATTCGGCTTCATGGCCAGCACTACGCGCCCCGTTGGCTGAACAGAAGCGAGCTGCGAAATCAATGCCTGCTGCGAGCTTAGCTGTGCCTGCTGCTCAGTCGAGCTCGGTGCGCCAACTGTGGATGCGGCCGCATTGCGAGCCAGGAGGTCGCGCTGCATTTGCGCGGTCGATTGCCTGATCTCCAGTTCTTCGGCGCGGCGTGTGGAGATGCGGTTGAGCTGAGAGGCATAGAGATAGGAGTGCGGAGTAAGCCCTCCGGCACGCCTCACCAGATCGCGCAGCGTTTCTCCCGCGTCGATGCGGTAAACGCCCGGCGCGTTCACCTCGCCGTCAACGCGGACGAAAGCCGCGTGCTTGTCGACGGGAAGTGGGATGTCCTTCTCAGAGAAGATGGTGACCACGTCTCCGGCCTGCAGGACAACATTGTCAGTGGACGTCGGATTGTCGATTGCGTTAGCCAGATTAAACGCGATCAGTCGGGTACTCAGATCGTGCTGATCGAGGCGCTCAACCGCGGCGTAATCCCAGTTGATCTCTTCGCTGTTCCGAGCCGCCTCGAAACTGGTCTCGGCGCGCTGGTTGATTTCGTTCTGTGCATTGATCCCCGACTGCGAATTCGTACCAGATTGTTGATTTGTGCCGGGCTGCTGGTTCAGCCCCGTATGCGGGTTGATGCCGTTCTGCGCATTCCCCCTTTGTTGCGTGTTGGCTGCTGTCTGTCCGGCCTGAGGAACCTGACCGCTGATTCCGTTCTGCGAATTCGCGCCCGGCTGCGGATTGAATCCGTTCTGCGAGTTGGATTCGTTCTGTTCGCTGATTCCGTTCTGCGCATTAGGCCCCGCTTGTGGACTGAACTGATTCGGCGAAAGGCCAAACGGATGGCCATTTCCCTCCGGCACAAGAAAGTTCTGTTGGTTCCAGTAGTCGCGCGTGAGTAGGAACTGGCGAGTGGGAATGAGATCGGAGACGCGCATCCCATCGCGCCACACATAGCGCCCTGGCTGGGCCACATTGCCGCGAAGTGTCACAGCGTTGTCAAAGCGCGGAGAGAGTGGGTAAACGCGCAACAGATCGCCGTCGCGAAGCACGCGCTTCATTCCGTCGGAATCGAGCGCGAAAGAGTCCGCCTGGCGGCCTTGATGATTCTCGATCCTCTCGAGCAAAGCGCGATCCTGATCGGCCAGGTTGGTCGCGCCACCCGCATCCTCCAGGGCCGAAGAGACCGTCTCGTCGCCCTTGATTTCGTAAATTCCCGGCTCGTTGACGCTGCCGATGATGGCCACTTGCGACCCCGCCGGAGGTATATAGATCACGTCTCCGGGCAATAGCTGAGCGTCGCGCGATTTATCTCCTCTCCGCAACAAGTCGTAGAGGTCAAAATCCGTGACCGCCTGATCGCCGCGCCGCAACTGAACGTGGCGCATGGAGCCGGTTGCCGACGGACCCCCCGAAGCGAAGAGCGCATTCACCAGTGTGCTAAGCGAGCTGATGGTGTAGACACCCGGCTGTCGTGCGCTGCCTAAAACAAAGACCTGAATGGAGCGAAGCTGCCCCATGGTCACATTGAGGTCAAAGTCCTTGTAAAGTGTGGCGATGGCCGAGTGCAGAAAGCTTTGCAGTTGGTCGAAGCGCAGGCCGGCAACGGTCAAGGTGCCTACCGTGGGAACAAAGACTTGTCCGTTCCGATCGACGGTCACGCGCGTATCGAGGTCGATCTTTCCCCACACATGAATAAGCAACTCGTCGCCCGGCCCGATGACGTAAGTTGCTGGAACCGGAATTCGGTCGAGCGGCGCGAAAGTTGTGGGCGCCTCATCAAAGAGTTCTCTACCGAATACCTTCAGTGGATGGTCGGCTTCGTCCTCGGCGAAGATCTGAAATTCTGTTCGCGTGGTGATGGGAGCAATCGGTCTGTTGGGCGGCGGCAGGTTCGTTGAAGGAATGGGTGGGTTTCCGGACTGAAATGTGCCCACCCCGGGGGCGGTTCCCTGAGGGTATGGCGTTGTTTCCTGCGTTTGAGTCGTGCTCGTCGCCGGAGGACACAGCGCCTCAGTGCCTTCGGGAACAGGGCCGGGTCCGGTTGGGCAGACGATGGTCTGCGATCCGGGAGCCGTCGGCGTAGTTTGCCCTGCGCACAAGGCGCCGGGAACAAGAATAAGGAGCAGGATTTTGTCTCTCATTGCCGTAGCGTTCTCAATTCATGGCCAATTTCGCTGGCTTGCGTTTGCATTCCGTTGAATGGCCGCTTAAATATTTCGATCTGCCTTGAAGAGGGCAATTTCAGCGCTGAGTCTGTCGACCTTTTGTTCCAGGTCGCGCATTTGAGCCGAGTACTCGCTTTGGGATCCATCGCCGGCGGTCTCCTGAATCGCGCCGCTGAGAAGACCCCGCATAGCCTCGCGTGCCAAATCCGATACGCTGCGCGCGCCGCTGGCGACGCACATCCGCCTCAGAGTGGAGAACTCCTCCTCAGACATTCGGATGCTCACGATCCGTGATCTTGGTCTCAGAACTCTCATATTGAACTCAGGAAGGGAATCAGGGCTTCAGTGCAGCAGTGGCGCTTGCACGGGTGGACCAAAGATCGGATGATTCGCGGGGATGAACTCAAGCTTTGGTGGCTCGGATTTGCTCCGGTTGGAATGGGCTGCGGCTAAGAGCGTGGCTGTTGCAGGCTTCGCCCCTCTCGGTCCCAGGCCGCATAATGAACCGCCCATCTTCTCTCAAAAAAAACACCCACACAGTCTGGCCTAATCGCTCAGCAAATCACGCACTCAATTACTCAGGGGATGCCAGCCTCGCCGCCCGATGCGGTCTATCAATGCCAGTCGTGGTTTCGTGAGCGAGACTACCTTAACACGCGTATCCGGTGGAAGCAAGGAAATCGTATGACAAATGAATACGCGCCTAAGTGATTGACTTAATTGCCAATTATGCGGAGACCGCGATTATGCAGAGTTCGTCAGTCCAACCCGCACATGTTGCCCATATGGCGCCTACATCACTCCGCATAATCAATACTGCAATCTAAACTCGCGTACTTCGAGCTGAACCTCTTGAGAACAGCTCAAGGTTCTCGACAGACCGCATCATCTCTCAGTCTTAACGAAGTCGCGGAAGTCTATCTGGGAACGACAGGCTGAGCAATTCTCGCAACTTCTTCCAATACCTTCCAATCCGATCCGAAGCCAAGAATATCTGACCTGCGGGAGTGGTCCTACCACCCGATGATGGCCGACTGCGGCCAGCCCGATTGAAGCGAAGCGTCCGCATTGCCCGCAGTCCGGGTCGCCGCCAAGCTGACAAGGCCAGATATTAGTGGAGAGGTCAGCGGACACCGTCCTGGTTGTTCTTGCGAAAATGCAATCTCTGGGAGTTTGCGGGGGAGACGAAAACTCGCGAATCAGAGATCGCGGCATTTCCAAGATTGGAAACAACTCCCGAAGGCGATCCAGGTTTGTGATCACCGCAGCTCTTTGCCTGGACGTTAACACCTCCGGACCGACGGCGCCACGCTGGGGAGTGAAGATGCTGAACCATATCTTCACAACCTCTGGCCGAGCGCTCCAATAACGCAAAAACTCCTCGAGGTAGCCGGGACGAGACGCGATCTGCGAAGTGATCGTGCAGTGGATAGTAACTTTCGCGGCGCTGATGTTTCTCAAAATGCGCTCATAAGTTGCAGGCTTCCTTCGAGCGTCATGCTCCGGCTGCAGTCCGTCGATTGACACGACAACATTCAGCTTTGTGAATTGAGTCCATCTATCTGGAATGACCCGGAATGCGCTGGTCACGATCTGCGTATGAATTCCAAGCCGATCAATCTCTGGCAGCAGTAGATCGAGTTCGCGATATCGAACCAGAGGATCGCCTCCCACAAACGAGACATGGAGTGGTCGCTCCCTTTCGAGCAGCGATAACACACGAATAACTAGTTCATTGCCCTTGAGGTCGGAAAGTTGACGGAGCTGACGATTTGCTCCCAGGTGGGCCGGGTCGAATGCATAGCATCCGGGACATCGACGAGGGCATTCCTTGGTAATTTCAATTGAAAGAGATGGGGCACGACCGGCCAGAATGGCGGACCAGGCATGCAATACTTCGCTCGTTCGCATTTGTCCTCCAGGGCGCGTACTCCATTGGAACGGTTTATCTCGTGAAGGCGGCGGGATGCTCATCAAGATCCTGCGCCCTGTCCACATGACGGCTCAAAGATTCACGTTTACTCTCAGGTGAGAGAACATCGGGAGGTTGTGACTCCGATGGAAGCAGAATCTGCAGCACGCCTAGCGCGGCTGCAGTCAATGGTGCCGCAAGAGCGACTCCAATTGCCCCCGTGATGGAAGCCAGCAAGAGCTGGACCGCCAGAGTCAGAGCAGGGGGAAGAGTCACGATTTTCCGTTCCAACAACGGCGTGACGATGTTTCCCTCCAGAAAGTGCGCCATGCAGAACAGCAGGACAGTGAGAATGCCTTTCGTTGGGCTGATGGCGAAGGCCAACAGCCCTGCCGGCGCGAAGGAGATCGCGGGCCCTAGATTGGGGATGAATGTTAGCAGAGCGGCGATCATTCCCAGGGTTCCAGCCATTGGTACCTGAAATGCCCAAAGTCCAATACCAACAAGAACGCCTATAGTGAGCATGGAGATGGCTTTGGCAACCAGCCATGATCGCAGCATCTGAATCGCGCTCGCGAGGCACCGGTCCACCTTGAGCCGATAGACCGCCGGAGTGATCAGTCGAAGTCCGCGACTATAGACGGAGGGCTCCGCTGCCACGTACAGGCTCACTGCAACGATAATGAAGAGGCCGACAATCGTGGATGCCGTGGTGATGACGATGCCGCCAAGTCTTGTGACCGCAAACGCCAAGCCATCCGGTCGCTGGGCCTGGTCGGCGAACTGTGAGAGCAACCAGCGTCCCCAGCTTTGCTCTTGCAGGCTGAAACGAATTTTGTCCGTCGCGGAGGGCAGATCAATCTGCAGATCGCTGAACTGTTGTGCGAGCGCCGGGCCGCGTAGCCAGATTCCCATGCCGAGACAAGTGGCGAAGGTAACCAGCACCAGCGTCAGTGCCAAGCTCCGGCGGAGCCTGAGTTTCTCCTGTATCCATTTTGTTGCAACCGAGAGAAGAAGTGCGCCGATGAGCCCGGCAAAAAGCAGAAGCAGAATGACACGTGTCGTCCAGACGAAGATGGCTCCTCCGGCTACTGCCGCGCTGACCACGATAATGTAGGTTGCATGCTTTTTGAAATCATCGGCCATCGTTGAGTCCTCTGTGTGAATCAAGAACAACATCATGGCGCGGAGATGCATCGGTCATCTACCGGCGACTCTGGGACTCGAAGCCGAAGAGGTGAATCGTCAAACGGGAGTCGACTCGGCCCGTTCGATTGTCCATGCCCCTCTCCTCGATGTCAGTGCTCAGCACTGACAAGTTTCGATCGAGCCTCCACAGAAACTTCGTTGCGCACGGGCAGGGACGGTACATGAAAGTCGCTGAGCGGCCCCGTGGGCAAGATCATCCGAAGAGAGTTCAGGATCGAGAGCAAATCGATAGCCTCCTGCAGAAGTACGCCTTCGATCGGCGTCAGATAGCCCGCGGCGGCGGCGGCCATCCCTGCGAGACTGAGACCCATTCCGCCTGCTGCGCTCAATAGCGCAATCCGCCGCATGCGGTTCCCTATATGAATCAGCTCGTCCACGCTGGCCAGAGACGATTGCAGGATGACCGCTCCTGCCGCTTCGGCAGTGACATCGCTGTTCACGCCCAGAGCCACGGCGGCGGTTGCATTGAGCATGGCTGGCGCGTCATTGATGCCGTCCCCGATATAGAGCGTTGGAGCCTGTGCGGTCATCTTGCGGACAATCTCGACCTTTTCTTCTGGGCTCTTGCCTCCGTAGACCTCGGAGATGCCCATGCCTGCGGCAAAAAGCGAGACCTCCGCGGGCCGGTCGCCTGAGAGCAAAACAACTTTGTCGATCTTGTGCCTTGAACCAAGATGCTTCAGGAACGGCTTGCTCTCGTTGCGCGGCTGGTCCTGGAAGTGAAGCAGCCCGGCAACCAGACCATCGATCAGGACCACGCACTCAAGCCCCGGCGTGACTGGAGAAAGTTCCCGTGCCAGGTCGCGTGGCAATTTGCTTTGACCGGTCAATGTCAATGAATGGCCATCGACCTGGCCTGTCAATCCTTTGCCTGGGGACTCACAGACATTCTCCGCATTGAGGAACGGGAGGCCTTCGTCCTTCACAGCAGTCGTGACGGCATTTGCCAGAGGATGCTTCGAGTATCTTTCGAGGCTTGCGGCAAGTTGCAACAGTGCTTCCCGCGGCCAACGGCCCAGACAAACGATATCGGAAAGGATGGGCTTGCCGTATGTTAGGGTTCCGGTCTTGTCGACGAGAAGCGTCCTGCAAGAGTTGAGTCGTTCCAGGATCGAGGGATCCTTGATGATGATGCCGTAGCGGGCGCCGACTGAGATTGCGCCAATGATGGCAATTGGAATCGCAATCAGTAAGGGGCAGGGCGTCGCAATCACGAGCACGGCAAGGAAACGATCCGGCACCCCGCTGAAGAACCAGCTTAGAAGCGCGACTCCCAGAGCAAGCGGTGTGTACCAACTGCCAATCCTATCGCCGAGGCGGCGGATCTTCGGGCGGTTTTGCTCCGAAGCATGCAGCACCTCGACGATCTTGGCATAGCGCGAGTCGCTGGCCAGCCGCGTTGCTTGAATGGTTAGAACCGAATCTCCGTTGACAGCACCTGAAAGTACGTTCGTCCCCGGCGCCTTTTCGATCAGGAAAGGCTCTCCGGTCAAATAGGATTCATCCATGCCACCTGATCCCTTCAAGACTATGCCATCCACTGGGCATAGTTCGTGAGGATAAAGCACGACACGGTTTCCAATTTGAATAGTCTCAATGGATACATCGATTGCTAAACCGTTCTCGTCGATGCGATGGGCGACTTGGGGCATGCGCTTAGCGAGCGCGCGCAGAACCGAGGACGCTCGCCGGGTTGCGATATCTTCGAGGGTCTTGCCGCCTGACAGCATCAGAATCACGATTGCCGCAACCCACAATTCCCCGAGCAGCAACGCAGTCGCAATGGAAAGTACGGCAAGGAAATCCACGCTGAAGTTCAGGCGCATAACCTCTCGCACCGTTTCGATAAGAAGCGGAAGCGATGAAACACCGATGGCGGCCAGCAGAATTACGCTCACTGCCTGCTGATGGTGGAACAGCAGCAAGACGCTTGCCGCGGCTAGCATTCCCGCGCAAATGATGATCACGCCCGTCTTGTGTGTGACGGATCTCTGCAATCGGCCGGCGTTTTGCGATGCTTCTTTCATTGAAACTCCTGTTTTTCAAGCTAAACAACTGCTTTAAGGCTCCCGGGCTTACACGACGCAAATTCGATTATCTTGCCTTTCGCATCTCGGCGAGAAGTGTCTCGACGCACGCTCAGGAATGCGTGGGCACTGTCTCAGCACCTATCAATTCCGGTATTTGCTCAAGCGAATTTGCGGAGTGGAGCCTGACCGTCATAACCGGGCACGGCGATTCGGCAATGACGCGATGGGCAGCGCTTGCACAGAGGAGCTGCGAGACGATGGAGGGAAGGGGAGAACCAAGAATGACCAGATCCTCAGACATCGATCTGGCTTCGCTCAAGATTGCCGTCGCAGGATCCCCTTCGCGGATCAGCAAGAGAGGTTGATGTCTGCGCATGACCTCATTCGGAACCAACGCGTATAGCCTCTCCCGAGCTGTATCCCGAGCAAGTTTCCATTCCCGGCTGCTCAAGCCCGCATTGTCGAGAACGTGCAGCAAGGTCAGATGCGAATGGTTAAACTCCGCGAATGTATTGGCAAAGTTCACAAGCAGCGAACTATCGCGGTGAAATGACGTTGCGAGCAAGACGCGCCCAAAGGGAGTGCCGCATATCCTGTTCGAAATCACCCGCCGGCCGATTACGCAGACAGGAACCTCTATAGCTGCGATCAATTCTTCCGCGACCGATCCCGCAATCAAACGGGCGACGCCGGATGCAATTCTGTCCGCAACGGTGACTCTGTCCACGAACCGGGCCTTCACGAGTCGAGCAATCTCCACTTTGGGGATTCCGGTAAGGACAATTGGCTCACATTCGATTCCGTTTCGCTCAAATTCCTTCGCTATTTCGTCGAGCCTTGTCTTCGGGACGCGAACCACACTCTCCGGCTGCCGAAATACGATCTCAAAGCTTGTCTCGGTCATCGATCCAGGGCCGGGAATCACGTGAACGAGCAGTACCTTGGCTCGGCTTTGACGAGCTTGTTCGATCGCGCGGATAACTAGGGTGTTCTCCTCAAACAGATTGGTCGCGACGAGTATCGTCTCTGGCTTGCTCCAACGAATCATTTCGTTTTGTCTCATCTCGCACCTCACAAACCGCACTTTATCTATGTGTCCCATTCGTTCCCGGAAACACATCTGTGAGTTTGCACTTGAATGGCCAATTGGAGCGCGTTTGTTCTAGCCTTTTTCGGCAGGATCGAGGCGGCGTCCCGAAAGATTTGTCAAAGGATTAAGACGGTGACGCTCAAAATGTTTGGACATTGCGTGCCCGTCTTGCTCTTGGCCTCATTGAGTATCAACACTTTACCCGGCGATGCCAGTTGGCTCTCCACATGCTTCAGAGGAGGACGTGCTTTGCGCGACGCAAGCACAGAGAGGGTTACCATGAAAATTCAATCGATGTTTCGCAACTTGAGTGGCCTCGCCGCGTTGGCGCTTGCTTTGACTGCAGGTTCGTTGGCAGGCTCCGCGCAAACTTCCGATTCGGAAAAGATCTCCGATCTCTTGTCGCAGGCGAAGACCCAAGCGGTGTTGGCCCAAGACGATGCGGCGACGCTTGAGTCCTACCTTGGGTCCGATATGAGCTCGCGATCGCACGCCCGCAGACTCGAGCAGATCAAGGAGCATATCAACGAGCTCGGCCATTTAAACAAGCAGCTCAGCGACTCCCGCGCCGAAGGATCTGCCTGGCAGCAAAAGGCGATCGATCAGACAGACGTAAGCCTAACGGAGATGGCGGACCTGCTTACCGCAACTATCAATCACCTGAATGACAACTCAACCCGCGTTCAAATGCAGCCCTATCGCGATTACGTAAGGGCGAATCGTGAGTTGACGGAGAAACTCGCGAGGATGATCAGCGACTTCGTCGACTATGACAATGCGAAGTCGAAAGCTGATGCGCTGGAACAGAAGCTGGAGCTTCCGGCGACCGGGAACGGCGTGTAAAGCCACTGTGGGGCTGAGATGCGGTCTGGGTGCGGCAGTATTCGCTGGTGCGTCCTCGCAAAGAGACGCACTGGCGAGGCTAGCCAGCAACCGTCCCTCGTCTCCTCCAAGGATATTGCGCGGCTTCACCTTATTCCCGGCCCTGCCTGTACGGAATTGGTTCATAACCGGAAGTCGAAAAGGAGATTCAAAATGAAAATCAACATGCTCGGAATCAGTCTTACAGTCGCGTTTGTAGCTCTGACCACAATGCCGCTTTGGTTGAATTCGTCAACGTCTTTTGCGAGGTCAGCTAGTGAGGAAGTCGGCGACCAAAGTGAAAGTCAGATTCTGGCTGACCTCGGCCGGGAATTCAACTCGAATCGATTCAAAGACGTTCGAGTTTTCGCCAGCAACGGCGTGGTCACCCTCGACGGAACCGTCAATCTGTATGCCGATAAAGAGGCGGCCGAAAAAAAGGCCCTACACGCGAAGAAGGGCATCGCCATACGGAACGTTATTCGCGTCGCGGGAATCCAGATATCAGACGAGGAGCTTCAAGCAAAGCTCCTGAAGAAGCTTCAATATGATCGTGTTGGATACGGGACCACAACCTTCAACGCAATCAGCGTTGGAGTTCGCGACGGAGTTGTTACGCTTGGCGGACATGCCTACTCCCCCACCGACAAGTCCCCGGCCCTCTCAGTCGCCAGCTACATGCCAGGTGTACAAGATGTGATAGATGAAATCGAGGTCGACCCAGTTTCTCCAATGGACGACAGAATTCGCCTCCACGTTGCGCGCCTCGTTTACGGCTACCCGGCACTGATGAAGTACTCCATCGATCCGGGGAGACCGATCCGTATATCCGTTCAGAACGGGCACGTGACTCTGTATGGAGTTGTGGATTCCAAGGCGGATAGCGATATAGCGAACATCCGTGCCAACGGCGCCCAAAGTGTCTTCTCGGTCACCAACGAGTTACAAGTCGGGGGTGCGAGGTCCGAACGTGACTAACCGCCGGCGGAAACAGGCCTCATTTGCGCTCCGCCCCGCATCCGGGGCGGGGCGTTTTCGCCGCAAGGGCCCAAGTGGCGCCAGTGAGGGTACACACTCCCCGGTTTCCTACACGAAAAAGAAAACAAGATCAAAGGAGGCGCAAAGGCATTCATTGATTGCAATAAAATACTTGATGGCGACTCCCTTGGTCGGGTACCTCCGGTTGGACAGGTAATAGCCGTCGCCTCTGTGGACGATAAAGATATCGTCCGTCTCGTACCTGTCATCTGCCCTGTACTCTGGCCACGGTTCAACCAGACTGAACCAATATCCCCCGTATTGATAACGCGGAAACCCATCGACGACCTGGACGTGCAAATCGTTCATCCGGAACCATCGCCGAGCGCCGAAGTACCGGTCAAAGCGATCGTCGGGGATGCGATATCCTCGGTAACCGCCACGCTGTTCCCAAGTGCGGTGCTCCGATTGCCAGTCGCGTGCCCGACGCTGTTGACATTCGCCCCGGTGCTCCCTCCACATCTCGCGACGGCGGTTCTTATCTTGCTGTCTGCTTGGGTCCTGTTGAGAAGAGCGTGATATCGATCAGGGCTAAACTTCGCATTCCATTTCGTCGAGTTTCAAGAGGTCTAGCGGCGGCGAAGAAGACTCATAGTGACGCCATTCGGTCTCGTCCGATTCCGGTAAGGCTTCTGTCGCCAGTTGTCTGGAGAACAACAGTACCTTGCAACCCGGCTTGCACTCCCGTATGTGACCTGCCAATTCACGCAAAGAGAATGTCCGCAGCATCACTTCGGAGATGAGGAGATCAGGGGCTTCGGATTGCGCGGCTAGCAGAGCTTCATGCGCATCAGTAATGGACCTTGCGTCGAAACCGCGAAGCCTCAGCATTGCTGCGAGGCTTCAGGCGATAGCGTATCTGTCGTGGACGACGAAAACACGCTGCGGTTTGCGAACAAGGCACATGATTGTGGTCCCTTTGGACATGTGATTAACCCACATCCAGAAACTCTCCTTCAACTTGCGGAGTAGCGCAGACGCGAAGAGGGATTGGATCAATTGCCTCCCTCATTTGTGTTGCGGTGCGATAGCGCATGCCTGGTTGCCTTTTGACAAGACACACACCGGCGGGTGTCCAGCGCGAAAGAATAAACCGTCGGCTACACTCGGCGCAAAGCCAAAAGCACTTTGTCGGCACCGCCGATACGGAGAAATCGTAATCCATGCTCTCCGTTGGGCGGTCGCATGGCGTTTCTAACTGCATGAGCCAAATTGACCCGCCTGGCTGATCGAATAGACCGCAACAGCAATCTGGATTGGCACAGCGCATGAATCCCTCTTTCGCTTTAACGACTTGCTGCGGTTGCTTCGACCTCGACCCGGGAATGAGCTAGCGTGATTTCGGGCCCAGCTGAGTCAAGCTGATCGTCTGTTGCGGCGGTTGGCTTGATTGTGATTACCGGGCACCGCGATTCGGCAACTACACGATGGACAATTCTGGTTCCGAGAAGCCAGGAGCGCATGGCAGGATAAGGCGAGCCAAGAATCAGTAGATCCTCCGGCATCGAACCAGCTTCGCAAGCGATGATCTCAGCCGGATCTCCTTCCCGAACCAGGCGGATAGGTTGATGCCTGTGCCGGGCCTCTTTCGGGATCAGCTCGGCAAGCTTTTGCTGGGCCGCGTATTTTGCCAACTCCTGATTTTGCTCGCTCATGCCGGCGCTGTCGAGAACATGCAGAAGCACGAGCTGCGAATGGTGCAACTCTGCCAGCGTGCTCGCAAACCTTGCGGCCGATGCACTGCCTGGTTGAAATGACGTCGCAAAAAGGATGCGTCCGAGCGGAGTCTCCCATGCCGCTCCTGGGTGGGTGCGGCGGCCAATAATACAGACAGGCACGTCCAGACCTACAATCAGTTCTTCAGCGACAGACCCTTCAACCAATCGCGAAACACCAGTTGCGTTTCTGCTCGCAACGATGACTCTGTCTACGGACCTCGATTTGACGAGTCGAGAAATCTGCTCCTCGGGTAGCCCGTCAAGAACGATTGGTTCACAGTCGACGCCTTCTCGCTGAAACTCTTCGGCCATGCCTTCCAATTTTGCCTTGATGTATCCACGTAGGGAGTTCGCCTGGGACAACTGCAAACCTTCGTGGGTTCCGCTTCTAAGATAGGAAGGCGGAGCCACGTGGACGAGAAGGACCCTCGCGTTACTTAGCTTGGCTTGGTAGATTGCGTAGAGTACCAATCTGTGCCCTTCAAGGAGATCGGTAGCGTGGAGGATCGATTGCGGGTCGCTCCAACGGACGATCAAATTCTGCGCCATCCCACACCTCACAACATCGAATCTCATGTCTCTTCCGAATCAACCCCGCACAGATCGATAACCATGACCCGGCGTTGCGACAGCCAAACCCTTCACGGCCTTAATGAATATGCGGATTTCGGCGCCATTGTGAACGAACCGTGTAGCTCCATGTGCTCCGCAGACCTGATTCGCTCTCTCGACGGCAAACGTTCCCCTTCAAAAATCTTTCGAATCGAGGCGAACAGTTTCTCTACTGAGAATGCAGTTGCATTCTCTCCCTCGCGCACAACCGTGGAGATGGCCAACACCGGACAATCACATTTGCTTTTTAACCGTTTGACGAGTCTTTCTCTGCTCCAGTCAGTTGCGGAGCCATTCAATGGAATCACGATAACCGTCGCATGAACATCGGCCGCTCTTCTTGGAATCACACACTCAGGGTTGCCAAACGATAAGAGGCTTACCGCGCTCCTTTTCATTACTCTCACTCGATCGGCGAGCATTTCGAGACTGTATTGACTTCCCATTTGTCCATCAGGGCTCGAAGGCGCGTGCTCCGGATCAACGACGTGCAGCAGCTGAAGATGGGCGTTGTACCTGTCCGCAATATCGCAGGCCAGGTCGAGGGCATCCTGGCTGCCATTGACGAAATCTGCGACAAACAGGAGCGTGTCAGTGCGAGGGTAGCCCGCTCCGATTTTCTTGTTTTCGTCGATTTCCATGCTGATGTTCTCCCCATGGACTTGGGTGGGTATGCCGCGAATGAATCGCCGACCGATCTAGAAGTATCCGGAGGGTGTGAATTCGGCGGAGCTCAAGTTCACCACTTCAAGAGCAACTGAACGTCCAAACCGCACTTTTGTAAGGCCCTCTATTTTCTTGTAGATGAAGCAAGTTGACCGAAAGACATGGTGGCCAGAGTTCAAGATTCTTGACAACGCGTCAAAGCCTTCGGACGTTTCGTCAGCCTGGCAGAGCTTCGTGAGCGTTTGGGAACTGCAAAGGTTCAACGGTTTGAATGCCGGTAGTGGTTTGGCCACGGACCTACAACTCGACAGCCTGTGGATAGCACGGCAACCGTGTCATGTACCTCTTGAACAGCAAATGACTCAGATCTGGCTGGGGATTGTGTCAGCTTGGCCGCACCAGGCCGAAGTTCTTCAGGAAGGTCCGCCCCATTCTCACGGATGCAGGGCCAGAGCGTATTCTGAATTGTGAGAATTCCTCTGCTCTGATGCGGCCAATGGCTTGTGCCGGCCTTGACGAAACGCATATCAGGTCGCGTGCTCCCTCCGGAACTCGGGGGAAGCACCTCAAACCGGTCAAGGGAAGATATGAATATGCAGACGGAACCGCTCGAAACAGGAATCCCAGCCGAGAGCCTGCTCCTGCAGATGTCCTCCTTTAGCATCATCACTCTCATCGTTGGAGCCTTGCTGCTCACGATGCACATGCTGTTTGCTTCAATCCTCGGAGGGCCATCGCTCCCAGTGATCGGGCTCCTTGGCTTGATGCTTGCGCTCAAGGGTGCCGAATTGGTCTGGCTGCACACGCTGAGCAGAGCGCTTTCCGAAAAGGAGTCGAAGGTTGAGAGTTATGTCTCGATTGCGTCAATCTTCGTGGTCACCTTATTGCTGACTTACTTTACAAATCGAGATGAGAACCCATATTTCGTGATGTTGGCAATCCCCATTTTGCAATGCGCGTACATGTTTGGGCTGTTGGCCACCATCCTCACCATTGCAGCTTCCGACGCCATGATCTTCCTTTGGGCCTGGCATTTCTATCTGCTTCATCCGCCCCTCGTATAACTGAATACCTTGAAATGGGAATGGTGTGTGTGGTGTATCTCGTGATGGGGCTCGTGGTATGGTTCCTCGTGAATCAGTTGAAGAACAATCAGGGAAAGCTCACACAGAGCCTCGACTTGTTGCACGCCACACGCGAGCGCTTGGTCAGTGAAGAGAAATTGGCCGCAGTCGGACGACTGGCCAGCGGAGTCGCCCACGAGATTCGTAATCCCGTCGCAATGATTTCGAGCTCTCTGGCTACAGCGACCCATCTTGGAACTCAGGAAAGTGAACGGAAGGAGATGTTCGCAATAGCGGTCCATGAGTCAAAGCGATTGGAGTTTCTCACAGCGGACTTCCTGACCTACACAAGGCCATCGCCGCTGAGGCGCTCACCTGGTCTGATGAGTGATTTTCTATCCTACATTGTAGCTGTCACTAAGGCGCGCGCAACGAGCCGCTCAATTGCAATTCTCTCCGAGCTAACGGAGGATATCCCCTTTGACTTCGACGCTGCGCAGTTGGAAGGCGCAATCTTGAACCTGGTCTTGAACGCAATAGACGCGACTCCGGTGAGGGGGGTGATCAAGATAAGCGCATCACTGGAACGAGATGTCGTGAACATCGAGGTCGAGGACTCAGGCCCATCGATTCCCAGGTCTGATCTTGGCCGCATATTTGAGCCTTTCTTTACAACCAAGGCCGCCGGGACCGGGCTGGGTCTTGCGATTGCCAGAGCTGCCGCAGTGGCACATGGAGGTGATTTGCGCTTGAGCCAAAACCGGGATGGATGTGTGACGTTCTCGATGACGCTCGCAAAACCTGAAATCAAGGAAGCTTGAGAAGGAATAGAGCATGGGTAAAGTATTGATCGTCGACGATGAAACGAGCATGAGATTAATTGTGAAGACCAATCTTCGCCAAGACTCCCATATTTGTGTTGAGGCATCGAGCGCTTCAGAAGCTATCGCTCTTCTTTCAAAGGAGGATTTCGACGTAGTCATCACAGATCAGAAGATGCCGGGCGGGACTGGCCTGGATATCCTGCAGGCCGTTCAGGAGAACGATCCGACGACCTCGGTAATCTTTCTCACCGCCGTTGGAACCGTGGAATTGGCAGTTGAGAGCATGCGCCTGGGCGCCTTCGACTTTCTGACCAAGCCGTATGTGATCGATGTGATGCGCGCGACAATCAGACGTGCCTGCGAGCGCACGGCCCTTCTCCGTGAAAACGCCGTTCTAAAAACAACGGTGCGGAAGCTGGAAGGCGCGGATGAAATTGTCGGTGAGAGTAGAGGCATTCATTTTGTCCGGGAGCTCATTTCGCGCGTGGCTCCAACGAATTCGACTATCTTGATAACGGGTGAAACCGGTACTGGAAAGGAGTTGGTTGCTCGCGCCATTCACCGCAATAGCGCAAGGTTGAAATGGCCGTTCATCGCGATCAATTGCGCGGCCGTGTCCGAGACTCTGTTGGAGAGCGAGCTGTTTGGGCACGAGCGAGGAGCCTTTACGGGGGCCGATAAGGCGAGGGGGGGGCTCTTTGAGGCAGCACACGAAGGTACGCTTTTTTTGGATGAAGTGGCCGAACTGTCCTCAGGCGCGCAAGCAAAGCTCCTAAGAGTTCTTGCGAACGGGGAGATTCAGAGAGTTGGCTCAACCACCTCGCGCAAAGTCGATGTTCGAGTGTTGGCTGCGACCCATCGCGATCTCCAGACCCGCGTACAAAGTGGACTGTTTCGAGAGGACCTTTTCTACCGTTTGGCGGTAGTTCCAATTCAATTGCCGCCTCTGCGCGAGCGAAGGGAAGATATCGAAGAACTCTGTTTAATGCTGTGCGCCAGAATCGCAAGGGAGATGAAGGTTTCGAGCAAACCGTTGAGCCAGGATGCCGTCATTAAGCTCAAGAACTATGCGTTTCCCGGCAACATACGGGAACTTGCAAACCTGCTCGAACGTGCTCTGATACTGGGCCGGGACGTGGAATTGCAGGCCGAAGACTTTCCCTTACAGTCTGGTTCATTGCCACTGAACCCACTACATGGGGAGTTGACGATCGAGCAACTCGCAGCGCAGCTTCCAGAGCAACTAGACCTTCGAGACATGCTTTCGCGACTGGAGAGGAGCTTGATCGAGCGAGCGATAAACTCGGCTGGAGGCGTTCAAGCTGAAGCTGCGAGGCGCCTTGGCTTGTCACGAAGCGACCTTGGCTACAAAGTGAGCAAATACTCTATTTAGTTGAGATGGTAAATTTCCCACGGGAGGGCTTCGAGTACATACTCCACAAACATGTGGAGGCCGCATCCAGGAAATGTCCTGGATTAAGTGAACGTAGAATATCGCGTCATGTATTGGGACACAGCTGCGCGGTCATTCTGCCCCAAGCGACACGGGATATCTGGTGTTTTTGCCGTGATCTCAGCGTACGCAACACTCTTCGGGCTGATCGCATCTACGGGGTTGCGCATATCGGAGGCGCTAAATATGCGCCTGAGTGATGTGAAATCGGACGGTGTGCTTCTGATTCGTCGGGGCAACGGCGGCAAAAGTCGTCTGATCCCTTTGCATTCCACAGTTAAGGATGCATTGAACGCATATCTTGCCGCGTAACCCTTCCAGCGGTAGATGATCATTTGTTCCTTTCTTCGAGGATGCGGGGCATCAGCTCGAAGATGGCGGATTACACATTTCGCCGGTTGACTCTACATGCTGGGATCACTCAAACAGGGAAACGCCGGTGCCGAATCCATGATATGCGACACACATTCGCAACCCGATCTTTGGAAAAATGCCCGACATGACGCGAAGATGTTACTGCTCATTTCGTGGCACTGGCAACGTACCTTGGGCATGCGGATATCACCCACACTTACTGGTATCTCGAGGCAACTCCAGAATTGATGACAGATATCGCTGCGTCTGCCGAGGCTCTGGTTGACAAGGAGCTCGCATGACACCCATCGCGCCCCTCATCACCGCCTTTCTGCGAGAGCACATGCCGATCGAGCGCGGTTACAGTCCCAACACCTGCGAAACGTATGCTCACGCGTTCCGCCTGCTGTTTGAATTCGCCTCTGGCCGCCTGGAAATGAGACCATCTCAATTGTGCATAGAGCACATCACCGCGAAACTGGTGCTCGACTTCCTGCGACATATCGAGAAGGCCCGTTCAAACGCCTCCGTCACCCGCAACGCGCGTCTAGCGGCAATCAAGGCCTTCATGCGATACGTCGAATTGCGCGTGCCCTCTTCACTCGAACAGATACATCAGATTCGCGCTATCCCAACAAAGCGACATGATCAGGCCCTGGTTCAACACCTTACGATGAAACAGATGCGGGCGATCCTGGACGCACCAAAACTCGCGACCCGCTTAGGAATCCGAGACAGAGCAATGCTGCATCTTTGTTTCGCTTGCGGCCTTCGAGTGTTTGAGTTGGTGGAACTGCCACTTGAAGGGCTTTCCTTGCGTCATCCCCAAGCATTCGAGTGTGCGGAAAAGGTAGGAGGGAGCGATGCCTCCCGCTGTGGAAGGCAACTGCCACCGATCTGCGAACGTGGCTCGCTGTCCGTGGTCCCATCCGCACTCCGGAGCTATTCGTGAATGCTGCTGGTGATCCCATGACGCGGGCAGGATTCGAATATGTTTTGGAGAAGCACGTCCGGGCCGCGGCAGAGAAGCTTCCCGACCTCAAGGGGCGTTCTGTCTCGCCACACCAACTCAGGCATAGTTGCGCTGTGATTATGCTTCAAGCCACTCGCGATGTTCGGAAGGTGGCGCTATGGCTGGGGCACAGCGACATGCGCACAACCGAGATATACCTCCGCGTCGATCCGTCCGAAAAGCTTGAAGCGATGGAGGCAGTTCTCCCGCCAAGTCTGCGTCGCGGGAGATTCAAGGCTCCCGACGCGCTGATCGCATCTCTCCAGGGATAACCGTAGACTCCGCTTAGCATTTCACGGCGGGAATATCGACCATGCTGCGGGCTCTCCGCTCGCAGCATGGGATTATGCGGAGCAGTTGGGTCTCTGAGAGATGTATCTACGCGTGATTCGCGAAGAAACTCAGCATAATCACGCCCTCCACATAATGAGCATTATGCAGTTCACCGCATAAAACCAACTATGACCGTTTACAATTCATTCGCTGGTGACTAGGGGCACCCCGAAGGCGGTTGGATTTTTTAGCTCCGATCATGCAGAATTGCAGGCCGCCGCAGCCGAAGATAAAGGAATGCGACCCACTGCATAGACAGAGCGCCGCAGCAATCGAGCAAGACATCCCACGGTGAACCGGTGCGGTTGGGCAGGAAGGTCTGGTGCCATTCATCCCAACTGGCCACCAGCGCTGTGCCGGCGAGCGCCAACTCGGCATCGAAGAGAAACCTGTAGCGAGGCAAACTCAGCCACCAGGCGCGCAACCATGCCAGCCCCAAAGCGCCATAGCCGAGAAAATGGCCGGACTTGCGAATGTAGTGGTGAATCGAAACCCAACTGGAATCGCCAACCGGTCCGAAGATCGCCTGAAAGACCCAGCGCAGCGGGCCAGATGTTTTGTCGGCGCCGAAAAACCTTGTCGACTCCATCGCGATGATCGCGATTCCCGCCGCTACAGGACACCATGCGCCAATCCAAAATCCGAGGCCGCGCCCGCGGCTATTCGACATGATAGTTGGGCGCCTCGCGCGTGATGATCACATCATGCACGTGACTTTCGCGCAGGCCGGCGCCGGAGATGCGCACAAACTTTGCCTTCTGCTGCAACTCCGCGATGTTTGCGCACCCCAGGTAGCCCATGCCGGAGCGCAAACCGCCAACAAGTTGAAAGACCATCGCCTCCAGCGGCCCGCGATAGGGCACCCGGCCCTCAATTCCTTCGGGAACAAACTTGGCCAGGCGATTTTCATTGGCGCGCTCACGCTGCACCACGTCGGCGGGTCCGCTTTCCGCAACGGCCATATCGGCCGACCCTTGAAAATAGCGTTCGCCTGAACCCTGGCTCATTGCTGTCAGCGAGCCCATTCCGCGATAGCTCTTGAAGCTGCGCCCCTGGTAGAGGATGGTCTCGCCCGGGCTCTCATCGACACCGGCAAAGAGCGAGCCGATCATCACCGAGCTGGCGCCTGCAGCAATGGCCTTGGTCACCTCGCCCGAGTACTTGATGCCGCCGTCGGCGATCACCGGAATTCCATGCTTGCTCGCCGCGCGATAAGCCTCGGCGATAGCTGTAATCTGCGGCATGCCCGCGCCGGTAACCATGCGCGTCGTGCAGATGGAGCCGGGCCCAATGCCTACTTTGATTGCGTCAGCACCAGCGTCGATCAGCGCCATTGCGCCCTCGTACGTGGCCACATTACCGGCCAGCAATGCAACATCGGGAAAGCGCTTTTTCACGTCACGCACCGCTTCGATCACGCGCGAGGAGTGACCATGTGCCGAGTCGATAGCCAGCGCGTCAGCGCGGTTGCGCACCAGTTCCGCAGCCCGCTCAAGAAAATCGCCCGTTGCGCCAATCGCACCGCCTACGCGCAGCCGGCCCTGATCGTCCTTGCTGGCGTTGGGATACTTCAGTTTTTTCTGGATGTCCTTGACGGTAATCAGGCCCATCAACTCATAGCGGTCGTTCACCACCAGCAGTTTTTCTACGCGGTGCTTGTGCAGGATCAGCTCCGCCTCTTCGAGCGTGGTGCCCACAGGCACAGTAATCAAGTGTTCCCTGGTCATCACGTCGCCCACGGGAATATCGGTGCGCGTCTCGAAGCGCAGATCGCGATTGGTGAGGATGCCCACCAGCTTCCTGCCCTGCGTCACCGGCACGCCGCTGATGCGGTAGCGCCGCATCACGTCGAGCGCGTCGCCGATCAGTTTCTCCGGGCCAATGGTCACCGGATCGACGATCATGCCGCTCTCCGAGCGCTTCACTTTGTCGATCTCGCCCGCCTGGTCGGCGATGGAGAGATTGCGGTGCACGATGCCGATGCCGCCTTGCTGCGCCATGGCGATGGCCATGCGCGACTCCGTCACAGTGTCCATGGCCGAGGAGAGCAGCGGCGTGTTCAGCGTGATGTTGCGCGTCAAATGCGTTTGCGTACTCACCTGCATCGGCACAACGTCGCTGAAGGCGGGCACCAGCAGCACATCGTCGAAAGTAAGGGCTTCAGAGAGATTTTCGGTCAGCATGATGGTATGAGGCGCCCGAGGAGCGAGGCTTCTTCACTTGCGGGCGGTTCTCACTATTGTAGCGGAGGGGAATTGGCGCATCTGAGAGGCGGTGCGTTTGACGGCTGTATACAAATAGACGTATTTTTGTATATGTGAACGAATCAGCGCGCCCACTCGTTTGGCTCGGCTCCAGCCGGAGGGACCTGCGAGCATTTCCCCGGGGCATCCGGCGCGAGATGGGCCTGGCCTTGTATGCCGCGCAACAGGGCGAAACCGATCCGGCTGCGAAAGCCCTAAAAGGCTTTGGCGGAGCTTCGGTGCTTGAGATTGTCGCCAAGGATGAGGGTGGTTCGTGGCGCGCCGTGTACACGGTTCGGTACGCAGAGGCGCTTTATGTGCTGCACGCATTTCAAAAGAAGTCGAAGCGCGGCATTGCGACGCCGAGGCAAGATCTGGATCTCATTAAGCAACGGCTGGCCGAAGCTGGGCGATTGCACAGAGAAAGGCAAAACTGACATGACCACAAAAGCGAAAAACACGGTCAAGGCAGCAAAGAGCAGCGGGAACGTATTCGCCGATCTGGGCCTTCCTCGCCCTGAACAGGAACTTTTGAAGGCTAGGCTCACGCTTGAAATTTACCGTCTCATTCGGAAGCGTGACCTTACGCAAGCCGAAGCGGGAAAGGTTCTGGGCATCAAGCAGCCACACGTATCGGCGTTGATGCGCAACCGCGCCGGCTCTTTCTCGGTCGAGCGCCTGATGAAATTCCTCACCGCTCTCGGTCAGGACGTGGAAATCAGCGTGAAACCGGCGCGCGGGCGGCAAGGCGAAGTCTCGCTTGTGGCCTGACTGCGGTGCAGGCTTAGCGCCTACTTCTTCAGCGGCTTGCGTGCAAAGAAATACAGCGAATACGCCAGCATTGCGAAGGCCAGCACCGAGACCCAATCGCGATCGAGGAAGGTGTGCGGCAGGTTCAGCAGGTCGCGGTTGTCGTAGTAAGTGGCTTCAACGGCTTTCAGTGCCACGCCGATGAGGCCTGCGATGCCACCGGCGGCGATGAGCCCCGATGCAAAGAGTGACCCCGGCGAAATTTCTTCGCTGGCGCAGGAATCGGAATCGCCCCCGCGCTCGGCTGCCCGCTCCACCAGCCAGCGAATAACGCCGCCGCAGAAGATGGGCAAAGTGGTGCCGATGGGAAGATAAGCCCCGACCGCAAAAGGAAGTGAGCGAATGCCCAGCAACTCAACGGCGATCACCAGCGACACGCCGAGCAACACCAGTCCCCACGGCAGCTTGCGGCTCAGAATTCCGTTGATGACCGTGGCCATCAGGCGAGCTTGCGGCGCGGGCGCATTCGCCGATCCGATGCCCTGAATCCAATGCACTTCAATTTGTCCAGAAGCCGGCGAATAGAGATACTTGCCGTCCTGCAACTCGGTCGACCCGATCGAGTTCAGCAGAACGTACTCGGATTTCTGGTGAGTGGTCGTCGTTTTGCCGTCGGGGCCAATGACGGGGATCTGATCGCGGAGCGTGTGGGTATCGGACTGAATGGAGACGCCAGGGTGTGGAGCGTTGATGTTCCATGGTTGTGCGGCGGCGTGAAACTCCTGCAGGCCGACGTTCATAAGATTCAGCGTGAATCCGATGACAAGCGTCGAGACAACCACGCCGATCATCAGCGCGATCTGTTGCAGTCGAGGCGTGGAGCCGACAATGTAGCCGGTCTTCAGATCCTGCGAAGTGTCGCCGGAGTTCGATGCAGCGATGCAGACTACACCCCCAATCGTGATGGCGAGTGCGCCGAATGCAGGTGCGGTCCAGCCTTGCACCAGAAAAATAGCCGCCGTGGCCATCAGGGTCGCTATGGTCATTCCGGAGACGGGACTGGCCGAGGACCCTACCAGGCCAACAATGCGCGAACTGACGGTGACAAAAAGAAACCCGAAGACAACCACAAGGAGCGATGCGGCAAGATTGGCTGCCCAGCCCACAAAAGCGCCGGGGACCGGCTTGAATTCGAGAAAGATAAACATGCAGACGACGATGAGCAGTGAGCCGATAAGAACGACGGACATGGGAAGATCGTCCTCGGTGCGCGCGGGTTTGGCCAGCGTTGCTCCAGCGCCCTTGCGCATGGTGCGCACACCGGCCGTCAGCGCACCCCAGATAGTGGGCAGCGTCTTGATGAGGGTGATCAGACCGGCAGCAGCAACTGCGCCTGCGCCCATGGGCTTGATGTAGGTGGCCCAAAGATCGCTGGGGCCCATCTGCGCGATCGGAGTTTGGCCGGGATAGACGGGGCTGGGCAGCGCCTTACCAAAGAAATAAATCAGCGGCATCACGACAAGCCATGAGAAGACGCCACCGGCGAAGATAATGCCGGCCACTCGCGAACCGATGATGTAACCCACGCCCAGATACTCCGACGTGGCGTCGGCGTTGATGCTCGCGCCTTTGAGCACATGCTGAGGACCAAAGTCGGGCTGATACTCCGGTGAGCCGGGCCAGGCGCTGAAGAGAAATTTGTTCTGCAAGAAGGTGTACAAACCGCCGAGGCCGAGGCCAAGAAAGACGCGGCTTGCCAACGAGCCGCCTCTTTCTCCCGCAATCAGCACGTCGGCGCATGCTGTGCCCTCGGGATAGGGAAGGGTGCCGTGTTCCTGCACGATGAGCTGTCGACGCAGCGGAATCATGAAAAGGACGCCGAGCCATCCGCCAATGAGCGCCAGCACAAAGATTCGGGAGTACTCGAGATCGAATCCGAGAAAGACAAGTGCGGGCAAGGTGAAGATCACGCCCGAGGCAATCGACTGCCCGGCGTTGCCCGTGGTCTGAACGATGTTGTTTTCAAGAATGGAGGCGCGGCCGAAGGCGCGAAGAATGCTGATGGATAGGACCGCAATGGGAATGGAAGCGGCCACGGTGAGTCCAGCGCGCAAGCCCACGTAGACAGTAACGGCCCCAAAGATAAGCCCGAAGAAGCAGCCAAGAAGGATCGCACGAAGCGTGAACTCGGGCGGATGTTGGTCGTCGGGAATGAAAGGCTGGAAGTCGGCCACGGAGAGCCTCCGGATGAGGGCAAGCAAAGAGCTTGAGAAATCCCCGAAGGGCGAGTGTAGCAGCGCAGGGGCCGGCGCGTCACAAGCTGCGGGCGGGGTCTCCCTCAGCCCGCATGCCCCACGGCCGTCGATAGTCCACCAATATCAGCTCGTTCATCTTGGCCAAAGCGCGTCCGGTCGCGTAGCGTAGGTGCATTCGCAATTACAGCGGTCCCACAATTGCTGTGCACGGAAACCAGGACCGACAAGTGACTTTTTCCTTAAGAGAAAGCCACCCGGTACGGTGCGGGAATTGGCAGATGAATTGTGGGAGCCGCTCTGAGGGAGAGCCTTGGCGCCATGACCGGTCCTGTGTTTGATTCAGCGCCTCGGCGTCTGCATTCGCTCGACATCCTGCGCGGCCTCACCATCGCTTTCATGATCATGGTGAACAATACTGGCGGCGACGGCGCGTGGACCCAGATGCGCCACGCCGATTGGAATGGATTCACCGCCACGGATCTCGTCTTTCCCACATTTCTCTTTATCGTGGGTGCGTCCATCGTCTTTTCCGTCGACACGCGGCTCAGGCGCGGCGAATCGCGCGCCAAGCTTGCGTGGCGTTCGCTGCGGCGCGCGGTTGTCTTGTTCCTGTGCGGCATTGTCGTCAACGGCTTTCCCTGGTTCCATCTCGACCACCTCCGCATCTATGGCGTGTTGCAGCGCATAGCCATCTGCTATCTGATCGTGAGCCTCTTCTATCTATGGGACCGCCGCATTTGGACCAAGGTCGCGCTTCTCGCTTGCGTGCTTATCGGCTATTGGGTTTTGGTGCGCTGGGTTCCAGTGCCGGGAGCGGGCGTTCCAGGCCGCGACATTCCCCTTCTCGATAAGGACCAGAACATCGTCGCGTGGGTTGACCGGCAACTCTTGCCCGGACATCTTTACGAAGACGCGCCGCTTGACGATACACGCGATCCCGAAGGGCTGCTCAGCGACATTCCGGCCATTGGAACCACGCTTATCGGACTCCTGGCCGCGCTTTGGCTTACCAGCAATCGTGCAGCGAGGACGAAGACGCTCGGCCTGGCTGCGGGTGCAGCCGCGTGCCTGGCGTCGGGTTATTTTTGGTCGATCTGGCTACCGCTCAACAAGAAAATGTGGACCAGTTCTTACGTGCTGGTCGCAGCCGGATGGTCGCTGCTTTTGTTTGCGCTTGTTTATTGGGTCGTGGAGCAGCGAGGCTGGTGTAAATCAGGTTTGAGTAAAGCTCAGGCCTGGCCCTGGCTCGTCTTCGGCTCAAATGCCATCGTCGCGTATATGATCAGCGAACTGATGGGCGCCGCCATCGCACTCATCCCGGTTACTTTTGAGGCGCGGCGAACGGATGCGCTCAGCTATATCTACGCTCGCGTTTTCGAATCCATCGGTGATCCCGGATGGAGAGCTTTGGCCTTCTCCGCTTCCTACGCGGCCGTCTGCTTTTTGCCCGTATGGGCGCTTTACCGCAGGAAGATCTTCGTAAGGGTATAATTTGCCCGCGCGCAAATTCGTCCGCTCACGCACACTGTGCGGACGGCCAACCTAATGCGAAAGACCAACCGCAATGGAACCGGGATATTTATGAGATTGGTTCACGTGGCATGGGCATTCATTTTTTGTGGCACTGCGGCCGCCGCGCAGACCACGAGCTGCAATTTACAGGATTGGAAAGGCATCGCAGGCGTGAGCGCGACGGCGGGCCGCGATTCCGTTGAAGTATCGTGGCCGGGTGAGCAAAGCCAGCAGAACCGCGCGCGTTTCGCCTTGCGCAACGGCCAGCCGATTGTCGCCGAGCTTGCCGCACGCAAACCCGGCGGAGCGTGGATCGTTCTCGGCAAGGACCTGACGCCGGACTTTCAAGTCACCACCGGCCGCCGGCGCATCTCCACTACCGAACTCGACATTCTGAAGAAGCTGCACGCCGACACACCCGAAGCCGAAAACGAGTACAAGTGGAACGTGTTCTGGGATGCGCCGCTTGAGATTCCCGGCCATGACTCGCATCTTGTCGGTCCGGGCCGCACACCCGATGAGGTGAAACGTGCGACGGTGAGTTACAGTTCCAGTTCATGCCGCGTGAAGAGCGACGGCGACCGCGTAAGCGTCGATTTCAACGGCCTCACCCTTGGCTTGTTTTCCGGCGATCTTGAGTTCACTGCCTACAAAGGCTCGAACCTGCTCCGCCAGGAGGCGCTGGCCAAAACCGACGCGCCCGACGTCGCGTACATCTACAAGGCCGGCCTGAAGGGATTCTCCGTCGGTCCGGACACAAAGCTCGAGTGGCGCGACGATGCGCAGGAATGGCAAGAATACGAGTTCGGCGGCGACGTCAACGAGCAGCCCGTCGATCTCCAAGCCCGTAATCGCCTTGAGATTCTCGACGCCGGCGCGGGCTCGCTCGCCATTTTTCCGCCACCGCACAAGTTCTTTTTCGCGCGCGAGAACGAGGTCAACCTGGGCTATGTTTATTACCGCAAGGACAGCGACAGCGCATTCTCTCTCGGTGTGATGCAGCCCGAGCACGGCGAAGGCTATGCGCCCCGGGGCGTCTCGGACGAGGTGTGGGATCACCGCGTCCGCGTTGCGCGCTCGCAGATCTACAATTACGCCCTCTACAACGCGCCTCCGGGTACGGTGCAGCGCATGGCGGTCTACTACTACCTCAGTGCCGCTGGCTCCCACCAAACACAGCAGCAGGTGATGGCGTACACGCACAACGACGCTTACAAACCGGTTCCCGGTTTCAAGACCGTCACCGGCCACTTCCATCTCGAATTCAACGAGATGATCCGCGACCGCGGCACCTCCGACTTTATGCCCACGTGGGTTCCAGTCTTCCGCGGCCTGGGAATCAACATCGTCTACCTCGCCGACTTCCACGACGATTCCGACTTCGGCGATCCTGGCCCCAAGCGCTTTTATGAGCAAAAGCTCTACTTTGAAGGCGCGCGCAAAATGAGCGACAAGAACTTCCTCGTCATTGCCGCCGAAGAGGTGAACAGCTATCTCGGCGGCCATTGGTATTTGATGTTGCCCAAGCCGGTCTACTTCTCCCACGCCGTTCCGCGGCCCGGCGATCAGACCTTCGAGGAGAACGACCCGACATACGGGCACGTCTATCATCTCGGCTCGGTCGAGGACATTGAGAACTTCGTGAATCGTGAACAGGGAATCCTCTGGACAGCGCATCCGCGCACAAAAAGTTCCGCAATGTATCCAGACGTGTACAAGGACAAAGACTTCTTCCTGAGCGACCGATTCATAGGCGCATCCTGGGAGTCGCTGCCGGTCGATCTCTCGCAGGAGCGCCTGTGCGAGGATCGTTGCTTCGGCGTTAACGACGAAATGAGCAACTGGGCGCCAAAACCCAAGTTCATGCTCGCAGAAGGCGACACCTACATGAAGGTTCCCAGCGACGAGACCTATCCGCTGCTGGCTATCAATTACCTCAAGCTCGATAAAGTTCCGGTCTGCAACGAGAGCTGGGCCCCTGTCGTCGAAGGCATTCGGGCAGGCAATTTCTTCGGCACCACCGGCGAGATCCTCTTCCACAACTGGGAAATTGAAGGCTCGGGCGCGAAAAGCGTCTATACAGCAAGCATCGAGTACACGTTCCCGCTCGAATTCGCCGAACTGGTTTGGAGCGACGGCGCGAAGGTCGATAGGCAAATCATTCGCCTCACTGACACCGAGCCCTTCGGCACCAAGACCTTCCGCATCCCATTCGACGCGCGCGGCAAAAAGTGGATTCGCTTCGATGTATGGGATTCGGCGGGCAACGGCGCATGGCTGCAGCCTGTTGTGCCGAAGCAATAGTGGATGCTCGATCGAGCGCGGCCCGCTTCTCCGCGTTTGCCCCTCTTCGGGTCCATCTGTAGCATGGTTTGGAACTCGAAGGACGAAAGCAAATGCCAATCAACTCCAGCTTGTTCCGAGCCACGCTTTCCGGAGCTTTGGGCGGCCTGCTCTTTGGTTTCGACACTGTCGTCATCTCAGGCGCAATCGACGCGCTGGTTCGCCTGTATGGGTTGAGCCCGCAGAATAAAGGACTCACGGTAGCCATCGGCCTGGTCGGCACCGTAATCGGCGCGCTGGGCGCGGGTCAGCTGGGACAAAGGCTTGGCAGCCGCGAGACGCTGCGCATCACTGCGGTGCTTTACGTGGTCTCGGCCCTGGGGTGCGGGCTGGCATGGAATTGGCCAGCGTTCATGGCGTTCCGCTTCATCGGCGGATTGGGCATTGGCGCATCGTCGGTGCTGGCTCCGGTTTACATTGCGGAGCTTGCGCCCGCCAATTTGCGTGGCCGGCTCGTGGCGGCCTTCCAATTGAATGTCGTATTCGGCGTCATGGCGGCCTACATTTCCAACTACGCCATTCGCACAATGCACATGGGCGCGGCAGAATGGCGATGGCAGGTAGGCGTTGCAACAGCGCCGGCTTTGGTTTTCCTGGCGCTGCTCTTCGGAATCCCGCGCAGCCCCCGCTGGTCGGTTTCGCAGAATCGGATGGAAGAAGCATTGTCGGTGCTAAAAATGATGGGCGATCCCAAGCCCGAGGCAGAACTGGCCGACATCCAGAAGGCGCTCGCGCAGGAACACGCGACCGCTCACGAGCGGGTCTTCCAATGGAAATATCGCTATCCGTTGTTCCTCGCCATCACCATCGGCGCATTCAACCAGCTCGCAGGGATCAATGCAATTCTCTACTACCTGAACAACATCTTTGCTGCTGCCGGCTTCAGCCAGATCTCAAGCGATCAGCAGGCAATCGCGATCGGCACCACCAACTTTTTGTTCACCATCGTCGGAATGGCCCTGATCGACAAGCTGGGCCGCAAGACGCTTCTCCTCATTGGCGCGGCGGGCTGCGCCGGTTGCCTCGGCGGAGTGGCCTGGGTTTTCGCCACGCAATCTCATCGCAGCGACTTGCTTTGGCTGCTGGTCACTTTTGTTGCGTTCTTCAGCGTTTCGCAGGGCGCTGTGATTTGGGTTTATATCGGCGAGGTCTTTCCAACCTCGGTGCGGTCGAAGGGCCAGGGTGTGGGCAGCGCGAGTCATTGGTTCATGGCCGCGTTAATTGCTCAATTATTTCCCGTGGTGGCAACTGTGATGAGCCCGGCCACTCCGTTCGTGTTTTTTGCGCTGATGACGGCAGTGCAATTCCTCGTGGTGCTGTTTGCGTATCCCGAAACCAAGGGCCAAACTCTGGAGGATTTGCAGCGCAAGCTGATGCGGGCGTAGAAGGTGACAAGAGCCCCGTCAAAAAAACGCGCCGGACGCGGGCCTTCTGCGTTCCGGCGCAATTGTTGCAAGCTGAAATATCAAACTCAAACCGACTCGATCGCGTGAATGCTCCTGGCGAGTTCGCCCCTGAGCGTCTCTGCGTCCGGATGAAACTTCGCCCTTTCCAGCTCCGGTAGCATGTCGAGCAATTCCTTGTAATTCGCGGTCTCGCAGCCCGGAAATGCAGCGAAGCCTGCTGCAGATGCCAGAGCACAGCTCACCTTCGCCACTTCGCTTAGGTTCCACGCGTCGTCCGCACGCCGCTCAGAATGATGGTCGGCCGCAACCCGTCCATGCGCCCATCGCATTTCCGAGGCGCCGCCGTGATTCGCGCGTTTCTGTAAGTGTTTTTCGGCAGATAGCGATTCTTCAACAGAGCAAATCGCTCGCGTTGCGTCGAATAGCGAGGTTTGAACTCATTTTGCAGTCCAGATTCTTCCGTCCGTACTCCACCACAGCTGACCTTGGTCATTAAGAAGTTCAAAAACTTTAACGGATTCGGAAGCAGCGTCTGACCCGGTGATGTCTCCTGCGACCTTGGATTTTTCAGGCGGCGGAGTAGTCGCGGCGGAGCCCAGTTCTTCCCTCTTGCGCACCAGCAGGGCGCGCCCGGTCCACTGCGTCGTCACGGGTTCCCAATTTGCGCCGGAGTCCTCGCTGAGAAACAGCGCGCCTGAGTTGTCTATGGCGAGCATTCGCGGGCGCTCATGCGCGATCGAAATTGCGGCAAGTCCGCTGGGAAGGTGGACGCGATTCGCAGCCCGAGCGGCAGAAGATCTGCCAGCTCTGAACCCCATGAGCGAACCTTCGCTGGCCGGAGGAGCCGCCTGCGTTTCGAGCTGCTGGTCGGTGACCACGACTTGCTCGCTGCCTCCAGCACTGCCGCTGTCGGAGTCATGTTCGCTGGCCGTCGTTTTTGCTTTGGCGGCGAACCGATGCTCTTCCGTTGCCTTCTCCTCGGCCTGCATCCGTCTTTCCTCGTCGTACAACGCAACTTCGGATTCCTTCTTTTCGTCCGGCGATGGACGCGATGGAGCGAACGCTGCGGCAGAAGGAGCAGGCGCATCGGCCATCGTTCCAGGAGTTTCCGCGGGAGATCCTGCATACCGTTCACCTGACGAGTCCGGCTCGTTCATGGCTCCCGGAGGCGCGGCAGCTTTCTCATCAGGCTCAGCAACCGGCGCACGCTTCCTCCCACCCGGCCGCTCGCGTGGCATAGTTTCTGGGGCGGGGCTCGCCGTGACCGGCGGCGCAGCCTGCGTTGGCGGCTGCGGAGGCATCGGCGCTTTCTCGGTCGATCGCTGCTGCTCAACTCTGGCCACTTCCGCGTTCCGCTCCACATCCCGCTCGTGCACATAGATGGCGATGACAGCCGATGCCGCGACCGCTGCCAAGGGAGCTAGCGCGAGCCCCCAGCCTCTCCACCAAAGCCGCGGCCTGGCAGCCGCGCGCCGCGCCCCGGCTGGCGTCACAGCCACTGCGGTCGAAGCCTCGCACACCATCGCGACGATCTTCCTGCACCGTCCGCACACAGCAAGATGCGCGAGCACCTCCACGCGTTCGCGCTCGCCCTGTGCCTGCTCGGCAAACGCGCTCAGCGTCTCCACGTCAGGATGAAGCTCGTGTTGGGTCTTAGCGCTCATGGCGTAGCCTGTTCTTTGAACGTCTTTGCCTGCGAACTTTGCAGGAGTTTTTTCAGATTCATATCCAGATCGCGCGGATCTGCGCCCAGCGCCTCTTCCGCTGCGCGCCTGCTCAGTCCGCCGCGTTGCAAATTCTTGAGCACTTGCTTTCGTGTGTCCCCGGTCGCGCGCCGCAGCTTGCGGCTCACGGTGGCCTCGTGAACACCCAGCACGCGCGCAATCTGCAACAGCGTCTGCCCGTCAAGATAATAGGCTGCCAGCAAAAACCGCTCCTCCGCATCGCGCTCGTGCAGCGCCTCTTCCACGGCTCGCTCCAACTGCGAAAGCTCTGCTGGGGGAGTGTCCGGCACAATCTCAGCCGCGGGTGCAACTATTTCTTCCAGCGGGTCGTCGAGAGACTTCAGACGCCAACTGCGTCGATGACGATCCACATGCCGCTGAGCCAGCGTCGTCCGCAACCAGCCCATCAGCGATCCACGCCCGCGATAAGAGAGCAGCGGGCAGCGCCGTTCGCCTTCTCGCGTGTTCAGCCCATAGAGTTCCGCGTAAAGCTGGTCAGCCAGCTCGCGGCCCAGCGTTTCACTGCCTGTGATGGCGATTGCCGACCGAATCAGCGGCTGCCGATGCCGGGCGATGAAGTGCTCCCACGCGCGCTCGTTGCCGGCTGCGCAAGCCCGCGCGAGCACCAGATCGCCGAGGAACAGCCCGCGAAAGAAGGCTGCCTGCTCCTGCGGAGTCGCCGACGCGCCAATTTCCAGCCCAAAGTTCTGCGCCGCACCCGCGTCCAGCAGAATGCGGTCGAACTCCACGCGCTCAAGACCCCATGAGTCCGCCTCGCTCTTGCGCCAAAGCTCGTCGAGCAGACGACGGTGGATCGATCCTCGCTGTGCAGGGATCTCGGCTGGGATTTTGGCTTCTGCCGCGCTGGCCACGGACTCCGCTGATGCCATTCCTCAGCCCTCGCGATAGGCTTCAATCCTTTGACGTTTTCAGTCGCTCTTTGGCCGCTCAGCCGGCAGCCCGCCATCGCCTATCGCCCTAAAAAATACTGTGCAAGTCCCTCCCAGCCACACGTTCTCCCATTGAAGGCCGGCGCGGCGAACCGCAAACCGGCGGAGGAGATCTATGAAGAAATGGGGAAGATTTGGGGTAGCGGCGGCAATGCTCGTCGCGGTCTTGGCATTTCATCAATTGAAGAGCGTCAGAGCCGCCGGCGGCCCGGCGCAAGGCGAGGGCGGTCCCTATCGCGTGCTCGCTCCCATCGTGAGCGGCAATCTTCTCTTGTTCCCCGTTGTGCGTGACGACGGAAAATCCACGGGCGAAACGCCATTCATCACCCTCGACGATGGCCTGAAGAGCGGCGAAGTCGAAGTGACCGAGGCAGGACGCGCCCGCGGTCTCGTGCGGCCACGTGGATCTTCGCACTCACCGGCTCGCGACAACCTCGATCGCGGCGACGAGGTGAACACGCTCGTTCTCGTCAACCACTCCAAACGCCCGCTGTTGCTGCTTGCGGGCGAAATCGTGACCGGCGGCAAACAGGATCGCATCGTCGCCAAGGACCGTATTGTTCCCGCTGACGCCGATCCCATCGACCTTACTGTCTTCTGCATCGAGCCGGGCCGCTGGACTGAGAGCTCGGCCAATTTTGGCGCGTCGTCCAAGTCATCGATGGGCAGCTTCATGGTCCAGCCCGGAGTGCGCGAGAGAGCGATGGTCGACCAGGACCAGGAGCAGGTGTGGAACTCGGTGGGCGGCGCCATCTCTCAAATGGAGGTTGCGGCGGCGCCGCCGATTGGCTCCGGCGGATCTCATGACGAACCCGCTTCTCCGCGCACGCTCGGCACCAGCAGCTACGCCAAGGCTATGGAGGATTCGTCTGTCAGCGAAAAGGTCGATGAGGCCGCCGCTCCCGTGATGAATGCGCGCGAGCAGGTGCTCGCCCAGTTGCGCGAGGAGCATGCCGTCGGCGTGGTGGTGGCCGTTCGCGGCGAGATTATCTGGGCCGACCTCTTCGCCAACACTGATCTGCTCTCCCGATATTGGACCAAGCTGGTCCGATCCTATGCGGCCGAAAGCCTGACAGAAGGCGAAGATCATCCAACGCCCACAACAGCTGACGCGCAGCATTTTCTTGACACGCCTTCGGGCGGCACGGAAAACAGCGAAGGCGAAGTGGGCATCTATCGCTATCGCGAGCTCAAGAGCGCCGCCGCGGAAACGTTTGTCCTCGAATCGCTGCTCCCCGGCACGGGCTACGATGTCCACCTGAGCAAGATGAAGCTGCGCGGCGAGGAAAGCCAAAACGTAAAGCCTCAGCCGATCTACGAACCGCCCATGTATCGCCCCGACGTCTACAGCCCTGAGATCGTCCGCTGACTCGTGCCGTGCCCAGCGTTTCCGCGTCCGCCGCAGCGTAACTCGGCGGGCGCGGAAAAGCCATTCGATTCGCGGTCTTTGTTTGCCTTACGCCTTATGCCGCGTCCGCACTACGCGCGGCGCCGCAATCAGCGTGAGCGCCACGAGAAAGATTGACGCGGCAATGTAGGCCAGGTGGCCGTGACGCAGGTCTTCGGTTACGAGCTTGATTGCCACCAGGGCCATGGCTGCGTACCCCAGCCGCGTCAACTCCACTCGCCGCCAATGCGCTCCGCTAAACACCAGAGCCAGCGCCGCCGCGCACAGTGTCAGCGTGCGGATAAACGCCAGATGATGCGCGCCGGGCTGAATGCGGAGCGCGACCAGACCCGTGAGCCCCTCCACCAGCAGCGCCGCCACGGCGGCGGCCGCCAGCGCGGCAAAGCCAAGATGAAGTGTCTGCGCCAGCCAGGACTCGCCCTCGCGCGGCTGCGCGGCCGCATAGCAGAGGATCGCGGAACACGCGATCAGCCAAACGCCTGCCGCCGGCGCGCCTTGCGGAGTCCCCACGAATGCGCTGACAAGAAAGCTCGGCAATCCTGACTCCGCGGCTCCAGCCAGCAGGAACACCATCCCGTAGAACTCGAAGGCCAGTTGGTTCCTTCGGCTTCCCACAAGCGTGGCTGCGATCGCGGCCATGCCCAACAGCGCAATTGTGGCTAGCGGCGGCAGGCACAAAAAGTTTCCGGCCAAAAGCAGCGCCGCACCCCACGCAGAAAAGACCGCGACGTTGCGCGGTTCCTTCGCGCGCTCAAAGACCGTAAAGACCGCTGCATAAACCGCTGCAGCCAATGCCAGGCAAACGATGCCCAGTATTGCGGTGCTGTTTTGCGGCCCGAAGTCTGCCACGCTCACTGCAGCCAGCAGAAACGCAATCGTCGTCTGGATCGTCGCAAACACATTGATTTGTCGTCCGCGTGCCAGCGTCTGCCAACCCACGCTCGCAGCAAATAGCAAAAAGATCGCCAAACCGGGAGCAAGCAACGCAACTCGTCCAAGGGCCGGATAGTCTTCGCCGGAAGCCTGGGGAGCAAAGTAGATATAGATCAGGATCCAGATCGCCGCGTCTGCGGCCAGCGCTACCAGCGCGCGAACCTCCGGAGCGCTTTCCATTCGCGGAACAAATTCGCAGATCGCCGCCAGCATCAGCAGCACAATCACGAAAGGCATCAGCGTGTGTGAGGCAATGGCCAGCGCCAGCGCCAGCCCGGCTGCTGCCATGCAGCATGCGCGCAAAACAGGCGACCGATCGCGCCTCCACGTGAGGCCAACCCCTGCAACTGCGAAGGCGCAAACGATGCCCGCGGCGATGGCTGGTGAAATCACATGGAAGCGCAGGGTTAGCTCCCAGACCATGGGAGCGAGGATCAGCGCCGAAGTTCCGGAGTAAATCGCACTCGTGAACCGCAACCCGCTGCGCGTCCGCGCCGCCCACACCAGCCACGCGAATGCGTATGCGATGCCCACAGCAGCCACGGCCAGCCGGGGAAGCGAGCTGGATTCCTCAACCGCGCGCAGTACGTAGGCGCCTGCGACGCCGAGCATCGCCCTGCCCAGCACAGAGAACATGCTTCCCGTCGAGGCAAGGGGTGCGGCCGCTGCGGTCAACGGAGCAGACACGGCTTCCGGTTCAGGCGAGGGATGGAGCCAGCGCGCTTCGAGCGGATGCTCTAGCGCGTGCACGCGCTGCTCTAGCGTTTGCAGGTGTTTCTCAATCCGCTCGATTTCGTCGGGAAGATCGTTCATAGCTCCCCCGACCTTTCTCTGACGATGCTGTTTTCAATCGCCCGTCGCGGCTTCGTGCAAGCTCTTATCCGGCCACGGAGGCAGCAGCTTGACCAATGCCCATAGGAAGAGCAGCGGCAGGATGGTCAAGCCAATAGCCGCCAGCAATCCCTCGCGCGTCACCAGCGCCATTTTGTAGGTCGTGTACCCAAGAAAGCTTTTTGAGAACAGTTGGCCGCCGATCACCACGTTCCAGCGCATGGCGAGAACTCCGATCAAAGCCAGGGAGCCGGAGAGGATATAGATGCGCTTTCGCGCCATCTCCCCGAGCTTCACCACTTGCGTAAGGAACAGCAGAACCAGCGGCACGATCGTTCCCAGGCAGATCTGGACTACGATCTGCGAAAAGTAAAGCTTTGTGTGGACCAGAAAATTCAGGCTGCGGAACGATTCGTCGGCCTCGTAGACGCGGTGCACCAGGTCCAGCATCTCCAGGCTGAAGTCGATGAGGAAGATATAGAACATGTACATCGCCACCTTGTCCACGCAGCGCATGTCGATCTTCAGCCCGCGCAGCTTGGTCGTCGCCATGTAGAGCAGCATCACGGCGGCAATCCCCGACACCATGGCCGAGAAGATGAAGATTACCGGCATGAGCGGCGACGACCACCAGGGATTGGCCTTGAGCGAGCCGAAGATGAAGCCGACATACCCGTGCAGCAGGAAGGCCGAGGGAATGCCGACCAGCGTCACAATCCAGCCGACCTTATCGTCAATATGCAACGAGCGCGCGCTGACATTGCTCGATCCCAGCGTCATCACCTTATAGATCAAGCGCAGCAGACCTTTGCTTGTCTGCGACAGGAGCACGATCTCGCGCCGGTAGTCGAGCCAAATCTCAAAGACCAGCACCGCCATCAGGTACCACATGTATACATACCCGAACATCGCCATCGCCGAAGTGTCGTGGGGGGTAAAGTACATTTCCGGGGAGCGAAACGGATGGCCCAGGTGCAAAACCAGAGGCAGCGGCGCAACCAGCAGGAACGCCAGCGCCGTCAGCAGTGCCAGCCGGTACGTCGGCTTCACCGCCTCCACGCTAAACACGCGCTCAAGCGACGCCAGAATGAACGCGCCCGCCACCAGCCCCGTGATGAAGGGATAGAGGACGATCAGTACGCTCCAGTACAGCGTCACTTCGTTGGGATAAATGTAGCCTTCAACACCGCTCATCGAATTAGCTCCCAGCCTTTAGCATTCAGCTTGTCCCCCGTGATTCCGCCACATCGGCTTCCCGCCGCACCTTTCAGCTAGCAGCTAGAAGCTGCAGTTACCGCACCGACCCATCCAGCCCGTTATAAAAGGCCTTCGCTCCGGTGGCCATCTGCGGCTTCAACACCTGCACCGTGTGGGTCTTTAGAAATTCGTGAATCGGATCATTGGGATTCTTCAGGTCGGCCAATTGCCGAGCTCCCGTCGGACATGCCTCGCAGCAGGCAGTCGTCAGTCCCTTGGTGATCCGGTGGTAGCACAGCGTGCACTTGTCCGCGACTTTCTTGGTGGGATGAATATAGCGGCATCCGTACGGGCAAGCCTGTACGCAGTAGGCGCAGCCCAGGCAGTATTCTGGGTCGATCAGTACCACTCCGTCCGGGGCGATAAACGTCGCGCCCACGGGACACACCTGCGTGCAGGGCGAATCCGCGCAGTGGTTGCACATCTTGGGAACAAAGAAGAACATCCCTTCTTCGCCTGCCTGCACCTCCGGAAATCCCTCTTTGCCGCCGTCGGGCGAGATCACTTCGGGATTCTCAAGATGCCAGTCCGACCGGTGATACCGCTCCACCCAGGTGCGGAAGAATCCATCCGGCACGTCGTTCTCCGTCTGGCAGGCGCGCACGCAGTTGCCGCAACCAATGCACTTGGGAATATCGATCAGCATGCCCCACCAGTGCTCGCTCATCTGGTAGTTCGGCGAGTCCGCCGGTGTCCCGGCCAGGACGTGTTTCCACGCCACGGCCGCCGCCGGCAAAAGGATCATCAAATGACGCCGGCTGATGTTCATTTCGCGCCTCCCTTCGCCGTTTTCGCGCTGGAGCCTGAACCCGCGCTTGCGCCTGAATCCGAACCGATGATCGGGCTATGGGGGTTGTGGCAGGTCTCGCACGGAACGCCGCCCGAGTGATCCGCCGGGTCCACCTGCGGAAAGTCCTTGGGCTTGGCTGCGCTGGCCGTGTGGCATTGCGCGCACAGCACCGCCGTGTCCGGTTTCACCGGCGTCACCGTCATGGGATCGTCGGCATGCGCCGCCAGCGCCCCGTGACAAGCTTCGCAGTTCACGTGCGCATGCGCGCCCTTCGTCTTGGTGTCGGCAATATCCGCGTGGCAGGTCTCGCAGGTCTGGTGCCCCGCAAACTTTATCGGGCGCGACGCAATCTCACCGATCGCTGCTCCGCGATAGTGCCCATACTCCCCAAAACTTTTGGGCACCACGTATGTGCGCACCACCAGAAACACCAGAAATGCGAGAACGAAAAGCCCCGCAAACCGGAAAAGATGTCCCGCATCCTTCATACCGCTCATCAGGCGCTCTCTCCGCACAGCAACTGCCGGAAGCGGGATGTGATCCGTCGTGTGATTTGGCACACTTCCAGTACCTTCGACGCTAGGCACGCAATGCGGGGCTGTATGTGAGCCTGCTCACGAATCCATGTGACGCAAGGCACGCCGGGGGCACGTCGGGCATTGATCGCAAAGGTCCGCTTCACCCCTCGACGGCTGATCCATACGCTTGCGCCCAGCAAGCGCCGCGGGCCCGAACCGAAGCGATACCATGAACTTTGGAGCGAAGAATGCCAAAGATTCTCGACGGCGCGGCCATTGCCGCAGCCATTAAGCAGGAAGTGGCCGAAGAGGTCCGCACGCTCGCCGCCCGCGGCATCAAGCCGGGGCTTGCCGCCGTGCTCGTCGGCGACGTTGCTGCCTCGCAAATCTACGTCCGCAGCAAGGTGCAGGCTTGCGCCGAGCTTGGCCTACACAGCGACCTCGTCACCCCGCCCGACACCGTTACCACCGAAGAGATGCTCGCGCTCATCGCCCAACTCAACGCGCGCGACGACATCGACGGCATCCTCATTCAGTTGCCGCTCCCGCCGCAGGTAGACTCGAAGGCCCTCCTCGACGCCGTCGATCCCGCGAAGGACGTCGACGGCTTTCATCCCATGAATGCAGGCCGCCTGCTCGCTGGCCGCCCGGCGCTCGCGCCCTGCACGCCTGCGGGCGTTATTGAGATCTTGAAGCGCAGCAACATTCCCATTGCCGGCCAACATGCCGTCGTCGTCGGCCGCAGCGACATTGTCGGCAAGCCCGCTGCCATGCTTTTGCTGCATCAGAATGCGACCGTGACAATTTGCCACTCGAAGACGCGCGATCTTCCTGAAATTACAAAGCAGGCCGATATTCTTGTCGCAGCCATTGGTCGCCCCGGCTTCATCACGCCGGAGATGGTCAAGCCCGGCGCCACGCTCATCGACGTTGGTATCAACCGCCTCACGACGCGTGAAGAATTTGATCGCTTCTTCAAGGGCAACGCCAAGCGCGAGGCAGCCTTTGCCAAACGCGGATCTGTCGTTGTCGGCGACATCGATCCCAGGGCATTCGAGCTCGCAGGCGCCTACACGCCGGTGCCGGGGGGCGTGGGTCTGCTGACCATTGCCATGCTGATGGCTAACACCGTGCGCGCAGCCCGCATGAGACGTGGATTGCCTGGGCGGGGGATCTAGCCGATGCTCCGCGTCGGCCTCACCGGCGGCCTGGGCAGCGGCAAGAGCACTGTCGCTGCAATGCTGCGCGAACTCGGCGCGCAGGTTATCGAGGCCGACGTACTCGGCCGCGAGGTCATGGAGCCGGGCCACGAAGTCTACGACAAGATCGTCGCGCGGTTCGGCCCCGATGTCGTCGGCCCAGACAGTCATCTCAATCGCGCTCGCCTCGCCGACCTCGCATTTCGCCACGGCCGCCTGCAGGAGCTGAACGCCATCGTCCATCCGCCCGTGATCGAGGCTCAGCGCCGCTGGATGGAAGAGGTCTTCGCGCACGACCCAGCCGCCGTCGCCGTCCTCGAATCGGCGCTGATCTTTGAAGTCGCGCGCGACGCACTCGCTCGCGGCGAAACAAAAGGCCCATTGGCAGACTGGCGCCGCCGCATCGATCGCGTCATCGTGATTACCGCGCCGGACGACGCCAAAATCGCTCGCTATGCCGCCCGGGTTGCACCCGACTCGGCTAATCGCGACGCTATTGCAGCCGACGCTCGCGTCCGGCTGTCGCACCAGATTTCCGATGCCGAAAAAGCCGCCCAGGCTGATTATGTGCTTGATAATTCGGGCGATATCGCGGCGCTTTGCGCTCAGGTCCTGGCTCTGTGGCCGCGACTCAAGGCCGAGAGCAACAAAACTGGGCAGAAGTTGTCACTAGAATAAGAGAAGCGGTTGCGCTTTACGCGCGGGAACTTTGCCCCTTTGCATTCGTAAAAACATCAGGAAGGTCTTTCAGGTCGACAAACTATGAGACTGACCCGTATTCTCATCATCGTTTTGCTCTTGGTGGGCGGATTCTGGTTCGTCACCACCCATTTCCAGCCGGGTTTTTCCTGGAGCCACCCTGCGCTTATCGGGTCCGATGGATCGAACTCGCCGCTCGAACTGACTGAAGCTCACGCCGCGCCCGCTTACGATGCGGAAGAGCAGAACAATATTGCCATCTACAAAAAAGTTCTGCCATCTGTGGTGAACATCACTTCTACCACTCTGGTGTTCGACTTCTTCTACGGAACCGTGCCACAGCAGGGCCAGGGTTCGGGATTCATCCTCGATAAATCGGGCCACATTCTCACCAACTTTCACGTGGTCGACGGCGCGAATCGCGGCATCGAGGTGATGCTTTCAAACAAGCGCCGGTATCCTGCGCGTGTCGTCGGCACCGACAAGGTTCACGATCTTGCACTGCTGCAGATCGACGCGCCCGATCTCCAGGCTGTGACGCTCGCTGACTCCTCGCAGCTCAATGTCGGCCAGAAAGTCTACGCAATCGGCAATCCGTTCGGGCTGAGCGGGACGATGACACGCGGCATTATCAGCTCCATCCGGTCGATTCGAAACCAGGATGGCGCGCCCATCGAAGACGCCATCCAGACCGACGCGGCGATCAATCCAGGCAACTCCGGCGGCCCGCTGCTGAACTCTTCCGGCGAGGTCATCGGGATCAACACCATGATCGCCTCGAACGGCGCCGACCAGAGTTCGGGAATTGGCTTTGCCATTCCGATCAATACCGCAAAGGCGGTGCTCGCTGACCTGATCCGGTATGGCAAAGTGAAGCGGCCGTCACTGGGCATTGTGTCGTATGCGATTGGCCCGGACCTAGCGTCGCAAATGGGACTCGCCGCTGATTCAGGCGTTCTCATCCAGCGCGTCGTTCCCGGTGGAGCAGCCGAACGCGCCGGGCTGCGTGGCGGCAATGAACAGGCTTATGTGGGCAACACGCCGATTGTGCTCGGCGGCGATCTTATTGTGGCCATTGACGGTCACGAGATCACCGATCCCGAGGACATCAGCGCCATCATGGATAAGCACCAAGCGGGCGATACCATCAGCGTCGTCATCGTGCGCGGCAAGAAACAGATGACTGTCAAACTAATTCTGGGAGAAGCGAAGGGCACGAACATTTAGGCGGGAAATCTGCGGATGAAATGGCAGAATTTTTGGGCCAGTCATTTCCGGGCCGCTTCAGTCTGGAAGCGGCCCGATTCCGTTTGATGAAGCGTTTCGTGGCCCTTAAAAGCCTGCCTGGATCTCCACAAGCTCCGCTCGCACCACCTGCGCACGGGCCACTTCTACTGGCTCGTTGTAGTGCGCGGCGACAATCTGCGCCGAGCGCGACTCATCTAAATACGGCTCGACCGCCGCGAGTTTGACGCCGGATGCAGCCGCCATCTGCGCCACCTTCGCTTTGCTTGAGATGGTCTGCACGAGCGCGAGAATCGCGACGACAATTGTGCCTACTCCCTGAATAGCCGCCAGCGCGTGTTGCTGGCTATTTACATCCATAATCTTTGCCGTCTGTAACAGCGCCGTATTGATTTGCTGCTGCAGAGTCACGATCTGGTTCTGCAGTTGCGCCAGAACGCTTGCCGAGGGATTGGCCAGATAGGCCTTGGCCTGCGCCACCAGCAGATTGCTGGCCGCGTCGAAGCCGATGGTTGCGGCAGCGAAAATCGGCGCATCGGTTGGCGCCAGGAGCGCCGCGGTCGAGTCCACCGTGGCCACCGCACTTTGCAGCGCCGGTGTCCACGTGACAATGTTCTGGGCCACGCCTGCGGCGGTGCAGCCCTGCATCCACGGCAGCGGAATCGTGAGCGCAATCAGCATCCACGCGCCCAGCCTTGCCTGCGCGCTGGCCGAGGCGCCGGACGAGGCGCCGGAGGGGGAATTCGTTACTGGACTTGTTGCCGGACTGGATGCCGGACTGGATGCCGAAGAGGGGTCCTTCGCCATGAGCCCCAGCAACGCCGTGGCCAGCGCGCTCGCCAGCGACACTGCTGTTCCCGTTCCCACTTTGCCCAGCGCAATGCCCTGCTGCGACAACACTCCGGCAACGCTCGCGACTGCGATGAGCAGCCCCGCCGCCGACGTCTTCGGATGATTCCAGATGTTCTTGATGAAGTTCATTGTTCGACAGTCCTCCGTGGTTCTTCCGTGCCGCGTTTTTTTGCGCCGCGGTCGGGATCGTATTGAATCGGTAAACTTGCGCCTCTAGAGCAGAATTCGAGTAACAGTGCCCTCTCTGGAACCGTGCAGGGTGGCTTTTTCTTGTTGAAAAAGCCACTCAGGCGAGGTGCATCCGGGGTACATCTACTCGGATTCTGCTGTAGTTTTTCGTGCGCACGGCCGGCGCGACGGAGTTGTCTCGTCGCCCACCGGCCATGCGCATTGCCCGAGCAGCCCTCAAAGTCTCGATGTTGCCGTGGTTCCGGTCTGGCATCGAGTGGAGAGCTGCCCTGTGCAGACAAAAACGGTCCCGAAGCCCCGGCGCCCTCCCGCGCGCGCAGTTCAATGGCAGCACCGCAAGAGCCCTTCTCACGCCAAGGAAGGGACACGGGTGCTCAAAGAACCGCGCCTGGGACGGCGAACTCATTCGCCCGGCTCGGCATGTCCGTGGTTTGTCTGATTGTTTTTAAGGTTAAGCTATTTGGGGCAAATTACCGGCAAACTTGGTCTTGCTGTGAGTTGTTGAAGAATAATGGACTTACAACAAATATTGTGGGCGACCCCCTTGACAAGATTCGAGGAGTGGCAAAATCGGGGCTGTTCGCTGCCTTTGCGGCCCGTTTGGTGAGGTTTGAATTCGTGTGCGGACCGGCTGGCTGTTCGGGCGCGAACTCGCGGAAATGCCGGGCAGTTTGGGGCCGTTTTGGGGGCGGAAGAGGGCCGATTTGCGCACAAAAATCGATAAAAAACGAGAAAAATCGATAAAAAACGACGAGGATTTTGAGGTAGATTTGTTGATTGCAAAAGAGTTAAGTTCGTTTTTACGCTGAAAATAGAGCGTTTTTTTATTTCATTAATTTCTTCTTCCGGGTTCGGAGTCTGGCACCGCGCGAAGCCCGACAAGATTTGAGTGATTCTGCATTCAGGTTAGCAAAATGCGCGAATTGATCGGCAAACTTGCCGGGTGATTTTTGGCTCGTAGATTCAGGCGTTTGCGGTGAATCGGAGTGGATCGCAGGCTTGACAGTCTCGCGGCGCGACCGCGAGAGCGGCGGGCAAATTATTTTCTTAACGCATCTTTCTTCACGTACCGGCGCCCGCGGACCTCATATTCGCCGCTGACGACGCGCGCAATTGCTTCGGTGTACGCCAGGTGTTCTTCGGCAAGGATCCGCTGGGCGAGCGAATGTTCGTCATCTGTCTCCAGCACCGGAATGGCACGCTGCACGACGATCGCGCCGTGATCGAGTTCCTCGTCGACAAAATGAACGGTGCAGCCCGCGATTTTGACGCCGTAGTTGAATGCCTGCTCCTGCGCCTCGAGGCCTGGGAACGCAGGCAGAAGCGACGGATGAATATTGAGAATGCGATGGGGAAACGCAGCTACAAACTGAGGCGACAGAAGGCGCATGTAGCCGGCGAGGCAGACCAAGTCCACGGCGTGCGCGCGCAGGCAGGCCGTCACCTCGGCGTCGTGTTCTTCGCGCTTGCGGCCTTTCGACTCGAACACTGCCGTCGGCAGCCCCATTTCGCGGGCTTTGGCCAATCCGGGAGCGTCGGCGACGTTCGAGATTACGACAGCGATCTCGACGCCCTTCAGGCGGCCAGTGCGAATGGACTCGGCAATCGCAAGAAAGTTGGAGCCGCGGCCGGAGAGGAGGATGCCGAGCCGGGCAGGCTTACTAACGGCCGACGCGGGCTTGCGTAATGCCGGCGCACCCTCGCTCACGTGTACTGTACCCGGCGCTCGCCTTTGACCACACGGCCGATGACGTAGAACTTCTCTTCTGACCGGTCGAGCAGGTTTTTGGCGCGGGTAAACTTTGCCGCCGGAATGGCCGCAATGAGCCCGATGCCCATATTGAACGTGCGCATCATTTCTTCCTGCGGAATGTTGCCCAGCTCCCGCAGGTGCTCAAAGATGGGCAGCACCGGCCATGATCCGATCTCAACCTGCGCCGTGACTCCCTTGGGCAGGATGCGGGGAAGATTCTCCGTGATGCCGCCGCCGGTAATGTGCGCCATGCCGGTGGTGAACCCGCCGGTCACTAGCTTCTGGATCACATGCAGGTAGCTGCGGTGCGTGCGCAAGAGCGCAGCGCCGGCCTTTTCTTTGATGGCAGTGACGTATTGCGTGGCCTTGTATCCGGCCACCTCAAACAACAGCTTGCGCGCCAGCGAGTAGCCATTGGTGTGCAGGCCCGTTGAGGGCAGCCCGATGAGCACGTCGCCCGCTTTGATTCCAGCACCCGTGACAATCTTGTCGCGGTCGACGGCGCCAACGATAAAACCGGCCAGGTCATACTCGCCGTCGGAATAGAATCCCGGCATCTGCGCGGTTTCGCCGCCGATGAGCACGCAGGCGTTCGCCTTGCAGGCGTCGGCGAGGCCGCTGACAACGCTTTCGACCACGTCTTCGTCGAGCTTGCTGGTGGCCAGGTAATCCAGAAAGAAGAGCGGAGTTGCGCCCTGCACGGCGATGTCGTTCACGCAGTGGTTCACCAGGTCCACGCCCACGGTCTGGTGCAGGCCGAGTTGAAAGGCCACTTTGAGCTTGGTGCCGACGCCGTCCGCCGAGCTGACCAGGATGGGATTCTTCCACCGCTGCATGTCAAGCCGGTAGAGAGCGCCAAAGCTTCCGATCCCGCCCAACGCATTGCGGTTAAATGTCTTTTGCGCCAAATACTTGATGCGTTCCTTGGCGCGTTCGCCGGTGCGCAGGTCCACGCCCGCATCGGCGTAGGTGACGGATTTAGGTGCGATCTCTTTAGGCAAGGCGCGGACTTTCTTATCAAGATTGAATTGGCGGATTGCTTTGGCCGGGAGGAGCCGGAAAAAGGAATTCTAGCAGCATTCATCGAGCCTATTTCCCACAAATGATCCGGGCGGCCCGGCAATTGTCCCCAAGCGCCCCAGCTAAGCGCGGCAAATCTTCTTCGGGAAGAATGGAAAGTCGGCTTGACATCAGAAACGATCCGGGCTATTCTGGTTTGGAAAGTCAGCTTTACATGAGGCGGAACACTAAAAACCGTGTCGCAGGCCATTACAAACCGAGTCAAGGAGCTCCGGATCGCCTTGGGCTGGACCCAGGAACAACTGGCCCAGGCCGCAGGCGTCTCCCGGCAGAGCATCAACTCCATTGAGCGCAACCGGTATGTGCCCAGCCTGGAGCTAGCCCTGACTTTCGCCAGAATTTTTTCGTGTTCCACCGATCAAATTTTTCAGTTGGAGAGCCCATCATGACCCATCCCATCTTGAACCGGATCCTAATGCTCGACCAGATCGCCGATGAGCGGACGCGTGAGCATCAACGCCGTTCGACAAGCGCCGCGGCCATCGTCGGAGTACTCATCGCCTTCGTGATGCTCGAATATCACTTGCTCGTCGAGCACCGCGTGCCCTGGGACTTGATTGCCGTGATTTATGCAATGGGCGCGACAAAAATCGCACTCATGCGCTGGTACCGCTTCAAAAACTAGATTTGCCGCTGAAAGGAAGTCCAATGCTTGCGTTTGACAGTTGCAGTCTGAAAAAAAATGTGCCGATTCTGATGGCCTTGCTCGTAATTGCTCAGGTCGACCTCGCCTGCTCCTTCGGCTGGCCGCAAACGTTCTTGTCGCTGGTCCACCTGACTCCGGCAACGAACGACCTTTGTCGCGGTGCTTGCGCGGGGTTGGGAACCTCCATTGACGTTTTGGTGGTGTTCCAACTCGTCCGTACCTACGCCAAACGCGCCATGCAACCACGCAGCGACCCGTTGCACGATTGAAGCCACCACTCTCGGTACCGCTCAAACGACTGAACTCGAAAAGGAGAATCTTCCATGCACCTCATGTATCGCCGCCTCGATCCGAAACACCGCCGCCTGTTGCAGCTCGCCAACTTTTCTCTAGTACTCGGCCTGACGCCGTGGGTCTTCCGCGAGTACATTCACTTCAACCACAATTGGGTCGACGCTTTTTGCGGGTTCTTCATCGGCCTTTCGATTGCCTTGAACCTTTTCTGCTTGCGGGCTGCACGCCGCTGCGGCTCAGTCACATCCGGAGTTGACCCGATTTGAACTCGCCATACGGCGATGGCGATACGATCGTCGCAAGTACAAGCGCAACGAAAGGAAGCACCCGCCATGATTCTTCGCAAGCTGCAGATATCCCCAGAAAAGATGATTCCCCTAGCCATGGCACTGATCGTCGTCGGCTTGTCGATGACTGTGATCGGCATCGCGTGGCCTCGGTTTTCGCTTTCGCTTACACATGCGGGCACCGATTGGAACGATTTCTTTCGCGGCGTACTCTTCGGCATCGCCATTGTCCTTGAAATCGCCGGCGTCGTCCTCGCCGCTAAGGCTGCCGCGGCGAAGAATTGCAGGGCACTGTAGAAGCTGACTACCCGTTCTGTGAATTTTGCGCGGGCTTCTCGAAGCAACGGCGCGATTCTGAGAATTCTTGGCTGGCGGTTGTCGGTATTCGGCCCGCCATTCCGCGGCCTGCGGCCAACTATACTGAAGCAGCCATGTGCGCCGAAATTGGGAAGGCTGAGATTGGGAGCGCCGAAAATCGCGCTCCAAAATTCGCTCGTTCACGGGCGCTCCAGCAGCGCGCGGAGCAGTTCTTTCCGGGCGGCGTTAACTCGCCCGTGAGGGCATTCCGCGCAGTCGGCGGCTCACCGCCATTCGTCGAGCGCGCAGAGGGCGCAGCCCTCATTGATGCGGACGGCAATCGGTATATCGATTACTTCGGCTCATGGGGCCCGATGATCCTGGGCCACGCATTTCCGCCTGTGGTTGAGGCCATCGAGCGCGCCGCGCGCAACTCCGCGAGCTTCGGCGCGTCTACCGCGGCCGAGGCCGATCTTGCTGAACGCATCGCAGCGTGTTATCCGGCCATTGAAAAAATGCGCTTCGTCAGCTCAGGGACCGAAGCCACCATGTCGGCTATTCGCGTGGCCCGCGCTGCTACCAACCGCGATTTGATCATCAAGTTTGAAGGCTGCTATCACGGCCATGCGGACGGCCTTCTGGTGAAAGCGGGCTCGGGCGTTGCCACTTTCGGCATTCCCGGATCTGCAGGAGTTCCGGAAGAAATCGCGCGCCTGACCCTTGCGCTGCCCTACAACAACCTCGACGCTGTTGAAGCGGCGTTTGCCGCGCATCCGAATTCCATTGCGGCCGTCATTGTTGAACCGATCGTCGGCAATGCAGGCTGCATCCTGCCGGCGCACGGTTATCTTGCGGGCCTTCGCTCAATCACCGCGAACCATGGAGCGCTTCTTATCGTCGATGAAGTCATGACCGGATTTCGTGTCGCTCTTGGCGGCGCGTGCCAGCTTTACTCGCTTAATCCTGACCTGGTGACTCTGGGAAAGATTGTTGGCGGAGGCCTTCCTGTCGGAGTCTTCGGCGGCAAGAGCAGATTTATGGATCAGCTCGCTCCTCTTGGGCCGGTTTATCAGGCCGGGACGCTCAGCGGCAATCCGCTGGCCATGGCCGCGGGCCTGGCGACGGTGAGTTATTTGCAGGATCAAGCCGGCGAAGTTTACCCGCGGCTTGAAGCAACGGCCAAAGCTCTTGCCGACGGCGTTGCGCAGGCTGCCAATCAGGCCGGAGTGACGCTGACGACCAATCGTGCCGGTTCGATGTGGACCTGGTTTTTCAATCCGGGTCCGGTAAACGACTACGAGCAAGCAGCAAGATCCGATACGGCCGCATTCGGCCGTTTCCATCGCGCGATGCTCGATCACGGCATCTGGCTGCCGCCTTCGCAGTTTGAAGCCGCATTCATCTCGACGGCTCACGGCGATGCTGAAGTTCAGGCGACTATTGCCGCCGCGCGCGGGGCCTTCGCGACCGCCCAAGCCTCCTGAGCGAAAGAGGAGTTGGAGAATTCACGTGATGGCGTCGAATTCGGTGGCCCCTCAATCAACGAGCCGGTTCTATCGTCCGGAGCTGGACGTCCTGCGCTTCGTCGCATTCCTGATAGTGTACCTCACACACACAATTCCCGATGGGCCTGGTTCGCCGCGCTGGGTGCTGGCACTTTCGAATGCAACGGGGTTCGGAGTTCAGGTGTTTTTTGCGCTCAGCGCATATTTGATTACTGAGCTCCTGACAAGCGAGAAGCACATCACTGGATCATTGAATGCACCAGCATTTTACGCGCGCAGGATTTTGCGAATCTGGCCGCTTTATTTTTTTGCATTAGGCGCAGGCTTCTTGTTTTCCCGGTTGCATCCCGCCGGGGCAATTCCCGTTCCTGCGCTGGCCGCGTATTTGCTTCTCGTGGGCAACTGGTACACCAGCCGCTACGGCTATCTCGCATTTGCCATTGGGCCGCTCTGGACCATCAGCGTTGAAGAGCAGTTCTATCTTTTATTGCCAATGCTGGTGCGGTATTTGACGAGGCGCAATCTTGCAATTGTCTGCTGCGCGGGCTGGGCATGCAGCCAGATTGTTCTCATCTCGCTATGCGCGCGGCATGTCCTGTTTGAGCCAACGATTTGGACCAACTCGCTGGTTCAGCTTCAATATTTTGCTCTTGGCGCGGGTGTCAGTTTGTTCTTGAACGGATCGGCGCCGAAAATCAGTGGAAGCCTCCGTGGGTTGATGATCGGGTCAGCATTCCTTCTCTTGTTTGCGGCCGATTTTGTTCTCAATCCAGACAGGACAGACGGGCTTACCTCAGTGGCCCATACTTATCCGGAGATGTTGCTGGTGGGCGTGGCGGTCACGCTGATGCTTGTGGGCTTCCTGAACTGGTCATTCTTCGATGGCTGGCGGAGAGTTCGTTATCTCGGCAAAATCTCCTACGGCCTTTACGTGTACCATCTGCCGTGCCTGACGGTCGTTTCGAAAATCGTCGTCCGCTTGATGGGACACGATTCGCCGCTCGCCGTATTTGCGTTGGGCCTTCCGCTCACAATTGGGATCGCCGCGATCTCTTATCGCTACTTCGAGTCCCCGTTTCTGCGGTTGAAGGAACGATTTGAGATTGTGAAGTCGAGAGCAGTTTAGCTTTGCAGCGGCCACGCTTGCGGAGCCGCGTCCACCAACGCTTCGGGTCACGCATCGACTCATGTATTCACCCACGCATCCAGCGTCACAAACTGGTGCGTACCTTTGTGCCACCGGATAAGTCTTTCCGTCGCGGCCACTGAGGCCTGACGATTTGCTGCCGGGTCGTCGTGACCGCCGTCATGCAGCACGATGTTTGCGGCGCGGCCCATCTGCCGGAGCCGTACGATCCTTTCCGTGAGTTTTTGCGCAATCCGCTCTGGCGAAGGATCGCTCCAGTCGGTGGTCATCGCGTTCCACAGCACGACTTGCAGCCCCATTTCGCGCGCGATGCGAAACACGGCGGGGCGCCGCGCCCCATAGGGAGGCCGGAAAAACTTCACCGCTGAGCCGGTGATCTGCTCCAGCAAATTCTGCGTGCGCTGCAACTCTTTTCGAGTGGCTTCAGGCGAGCTGCGGGCCAAATTCGGATGCGACCATGAGTGATTTCCGATCACGTGTCCGGCCGCGACCGTACGACGCACCAACTCAGGCTCCGCCTGCGCATGATTGCCCAGCAGAAAAAACGTTGCTCGCACGTCGTTGCTCGCGAGCAGGTCCAGCAATTGCGGTGTCCAAGTCGCGTTTGGCCCGTCGTCAAAGGTTAGCGCCAGCTCGCCCGGCTGCGCTGGCGCAATGAGCGCCTTGCCGAAAAGCCGCGAATCCGGCCACATGGAAGCGTAGGCATAGACGCCTGCCGCAACGCCAACGCACGTGGCCGCACCCAGCCCTGCATAAATCCCGGTTGCAATCGGAGAGATCATTGTTCCTGCCGGTTTGGTGCCTGCCAGTATGGTGCCTGCCAGTATGCCGCGTCGCGGCTCATGCAGGCAACTCGCATGTGCCCGCGCTTTTGCAGTTCACATCGTCTTCGCGGAAATCTTTTCGTCGCCTTGCCGCTTTTCATGCATCGCGCCCGCTTCCATCCGCTGCCGGGCGCGCTTTTCGCTTGATCGCCGCTCCTGCCGCCACGTCGTCATCGAGGTTACGCCAAAGTTCCACACCGCAGTGAACAGCAGGCCGGTGAGCGCCGCGAGAACCCAGGGGACTCCGCGGCGGAACGCTTCATTTGCGATGGCCACGTTGGCTGCGACACCCAATCCGCAGGCCAGACAGAACGTAATCAGGCCGCTCCAGAACCTGAATCCGCGCAGCCGCCGGTCGCGATAGGTGACGGAGTTGTTCAAAACGAAATTCAGAATCATCACAATGAACGTGGCTACTGCCTGCCCCGTGGCAAAGGTCAGCCCAGCGAATCGCAGCAGCGCGCTCAAAATCAGCAGGTGCACACCGACGCCCAGCGCGCCCACCATGCCAAAGAGCACAAAGCGCACATTCACCACGTCACCGAGGTGCTTATCCACCAGCAGCTCGAAGTACTCGAGGCCCACCAGAATATCGAGCTTGCTCTCGCCATGCTCGCGCTGCCTGAAGCGGTAGGGCACTTCGCCGATGCGCAGGGCCGGCCCGGCGGACAGCACAATGTCCAGGAGAATTTTGAAGCCGATGCCGGAAAGCCGATGCGCGAACTGCTCGAAGGTCGAAACGCGGACCAGAAAGAATCCGCTCATGGGATCGCTCAACTCGTGTTCGGCGCCCATCAGGCTCAGCCGCTTGCCGAGATGGCTGAGCTTTACGCGCCACGCCGCAAACTCGCCCATGCTGCCGCCGGCTATGTGGCGCGAGCCTACGACCAGATCGAGATTATCTTCACGCAGGCGGCGCAGCATCTCCGGGAGAATGGTTTCATCGTGCTGCAAGTCAGCATCCATTACCGCTACGCAGGGAGACGCCGCGCCCAGAATGCCCTCGATGCACGCCGACGCCAGGCCACGGCGGCCAATCCGCTGGAGCACGCGGACGTTTTCGTGCCGCTCAGCCAGCCGGCGCACTGCATCAGCAGTGCCGTCAGGTGAGTCGTCGTCTACAAATATGACTTCGTAGCGGATGCCCTGGAGCGCGTGCTCCAGCCGATCGACAATCGGGCTGACATTCGCGCTCTCATTGAATGTGGGCAGCACGATCGACAGATCGTAGGTCATGTTTCCTCCGTGGCGCTTTGGGCAATTTCAGGACAAATCAAGTCAAATCCAACGCAGCTTGTAGGATCGCCTGCCGTCCGCTTCCATGGTTATAGCACTTTGGTTGAATCTCTCAGGCGGCTCTGTTTTGCAGGAGACTCAGGCGTATACTGGCTTTGTTCGGGTCGTATCCTGAGTCTTCGGAGCGGCACTGGAGTCAACCATGAGCCTCACCCATCCTCCCGCGGGCGCGCGGCCTTCTCAGCCCGGCGTCACAATTCCAAAAGTCACTATGCCGGCCCTTGGCGAAATGAAGCGTCAGGGCAAGCCCATCTCCGCGCTCACAGCTTACGACTACTCCACCGCGCGCCTTGCCGACGAGGCTGGCATCGATCTTATTCTTGTGGGCGACTCGCTCGCCATGGTCGTTCTCGGCCAGGAAAACACGCTCGCCGTGACCGTGGACGAAATGCTTCACCACACGCGGGCCGTGCGCCGGGCTGTTCATCGCGCGCTTGTTGTGGCCGACATGCCCTTCGGCAGCTATCACGGCGCAATATCCGATTCGGTCGCCAACGCTGTTCGCTTCGTCAAGGAAGCCGGCGCGGAAGCGGTGAAAGTTGAAGGTCCGCGCGTCGAGCTTGTTCGCGCGCTCACCGAAGCGGAGATTCCCGTCGTTGGTCATCTCGGGCTTACGCCGCAGAGCGTGAATCGCATGGGCGGCTATCGCGTGCAGGCCCGCACCGCCGATGCCGCGCAGGAGCTCAAGGCCGACGCTCTCGCGCTGGCTCGCGCAGGCGCTGGAGCCATTGTGCTCGAGGGAGTTCCTCGCGAGGCTGCCGCGCAGATCACCGCTGCGCTGTCTATTCCGACGATTGGAATTGGCGCCGGTCCGGATTGCGACGGCCAGATTCTCGTTTTCCACGATCTGGTTAATCTCAGCTTCGCGCCGCAGGCCAAGTTTGTCCGCCGCTACGCCGATGCGTCGGCGCTTTTCCGCTCCGCCATCGAGCGCTATCGGGAAGATGTGGAGCATCGCGCGTTTCCGTCGGATGCGGAGAGCTATCACCTGGCGTCGTCTGGGCGGCCGGCGACGGGCACGGCCGGCACATTTGCCGATTCGATGAGCGGAGATGCGGGGCCGGATTTCGATTCTGAGAATGCAGTGGTGAATCGCGACGCGTTCGAGGATTGGGATCGCTGATCCTGATGCAGATCATTCGCACTGTTGACGACCTCCGACGCTGGTCCCGCGCATCACGCTCGACGCCCGGCAATATGGTTGGCCTGGTGCCCACCATGGGCGCGCTTCATGCCGGCCACGCCTCGCTTATCCGCGCCGCCCGCGACGCGTGCACCCACGTTGCTGTCAGCCTCTTCGTTAATCCAACGCAGTTCGGCCCCGGCGAAGACTACTCCCGCTATCCGCGCTCCTTCGATGCTGACTGCGCTCTTGCCGAGCGAGAGGGCGCTGATGTGCTCTTCGCTCCCAGCGTCGATGAGCTTTATCCCAACGGCCCGGCGTCGACGTTTGTCGATATAGCCGGCCTCGGCGATCGCCTCGATGGTGCATCGCGCCCCGGCCACTTTCGCGGCGTCGCCACCGTTGTCGCCAAACTGCTAATCGCCGCTGAGCCCGATCGCGCCTTCTTCGGCCAAAAAGATGCGGCGCAGGTTGCAGTCGTTCGCCGCATGGTTGCCGATCTCGGCTTCGCAACGGAGATTGTCGCTTGCCCCATCGTCCGCGACGCCGACGGGCTCGCTCTCAGCTCGCGCAACGCCTACCTCAGCCCGGCAGAGCGAGCGCGGGCTCTCACGCTGAGCCGCGCTATTCGCGCGGTTGAGTCGCTGGTTGCTCAAGGCGAGTGCCGCGGGCAAATGCTGATTGCGTCGGCGGACGGGGTTTTTTCCGATGCATGCAGCGCCTTCGGCTCGGGGCCGGAAATCCGCATTGACTACATCGCCCTGGTTGACTGGGCAACTCTGCTGCCGGTTGAAACTGCCGCGCCCGGCGCGCTGTTTGCGGTTGCTGCATACATTGGTGCGACGCGGCTGATCGATAACACAATCCTCAAGTGAAGTTGCGTTCGAAGAGCCTTGATCTCCGTCCGCAGCGGCTGGAACTTCATCTCAACATCCCAGCTCTATAGTTGCGAAGGACGTATTTTGAATCGCCCAATGAATGAGCCGCCCAAACCAAACAACGACGCCACTATCGGCGCAATCAAGAGATGTGTGAATCCTGAATCGAGCGTATTCGCCACACCGAATGCCCTGGCATCGGTCCATCCGCTGCGCTTGAACTCCTGCCAGGTTTGAATTGCGCCAACGTCGGGTATCGCAAGGAAGAACTCCACCACAAACCCCGCTGCAACGGCGACCAGCATGCAAAACGCGGCACTTGTCACCGCTGTCCATAAGCCATTGCCGATTGAGCCGGTGGTACGGGCTGCCCAGCCTCCTGCGATTCCCCACAACACAAAAAGCGAGACCATAATGCCGACTGAAAAGATTCCCCCGTGCGCCCATGCCGGAAGCCACGTTTCGATGGCAAGGCTCACCAATTCCAATCCACTGGTGATGCACCCATACACACCGCTGTACTTCGAAATCGTTTGCCACGCCGGGCCACGCTGCCTCAAAAACAGCGAAGCCGCGGCTCCGTAGACCAGCAGCACGCCAACCAACTCGGCCACGAAGATCCACGCCCCGTGTTGGATGAATAGAGCCGGGTAGCGCGCGATTCCCAGCACAGCCAGGGTCAGGTCCAATCCCGCCAAGATCAACAATGCCATTCCGACAACAGCTTGACGAGACATCTATCCCCCATTCACAGGCCGGCACTCTTTGCTTTTCCAGTCGAAGCCAGCATAGCCCAGGTTGATTGCCGCACATAATCCCCCGGGGATCTGGGTTCGTCTGTTCAATGCGATTCTCCATTGCGCACCACCCCGTCTGCACTGCACTCTTGTACCAATGCCGGAGCTACCTGACATCACCGCGTACATTGCCGCGCTTGAGCCGCGAATCCTCGGGCAGACTCTCGAGCGCGTCCGGTTGCACAGCGTTTTTGTTTTGCGCACTGCCGACCCGCCTATCGAATCTGTCGCAGGGCGCACTGTCCGCGAAATCCGCCGCATCGGAAAGCGCATCGCCATCGGCCTTGAAGGCGGAGGCGGAGCCGACGACGATCTGGCACCCCACGGACCGAAAACTGTCCGCGGGAACCCAGGATTGCTGTGGCTGGTCATCCATCTCATGATTGCCGGACGTCTCCACTGGCGTCCGCCGCAGGCCAAACTTTCTGGCCGCCAGGCACTGCTGGCCCTTGACTTTCCTTCGGGATCGCTCACATTAACTGAAGCCGGCTCAAAACGCCGCGCTTCGCTCCATCTGCTGCGCGGCGAGCAGGATCTGCGCGAAATCGATCCGGGCGGAGTCGAGATCTTTTCTTCGGATCTGGACGCGTTTTGCGCTGCTCTCAGCCTTGAGAACCGCACGCTGAAACGCGCGCTGACCGATCCGCGGCTGATCAGCGGCGTGGGTAACGCCTACTCCGACGAGATTCTCCATGCCGCGCGACTATCGCCGATCACGCACACCCACAAGCTAACGCCCGAGGAGTGGCAGCGCCTATTCGACGCCACGCGCTCAACGCTTTCTGTATGGGCGGACCGGCTCGTTGCCGAAGCCAAAGCAAAGTTTCCTAAGGGCGTAACGGCATTTCGCCCGGAGATGGCCGTTCACGGCCGCTTTGGCCAGCCATGCCCGCGATGCGGCAGCCCGATTCAGCGCATCCGCTACGCCGACAACGAGACCAACTATTGCGCCACTTGCCAGACCGGAGGAAAGGTTCTTGCGGACCGCAGCCTCTCGCGCCTGCTGGGGCGAGATTGGCCGCGCACGCTGGATGAACTTGAAGCGCTCAAGCGGCGATAAGCTCTCTGGCCCCTATCTATGGCTCATTTGTGTTAGTTACCACTTCTGCGCCCTGCGCCTGAATTGCCTTGACATCGTTTCCTCACATGCCGCATCGTGATTGCGGCGGCTCCCGAACAACGGGCAGCGCGGACGCCCTTGCTCCATGGGGCTTTTGTGCGTGGGAGCCAAACCTCAATCCCGTTGTGGAGGGTCCACGAATGCACTTTCTTAACTGCTCCGCGATTCTGTTCTCGGCGATGCCCAGCACGCACTTTCTGACGGTAGTCTTCGTCTCCGCCATTGTCCAGTGGTTGCTTGGCGCCCTGTGGTACGGCCTGGTTTTCCGCAAGTCCTGGATGACTATGGCCGGCTTTAGCGATACCAACAAGCCGAAGAACGGCGCCCTGGGAATGGTTGCGTCGTTTGTCGCGTGTTTTCTCCTCTCCTTTGTGATTGCGCACGTTGTGAAATGGGCGGGGGTCGTGACCTTTACCGGGGGGACTCAGCTTGGCATCGTCTGCTGGGTTGGCTTTATTGCTCCTCCCATGTTTACGCAGCACATTTTCGAGAATCGCCGCGCTAATCTTTTTGCCATCAACGCGGCCTATTGGCTGCTGGTTATGGCCATCGGCGGCGGTATCACGGCGGCATTCCACGGCTAAGCAGCGTCTTCCGCAGGATTCCGCGGGAGATTTCTTTAGAGCATAATCCGAGTAACAGTGCCCTCTCTGGAACCGTACAGGGTGGCTTTTTCTTGTTGAAAAAGCCACTCAGATGAGGTGCATCCGGGGTACATTTCCTCGGATTCTGCTGTAGGCGGACACAGGGGCAATTTCCTGGTGAAATTGCCCCTCCGCATTTTTCGCCCCCGGCGACGTGCGCGGATCCTGTGCGCGGCGGATGCTGCAAACAATTTTCCGTAGTTACACATCCCCCATCGTCATAAAATCGACCTATGAGTCGCTCGAATATCACCACAGAAGGCGCGCCGGCCGCGATCGGCCCTTACGCGCAAGGCGTGCGCGCAGGGAGCTTCATCTTTACCGCTGGCCAGGGTGGTCTGGACCCGGTCACCGGTCAAGTCGTCCCCGGCGGAATCAAGGAACAGACTGCGCGAACACTTGAGAACCTGAAAGCCGTTCTTGAAGCTGGCGGCAGCAGTCTGGGCCAGGCTGTGAAGGTCACAGTCTTTCTCAAGGACATGAACGATTTCGCGGCCATGAATGCGGTGTACGTTTCGTACTTCGGCACCGACAGCGACACGCTTCCCGCGCGCACTACGGTTGAGGTCTCCCGCCTGCCGCGCGACATACTGGTGGAGATCGAGGTTGTCGCGGAAGTGTGAGCGGCGCGAGACCGGCTATCGATGGCCGGCCCTCTGTATCATGAAGCTGTGGTCATGACCCCGTGCCGTGCGGCTTCCCCCGCTTCGGCAATCGGCTCCCCGCATGTCAACGAATCGTTTCGCAGGGCGCCTTGCGGCAAGGCACCGGTCAGCTATGCGTTCTTTGGGCATGCGTTGTTCTGGTATGCGCCGTTCTTGAAGCGCAGGAGGTCAGTTTGAGCAGTTCAGAAGACGATTCTAAAACCGATTCCGAAATCAATTCCGGAGCCAAAGTCGTCCGCAGTGACGCCGAGTGGAGAACCCTGCTGACCCCGCAGCAGTATCAGGTGCTGCGCGAGAAGGGCACTGAGCGCCCCTTCACAGGCCTGCTCACAGAGAATCACGAAACCGGCAACTACCACTGCGCGGCATGTGGCGCGCTGCTTTTTATGAGCGGCGCCAAGTTCGACTCGGGCTGCGGCTGGCCCAGCTTCATGATTCCAGCCGGCTCCAAGGCTGTTGTTGAGCACGAGGATAAGAGCCACGGCATGCGGCGCGTTGAGGTGACCTGCGCCCGCTGTGGCGGACACCTGGGCCACGTATTTCCGGATGGCCCCCGGCCCACAGGCCTGCGCTACTGCATCAACTCCGCGTCGCTGAGTTTCACCCGCGAAGGCGAATAGACCGGCCAGCCTGCTGGGCGCTTGCTCCGAATCGACGTCCGGTTTTCAGGCCCCGTTCTCACGCCGTACTTTCGCGCGCAACAAAACCCCGTCCTTTCGGGACGGGGTTGTTTGAACTCTCAATGAACGGATAGATGCGCAACGATAAGAAGCGCGAAGAGGATGGAAACGCGGAGGGTCTTACGCCTTCGTGACTTTTCCGGCCTTGATGCAGGCCGCGCACACGCGCAGCCTTTTCGACGCGCCGTTCACCACCGCCTTTACAGCCTGCAGGTTCACGTTCCAGCGCCGCCGCGTGATGTTGTGCGCGTGCGAGATGTTATTGCCGAAGCGCGGCCCTTTGCCGCAGATATCGCAAGTTTGTGCCATGGTCCAACTCCAGATCTTCTAATGATTTCGGGCGCCGTTCAGGCGGCCTGGGCGCGCACGATCGCGCGCACCATCAGCTTGCCGAATCTTCAGTATATCAGCACCGGCGCCCTTTATTGAGTGCCACGCGCCGTCCGGTAGTGTCTCAGTTTGAAATTTCATCAAGGGCCGTCGGTAGCCGGGAACAGGCGAAATAGGAGAAGCAGATAAAACCCGCACCAGAGGCATGTCGCGACAGAACATATGGTTGGCAAGCGCTTGCGACTGGCCAACCATATCCCCGCTTCAGGAATGAGAAAGAGAGCTAGGTTGATTGCCGTGGCGATGGTCCACAGAGCCGGATGATGGCTATCGGCATAAGTCTCTGATGTCAGATGAGCCAATAATGACCACGCGCCGAGGACGACGAGTTGATAGAGGCTTGTCCCGTATCCAGTTACGCGGGGAAGCAAAAGCGTGCTCGCCGTTACGACGCAACCGGCTCCCGCTAGAACGTTTACTGGGCGCAACCGCATGAATACCCCCCTCCCGGAGCGATTATGCCAGCCCCGCGATTTCCTCATAGGTCCAAACGTGGTCTGAGATTCCAGCCGCCCTCCGCTTCCGCCGACGAAATCCGCGCCAACAACCGCATAGCGAGTCAGTCGGAGCTCGCTATGCGAAGCCGGTAAGCAGCCCCAGTGCGGGGTCAGTTTGCTGGCGGCGGTGGTGCAGCTGCCGGTGGAGGAGCACCAGCCGGTGGGCCTCCAGGCGCTGGTGGCCCGCCCTCTTTCGGAATGACGAATTCCTCGGGCATCTCGTGGCCGCGATGGCAAGTTCCGCAGGTCACTTTCATGTCCATCGCGTCCGGATCGAGCACCTTCGTCTTGCTGATGTAGTCCGCGTTGATCTGCTGTGTCATCGAGATCATGATGCGCGCGACTTTCTTGTCGTCCTTCGAGTCGTCGGCGAAGTTGAGCCGCGGCCTGCCGTTGGGCATCAGGTTATTCGGGTCAGCGGCGTGGCAAAAGTCGCAGTGCACGCCAAGCGAGCCGGCGAAACTCTCCATGATTTCGTGCACCTGCTGGCCGGTCAGGTCCTTGGGCAGCACCTGGAGGTTGGTTGGCGCGGGATAGCTGCGCATTGGGCGTGGGCCTTGCATGGCCGCGCCGGTGGGGTTGCGGGCGGCTGGTGGGGTTGCGGGCGGCTGGTCTTGGGTCGCTTGCACTCCGGAGGTCGAGGCAAGCACGGCCGCAGTCATGAGGACGACCGCGGCGGCGGGCGGGAGCAGGGAAGTGAGCTTCACGTGAAGGGTTCCTCTCGAAACGTGTTTTGGGGGCCTGTTCGCAAGCCCGGTTCGTTTACCGTAACAGTCTATCTGGAGCGACGTGGCTGGAGCGACCCGGCGCAGCGACACCGGGCCGCAGCGAGATCCATTTGGCCTCCATTTTTTTCGGCCCCGAGACACATTCGTTTCCCGGCAACGCAAAGCGCAGCGGCAGCTCCACGGCGTGGCGAATGCCGATGCGGCGCGTGACCAGAACGCGCGTGACGCGAAAGCCGTCGTCGCGCACTTGCAAGGGCGAATCGGGATCGAGCAGATCGAGGCCGTTGTGGGTTTCGCGATTCAGTCCGAGGGCCTGGCACAACCGGCCGGGCCCGCCGGTGAGGTCGCGCGCAGGCGCGCCCGGCTGCAAGCCGCGACGCCGGGCCATTTGTTCGATGCCGGCAACCGGCTCAAGCGCGCGCAGCAGCACGCCGCCGCCGAGGCCTTCTTTCTCGCAGGAGAAATTCATGCAGAAGTAGCGGCCATAGATCGAATACACATACGCGTAACCCGGGGGGCCAAAAAGTACCTGGTTCCGCGGCGTTGGCCCGCGATGTGAGTGCGCTGCTCGATCGGGTGTCGCGTTGTGGGGCCCCAGGTAGGCTTCGACCTCGACGATGCGGCCGACAGTCAGGCCCACGCTCGACCTGCAAACGAGAATTTTGCCGAGCAGACGCGGCGCGACGCGCTCCGGAGGGGCTTCAAAGAAGGCGCGCTTCAACAGCCGCCCCGGCAAATGCTCCGTCCTGTCGCGCCTCACGATGCCCGTCCGTCGCACTTCGCCGCTACGCCTTCTTGTGGGTCTTGTTCCATTCCTCAATCAGCGCCAGAACCTCTTCGGCGTGGCCCTGCGGCACAACTTTGGGATAAATGTGCAGCGGCGTCTGGTCCGGGCCGATGACGAAGGTCGTCCGCTCTATGCCGATGACGGTCTTGCCGTACATGTTCTTTTCCTTCAGCACATCAAACTGTTTGCAGACTTTCTCGTCTACATCAGCAAGGAGATTGTAAGGAAGGTCGAACTTCGCGCGGAATTTTGCCTGGTCGCGCGGCGTGTCGCGGCTGATGCCCAGAACCACGGCGCCCGCCGCCAGCAGCTTTTTGAACGTATCGCGAAAGCCGCAGGCCTCAATGGTGCAGCCTGGTGTATCGGCCTTGGGGTAAAAGAAGAGGATCACCGGCTTGCCGGCAAAGTCAGAAAGACTCACGGTTTTGTCCTCGTCCGTTTGCAGGGTAAAGTCGGCAACTTTCTCATTGAGCTTCATGTGGCATATCCTTTCAAAAGATGGACGGGCTCGTAATGCGGGAGATGGGCCGGGCGCAAGATGCGATTCGGCCGCCAGATTCGATTCCAGTTTTGATTATTGTCGAGGGAAGTCAAACGTGTCATTGCGCGGTCGAAGTCGATTGTGGATAAAGGCAGCGGCGCTGCTTGTTTTTGCTGGGTTCGTCTTTGCGCCTTTGGCACGCGCGCAATATCCCGGCCAGATCGCGAAACCCGAGACCAACGCGCCCGATCTGCGCGCTGTCGCGGTCTTCGAGTGGACAGGCGACGAGGCGCACCCCAAGAATGGCCGTCTTGTTCCCATCTGCGTTTACGACGGCCAGGATCTGAATGACGCAAGCGTCTACCTCTCCCATCCCGAGCCGCTGGCGCTCGAAAGCGACGTCGAGTATCAGTTGCAGCACGATGGCATACCGGCAGGCCGCTTCGATATTGACACCTCAGCGCGGGTGCAGGGCGAATGGGTGGGCCATGGGAAGTGGCTGCCCATGCCCGCAGCGAAAGCAGCCCCCACGCAGGTGGCCAAGGTGGACGAAGAGGACGATGCGCAGAGCGACGTGCCGATTCTGCACCGGAAACATCATGCGGACGACTCGACTGGGAGTGGCGGCGGCAGCGCCGGTTCTGGTTCAGGTTCCGGTTCAGACTCAAGCTCGGGCGGGCCGGCTCCCGATCCAGATCGGCCCACGATGCACAAGGGCGGCGACGCTTCGACAACCGCATCTACGACTGGAGCGGGGACCGGCTCCGGTGGGACTGGCTCCGGCTCAGGTTCAGACTCAGGCTCGAGCGGCGATTCGAATGCGCCGCCTTCCGATCCAGATCGTCCCGTACTGCGCCGGACGGACGACAGTTCAGCGACAGGTAGCGACTCCGGCAGCCCAAAGCTGAAGAAGAAGAAAAAGGACAGCGACGAGGCCTACGTTGACAGCATCACCAACGCCACCGATCCCGACCGTCCGCATCTCTTCTATGGAAAGCCCGGAAGCTATGGCGTTCCCGTTCTTCCCACGCTCTTTGGCCTACCGCCGGATATGCGCCAAACCGTTGCCGTTTCCGATGCCACCGACCGGCCCGAGCATCCATGGAATTACACGTGGGCCAACCCTGACGATGAAGACAAAATGAAATCCGCAATGGAAGATCAGGCGCGCATCGCCCTCGGCCTGGAAGCGGCGCCTGCGATCCCGGGCCGGACGGGGAGCAAGACGGCGGGGAACAAAACGGCCACGAGCAAAACGGCAACCGCGCACAAGAGCGCCAAGCCCGCCGCTGCAATGCCGCCAGCTCCGCTTCTTGTTGAGCAGTTTCGCGTCTTCGAGCTGGCGTATGGGTCCGGCGCGACCATGGTTCTGTCCGCGCACACCATGGCGACAGGAGCGCAGGAGAAATTTGTGACGCTGATTGGCCAGCCCGATCTCTATGGGGGCGTTGTTGTTCTGATGAAGAACGTGACCGATGCCGCGCATCTTGACCTGACGCCCCGCATGCGCCTTGTGGATGCCGTCGACGCCGAGGCCGACAACCGCGGCGAGCTCCTGTTTGAGCTGCGCGGCGCTACCCAGCGCCAGTTCACCCTCTATCGCGTGCTTCGCGGCGATGCCAGACAAATCTTCCTAAGCGGGCCTCAATCTTTTGCCGTCGCTGCAGCCAAATGAGGAGCGTTGGTCGCGATGCGCTACATAGCGGCTCACGGACCTTTAGAATCAATTAAATTCGCTCGAAGTAGATCAACCCCGATCACCTGAGGCAGTAACGAATGGGTGATGGAGCAAATTTCCGGGTCAAGCGTCGCCGCGTACAGCTATTTCCTATATATGCACTCCCTTAGGGTACTTTCGCCTGTTCTTTTCCGGGCATCAGCACGTTCTCGCAAGGTGTCCTATACAATTAGAGAGATACAAGTGGGTACATTGACACTTCTCAAGGATTTCCCCTCGAATGGTTACAGCCGTCCCTTCAACCGAAACCGTCTCTACTGAGTCAACCCTGCCCACTTCCCTGGTTCCTGAGTCGAACGCGTCAGCTTCCGCCACAGCCTCCGCCGCTGAGTCGGCTTCTGTCGCCGCCAAAGCCGTTGCCAAGTGGCGCCAGATTCGCATGGGACGCAAGAACGCCGTCAGCGATGGTCTGAGCTGGCCAATGGTCTTTGTCATCGCCGTCTTTCACCTGGGCGCGATAGCGGCGCTCTTTCTCTTCAGTTGGCAGCGCCTGCTGGTCATGGCCATCCTTTATGTTCTGGCGATCAATGTAGGCATCGGCATGTGCTATCACCGCCTGCTTACGCATCGCGGTTACCGCGTGCCCAAGTGGCTTGAATACACGATGACGGTTTTCGCCACGCTCTCGCTCGAGGGCGGACCGATTTTCTGGGTCTCGACGCATCGCGTCCATCACCAGCTCAGCGATAAGGAAGGCGACCCGCACACACCGCGCGAGGGCGGATGGTGGGCGCATGCCGGATGGATACTCTTCGGCCAGTCATTGCACCTGCAGATTCAGGCGCTCTCGCGCTACTCGCCCGACCTAAGCCGCGACCGCTTCCACGTCTGGCTCAGCAAGTACCACTGGATTCCCATCACGATTAGCGCCATCCTGCTGTTCTCTCTGGGATGGTACTGGGGCGGTTTCGTTAACGGCCTGGCGATGTTTCTCTGGGGCGCGCTGCTTCGCGTAACCCTGGGCCTTCACGCTACATGGCTCGTCAACTCCGCGACCCACATGTGGGGCAAGCGCCGCTTTGACACTCACGACGACTCCCGCAACAGCTGGTGGGTTGCGCTGCTCACGGGCGGCGAGGGCTGGCACAACAATCACCACGCCCATCCCGTCTCCGCGCGCCACGGCCTCGCCTGGTACGAGATCGATCCCAATTTCTGGGGCATTTGGATTTTGTCTAAGATTGGGCTCGCCAAAAAAGTGCAGGTCGCCAAGTTCGACCCCAAGAACCCCAAGCCCGCCGGGATGTAAGTGCGCGCCAGCGCTACTTCATCACCTTGGCTCGCACCCACAGCACGAGGAAAAGCGGCAGCGCTACCACCAGTACAAGCACGCCCGCGGGAAGCCCGACATAGCGGTATGTGTCCACGTAGCTGACTGAGTGCCCACCCAGCACGTTCCACGCCAGCAGCGTGAAGATTGCCACGCATGTGGTGGCGAAGAACGCGAGAAACGCCGAGGCAAATGCCAGCAGCAGGCTCTGGAACAGGCCGAAGCCCTCGAGCGGGAATCCGAATACGGTTTTGCCCCGTCCGGCTTGCGCGGTTTGCACCATCATCGTGTGACCTCTCTCGTCTAGAATACAAACTCATGGCCGGGACTGCGCAAATCGAGCTGTGGCAAGCCGAGAAAGTCGCCACGCAAGTAGCCGTGCTCGAGGCTCTCAATGGCATTCACTATGCCGCCTGGGGCGAAACCCGCGTCTCCGATTCCGATCTCGAGCGTCTCGTCGCAGCCGTGCCCGCAGCGATGGCCCCTGCGCTCCGCCAGCGCGCCTATTACTTCGTTCCCCTGGCCATTGCAGACACGGGCGAAAACCTTGTAGCCCCCGTTTACACGGTTGATCTAGGCGATCGCGCGGTCTGCCATCGCAACGCCACCTTTGGCGCCACTGAGGCGGTCTTCCTGTCTACGCGCCTTGTTGAAGATCGCTTCGGACTCGCGTTCGAGTTCTTCATCAACGTGGCCCACAATTTTATTGAAGCCGCGGGCGTTCCCGATACCTTTTCGTCGCTCGTATGGTCGCAGGCCGAAGCGCAGGTCCGCGGCGAAACCAGCCAGGACGCCTGGGAGGCCCGCCGCCGCGCACTCGAGCACGGCAACGGCGTGAAAGCGCCCGGAGCAAAACACATCGACGAGCGCGCCCGGCTGGCCTTCCTGGAGTCGTCGTTCTCCGATTCACTCGCCATTTACATGCTCTCGCTCGCTGTCGACTTCGACTACCATGACCTTCGCGAGCGCGATTACCCGCTGCTCTCCGCTCCGGCCCTCGCTGAGCGGCTGCGCCACGTCGCCGCTCTGTTCCCAGCCAACGCCGGCTACGAATTCCAGATTCACTACCGGCGCAAAGGCTAAGCGTCCGCGAACCGCAAACTACAAGCTGGGAACGATGATTCATCGAACGCCTGGCTACCTATTTTCGGGGGTCGTCCCGCATGAACGTGCTTCTGTTCGGCGCAACCGGCATGGTCGGCCAGGGAGTTCTGCGCGAGTGTCTGCTGGATTCCGGCGTAGCTTCAGTTGTATCCATCGGACGTTCGGCGACGGGCGTTTCTCATCCCAAGCTGCGCGAGATCGTTCACGCCGATCTCACCAACTACGCGCCCGTCGAATCGCAGCTCTCCGGATTTGACGCCTGTTTCTTCTGTCTGGGCATCACTTCTGCCGGCTTGAGTGAGGAGCAGTACTCGCGCATTACCTACGACGTCACTCTCCGCGCCGCGGAGACGGTCGCGCGCCTCAATTCCGGCATGACCTTCGTCTACGTTTCAGGGCAGGGAACCGACAGCTCCGAGCACGGACGCATTATGTGGGCACGGGTCAAAGGCCGCACTGAGAACGCGCTCTTGCGCCTGCCATTCAAAGCCGCATTCATGTTTCGACCCGGAGTGATTGTGCCACGATTCGGAGCACGCTCACGCACCGCGCTCTATCGCATTCCCTACGCGCTCACCCGCCCGCTGCTTCCGCTTTTGCTGTGCGCCTTTCCCAATCAGGTGCTTACTACAGATGAAATCGGCCACGCCATGCTCCTCGTAGCCCGACGCGGCGCGCCCAAGCCGCTGCTCGAAACCGCAGACATTCGATCGCTGCTCACGCATTCCTCGGCGGCCTGAACCCGGAAACGCTGTTTGCACAAGCGATACGCCGTCCTGTCCCAAATCTGCTCCGGTGGTATAGAACTCTCATTAGCCCCAGTGCGCAACTTTGAGCAAACCCGAACCGAATTCCAGGAGATACTCGCAAAGCCAATTCGCGAGCTTGGGCTGAAACTCGAAGGCTCTCCGATCGAGCGATTCGTACAGCAGCTTTATCGCGAGCTCGAAGCAAAAGGCATTCACAAGTTCCGCCCGCAGTGTTATCTCACCGATGAATGGGGATGCCCATCGGGTGAACCGGTCATTGGGATTCCGTTTTATCTGGCCAACCCGGAGCTGGGGCAGCTTGAACGCGAGATGAACGACCTGGAGGACTCTCGCGAAATCATGATGTACATGCGTCACGAGGCCGGGCACGCGTTCAATTACGCCTACCAGCTCTACAAGTCAGCGGATTGGCGCGATCTGTTCGGCCCGTTTCGCCGCGCTTACCGCGATAATTACCGCCCCATTCCGTTTTCGCGGAAGTATGTTCGCCACATGGCCGGGTGGTATGCGCAGAAGCATCCGGATGAGGATTTTGCGGAGACGTTTGCGGTGTGGCTAACGCCTCGCTCGCAATGGCGAAAGCGCTACCAGGGTTGGGGCGCGCTGGCCAAGCTTAAATACGTCGATCGCATGGCGCGAAAGATCGCGGATGCGGAGCCGATCCGGCGCCGCGGCCGCACCGACATTACCGTCGATGAGATGGAATCGACCGTTGGCGAGTTCTATCGCCTGACCCTACCGGAGGAGATTCCGGTGGAGGAGCTTGCGCTCGATACCGATTTAGCGGACATCTTCAATATCTCCCGCAAGCGGCATAAGGGCGTGCGGCCCGCGCAGGAAATGCTGCGCGAGCATCGCAAAGCCATTGTCGACAAGGTCGCGTATTGGAGCGGCGTGCAGCGCCCCATCGTCAAGCGGCTGGTGGAATCGATTTGCAAAAGGGTCGAGGACCTGGGCCTGCGCGTAGACGTTCGGCGCGAGTCCGACTATCTTACCGAGTTCACGGTTTACGCAACCGCGCTCTCAATGAATTACCTGGTCCGAGGGAAGTTCGTTCATCCCTGAGGCGTGGCGGCAGTTGGCGGCCCACGGATTGGAGGAAGCATGACTGGAACGAAGCTGAAAGTCACCGTGCTGTACGACCTGTGGGAAGAAACAGCGGCTGAACCGGAGGAAGAAGCTCCCCCGCCGCGCAGGCGCAAAGGGCAAAAGAAACGCAAGAAGAAGCCGGTAAAGCACGACCGCGAAGAGATCTTTGAAGCTCTTGAGAAGCTCGGCCATGAGCCCTCGTATCACGTTCTTGACGGCCGCACGCAATCGCTGCTCGCGCTCGCGAAATGCGGCGCCGATCTCATCTTCAACCTCACCGAATCCTATGCCGGCGATGACACCAAGGAGATGCACGTCGCCGCATTCCTGGATATTCTCGAAATTCCCTACACCGGCGCGGGACCGCACGCGGTAATTCTTGCGCAGGACAAGTCGATTGCAAAAAAGATGTTCGCTTTTCACGGGATCAAGTCGCCGTTCTTCGCCACATCGTGGCGCGGCTCCATCGACCACGCGCACGACATCGCGTTCCCGCTCATCGTCAAGCCGACATCAGAAGACGGATCGATCGGCATCGATGCCGCCGCGGTCGTCACCAGCATCAAGGAGCTGATGGAGCGCGTGTCTTATATCCAGACGGAATTCGATTCGCCGGCGCTGATCGAGGAATATATTGAAGGACGCGAGATTTACGCCTCCATCCTTGGCAGCTACGAGAACGCGCGTGCGCTTCCGCTCGTGGAGCTCGATCTTTCGAAGCTTCCCAAGGGCGTGCCCCGAATCGCCAGCCAGGATGTGAAATTTGAGAAGGATACTGACGCATACAAGCTGACGAAATCGGCGATTGCCGAGGATCTGGATGAGGAAACCGAAACCCGCCTCACCGAGATCGCGATCAAGGCCTATCGCGCCGTGAAGCTTCGCGACTATGGCCGCATTGACATGCGCCTGTCGAGCAAGGGCGAGGTTTATGTGATTGAAGCGAATCCCAATCCGTGGCTCTCAAGCGGGCAGGAGTTTGCCATGGCCGCGAGAAAGTCCGGCCTCTCCTATACGCAGATGATCGGAGAGATCGTGGACCATGCGATGGCCCGCTACGCGTGAAAAAGTGCAACGCGTGAAACAAGGCGGCAAGTGAACGAGGGCAACGGATAAAGGATGGCAATTTGTGCAGGCGGGTGGCAACGGCTCGCCGTCTTTCACCAGCTGTATCTTCCCGGCCCCATCGTCAAGATCACCAGGTTCATCACGACGAGAAGCATTTCGTAATGCCAACCCATCGAGCCCTCGCCCCAGAAGCCGGTCTTCCACTTTGCCGCTTTCATATAGATTGCGCCCAGCATCACGAGAATCAGGCCGATCGCCGCCCACTGCGCCAGAAATCCTGAAGCCACTGCAATCGCTCCGGCCAGTTCTGCCGCGCCCAGAAAAATGGTGAACGGCACGCTCAACCCCAGGCTCTTCGCGCGCTCCTTCGGCTTGCTCAGGTGGTTGTATCCGCTGGTGCCGAATTCAAGCGCCACCATCAGGCGCAGAAAAAGCAGGCTCAGGTCAGAAAACTGGGCTGGAACTTGGACCGCAACAGGAATTCCAAACATAGCCGGCCTCCTGACTTAGAGAACTTTACGCCGGACTGGCGTAGGCGATGCGCCCTTCGCTCACCGTCCAGCGCACTTTGCCTTGCATTTGCCAGCCATCGAACGGAGTGTTCTTGGCCTTCGATTGCGATTCTGTAGCGCGATAGGTCCACTCGACTTTGGGATCGAAGACGACGACGTCGGCGAAGCTGCCAACCGACAGCGTTCCGAGGCCCTTCAATCCCAGCAGCGCCGCTGGCTGAGCGCTGAGCAGGTTGAGCACGCGGCCGAGCGGCATGCGCCACTCGCGATGCAGCCAGCGCAGGCTCAAGCCCAGCGCGGTTTCAAGGCCGATGATCCCGTTCGGCGCCAGCTCGAATTCAACTTCCTTCTCGTGCATCGCATGAGGCGCGTGATCGGTGGCAATCGCGTCGACATCGCCATCGAGAAGGCCTTCAATCATGGCCTCGCGATCTCTATCCGAACGCAGCGGCGGATTCATCTTGGCGTGCGTGTTGTAGAGCCCAACATGTTCGTCGGTCAGCAGGAAGTGATGCGGTGCAACCTCGCAGGTGACGCGTAGCCCGTTGCGCCGCGCCTGACGCACTGCGGCCAGCGCTGAGGCGGTGGATATGTGCGCTACATGCAGATGCGGGTGCGCGTCCTTCAGCTCCGCGACGAGGCGAATGTCGCGCTCCACGATGCTGGTCTCGGCTTCGGATGGCATTCCGCGCAGTCCGAGCTTGAACGAGACTGGGCCGAGGTTCATGCTTGCGCCTTGCGTCATGCGCGTGTCTTCGGCGTGCTGGATCACGGTGAGCCCCACGCGCGCCGCTGCGGCCAGGGTCTCGCGCATGGTGCTGTCTTTCAGGATTGGCCGTCCGTCGTCGGTCACGGCAACAGCTCCGGCGGATTTGAGCGCCGCGTAATCGCTTAGCATTTCACCCTTCGACCCGCGCGTTGCCGCGGCGATGGGGAAGACTCGGACATGCGCTCCCCGCTCCGGCGCCTGCATCCAGCGCGTGACTTCCGGCGAGTCATTTACCGGCGTTGTATTCGGCATCGCCGCTACGCTGGTGAAACCGCCGGCTGCTGCTGCCGCCGTTCCGGTTGCAATGGTCTCCTTGTACGCTTGTCCCGGTTCGCGCAGGTGCACATGAATGTCGATCAGTCCCGGCGCAACGACCAGACCTGTCGCGTCCAGCACCTCGGCGCCGTTTTTGCTTTTCAGTTTTCCCGTGCCGGCGATCTCGGCAACGCGCCCATCACGCAGCAGCACGTCTTTTAACTCGTCAACTCCCGCCGCCGGATCGACGAGACGACCTCCGCATATCGCCACTGCCGTCATGCGCGGCCTCCGTTTGTTGCGGTCAACGCACGCTCCATGACCGCCATGCGAATCGCGAGTCCGTTGGTGACTTGCTCAAGGATCGCCGACTGTGCGCCATCGGCTACGCCGGCCGTAATCTCCATGCCGCGAATGATCGGCCCCGGATGCAGTACCACCGCCGACGGCGCGAGCGCCGCAAGCCGCTGGCCTGTAAGTTGGTAACTCGCCTTGTAGTCGTCGAGGTCCAGTTGCAACCCCGCCAGCCGCTCGGCCTGGATGCGCAGCATCATCACAGCCTGCGACTGCTTGAGCGCGGTGTCGAAGTCCCGCTCGATCTCGATACCAGGGCCGGAGCGCGCCGCCTGTTCAGGTAATAGTTCTTTTGGGCCGCACAGCAGCACGCGCGCACCCACGCGCGGCAACAGCTGCATGTTCGACCGCGCCACGCGGCTATGCAGGATGTCGCCAACGATCATCACCGTCACGCCAGCGAGGGTGTCGGGCTTTACGCCGATCAGTCCCGGACGAAGATGCGTGAGAATGGTGCGCAGGTCCAGCAGCGCCTGGGTGGGATGCTCGTGCATTCCGTCTCCGGCATTCACGACTGGAAGCCGCGTCGTCTCCTCCAGCAGCCATGCCGCGCCGGAAAAGTTGTGGCGGAGGATGATCGCCTCCGCGCCCAGCGCCCGAAGCGTGAGCCCGGTATCCTTCAGCGACTCACCCTTTTCGATGCTGGAACTCAAACTTGAAACCAGCGTGGTGTCGGCGCCCAATGCCTTCGAGGCCAACTCAAAGCTGGTTCGGGTGCGCGTGGACGACTCGTAGAACAGGAGCGCGATGCGCCGTTTGGCAAGGATGCGATCGCGCGTAATGGGATCCTCATTCTCAAGCTCGGTGGCGCGCACAAGCAGGCGGCTGACCTCGTCGACAGAGAGATCTAGAACAGAAAGCATCGAACCGGGATTGTACGGAAACGGAGATGCCGGCGCAGGCGGAGTTGTAAGCGCGCGGCGGATCGCGGGTGCGACTGGATTCATGGTTGGCCTATACCGGAGCGACGTGCTCCGATCGTGTTGAAGAGGCGCATTCCTGTTGCGATCTTCCTGCAAGCTTCGAACCGGCTACCGCTCCCCGGCATCGTTTTTCGGGAGCCGGAGGGCCGCAGTTGGAAGGATGTGCTTTAGCCGGTCTTCTCGACCAGCAGGACTTGTTCAGTTGCGTCGACTTCCTGAAACTTGACTTCGATAATCTCGCGGCTGCTGGTGGGAACATGCTTACCCACGTAGGTGGCCTCGATAGGCAGCTCGCGGTGGCCACGGTCAATGAGCACGGCGAGTTGAACGCGCCGCGGACGGCCATGGTCAAAGAGCGCGTCGAGCGCGGCGCGGATGGTGCGGCCGGTGTAGAGCACGTCGTCGCAGATTACGATGTCGCGACCTTCCACATCGAAGCCTATGGCTCCCGGAGTGACGACCGGGCGGACGTCCGCCGTGGACAGATCGTCGCGGTAGAACTGAATGTCGAGGACGCCGGTATCGACGTGCCGCTTTTCAATGGTGGAGATGAGCTTGCCCAGCCGTTGCGCCAGCGGAACGCCGCGCCGCTTGATTCCAACCAGGGCCAGGTCCTCGCTGCCGTTGCTCTTCTCAACGATTTCGTGAGCCAGACGCACGAGGGTGCGCTCAATTTCGGAGGCGGACATGAGCCGCCCCTTTACACGCAGTCCGGAATTAATGTCCGTTTCGGTCATGGGATTTGTGTTTTGCGCTCTTGCGGGATGATACGGGGGGGCGGCGTACGAGGGCAAGCTGTGGAAAGGGCGGGTAGTGTGTCAGTTTGAAAAAAACTATCCCTCAGGGGCTAAAGCCCACATTCAATTTGTCCAGCTTATGTACGGGCTAAAGCCCGTACCCTTCAAATTGGCCCACTGCCGAAGGTCGGCAATATTGGACTCGGACGGGTTGCCGAAGGAGCATCGGGGAAGGGGTTTGCGCGCGGGGAAGGGCAAGGCGGTCTCATAATATAAAGGCGTGCCCGGATGGCGAAATTGGCAGACGCAGCGGACTTAAAATCCGCAGGCCTTAACCGGCCGTGGGGGTTCAAGTCCCCCTCTGGGCACCAGAACTATGAGGTCCCTCGGCTGCCTTCGGGATTTCGCCGGTGGGGGCGAGAATTGGCCTGACGGTCGGGCGCACGCCAAGCTAGTACGAAGCGGGCCGTGGGCCTTCCGGCGTGAGACATGCGCGGATTTCCTCGTCCGATAGCAGGGCTTGGATCCTTCGCCAACCGTCCGGCGAATAGTTGAAAGCCCATTCGTTCTTGGGATACCCGGCGTGAAGGCGATTTATGCGAACGGACAAGGCGCTTCCAATGCTTAACGGGAAAGAGGGCGCGAACTCCACCTGGAAATCATCAGGCATTTCGGCAATTAGGACCGGGGCATTTTCACTCTGATGAGCCGCCGTCATTTGCCCCGGAACAGTCAAGGCCCTCACTCGGAGCGTTGAAGTGCCGCCCATTTCCTTGGCAATCCGCATAACACGGTTATAAAGCTTGCCAAGCGCGGCGGCTTTGTCGTTAACGTTCATCAATGTCATTTGGTTTTCTCCTTCTGACTTCATGATGGGCGTGTTGGAATTGCGATTTCAACAACAATCGACTTTGTCAGGTAATTGCGGCATAACACTGAGTGTTGGGCGCTCCGGAATCGTGCCCACGACCCCTGTGGAGCGGTTTAACATCTAAGCAATCAACATTCCTGAGAGGCTTATTATGCTCGACGCGCCCGCAGCGGCAAGCCCAACCGTATCGTGGCTCACGCCAATAATTACCGTGTCTATCGGATTTGCATTTGGGATTCTCACTGAATGGTTCCGAGACGCCCGCGCTTATCGTCGCGAACGCGAGGCTAGGTCCGATGCACGCGCTGAAACCAAAGCCGAGCAACGCCGAGATTTTCAGAGGCAATCACTCATAGCGTTGCAAGATGCAATCTGCGAATTGATTGCCGACCTGCGGCTACATGTTGGTGAAAAGTCCGCCGTGGTTCTCGAAGGAAAAGACTGGAATGAAGCTGTGGCTTCAAAGGAAGTCGCAATTAAATCTATGATCTCGCGCGACAGAGTAGTCACATTACGCGCCCGGGTCAGCGACGACCTAACACGGCGACTGACGCAAGCGGTATTAGTCGCCTGCGCAAGTACCGTGAGAGCTAAGTCCAAAGAAGGGGTTTTTGAGGGGCTTGAGAAAATGAAAGAGGGGCTAGAGGGAGTGAGTGAAAGAATCGGAATCATGCTTAGAACTTTGGACGACTTTGTATCAGCGCCAAAATTCGAAGATGCCAAGAAGTAGGTAGCCATTTTAGTGGCCATCTATACCGGGAATTCATGCATCCTTTTGCACTCCCATGCGCACCGCAGACATGAACGAAACTCGTATGAATACTGGCGGCTCCACGTTAAACCCTCTCACGCGAGAGACATGAGGGCGGGGCTGAAAAGGGACTTAAAATCCGCAGGCCTTAACCAGCCGTGGGGGTTCAAGTCCCCCTCTGGGCACCATAACGGCGAGGTCCTTCGACAGCGCGCGGGATTTCGCCGGCAGGCTCGAGAATTGGCCTGACCGTCCGGGCACCCGCCAACGGCTCAAGTTCGAGTGCCCTGTGAGCACCACGGATGATGCGGCAAGAGGCAGCGCTCCGCGTACCGAGAATTACCGGCAGCCATTGGCTCCGCACAAGTTCTTGCTGAAGAACGGCAGGACGTGGTCCTGGAAGCGATAAGCGACGGCGCTGGTGTGCGTGCCGGAAAAGATCTCAAAGCTGTTGGCGATTCCGTTGGCGTCGAGGACGCCGTGCAGCTTGATGGTGTCGAACCGCAGGCCGTCCTGGTCGCCCACATCGATTGAAATGGCGCGGTACCGGCGCAGGTTCCCGATGTACTGGTCAATGAACGCAAGCGGCGCGTTGGCCGTTAGCCTGGCCACAACTTCCGGCTGCAGAACGCCGACTTTTGTTGGCAGATCGAAGTAGAGCGGGGGGTTTTTGGGGTCGGGCGCCCACGCTGCAGCCGTGGCAAATTGCGCGGCGCCGAAGCCCGGCGACTGGGCGGCCAGGTCAGCCGGAGATTTGGCTGCCGCAACTTTCTTTTCGCCGGCAATCGCGCGGTCTTTCATCTGGTCAGCGGGGCCTGGTCCGCCGCCGGCCGTTGGAGAGAGGCAGCATGGGCTCATGATGTAAAGAGCGCCGAAGACATCGGGATGCTTCATGCCGATGCGGGATGCGCCGTAGCCTCCCATGGAGTGGCCAACCAGGCCACGGCTCGTGCGATCGGGGATGGTCCGATAGTGGGTATCGATGTAGGAGACAACATCGCGAGCGATGAAGTTCTCAAAGTCGCCGGTTGTCTCTGAGCTCGAATACATGGATCCGCCATAAATAGTTTTCGAATCGGGCAGAACCACGATCATCTCCTGAGCGCCCTTGGCAAAGGCGCCTTCAATGGTCTGAGGCACATGGATTTCGTGGGTCCATTGCTCGGCGCCGATAAAGAATCCGTGCAGCGCGTAGACAACTGGATAGCGGCGATGCTTGTCCTTTAAGTAGCTGGGCGGCAGGAAGACGAACACGTCACGATCAACCGCTTCGCCCTCGAGATTGCCCTCAAGCGACGTACCGTGAATCTTGATGTGCTCCACAGTCACTGGCTTCGCGCCGGGAACGACTGGGGGAATTCCGGTTTCGACCTGCGCAAAGCCGAATCCGGCGCCGGAGAAGGTCAGTGAAACCATAAGCGCAAATGCGCCCAGGCTCTTCGCTCTTTTCATTCCTGTTCTCTCCTGTTTCGTTTGCAGTACAGTGCGGTTACTGCGCCGCCGGCGCGACCGGGAAGCGATAGATGTTGACGCTGATGGGGGCGACCGAAATCGTCCCAGGAGTGCTGTCGATGGGGATATCCTTGATTTCGACCTGGGGCGGCTGGCCGACGCGATTGGCGGCGTCCACGGTGCTGCCGGTCAACTGCCAGAGCGTTGATGACCCCGCGAGGCGCGTGCTGCCGACGTTCAGGTCGAACTTCTGTTCGGATTCGGTCGCGTTGACTACAGAAAGGATGAGAAACTTTCTGTCGGCAGACAGCGCGGCGAACATGTCGAGCGGATAGGTCGGGCTGCCAGAGCTTGTCTTTGGCTCGTCGCCGCCCGGCGGATATTTCGGCGCGGGTTGCGGCGAGTTTCCAGAGAGGGCGACCGGGACGGCGCCCACGAAGTTGCCGGAATACATCTTGAAGGTGAGACCGAGCGCGTTCATCGTCGCCGAGGTGCGGTTAAAGTCGATGGTTGAAACACCTGTGGTGTGCGCAGCCATGGTGAGAATGTCGGTGTGCCGCAGCATCTCGTTGAAGATCATGCCGTAGGCGAGCGACTGCTTCAGCGTCACGGCCCGGCCAAAGCCTCCGCCGAAGTAGGCGTACTCGTCGATCGACAGGAAGATCTTCTTGTCGACCATCACTGGGAATCGCTGCTGGTAGCCCTGCCATTCCTCGGCCTGCCCGTGAATGAGATTTGCCGGATAGCGAGCAAACTCCAGCAAGGTCTGGTCGACCTTTACGTAGGCATTGTCAGTGGGCGCATCGAGCGGAAGATTGCGCTCGTGATCGATGTCGAGGTGTCGCCCGGGCTGGCCGTACCAGTGCTGGGCGATGCCGTCAAAGTTGCCCATGCAGCTCTTCAGAAAGCCGCCGGTCCAGTCGACATCAGAACCATAGAGCGGGCCGAGGTTACCGGCGTATTTGGCCCGATTTTCCCCAGTCAGATACCAATCCTCGAGCATGAGGCCGGAGGCAATCAGGGTGATGGAGGGATCCACCGCGCGCATTGCCTTTGCAAATTCATTGTGCTTGATCATGAAGTACTTCAGATCGGTGCGGCCAATTTGCCACGATCCCCACGGCTCGTTCCCGATGTTCCAAAACTTAACGTGGTAGGGTTCGGGATGGCCGTTGCGCGCGCGCTGGGCGCCCATGTGCGACGTGACTGCGCCGTTCATGTATTCGACTTGATCGGCGGCGGAGTGCGAGTCGCCCAGGCCGGCGTTGACGCTGATGTAAGGCTCGACGCCGATCAGCCGGCAAAGCGTCATGAACTCATCCATGCCGAGATCGTTGGTCTGCATGGCGCTCCAGGCGTTGTCCCAGTCGGGCGGCCGCTTATCGCGATCGCCGATGGTGTGGTACCAGATGAGGTTCGAAGTGTAGTTGCCGCCATAGCGCCAGAAGCCCGACTTGATCTGGCGGATGAGCGGAATGGTGTCGGCGCGGAAGCCTTCAATATTGTCCGCGGGCATAAGCGAAAGCGTGCCGATGTGGAAGTTGCCCGCGCCAGTACCGGTGATCTCGAGCGCGGCGTCGGCGGTGTCGGCTGCGGACGTGAAGGCGAGAGAATACTTTTTGTACTCGCTGGTGAGCGATGCAATGGAAATCGTCTGGCGATCGTTCGCACCGTTGCCCCAAACGAGCGCGACCTTTACCCTGGCGCCGGGAGTGCCGCGGAGATAGATGCGGCCGGTATACCTTTTCCCGTTGACGATGGCGAGGCCAGCCTGGCGGATTCCATGCGGAGAGGTAGCATCCAGATCGATGCGCGGACTCTGGTCACCGACAAAGGGATTGTCCTTGTCCATCAAAACAACTTCGTCGGGCTCGACGGGGCGCCATTTGCGTAGCTGGAAGCGCATTGGATTATTGCCGGCGCGGGGCGTGGTTTCAGGATCTTTGGAGACGATAGGGAAGTAGAATTTGCGATCGTCGAGCATTTCAGCCCAAAGACTGCCGTACATGGTGCCGCCAATGTGCTCGATGAACATGCCGTACTCGTAGGGGGATACGGGCACGCCGGTCTGGCTTGCGTCGATGTTGGCCACGATGCGCTGCGGAGTTGCGGAGCCGGCCTGTTGAGCAGCAATTGCTGTTGCGCAGCCGAGCCAGAGTGTTGCTGAAGCGAAAATTACCGTCTGAATTCTCATGAAGTCCTGCCTGTGATTTCCCAAGGTTGGGGTTTAAGTTCGAAGTCCCGGTTCCGCTCAGGCAACGCACAATGTCGCCCGGAAGCGGTAATTTCCGGCGAGTTGAGTATACGCTTTCTCGCCGACGTCAAGTCGTCGATCCGGCACGAGGGGGGCTGGAATCCTCGGCGGGACTCCGCGATTTCACTCAGTTCGATTACGAAATCGCTTGTGAAGACACCCTGAGACAATGTTTGATGAAGACGAAGGTCTGGAGCTTGCTGGCCGCGAATGGCTCGCGTCAACGGCCCGCGGAACAGCAGCTCGATGCGCGGTGACGGGGTAGCGGAAATATTTGAATGACGATGCCAACAGCTGAACTCGAATCGGGCGCACCGAACTCCGGCGCCGGCGCGCAGATGGTGCAGAGCCTGGGACTCTTCAGCGCCACCACGCTGGTGGTGGGCTCGATGATCGGCAGCGGCATCTTTATTGTCGACTGCGACATTGCGCGGCTGACGGATTCTCCCGCGCTCTACCTTGCGGCCTGGGTTGTGACCGCGGTGATGACGATGATTTGTGCGCTGAGCTACGGCGAGCTGGCCGCCATGATGCCCAAGGCCGGCGGGCAGTATGTTTACCTGCGCGAGTCGCTGGGGCCGCTTTGGGGATTTCTTTACGGCTGGACGCTTTTTCTGGTGATCGAGACGGGGACCATTGCCGCCGTTTGCGTGGCATTCGGCAAATTCCTCGGCGTCTTTTTTCCGGTAGTCTCAAGCACGCACTGGTTGTGGCACATCGCGCATGTTCCGGCGATTCCCGTGGGGCCGATGGTGCTGGGCAACATGGAGATTGGAATCAGCACCGCGAATCTGGCGGGCATCGCGGTGGTGCTTTTGCTGGCCGCCGTGAATATTTTTGGAATGAAACTTGGCGCCTTGGTGCAGAACATTTTTACCGTGGCCAAGGCGCTGTCATTGGCGGGGTTGATTGTTCTGGGATTCACCGTGGGCCGCAACGCGCTGGCCATCGCGGCAAACTTCGGCGACCATTGGAGCCAGTTCTGGCGCAACGCAGGCTGGAGCTCGCTGCATCCGGTGCAGGTGGGCGTGCAGGGGCCGCTGGTGATGGTGAACCTGTTTGTGATTGTGGCGGTGGTGCAGGTGGGCTCGCTGTTTTCCGCCGACGCCTGGAACAACGTGACATTTACGGCGGGAGAGATCAAGAATCCGCGGCGCAACGTTCCGCTTTCGCTGGCTCTGGGAACGGGTTTTGTGTTGACCTGCTATATCCTGGCCAGCGCGGCGTACATTATGGTGCTGCCGCTGCACGGCGATGCGCACGGCGCGACAATTATGGCGCGCGGGGTGCAGTACGCCGCCGAGGACCGAATCGGCGCCGCGGTGCTGGAGCAGATTTTTCCGCATTTCGGCGGCTACCTGATGGCGGCGGCGATCATGGTTTCGACATTCGGCTGCGCGAACGGCATTACGCTCTCCGGCGCGCGCGCGTATTATGCGATGGCGCGCGATGGGCTCTTCTTCAAGTCTGTGGGCAAGCTGCATCCGCGCTACCGCACGCCGGCGGCGGGGCTGATTGTGCAGGCCATCTGGACGACGTTCCTGTGCGTGTCTGGCTCTTACGGCCAGCTGCTCGACTACATTACTTTTGCGGTGCTGGTGTTCTACATCCTGACGCTTGTGGGACTTTTTGTGCTGCGAGTGAAGCAGCCTGATGCGCCGCGCCCCTACAAAGCCTTCGGCTATCCGGTGCTGCCGGCGCTTTACATCGTGATGGCGACGGGCATCTGCGCGGCGCTGCTGCGCTATAAGCCGCAGTACACCTGGCCGGGGTTGATTCTCGTCCTGCTGGGGGTTCCGGTTTACCTGCTGTGGACAAGAGGAGCAAACGGGGGAGCGAAGGCGGGGCTGGATGGAGGCGACGCTGCGAGCGGGGCCTCGGGCGGGGAATAGGGCGGGGCAACGGTTGATAGGGCGGTCGGCCGCAAGACTCTCAATTTTGAACCGCTGTGCGAAAATCAGACTTTGCGCGCGCAATCCAACTTCCGCCTGCTCATCGTCCGCCTGGGCGCAATGGGCGATATTCTTCACGCGCTGCCGGCAGTGACAGCTCTGCGTCTCGCTCATCCTGACTGGGAGATCGGCTGGGTTGTCGAACCGCGCTGGCAGGCACTGCTAAAGGCACGGAACAGGGAACAGGGAACAGGGATCAGGGGAAACGGCAGTGAGGAAGCGACGATTCGTGGCCCCGAAATGCCCGTTTCTGCCTCCGATGTGCCTGATCGCGACCTAGCAATGTCCCTCCGCGACGCCGCGATGCCCGTTGTCGACCGGTTGCACTTTGCTCCGAGCCACGAATGGAAGCGCCACCCGCTGAGCGGAGACACGCGCCGCGCGATCGGCGCTTTGCGCAGCGAGTTACGCGAGGCCGGCTACAGCGCCGTTCTCGACCTTCAGGGCGCGATCCGCTCGGCAGTCATCGCCCGCATGAGTGGCTGCCCGCGCCGCATTGGCGAGGCAAGCCCGCGCGAGTGGCCTGCGCAGTGGCTCTTTACCGAGCGAATTGTGACGCATGAGGCGCACGTGATCGAGCAGGATGTAGAACTGGCCTCTGCTGTTGCGGGTGACGCACTGGCTGCAGTCGATCCGGTTATTCCGGTCGATCCAGAGGCCGAATCGTGGAGCGCGGCGTGGCTCGCCGACACATTTCCCGGAGCCGCGCGGCCCATCGCGCTGATCACGCCGGGAGCGGGCTGGGGCGCCAAGCGCTGGCCGGCTGAGCGTTATGCCGCCGTGGCCGAAGGACTCGCGGAGCGCGGGCTGCACGTTGTGGTGAACGCCGGGCCAGGTGAGGAACCGCTTGCCGCCACAATCGCCTCGGGCCGCGCCGTACCGTTGACCGCAACTCTGCCGCAGTTGATCGCGTTTACGCGCCGCATCGGCCTGTGCATTGGCGGAGACACGGGGCCACTGCACCTGGCGAGCGCGCTCGGCCGTCCGGTTGTTGGAATTTACGGGCCAACCGACCCCAGCCGGAACGGGCCTTACGGCACGCGAGCCCGCGTGTTGCGTAGCCCTGACAGCAGGCGCGATCATTCAAGACGCGACGCGCCCGATCCGGGGCTGCTGACCATCGCGCCTGAAGATGTGCTGCGCGCGGCGGACGAGCTGCGGGCCGAGGAGAGTGGGCGATGACCGAGCAGCCGTCTTCTCAAAATGGACAGGCAATTTCTCCAAAGGGCGATCCCATTCCTCCAGGAGGCGGTTCCGGGCCGTGGTCGTGGCAGCGAATCGCGCGGCGGATTCGCGTCCCCCTGGGATTCGTGACCGCTGCTGTTTATCTGGTCGAAGTCGTGCGCCGGCCGCTGCATCCGACTGCGATTGAATGGAGCCTGGCGCTGGTATTGCCGGGGCTTGCACTGCGCGCGATCGCGTCAGGCACGGTGAAGAAGAACCAGGAGCTCTCTGTGACCGGGCCCTACGCATACACGCGGAATCCGCTTTATCTTGGATCGACGCTGATCGCTGCCGGGTTTGCGGTGGCGCTGCTTAGCTGGCCAGTTGCGCTGCTGCTTGCCGCCGGTTTCGCGGCAATCTATATTCCTGTGATCGCGTCGGAAGAGAAATTTCTGCGCGGCGCATTTCCCGGGTTCGATGAGTACTGCCGAAACGTTCCGCGTTTCATTCCACGGTTCTTGCCACGCCCCCCGCCGCGCCTCTCGCCTGCCGAACCGCCTCGCGATTCGGGTTCAACCGTTGTTTCCAGGCCAGTTACCCAAGCGGCTACGGGCGGCTTTTCGTTCGGGCTGTACCTCGAGCACTGCGAGTACAATTCTGCCTTAGGGGCCGCACTGCTCTACCTGAGCCTGATCTATCTGCGACCGGTGCTGGAGACGGTTCTGCACCGGGCGTGGTGAGCGATTTCCACGTCGACGAAGTCCAACAGCAAGAGGCCAGGCTAATTCCTGAGAATCCGGGCCAAAAGGAGCCGCGCCGAGCCTTGAAGACACGAGCGAATGCTGCAACTTTCTTGTTGGCACTGAGTCTAGCGTCCACGTCGCTCGGCCAGGACCCCAACATATTAGCGCCACCCCGGGCCGGGTTCAGCTTCCCGCAGAAGCAAACCCTCACCTATTCGGTGGATTGGCGCGTCTTTCCCGCAGGCACGGCCGTGGTTCACTTTGAGACGACTGGGGATACCGAGCGAATCATCGCATCGGCGAACACCAGCGGCGCCATCAATCTGCTTTTTCACGTCGCCGACAACTTCCAATCCGATTTTGATCGCGCCAAGGGATGCACCTACGACTTCGACAAACAGACTGTCGAAGGCCGGCGCCAGTTTAACTCGACGCTCCACGTCAACTATGCCAATTCCAAAGCAATTCTCGACGAAAAGAACATGGTGAATGGCCAGGCCAAGCACGTGGAGACTCCGGTGCGGGGCTGCGAGACCGATCTGCTGACCGGAGTTTTTTACCCCGGCTCGCAGGATCTGACGGTTGGGCACAGTTTCGTGGTTCCGGTGGCCGACGCCCAGCGGACGGTGATGGTGACGATGAAAGTGGAAGGACGCGAGGAGATCAAGACTACGCTGGGCACTTTCAAGACCATCCGCGTGCAGCCGACCGCCGACGCGGGCGTGGTGAAGAATCGCGGCGACATCTGGATCTGGTACACGGACGACGACCGGCACCTTCCGGTGCAGATGCGCGCGCGGCTTTTCTGGGGGACGATCACGTTCCGGCTGACGGGGAACGAGAACAAGTGACAGTGGTCAGTGATCAGTTCTCAGTTGTCAGTCTCCGGAAATGAGCGGTATATCGAAGCTCGTCGACCACTCATCCTAGCTGATGGGCTACTGATTCCCGGCAACTGTGTTCAGGTGTACACTTTTTCTTCGCGTGGCGAGGCGTTTCGCGCCGTGCGGTGAGGCATTCCATGCGGCAGACTTCTTTTGCATTGATTCTGGCTTTAACAGTCGTTCTTCCGACGATTTCCAGCGCGCAAATCGATCAGACCGTTCAAGCCGCCGCGACCAAACGGCCGATGACGTTTGAGGACATGATGCAGATGAAGCGGCTGGGCGAGACCGCTGTTTCGCCTGACGGGAAATGGCTGGAGTATTCCGTAACGACGGTAGATCTGGCGCAGAACACGAAGACGGCAGAGCTGTGGCTGCAGGCGATTGCGGGCCCCGGCGCTGATGAATCTGCCCCGTTCAAGCTGGCTGTTGGGAAGCCGGGCGACGCGGGCGTGCAGTTCGCGCCCGACGGGAAACGGATTCTGTTTCTCTCGAGCCGCGAGGGCGGGCAGCAAATATGGGTTGCGGATTTTGATCCAGCGACGGGCGCGGCGAGTAACGCGAAGAAGCTTACGGCGATTGCGACCGAAGCGGACAACGCGAAATGGTCGCCAGATGGGAAGTCGATTGTGTTCACGTCTGCTGTTTATCCGAATTGTCCGGCGATTTCCTTTGCGGATCCTGACACCGGGAATAAGTGCAACCAAGGCCGAGATGCGGTGCAGGCGGCGAGCAAGGTGAAGGCGCAGATATGGACGCAGCTTATGTATCGCCACTGGGACCACTTCACCGGGGACAAGAGAACACATTTGTTTCTGGTTTCAGTTGATGGAAGCGGAATGCGCGACCTTAATCCGGGTGACCCGCGCGATGTGCCGCCTGATTATGCCTCGATCGATCAGGGATGCGGGTGCGATTTCTCCCCGGACGGAAAGGAACTGGCGTTCACGGAAAACTTCGACCCGGTGCCTGCGATCTCGACTCATGCGGACATCTTTACGCTGGACTTGACCGATCCTGCGGCGAAGCCGGTGAAGGTTAGCACGTCGGCCGGCGGCAACTTCAATCCCGCGTACTCTCCGGACGGGAAATATCTGGCGTGGCGAAGCCAGGCGCGGAATGGATACGAGAGCGATCAGTTCCGGCTGTCGCTCTACGATCGCGCGGCGAAGACGGGCAAAGACTTGCTGCCGAAGTTTGATCGGTGGGTGGATGAGTTTCATTGGTTTGGGCCGAACAATATACTGCTCGCGGCAGGGGATCGTGGACAAGAGAAGATCTACTACGTGAATCTTGCGACGGGAAGACTCGAGTTGATGGGAAGCGGCGGGGGGTTCAGTGACCTACACATAGTGACACGACCAGCAAAGCCGGGAAGATTGGATTTTACGCCGAGTTCGATCATAGCTTCCGAAATGAAGGTCGACCAGCCATCAGAGGTCGTTTCAGTCCTGATTTCAGATGCTTCAGGAGCTTGTAGCAGTTGCGGCGATGATCCACTCGACAACATCTACAAGAACTCTGGGTCCTGTTGTACCGATCTCGTCACGCATCTCAACAGCGCGCTTCTCGCGCAGCTCGATCTGCCAGCGATGGAGGACTTCTGGTTTACGGCGAAGGATGGGACGAAGTTGCAGGGGTTCCTCATTCGGCCGCCGGGGTTCGATGCTGCGAAGAAGTATCCGGTGAAATTTCTGATTCACGGTGGGCCGCAGGGCGCGTGGGGCGACGACTGGAGCTACCGGTGGAACGCGGAGCTGTTTGCGGCCAACGGTTATATCGTGATCATGATCAATCCGCGCGGGTCGACCGGATATGGGCAGGCGATTGTGGAGGGCGTGAGCGGCGACTGGGGCGGCAAGCCATTCTCCGATTTGATGACGGGCTTGGATTACGCGGAACAGCATTATCCGTTCATTGATAAAAACCGCGAGTGTGCGCTGGGCGCGAGCTACGGCGGATACATGGCGAATTGGGTGTTGGGCCACACGGACCGCTTCAAGTGCATTGTGAGCCACGACGGAATGTTCAACGCGGAGTCGGCGTTTGGGACGACGGAGGAGGACTGGTTCAACATTTATGAATTCAAAACTCCAGGGTCCCAAGGGGGCCATCCGTGGGACTACTACGGGAAGCCGGATGCGGACAATCCTTTCAGGAAGTTTTCGCCGTCGTTGTATGCGAAGAACTTCAAGACGCCGACGCTGGTGATTCATGGGCAGCTCGATTACCGGCTCGACCTGAGCGAGGGGCTGCAACTGTTTGACACGCTGCAACTCATGGGCGTGCCGAGCAAGATGCTTTATTTTCCTGATGAGGGGCACTGGGTGCTGAAGCCGCAGAACTCCCAGCTCTGGTGGAAGACGGTGAACGATTGGGTGGATCAGTGGGTGGGGCAGGAACATAGGGACTAGAGAGTCGGACCGTGTAATACACGAAAGTGCAAACGTAGTACAATTGGCATATGGGAGCAACGGTACAAGCACGATTGGATGCAAAGGCCGCGGCAGCTCTTCGCATGATTGCAAAAGATCAGGGCTGGACCACTTCGCAGGTGATCCGCGAGTGCCTGATTGAAGGGGCAGCGAAGCGGGCGGCAAAGCCTCGTCCTCGCGTCATTGGCATTGGCTGCGTTGACTTCGGCCCTGGCGACCTGGCGACCAACAAGAAGCATTTGGAAGGCTTCGGGAAAAAATGGCGCGTCGATAAACAAGGCAACGGCAAATGGGACTGGTGAGATCCCAGGCGCAGTCTTCGCCAGTCCTGGCTGACGCTAGTTTCCTCGTCGCGTTATTGAACAAGCGCGAAGCGCGCCATTTGCAGTGCCGGCAGGCGTGCCAGCGAATTGACGGTCCGATCGTTACCTGCGAAGCCTGTGTTGCCGAGACGTTCCATCTGCTCCGGCACGCTGGCCCGGCGGTCAATGCGCTGCTGGCCAATATTCGTGAGGGCGCATTCGAGATTCCGTTTCGTCTTTGCGATTCGGCGGCCGCAGTGCACAAACTCATGGAAAAATACGCCGATACGCCTTGCGACTTTGCGGATGCCTGCCTGATAGCGATGGCCGATGAGCTCAATACCGGCGATATTCTCACGCTCGACAGCGATTTCAAGCATTATCGCTGGCGGCGGAATCGGTCGTTTCATCTTTTGATTCCGCTGGAGTAAGTTAAATGGGATTTCCGCGCAAACCAGTCAAACCGCGCACGCCGCTGGGCGAAGCGGCGCTGTATCAGTACGCCGTGAGGGCGCTGGGGCGGCAGATGCGCACCGAGGTCGAGCTGCGGCGGCTGATGACGGCGCGGGCGGAACAAGGAGAGCTTGGCCAGGCAGCGGTGAGAACGGCGATTGCGCGGCTGAAGGAGCATGGGTATCTCGATGACCGGGCATTTGCGGAGACGTATGCGCGGCTGCGGCAGGAGAACGAGAAGCTGGGCGCGCGGCGCGTGCGGCAGGACTTGCAGCGGAAGGGAATTCGCTCCGAGCTGATCAACGAGACAGTTGAGGCGCGCTACGGCGGCGCGAGCGACGAGAGGCTGGCGAATGAAGAGAAGCTGGCGCGCGAGCATCTCGACAAGAAGAGAATCCGGAAGCCGGAAAACGAAAAAGAAACAGCGCGCGTTATGCGGCGGCTGGTGGCGGCGGGCTTCTCGACGGGGACAATCTACAAGATTCTGCGGCAGTGGAATGTGGCGGAGGAAAGTCTGGTGGCGCTGGAGCAGCTGGACGCAGAACACGAAGCAGAGCACGAGGCAGGGCACGAATCGGGGACAAACGAAGAGTGAGGCTCGCTGTCCTCGCAGGCCGCCCCGTTAGCGGGGAATCTTGGCCAAATGCAATTTATTTTGCGGCCATTTTCCTTCAATGCGTAGTTTTGATCGAGTTTCCTGCGCTTTCATGCGCCGAATTCCTGAAATCCCCTCGTTTATATATGGAGTTTTCGCGTCCAAAATCTTTTTTCCGCTCAAATCTCCACCTGAATACGTAGTCTTTTCAGAGCACTTTCCTGGCCTGCTCTTTTGCGATGTGTTTTTTCCGCTCCCAGTTTCGCCGCTCCCGGTTCAGTGGGAAGGCGGCACAACGCCAGCCACGATCGGCGCCTCTCTGGGTTTGGTGATGGCCTCACGAATGGCGGCGAGAGGAGCGGCGCTGACGAAGTCGATGCTGGGTGAATTGGAGCCGGCAGAATTGGCGGCGTTTGGAGTTGTGACAATTCCGAGTTGGGCCCAGAGGGCGGGCAAATCGTACTGGACGGGCGCGTCTTTCCACTGGGCGTAGAGCTGGGTGAGGACGTGCGTGTTGGTGGCCTGATCGCCGATGGCGAGGGCCTGCGGCAGAGTCCAGTCATGGTCGATGGTGCCGCCGGCGGCGACGATGGCGCGCAGCGCATCCTGAAGGCCGAGGCGGTTGTGGGTTTGCTGGCGGATCTGGACGTCTGCAACGAGCGCGAACATGGCTCCGCCCCAGTAGGTGCGGCCCCAGGTGTGGGTGTGGTCGAGGCCCTGATCGCCAAGGGCGGGTTCGCCCTGCGGCATGTCGCGGACCATATCGTGCCAGATTTTAGGCGCCGTGAGATCGCCGATCATGACGCGGGCGATGGGCTCGATGTATGTGGCGAGGCCTTCTTCGATCCAGTGCTGGGCGGACTGATCTTCGTTTGGATCCTGCGGCATCGATGGAAAGGCCATGTGGGTGAGCTCGTGCGTGATGGTCCAGTCGGCGGCGAGCTCGGGCGCGGTGGTGTGCTCGCCGATGCGGAGGCGGGTGAAGCCGGGAGAACCGTGCATGTCACCCCAGGTGGTGCCTTGCACCACTCCGTGACGGGCGGGGACGGGAATGACGAGGATGCGGGCAGTTGCGACGGGAAAACGGCCATAGTAGGTGGCGACGGCGGATGCTGCGGTGGCGATGCGGGCGACGATCGCGGATCTGGGAAGATCGAGCGGGCCATCGGCGAAGTCGACCTCGAGAGTCGAGACGCCAACGGTGGAGCTGCCGACCTGGATGAAGTCGGTTTCGACGACGGGGAGACGGGAGCCGGGTTGAGCGTGGAGGGATGGCGCGGGCGGAAGCGCGGCGGCAGCAAACGCGAGCAGGAGGGCGAGGGAGGGAGCGCGGAGTCGGGAGGTCATCTGTTTGTTGGACGCGTGAGGGGAGAATGGGGACGCGGAAAGAGCAGGGAATAGGGAGTAGCTAGTAGGGAGTAGGCGCGCGGGTCAGGAGACCCGCACGACAGCCGGTCTGGAGACCGGCGCTACAAGAGCGCGGGACATTACACTGGAGGAGCCATGAAAATGCGCTCGGGAAATGAGATACGCGAGCTGTTTCTGCGCTTCTTTGAGACGAAGGAGCACCGCAGGGTGCATTCTTCTTCGCTGGTGCCGGCGAACGATCCGACGCTGCTGTTTACCAACGCCGGAATGAACCAGTTCAAAGACCTTTTTCTGGGGGCGGAGAAGCGGGATTACAAGCGGGCGACGACCAGCCAGAAGTGCGTGAGGGCGGGCGGCAAACACAACGACTTAGAAAATGTGGGCTTTACCCGGCGGCATCATACGTTTTTTGAGATGCTGGGGAATTTTTCGTTCGGAGACTACTTCAAGCGCGACGCGATCCGGTTTGCGTGGGAGTTGGTAACCAGCGATGAGTGGTTTGGGATCGAAAAGGACCGCTTATACGTGACGATTTTTGAAGGGACATCTGAAGTTCCGCGCGACGACGAGGCAGAGAAGTTCTGGATGGAAGTGGGCGTGCCGAAGGAACGGATTTTTGAGTACGGGGTGAAGGACAACTTTTGGCAGATGGGCGAGACGGGACCGTGCGGGCCGTGCTCGGAGATTTTCTACGACATGGGGCTGGAGGCTGCGGAGACGCCAGGCGTGGATTTGCCTTTCGGCAAAGACGAAGCGCGGTACGTGGAGATTTGGAATTTAGTTTTTATGCAGTTTGACCGCTCAGCAGTGGTGGATGCGGCGGGAAAGACGACGGCGTACAAGCTGGCACCTTTACCGAAGCCGTCGATTGATACGGGGATGGGGCTGGAGCGCGTGGCGGCGGTGCTGCAGGGGAAGGTGAGCAACTTTGAGACGGACTTGTTTACGCCGTTGATTGGAAGAGCAGCGGAGTTAGCGGGGTTGGCGGAGCTAGCGGAGTTAGATCGCCGGCAATCTGGCGAGTTGGCGAGTTCGCAATCTGGCGAGTTGGCGAGTTCGCAATCTGGCGAGTTGGCGAGTTCGCAAGTTGGCAAGTTGGCGGGATTCGTGGGGAACGCGAGCCTGCGGATTATTGCGGACCATGCAAGGGCGGCAACGTTCCTTATTAACGATGGTGTGGTGCCGTCGAACGAGGGGCGCGGGTATGTGCTCCGGAAGATTTTGCGGCGGGCGATCCGGCACGGGCGGCTCCTTGGGCAGGAGAAGCCGTTTCTGTTCGAGATGGTTTACGCGGTGCGCGATCTAATGCAGGGCGCTTATCCGGAATTGGTGGATTCAGCAGAGCGCGTGGCGAGGGTGGTTGAAGCGGAAGAAAAACAATTTGATCGCGTGCTGAAAGTTGGTTTAAAGGTTCTAGACGACGACCTCAATGACGCGATTGCACTCGCGATCACCGCTCCGGGGTTCACGGAGATACATAGGGGGATGTTGGAAGCCTCTGGCATGTCGAAGGCAGATGTAGAATCCCACGTTCAGCAATTATCAACAGCAATGGGAGCTGTTGAGATCCCCGGGCTGCGCAACCATCAGCTTCGTTTGTTTTTGACGCAGGAGCTTGCCAAATGTGGACTGTTTCCTCGGTTCGCGGGCGAACAGGCGTTTCATCTTTACGAGACATTCGGATTGCCGCTGGACTTTATGGTGGATGCGGCGCGGGATGCGGGAATTGCGTTTGATATGGAGGGGTTCGAGCGCGCCAAAGAGTCTGAGCAGGCGCGGGCGCGAGCGAGCTGGAAGGGCGGCAGCCAGAAGACGGCGAGCCCGGCGTTTCGCAATTTGCCGAAGACGGCGTTCGAGGGTTATCGCAGCCTGACGTCGACGAACGCGGAAGTGCTGGCGATTGTGAAGGGCAGCGTTGGGGTTCCGGCGGCGAAGGCGGCCGATGAGGTTGAGGTGGTGCTGGACCATACGAGTTTCTATGGCGACTCGGGCGGGCAGATTGGGGATACCGGAGTTTTTCTGACGGTGGATGGGAATTCCACGGTGGCCGAGATCGTGGGGTGCGTGCTGCCGGTGCAGGGAGTGCGGGCGCACAAGGCGATTTTGAAGACGGATCTCGCCGTGGGCGATCGCGTGAATACGGTGGTGGATGGGGTGCGGAGAGATGCGATCCGGCGGAATCATACGGGGACGCATTTGCTGCACGCGGCGCTGAGACAGGTGCTGGGCACGCATGTGAAGCAGGCGGGGTCATTGGTGGCTCCAGATCGGCTGCGTTTCGATTTTTCGCATTTTGCGCAGGTGGCCGACGAGGAGTTGCAGGAGATCGAGGACATTGTGAACCGCGAGGTGCTGGCAAACGCGAAAGTCGAAACGCTTGTGGATGTGCCGATTGACGCGGCGGTGAATGAGTACCACGCGATGGCGCTGTTCGGCGAGAAATACGGCGACAAGGTGAGGGTGGTGAAGTTGTCGGATGGCTTCTCGACGGAGCTGTGCGGAGGGACGCATACGGCGGCGACGGGCGAGATCGGATTACTGAAGCTGACGGGTGAGGAGTCGGTGTCGAGTGGCGTGAGGCGCATTGAGGCGATCAGCGGAATGGGGTCGCTGGATACGTTCAGGAAAGATTTTGAACTGGCAAAGGTGGCGGGGCAATTTTTGCCGTCGCCGGAGAATTTGCCGGAGGGGTTGAGGGCGAAGTTCGCGGCGCAAGATGAAGAAGTAAAAAAGCTGCGGCGCGAGATTGAAGAGATGCGGATGAAGTCGGCTGCCGGAGGGTTGGATGAGGCGGTTTCGCGCGCTGTGGACGTGAAGGGCGTGAAGGTGCTGACGCATCGCGCGGATGAGCTGGAACGCGGGCAGTTGCGGACGCTGGTGGATAACCTGAAACAGAAGCTGGGCGAGGGCGTGGTGGTGCTGGGATCGGCGCAGCCGGAAGGCAGGGTTGCGATTATTGCCGGAGTGACGCCGGGGCTGGTTGGAAGAATTCAGGCGGGGAAGCTGGTGGGCGCCGTGGCGAAGATTGTGGGCGGGTCGGGCGGAGGCAAGGCGGAGATTGCAGAGGCCGGCGGGAAAGATCAGTCGCAGATTGATGCGGCGCTGAAGGCGGCGGCGGGGATTGTGGGAGAGATGCTTACTTAGTGATTAGTGGTTAGTGGATAGTGATTAGAGTCCGGGCCTGACGGCCCGGATTTTTTTGCGGCGATTTCAGCGTAAGTTAATTCGTGCCCAGATAGAAGGCCTGTCAATTTGGGTTCGCGCGATCCCCGGTCCCCAAATGCGAGGGACCGGGGGCACCCTCATTCGTGGGAGGTGGAGTGCGGGACGGGCAATGGGAGGAGGAGGCGCGAGTCAGCGGAGGCGGAAGTTATATCCGACGCCGAAGGAGATGATGGGATAGACCGGGACGACGTTTAGGTCTTTCTGGTATTTGGCGACCTGGGCGGCAATGTTGGCCTGCGCGGTTGGGTCGGTGGCCATGTTGACGCAGGAGGGGCCGTTGATGGTCGCATCGACCTGGGTTTGGCAGGCGAAGCCGGTGGGGTTGAGGGCAAGGGTAGGCGCGCCGGTGAAGACCGCACCAAATTCGAAGGGGAAAGACCAGTGGCCGCCGTTGCGGGGGATGAGGTTTCCCCAGCCGGTGGTCATGGAGAAGGCGCGTTGACGAGTGTTGAGGCCGAGTCTGGCGGTGATGTTGACGGGATTGACTGAGTCAGAGTAGTACGTTTGCGAGCCAAAGGTGAAGCTGGTTCCGGGGGCGGCGACGCCGGTGGCCGTGGCTCGATTCTGGTTGTAAAAGAGGGCGCCGGGGCTCAAACGGAATCCGTGATTGGGGAACGGGTAGATGTCCAGAGAGGCTCCGGCAGTGGCGAAATTGAAGTTGCCACCGACGGTGATGCCATTGGATCCGCCGCTCTTGTTGATGGTCAGGTTCGAGACGGTGTAGCTGAAGTAGTTGCCGATGCCGCGAATGTTGAAGTAGCGGTTGACGTTGACGGCGCCTTGCATGTTGACGCCCATGGCGCCGATGCCGCCGGAAAAAGCGAACCGGGAAAAGGGCGCGGGGGAGGGATTGCTGATTGTGCCGGCGGGCGGCGCGGCGGAGGAGCCGCCAAACGAAAATGAAGGGCTGATTGAAGAGGTTTGAGCGGAGAGGCCGGCGGACGCGCAGCCGAAGAGGGCCAGCAGGGTGAGGGTCGGGGAGCAAAAGAGCGGTTTCAAGATGCCTCCAATCGGTACGCCAGCCGATCTCGATTTTGCAATGGCGGTCTCTCAGCCTAGACGAGCCGGAGTGCGTTGGCGCGGGAAAAGAACGAATGTTCTGGCAGGCTTTCGCCAGAATGGGAATTTTAATTTCGAATCTAACAATGGGAATTCTGCTGGGCAATACACGGAAAGAGTTACTGGAAAACTTCGGTAATGGCAGGAGTGGAAGTTTGCGGCGGGCATTTGCAGCGCGCGGGGCGAAGAATTGGGCAGATGCCGTAAGCTGGGCGCATGGCCGGGCAGGACGAAAAGCAGGGGAAGACGAAGGCTCTGCGCGCAGGATTGCTGGATTGGTATGACCGCAACCGGCGCGACCTGCCGTGGCGGCGGAGCAGGAATCCGTATGCGATCTGGGTAGCGGAGATCATGCTGCAACAGACGCGGGTAGCGGTCGTGGTGGAGCGGTACCAGCAGTTTCTGGGGCGGTTTCCGACGCTGGTGGCATTGGCGCTGGCGCCGGAGCAGGATGTGCTGGCGATGTGGAGCGGGCTGGGCTACTACCGGCGGGCGCGGATGCTGCACAAGGCGGCGCAGTTTGTGAGCGAGAATCTTCAAGGGAATCTGCCGGCGAAGGCGGAGGAGCTGCGCGTGCTGCCGGGGATTGGAGTGTATACGGCGGCGGCGGTGGCGAGCATCGCGCACAACGAGCCGGTGGCAGTGGTGGATGGAAACGTGGAGCGGGTGCTGTGCCGCTTTGCGGGATGGGGCGCGGGCAGTCGCAAAGGCGGCGGCACTGTGCTGCGGCGGAAGGTGGAAGAGCTGGCGCGGCGGTTCCTGGATCGGACGCGGCCAGGGGACTTTAACCAGGCGATGATGGAGCTGGGCGCGACGGTGTGCACGCCGAGGAATCCGCAGTGCGCAGCGTGTCCGCTAACGGCGGAATGCAAGACGCGGGGCGAGCACAAGACTGCGCGGCGCGCGCCAATGACCAGCCGGGTGGCGGGATACGGGCTGGTGCTGCGCGCGGCTCCAAGGCCGAGCAGGAGGCGCGGCGGAAGCACGGAGCAAGTGCTGCTGGTGCAGCGGCCGGCAGACGCGACGGTGATGCCGGGGATGTGGGAGCTACCGACGCTGCTGCAAGCGGAGGTTCCGCAAAGCGAGCTGCGGATGGAGCTGCGGCACGCGATTATGCAGGTGAACTACTACGTGCGCATCCGCAGCGTGGCAGAGGAGGACTTGGAGGCAATGACGGCAACTGGCGGGGAGCGGCGCTGGGTAGGGCTGCGCGAGGCCGCCGGAATGGCGCTGACCGGGCTGACGCGGAAGGTGCTGATGCGCGCGCGGCTGCTGGCCTCGCCGGCGATGGATGAAATTGCGCGGCAGCGCGGAGAGGCCGTAGTCTGAAGGGACAATTTTCGCGCAGAATTATTTTGGGCAAGATTTGTTCGCGTATTTCGGAGATTTTTTGAAGCATTTCGCAGATGGATTTGGGATTGGAGGGATGGAATGCGTTTGAGATTCATTCGGGCATTTTTGGTGGCGGCGGGTTTGACGGCTGGTTTGGTAGTGCCGGCGGTGGCTGCGGCGCAAGAGCCGGGAGCGGGCGTGGTTCCAGCGATTGCGGGGCTGCCTGCGGGGGCGCGCGCGGCAGCGGCAGGCATCGACGGCGAGAAGATTCGCGCGCATGTGCGCTTTTTGTCGCTCGATTTGCTGGAAGGGCGCGGGCCGGGAACGCGCGGGGGCGAATTGGCCGCGGAGTATATTGCGACGCAGTTCGCGCTTGCGGGCGTGGAGCCGGCGGGCGACAACGGCACGTACTTCCAGCGCGTGCCGCTGTATGCGGTACACACGGTGGAGGACAAGACGAAGTTTGCGCTTGTGCCGGCGGATGGCGCGGCGCTTGATCTGGCGTACGGCGATGAGATCGTAGCCAAGGACGAGACGGGGCAGGCAACGGCGGAGATCGACGCGCCGATTGTGTTTGTGGGATATGGGATCGACGCGCCGGAGTACAAGTGGAACGACTACGCGGGCGCTGATGGAAAAGATATCGACTTGAAGGGTAAGGTGGTGCTGGTGATCGTGAACGAGCCGCCTTCGCAGGACGCGAAGTTCTTCAAGGGCGCGGCGCTGACTTACTACGGACGCTGGACCTACAAATACGAGGAGGCGGCGCGGCGCGGAGCGGTGGGCGTACTGATTATTCACCGGACGGACCTGGCGAGCTACGGATGGGATGTGGTGCGCAATTCGCAGGCCGTGGAGAAGAGCTTCCTGGACGGGGACCCGAGCGCGACGCTGCGCGCGGCGGCGTGGATCCAGCACGACGTGGCGCAGAAGTTGTTCACGATGGCGGGGCTGGGCGATCTGGACAAGGGGATCGAGCGCGCGGGAGTGCCGGGGGCGTTTCATGCGATCGAATTGCCGGTGCGGCTGAAGGCACAAATCGAAAGCCGCGTGCGACGGTACGTGAGCGCGAATGTGGTGGGGCGGGTGGCGGGAAGTGAGTCAGGCGGCAATGCGGTTTTGTATACCGCGCACTACGATCACCTGGGAATCGACCCGGATATGAAGGGCGACAACATTTTTAACGGCGCGGCCGACAACGGGACGGGCTGCGGAATTTTGATGGAGATGGCGAGGGCGTTCGCGCAGTCGCCGGTGCGGCCGCCGCACGCGGTTTATTTCGCTTCAGTGACGGCAGAGGAGCAGGGGCTGCTGGGATCGCAGTATCTCGGGATGCATCCGCCGGTGCCGGCGAGCCAGATGGGGCTGGACCTGAATTTCGATATGCTGCTGCCGATCGGGATTCCGCGGTCAGTGGATTTGAACGGCGGCGAACGCATCGACTTTTGGCCGACAGTTGAGACGGTGGCCAAGGCGTTCGATCTGGCATTGCTGCCCGATCCCTCGCCGATGGCGGGCCACTACTACCGGTCCGATCATTTTTCGCTGGCGCGGGTGGGAATTCCGGCGTTCAGCGTGGACGAAGGCGAGCTGTTTGCGGGGCACAACCTGGCGTGGGGTCACGCGCAGTTTGAAGACTACACAGCGAATCACTATCACCAGCCGTCGGATGAGTATCACGCGGACTGGGACTTCAGAGGCAACGCGAAGCTGGCGCGTTTTGGATTTGTGCTGGGCTGGTTGGCCAGCGAACAGAAGAATCCGATTGAGTGGCTGCCGGGCGATGAGTTTGAGGCGGCGCGAAAGGCGAGTGGGAAGACAGGGAGTAGCCAGTAGGGAGTAGGGAACAGGGAACAGGGGCTAATGCGGATTCGTCGCTGGTGCGAAGTAGCGCGGGAGCGGTCAGTAATAATCGGCGCAACTGAGGTAATAGCCGCAATGGATGCAGACCAGCTTGCAGTGGTGGCCGGTGAGGCGATGGCCGCAGGTGGGGCAGATTTGGCAGTGATGGTCGACGGCGAGATGCTCCCCAGTGGGGCACTGCGCACCACTTTGTGAGATATCCACGGCGGGATTGGCGGGAAAGTCGAAATTCAGGACGCGGGGCCGCTCCGGCAACATGGCGGACAGATTAGCATGGAGTAGTGGCAGCCTGTTGCTCAAAATTTCTGGCAGGCGCAAGAGAGATCAACATAAGAGAACGATTCAAGCGAGCAGCAGGTCAAGCGATCAGCAAGAACGCGGCGCGGCAGGAACGTAGCGCATGGGCTTCCACGAATTGAAGCGCCGCAAAACCCACAGACAACCTGACGACAAGACACCCCAGGCGGGGCTCCCCGAGGAGGGACTATGGCAAGCAAAGCAAGCGCGGTTTGGACTGGATCACTGAAAGAAGGCAAAGGCACAATTTCAACGGCGACGGGAGTGCTGAAAGACGCCAACTACTCGTTTGCCACGCGGTTTGAGGGAGCGGATTCCGGGACTACTCCCGAAGAGATGATTGCGGCGGCGCACGCTAGCTGCTTTTCCATGGCGCTGGGCGCGCAACTGGGCGGGGCGGGATTGACGCCGACGAAGATTGAGACGCAGGCGGCAGTGACGCTGGCAAAGGTGGACGCTGGGTTCGCGATTACGAGAATCACGCTGACCACGACGGCGAGCGTTCCGGGCGCGACGAAGGAAGTGTTTGACAAAGCCGCGGCGGATGCAAAGGCGGGCTGCCCGATTTCGAAGCTGTTCGCGAACAACACGGAGATTGTGCTGGACGCGAAGCTGGTGTAGCCGATCGAAATTGATCGAGATCGACCGAGCATGCAGAGCACGATCAAAGGGTCCCATCTGATCAAGATGTCACATTCTGGACGTCCCATTCCGGCGCTCACAATTTTGAGAGTGCAGGATGGGATGTTTGTTTGGCGGCCAGATAGGGTGTTGGAGAGTGGCCGGCTGAGGAATGAGGAGATAGCTTTCGCGAGGCGCGTGCATCCATGAAGAAATACAAATTCAAAGCGCCCATTGAACGCCCGGTTGGCGCAACGGGGGGCGCGTGCGTGTTCTTCCCGTACGACGTGCAGAAGGAGTTCGGCACCAAGGGGCGCGTGCCGGTGAAGGTGACGTTCAACGGAGTTCCGTATACCGGGTCGATGATCAAGTACGGAATGCCGCAGCACATGCTGCCCGTGCTGAAGGGGATTCGCGAGCAGATCGGCAAAGGCCCAGGCGACACGATCGAGATGGTTGTTTGGAAGGACGAGACGGAACGCGTGATTGCGATTCCGGCTCCTTTCAAGGCACTACTGAAGAAGGAAGGCTTGCTGGCGGGGTTTGAGAAGCTCAGTTACACGCACCGCAAGGAGTATGTGCGGTGGATTGAGGAAGCGAAGAAGGAAGAGACGCGGCAGAATCGCATGGCCAAGGCCGTCGCCATGCTGAAGAAGGGCGTGAAGACGCCTGGATGACGGGCCATTTGGCGGCGCCGGAAGTTGACACTATGCACCGCATTTGCGAGACTCAGGATTGCTGCCTGCTCGGCGCAACCCGCCTGAGCGTTTCTCATGTGCCGAAGTGGCGGAATTGGCAGACGCGCGTGGTTCAGGTCCACGTACTCGCAAGGGTGTGGGGGTTCGAGTCCCTTCTTCGGCACCAAAAGTCCCGCAAATTATTTATTCAGGTGGGCTTGCAAGAGGTTGAGAAGGCTTCCTAACAGTCTTCCTAGCATTTTTGCAAAAAAGACAGTCTGAGGTTTCTCCAAACCAAGTAATTGGTCCACGGAGAAGCAACCTTGGCGAACCGCGCAGCCCAACTATACAAGGACACTAAGCTGCCGACCGGGTGGCCATATTGCAAGGCAGTGCTCTATCCGAACAACCGTGTGAAGCCCCATGCCGTCCTGACGCCGGACAAGCCATCAAAGACGACTACTGCTGCCTGTCCTACGACCGCAAATGGGAGCCGGTCGGCAACGACCCGGCTGAGGCTGTGCGTCTACTGATGAAGAAGCATGGTGAACTCCTGACGTTCGCCAACGGCGATAGCGCAGTTCAGGAGCCGGAAAGGGGCCCAAGGCATCGGGCAGTCTAAATGCCCAGCTAGCCTAAAACTGTCTCTGTGTCGCCTCACACTTGTACGTCGTCGTGGAATGTGGGTAGTCGGGCATGCCATTGCGATTGTACCCGTCGTAGTGACGAGTCAGCACTGCCGTTACCCGGCTGAGGGTGCTGGTCATGCGCCCATCAGAGTCCTCGAACACCCACACCACAGTCGTATCGGTAAACGTTGCCTTAGACGCCGCAGATTCGGTTTCAAACTTAGCGATACCTGCTGATTCGTTAATCATGACTTGCTTCTCGTAATGGTAGGCAGGTGTTTCGCCATCGGTAGCCGTCATAACGCAGGTTAGGTTCTTCTCTTGCGCTCCTGCGACTCCAACGAACACGGCAACGAGCATCAGAGCAACTAGACTCTTACGTAGTTTCACAACTTCCCCCTCTATCGAACGATTTCTGTTCCAGTCGCCGCGGCAGCTTTGAACAAAAAGGCTTTCACATTCTCCGTCAGCGGAGCGGAGATGCCGTGTTTGCAAGGTTCGGCAGCAGTGCAAATCTGACGGGCATGCATCCTTAAGTCGCTCATCAACTCCCGCGTTGGGATGTTGGGTATTTGTGCAGAGAGGTTAGCATGAGTGTAGGTCGCGTGCAAGCGAATTTGTATAAGTACCGGGGAGACCCAAGGCTTCGGGACCGATGAACCAAGATCGTGCTTCCTACCGTCCATAGTCGGAGAAGTGCTCGGCCATACAGTTGACTTAGAAAACCTCAGGGTGACCGAGGCGGATTCCCTCTTTCGTCACCAAAGCTTTCAGACAATCCAGTTGTCGAGGTCCTTCTACTCCGTCTGCTGCGGCGGACTTCGCTCAGGATTTCGCCTGCGTGCTCGCGCTGCGGTCACGCCCGCAAGACGGCTCAAGTTCGAGCCCGTTCTTCGGCACCAATAATTGAAAATGAGGAGTTTACGACGGGTTCGCGCTCCTGCGCGACCTACGTCGCGTGCTGAAGTTGCGATTTCGCGATGTCTTCCACTTCTCCAGCCCCCTTGGCATAGAGCGCCTCTTCATTGGGAGCAAGCTCGTACAACAGCTTCAGAAACTCTCCTGCGTGTACACGTTCTTCGTCCGCTATGTCCTTGAGCACTGCCGCGGCGAGTTTGTTGTCGGTTGACTCGGCAAGCTGCATATACATCTGAGTTGCTTCGAACTCCGCGGCTACCATGAACCGAATCGCTCTGACGAGTTCCTCGTCGGAGAGCTTCCTGCCATTCGCCAACTCTGAAAAAGGTGATCCGAACTGTGGCATATCATTTTCCTTTGCTTCGTGCACGTTGACACGTTAATGCCTGGTTTGCGTCTTTGAGCGCTATCACGTTTGTAGTCCCGTCGCTTCCGCGAGGTCTGAGCGGAATTGACCATCGCGGCAATGTCGGTCGGTTTCCGCCGAACAAGCAGGGCGAATGCGTAGCAGGCGAAAAGGTTGAAGCTCGGGATTTCGCCTGCGTGCTCCCGATACGCTGACGCCCGCGAGGATCAGATCCTTCGTCCGCTGTGGCGGACTCAGGATTTCGGCTGCGGGCTGACGCCCGCAAAGATCAGATCCTTCGCTTCGCTGTGGCGGACTCAGGATTTCGGCTGCGGGCTGACGCCCGCAAAGATCAGATTTTTCGCTTCGCTCAGGATTTCGCCTCAAGGCTCCCGTCGCTTTCGCTCCTCACGCCTTGAAAACGGCTCAAGTTCGAGTCCCTTCTTCGGCACCAAATTTACCTTCAAATGCCTGCAACCCAGCTCGTGATTCTGGAGCCTTTTCGCCAATCGCTTCTTTTTCGATCATGATGCCGTGTCGCGTGTCTTTTCGTGTTGTAGCGATGCTGGTAAACTAAGTTGTATTGCCCAATAGGCGCGTAGCTCAGTTGGTTAGAGCGCTTCCTTGACACGGAAGAGGTCGTTGGTTCGAATCCAATCGTGCCTACCAATTATCCCTCCAAATACATCCTAGCCATTCCTATCTCATCCTGGCTGTACGCCTAAAATCGCTGAAAATAGACGATTTATCGCAGAATTGCGTCCTTAAATGCCCAATCAATCACTATTGAAGCCGATTTCTGGTGGGGGTACAATTGGGGGTATCGATTTCAGAATTTGGGGGTACCGGCAAAATTCCAGACCAAAAGGGGGTACAAGGATGGTACTCACAGATACGGAGATTCGCCGCTCGAAGCCCACAGACGCACCATACAAGCTCTCTGATGCACACGGCCTCTATTTGCTGGTCAAGCCCAATGGAGGCAGGCTCTGGCGCTGGAAATACCGAGTGGAAGGCAAAGAGAAGCTGATGGCCCTGGGCACTTACCCTGAGCTATCACTCGCCGATGCGCGCGAGCGCCATGCGAAGGCTCGCAAGGAACTTGTCAACGGGATAGACCCGATGGCTGAGCGTCTGGCCGAAAAGACTGCGGTCATCGTCGCCACCAAGCATACCTTCGAGAAAATCGGCGAGTTGTGGCTCGAACACTGGAAGGGAAACAAGTGCACACGTCATTCAGAGACGACAAAGAATCGCCTGAAGGGGAATGTCTACCCCACCCTTGGAGAGAGACCTATCGCTGAAATCGAACCGATGGAGCTTGTCAAATTGGCGAAGGACATCGAGGCGCGCGGAGCCTCGGACATGGCCAAACGGATTTTGCAGATTGTCGGAATGGTCTTCCGGTACGCCGTCGCGTATGGCTACAGCAAACGCAACCCCGCCGCAGAGATTCGCCCTTCAGACATTCTCAAGCCGACCCGCAAGACAAACATGGCCAGGATCGATGCCAAGGAGCTTCCGGCCCTGCTCCGAGCGATTGAGCTTTATGATGGCCGTCCGCTCACCCGGCAAGCAATCAAGCTCATGGCGCTGACATTTGTCCGCACGAGCGAATTGATCGGCGCGCGTTGGGAGGAGTTCGACTTTGAAGCCCGCCGCTGGGCCATTCCCGCCGCCCGGATGAAGATGAAGACACCCCACATTGTGCCGCTTTCTTCTCACGCTATCGAAGTGCTGGAGCTTTTGCGGACAATCTCAGGGAACGGCGATCTTGTCTTCCCTGGCGAGCAGGACAAGAACAAGCCGATGTCTAATATGACTATTTTGAAGGCGCTGGAACGGATGGGATACAAAGGCCGCATGACGGGTCACGGTTTTCGTGGCCTTGCTTCAACAATTCTGCATGAGCAGGGTTACAACCATGACCACATCGAGTTGCAACTCGCCCATGCGCCGCGCAATGAGGTTTCCGCTGCATACAATCACGCGCTGTACCTGGAACCACGCGGGAAGATGATGCAGGATTGGGCGGACTTCCTGGAGCAGACCCGTCGCGGCGGCAAGATTCTAGTCTTCCGGGGCTCTGCGGCCTGAGCAATCTTCTCAATCACGAAATAGGAGACGGGCTCTAATGTCCAGCTGTGGTTCGGTTTCCGATTTGCCGTGAACCCAGGAAGCACCCCACTCCCGGACCCTGGAGCGTTTGTAGGTATCAATTTCCGTCGAATAGCATTAAGCCTTTTCGAATGCTGGTCACGATACGAGCTTGTCTCACAGATGGCAGGTACAAGCTTTGCCCGGTACACCGGCGCTTGGGTTCGGCATTTGGCAGAGACAGATGACCACCACGGCGATCATAAAAGAGGGCAAGACAATGAGACTCCCAATCGAGAACTGAGGCGGCAACTCATAAACACCTGCTTATTCTAGTTTCTGTACATGTCGGTCAGCCGCCCCGTCGCGGCCGACTCGGTGTCCTCGGAACGATCCATGGCCATCGCATAACACTTCTTCTTCGAGGAACGCCCGCGGCAGACTGTCCCCGAATTTCAAAACCAAGCCCACGCCGTGTCTTAATCAAGGTCTGGCGAGGCACAGCAGCTATCTGTGATGTGTGGCCAACATCATCAGGACAAAAAGAACGACAGGGATCGCCGCCAGCACAACATAAAAGAGAAAATTCTTGTTCCAGGCGGCAGTCGTTCTATAAGTCCTCTGCGATTCGCCACTTTGATCTACGACTACATCTTGCATATGTACCAGATCCTCCGCCAGTTCATGAGCGTTCGCATAGCGGTACTTGGGCGTCTGGTCCATTGCTCGGAGGACAATTTGCTGCATTTGCGGGGTGATCAATGGCTCAAGCTTGCGAGGCGGAGCGGGCTCCTTGAGCAGGCGGTCGTTCATGTGAGCCAAGAGGTAGTTGTTATCGAACGGCAGCCTGCCGGTAAGCATTTCATAAAGGATCACGCCGATGGAGTAGACATCACTGCGGGCATCGCAATTGTGGCCCCTGATCTCCTCAGGCGAGGCGTAGCTGACCGTTTTCAGCTCGCGCGCCAGGCTGACAAATGTAATCCGTTTGGCTGCAACCTGTGAAGCGAGCCCGAAGTTGATGAGCTTGATGTGGTCGTTGCTATCGACGAAGATATGCTCAGGCCGGAGGTCACGATGGACGACACCGTGCGAATTGATGTAAGCCACGGCATCGCAAATGCCGACGGCAATATAAGTTGCGCGTTCCTGCGGAAGTTTACCTTTTGTAAGGATCTCTCGAAGCGAAATCCCATCGACCCACTCCATGACTATGTAGTCCCGGCTATGGTGCTCGCTGGGTAGAACCTTCATGACCCTCGGATGATTTAGTTTCTGGCCGATTTCCTGTTCGCGGCGGAATCGTTCGTGAAACACGGGGTCTAATTCCAGTTCAGTATGTGGCACTTTAATGGCCACAACTGTGCCATTTTTCAGGTCGACCGCGCGAAAGATCGAGGCATGGCTGCCGGTAGCGACAAGTGCATCGATCCGGTAGTGGTCGAGTTGGTCGTCGATAGATACTTCTTTCATACATTGAGCCAATCAGTGGCAGTTCCGCGATTCCTATTCATTAGGCCCAAATACTCGGGAGACACCAGACATTTCGCGCCTCTCATCCTCTTACTCTCCTTTGTCAAATCTTCAGAATAGACCGGACCATGGAGACATCTCACTGCGACTGACCCATTCCCGAGGGAGTTGAACCATTGGCGGGCGACGGGAGCAGCGCTTCATACACAGCAAGCTCCTCAATCTCTTCGTCTTCTATGCACCTGATGTGAAATGCTCCGCGCAACGCGAGCGGCGTGAGCAGCGTGGTAAAGAGGACGACGGAAACCATGACCGCAACCTCCGGCTCTCGAAAGACACCGGAAGCGGCCCCCATCGCGGTTACGATCAAGCCGACCTCGCCGCGAGAGACCATGCCGCAGCCAATGCGGAAGCTTCGCACCCACCCCATGCCGCGCGCCAAGGCAGCTACTCCACATCCCAACAATTTACTCACGACGGCGATCAGGAAGATGGCCCCGAGCAGCAGCCAATGTCCACCAAGAGAGCGGAAGTTACTCGAAAGCCCGACAGAAACAAAGAACAGCGGAATCAAAAGGCCGTGTCCGATTGCATAGAAGGTCCGCTCGATGTCGGCCTTATATTCGGAGCCTGCGAAGACATATCCCAGCAAGTAGGCTCCGGTAATTCCCGCAACGCTTCCAAGCCATTCGGCTGCGATGGCATAGACCAGAACCAAGGCCAGCACGCAGCTCGATACGGACTCGCTGGCGGAAAGCCGCCTTAACTGCAGGATGAGCGGATCGAGCCAACGCTTCGCTGCACCATAGGACACCCCAAAGAAAATGGTCACGCAAACAGCAATGAGCGACATTTGAACTAACAGGGGATGGTGCGCCCCGGTGTCTGAATGCAGTCTCAACCAATTGGAGGCCAAGGCGGCCAAACCAAAGGAATCTGTCTTGCCAGTTGTCATGGACGCCACGAGGAACGCAAGGACAAACAGGCCCATCACGTCGTCGATGACCGCAGCGCCGAGAATAACTGAAGCTTCCGGTGACGACATTTTTCCAGCGTCCATCAAGGTGCGGGCCGAAATGGAAACGCTGGTAGCCGTTAACGCGCCTCCGAGGAAGAGCGCGCTGTTCCAGGGCAGGCCGAGGGCGTGCGCTGCGCCGGCTCCAAGGAAGAACGGCCAGATGACTCCTGACAAAGCCACCAGGAATGCAGTGACACCTGCCTCGCGCATGCGTTCGATATCGGTTTCCAGGCCGGCGATGAACATCAGAACCAGGCCGCCAACCTGAGCCACCATCAGGAACGCCTTTGTGGCCAGTCCTGCCTGGAAAAGGCTGAGGTGCATCAGATCGAATGCGCCTGGACCGGCGATTACACCAACCAGAAGTTCCCCTAGAATCGCGGGAATCCCAAAGCGAGTGCAGAGCGAAGCCGCGAGCTTACTTGCGGGAAGAAGAATGGCAATCAGCAGCGCCAGTTGCAGAGTCGAGGACATCCTCTCCTACTTGGAGCCTGCCAGGACAGGCAGGGTCTCCTGCTTCCTGGCCTTGCGGCCCCGGGGAACCCAGCGGGGCAGAATGGCGCCAAGTCCTCCGCGTTCGATGCCTTCGCGGCGCATGGTGCGAATCGTGGTTGCCTGGCGGCGGGCCAGATCAGCCTGCACATCGTTCGCCGCCAATTCCGCTGCTTTCTGGGTTTGCTCGGCGGCCTGATCACAGATACGCAGGCGCATTAGGATTTCGCCGAACTTGAGCCGGGCGATGAAGCAATCCGGCGCCTGGCGCGTGGACTCTCGCAACTGCTCTAGCGCTTCCTGGACTTGGAGGTCGACACTAAGAGCCATGCCATACAGCACGCGAATTTCAGGAACGTGCGGTTCCAGTTCGACTGCGCTGCGAAGCTGGGTGACGAGGCTTGCGCGCTCATCGGACTCGAGCGCGCGTGGATCGCGGAACATGCGCTGCAACAGGCGGCCAGCTTCGGGGCCGATCGCCGCCGGCAGGGAGAGAGGTGCGGGCGAGGCCGGAGCCAGGAACATTGTCCCGGCGGGCTCCATGTCGCGTTGGGTCATCTTCTTCATGCGAGAACTCCGAAAGCTTGAGGAAAAAATTGGCAGCAAGGCTTGGCAGATGATCCTTGCTGCTCTCAGGAAAATGCCACAGGTAAAACGAATCTTGAAGATAATGCCAGTTCGTCCCGGGCCAGTCGTGCGTGAGATCGGCCCGGAACAAGTCAGCGCGATGGAAGCCTACGCGACCGCCATCTTTTCGGCAGCTTGCATGTAGTCCGGCTCCGGACGGAAGACGAACTCCGGATACCCAAGCTGTCCCATCTCGGGAAGATCGAGTCCGGCGACTTCGGTTGCGATGGATACACGCTGTCCGAGAATGATGTCCAAGATCCAGTTAAGAACGAAGCTGAAGGAGAAGACGAAGCCCACCAGGGTCGCGCATCCGACAATCTGCGCCACCAATTGGCTCGAGTCCCCGTAGAACAGGCCCGTGACAGAGCCGGTAACTCCATTCCAGGAGCCGCCGTAGTTACTGGTGCCGTCGGCAAAGAACCCAATGGAGAGTACGCCCCACAGCCCATTCGCTCCGTGAACTGAGATAGCGCCGACCGGGTCGTCGACCTTGAGATAGTTCTCGACAAAGGCGCAACTTAGGCAGACCAGAACGCCGGCAACCAAGCCGATGATGGCTGACCCCATGGTGTTGACGAAGCCGCTCGGTGCTGTGATGGCCACCAAGCCGGCTAGGAGCCCGTTGCCGCTCATCGAGGCGTCGGGCTTGCCTTTCATGGCCCACATATATAGGATTGCGCCGAACGTTCCGGTGCAGCCCGCGAGCATGGTGTTGACGGCGATCGAGCCGATGCGCAGGTTTCCGGCCGCCGAAGCACCGAGGGTGCTGCCGGGATTGAATCCGAACCACCCGAAGGCCAGGATGAAGCAGCCGATCAGCACCGCGGAGATGTCGTGCCCGATGATCGCGTTGCTCGATCCGTCGCGGTTGTACTTGCCGATACGCGGACCAACGATCATTGCCACAGCCAGCGCCGTGATTCCTCCGACTGCGTGCACAACGCCCGATCCGGCAAAGTCGCAATAACCCTTTCCTAGCCCGAGGTTGACGCCCAACTGCGAGAGCCAGCCGCCGCCCCAGGCCCAGTTGCCATAGAGAGGATAGGTGAAGGCACCCATCAGCACCGAGGAGACTGCGAAGGCCAAAAACTTCCAGTGCTCAGCGCATGCACCGGTAACGATGGTCAACGCGGTGTCCATGAACACCATCTCGAACAGGAAGATGACCATGGCGCCAACGTCATAGGTATGTCCCGCAAGGAACATACCGCACTCGCCAAAGATTCCCCAATGAGTGCCGAACACGGTGATCAAGTGCTCCGTGTTCAGCGACTGCAAGCCACCGAGATTTCCGTTTCCGGCCGCGCCGCCCATCTGGATGGCGAAGCCGATGATCCAGTAGGCGAACAACCCGCACCCGTACACGAAGAAGTTCATCATGTACGTGTGATTCGCGTTTTTGACGCGGCAAAGACCGGCCTCAACCATGGCGAAACCGGCCTGCATGAACATGACCAGGAAGCCGGTGACCAGGGTCCAAACGAAGTTAATGGCGATCTTGTTCTGGCCGTCCAGGTTGGCTACGTCACTCAGCGTGAGGCCTGCCTTGGGGTCGGCCACGGGCACGTCGCTGACGGTGCCAGTATTCACACCCCCGGGATCGCCGTTGGCAAGGGTGCTGGTGGTGGGCGCCGCGGCAAGCGCGTCCTTCAACTCGGCAGCCGACGCTGAAGGTGCAGCGTCAGCCCGAGCCACAATCGCTGCGCCTGCCATCAGTAATAATGCCAGGGCGCATGTCCAGGTTGTTAAGCGGGCAATTCTCATCGATTCAGCTCCATGATTGGGTTGATCATCGATTACGTTGATCCTGTCCGAAGAAAGATGGGGAAGCGCGATCAGGCTTTCCAGATGGCGTTCTTATTCGCCGCCGGCACAAGCACGAAGAAGATTCCGGCGATTGAAACGGCAAAACCCACAATCGAGGTCACCATTCGCGCGCCGACGCTGGCCGTCAGGTGCAATCCAAAGAGCACGAAGAGCCAGCCTGCCAGCACCACCGCCACGCCGATCAGCTTCATGATGGCTGGCTGTGCGCCGCCCCCGGTCTTGCCTTCCAGGGGCTTGATCTTGAAGAACCCCCAAAGAGATGCAATGACGGCGACCGCGCCGACTATGAGCGCGAGCTTCCCCGCGCCCGAATCTGAGAATGCGATTCCGGCGCAAACTGCCGTCAGCCCCACCATGAAAAGCGTGAATTGTTTGCCCTGAGATGTTGTTGTCGCCATTACTGCCCTCCTTGATTCAAGTTTGAAATCCTGATTGCCAACTGCGCTTGCTGAATAGACCACCAACGAAGCCGCTCTTGGTCGCCAAATCCACCCCTATTCCAGCCTCCAGACCGCGCGGATCGGCTGGGCTAGATCGCTAACAACTCATCGAAACCGCAGTCGGTCTCTCCATTTCGCCCGTCTTCAAAGTAAAGTGAAAGCCGCAAAGCTTGGCCAGCATGGCAAGTGAGGCAACGCGCTCAAAAGCATCGTTGTATCGGTTCACTTTGCCGGTCATTACCAGCTCCAGTCGATGTTCGCCGTCGGCGCGGAACATGCGCAGGTCGGCATTTGTCACTGCCGGAAACGACTCGAAAATAACTTCGCGCAATCTCAATGCATCCCTCAGCGCCTGGAGAGTTTGGTTGTCCCTGGCCAGATGCTCCGGAAGATCTTTGTCCCTCGGATCGGGCGGACGCATCAACCAGTCGCATTCCACTGAGTCTCCCCTCCACTCAAACCGCAGCAAAAGCAGTGGTTCTCGTGATAGGGCGCCGTATCGCAACTTTCTTCGCACCCTACTTAGAAAGTCTGCGGCATGCAGCAACTCTCTCATGAGCGGCGAAGAACCTCCCGCAAAGGCTTTTGCCCCACGTGCGCTTGCATCGAGCTCTTTTGCGAAGGCAACGCAAGAAACACTATGAATTGCGCAAGCACCGTGAGTTCGGCGAGCAGGGGGGCACCGATCTGCTTGCGCATCACGAACAGCAAAAGCACCATGGCAAACCACTGCCAGCGCGAGCGCTTCAGGCGCTCAAGGCGGTCAGTCAGCACGAAAAGCCGCTGAGGCGCGAGGCCGCTAACGTCGTGAGAATCGGCGCGCGCACGAAAGCACGCTATTGCGAAGAATCCTGAAAGCAGAATTTCAACCAGTAACGCTTGAGTGCCCACTCTTTCCTCCGTCCGATCGATCAAAACATGACCGGCTATGTGCAGATGCGCCTATGCGCAGATCGCCGCAGAATGATTGCAGCAAACGAGCGGCAAGAATTTGAGAGTGCGATTACAGTAGCGATCAAGATGCGGCTGCGCCAAAGGGGCCCGCGTATTTGCGACCTACCCGCAATGCCTGAGCCGCGCTCTTTGTCGAACAGGTATGAAGAGAGGCTAGAACTAGTGAAGGGAGATTACAATCTATGCTTTGGTATAGAAATAAGAGGTCGAAATAAGGATTATGTAAGGAATTAGTTTGAAACCCCCTTCCGCCCAGTCAAGCGGACGTGCCACGATGGCTCCTCTACGCACTCGGACATCCTTACCAACTCGGCCACTTCAGGAACAACCAAAGAAAACTCAAGCCGACAGACGCATTGGGTCAGCTTCTGGGAGTCCTGCGTTCAAGCAGGTTGAGCCGACGTCAGTTTTCGTCTGTAAAGCACCCTTTGCCAACTGATATCCAGCTGAGAACCACGACGACCGCACACCCCAGCAGTCCTGCGAAGAAAATGCCCTCGACGATGTCCATCAGAATCACCGCGAACTTATGGGCCATGATTGGTCGCTCTTTCGACGCTGAGTTGCTCGAATCGCGCTCCTTTTCGTCGATAGCGCAAGTCGAGCGCCAATTGTGCCTGGAACTGCTTGTGCTGCTGCTTGCAGAACGCCCACGCACCGAACTCTGTCCCCCGTGCGTCTTGAGGGAAGCAGTGCAGGAGCGTATTGCGAGGGGCAGCACGTGCCCCATCGAGCGCGAGGAATGAAACTACACCCGGCCTCAGACTCCATTACAACGAAGCGTTAGCGCATTTGCGAAACACACGTTGACTGATTGCGGATCATTGAGGAGCTGCAAAGCGACACGGTAGAACTCGAGTAGCGCAAATACAAGCTATACCTTGGTATAGTGGGCAAAAGTCTTCAGGAAGGCGTGGGTGGACAGCGACGCCCGTGGCCTCTTGCTATCTTGCCGGGCCGCTCGATTTCGAACTTAGCTTTACTCGCTCGCACATCTTCACCAGATCCGCCAGCGAGTCCGCTCGCATCTTTTCCATCACCTGGCGCCGATGCATCTTGACGGTGATCTCGCTCAGATTCAGTTCGCCGGCGATCTGCTTGTTCAAAAGGCCTGTGGTCACGAACGCCATCACTTCGCGCTCACGCGGGGTAAGCGAGTCGATGCGTGCTCGGATTGAGTCGAGAATTGCGTCTTCCATACGGCGAGCCCGGTCTGACGCGAATGCCTGCTCGACCGCATGCAGCAGTTCTTCCTTTTGAAACGGCTTCGTGAGGAACTCCACCGCGCCTGCCTTCATCACTTTGCGTACCATCGGGATGTCCCGTGCGCCGTCATAAAGATTATCGGGATTTTGGTCCGCGACTTCCGCAGTCGCTCCTGGAACTCAACGCCACCTATCCCGGGAAGCCGCGCATCCAAAAGCAGGCAACCCGCCATTGCATCGGACCAGTGAGCGCTAAATCCCTCCGCAGTGGAATAGCACTTCGCGTTGACTCCAACTGCTTCGAGAAGATTGGAAAGTCCCTCGCGAATCGATTCATCATCGTCGACGATAAAGACCGTTTCTCTCGCGTCCAAAGCTCCAATTGAATTGCCTGTCATGATTGCGCTCGTAGTGTGAATTGTAAGATGGCGCCGCCCCGTACGGAATTCTCCGCCCAAAGCCGTCCATCATGGGCCTCGATAATGCTGCGGCATATTGCAAGACCCATGCCTGTTCCCTGCGGCTTGGTGCTGAAGAATGGCTCGAACATTCTTGCTGCAATTTCGGAAGCAATACCTGAACCATGGTCCTTGACCGCTATCAGAATTCCGCCATCGCTATACTTCTTTGTCTGGATAATGAGTTCACGCGGTCTGGCAACCTGCATCATGGCATCCATACCGTTCATGGCCAGATTTAGGATCACCTGTTGGATCTGCACCGGGTCCATCTCCAATTGCGGAAGATCGTTTGCCAATTCGAGCCTAATGAACACATCGCGCCGGATAGCCTCATCACGCATCAGACGCGCCATTTCCTGGATCAACCGGTTCATGCTGGTCAATTCGCGCACCTGCGCTTCTTTGCGGAAAAGTGCGCGCACGCGGCTTACAACAACACCGGCCCGCGTGCTCTCCTGAACAATCTTTTCAGCTGTCGCCGAGGCCTTCTCGATGTTTGCTGGCTTTCCCTGCAGCCATTCACGGCATGCATACGCATGAGTCACAACCGCCGTCAGAGGCTGGTTGAGTTCATGTGCAATCGATGCCGCCATCTCCGCCATGCTCATGGTGCGCGAGAGGCGCGACAAATCGTCTTGCGCTAGAATCAAGTTCTGCTGGGCGCGATGCTGCTCTTCGATATCGATGTGAATGCCGTACCAGCGCGCGATTTTTCCGTCCTCCGAACGCTGTGGAATGCTGCGCACGAGGAACCATCGATAGATGCCGTCCGCGCCACAAACACGCGCTTCCACTTCGAACCGGCCTCCAGTTGTCAGCGCAGCTTGCCACCCTTGCAAATACAACGGAGAGTCTTCCGGATGCAGGACCTGGAAAAATGATTCGCGGGCCAGGTCAGCCATTTTCCTGCCTGTATAGTCGCGCAAATGATGATTGCAGTGCTCGATGCGCCCTCCAGCATCGGCTCGCCAGATCTGTTGCGGGATCGCTTCCGTAAGCAGGCGCAGTTGCCGCTCGCTCTCTTGAATTTCGCGGTTTGAACGCATGAGTTCAGCGGTCCGCTCCTGCACCTTGGCTTCAAGCTCGTCGCGCGCCTGGAGAATGGCGCTCTCGGCGCGCTTGCGCGAAGAACTGACAGCAGTGATAGCAATAGCGCACGCAATGAAAGCAGCGACAAAGCTTTGCGACTCTTTCGCAATGGAGAATGAAAACAACGGAGGAACGAAGAAATAGGCGATAAGAATCGATGAGAACGCGACCGCAATAAACCCAGCGACCAAGCCACCGAACCAGGCGCTGCCCATGATTGCGCCGAAAAAGAGAAACACGAAGGGATAGGCGATGACGTGCTGCAGCGGGAAGGTCCAAAGCAGCGCCACAAGGACAAAACAGACCGTAATGGCCAGAGGCTTGAGGCCATGTTCCATCGTCAACCGTGAGAGCCGTTCGGATGCGCCGTCTGCCATGTTGGCATGATAACCGGCGATCATTGGTGCCCCGCCCCTCCCCACTGCCGTTAGAAAATTGGCGTTGAGCTTCGCCAAAATGTCATCTGGGTCACATCGGGCCAAACTCGTCGGCGGCGTTGAAGCAGGCTGCGGTCAGTTCCTTCAGGCAAGCGATTGCGAGATTCTCCAATTCCGGCTGTTTGGTCGCGATTCCGACAGTTGCCCTGAATTTGGATGAGTCCTGTGATGTCGGCTCCTCGAAAGCTTCTCGAGCGATCGGCGCGGTCATGTGCGGATTACGCGCGAACAGGAAACAACACCAAAGTTTAATGTTCAGGCCGATGCAACCTGAACGTTTACACGCGCATTCTGTAGTTTTCTTGCCACTGCATCCGCAATTTCCTCTGCGCTCGGCTGAGTGAATGACCGGGACGTGACTAGTCCCCGAATAATCGCTCCCTGCCTATCAGTCGCGACGGAACCATAGTTCAGAAAAGTTGTCAGCACCCGCTCATGCCCCAGGTTCTGACTCCATGCTTTGAACTCTTCCAGGGAATTGCAAACTTCTAGCCCGATCTTCACCAGCGTTTTCCGTAAGCTATGCGGGTTGAAATAGGGCAAGCCCGCCTGCTCGAATGCCTCACGAAACACTTTGCGGATTGGCTCGGCGCTGCTCCAGTGCGCTCTTTTCAATCCTGCCGATTCAAACTGGTGCGTCTGGCCTACCACGATGCGCGTTGCCGGGAACAGCGGATCGTCATTGCCCCATAGCTTCTCTTCCTTCAGAAAGCGCACCCATTCAACCACAATCTCCAGAATCTCATCACCCACGGGAAAAAAGTACGTCACAAAGGTCTTGCTGAATTTCGTCCTCACTTCGCGTGCATCCTGCTGGACGCAGCCTTCTTTCAGGTCCACATGCTTTAGTTTCATGGAAGCGATGGCCGAATCCCGCGCACTTCGACTCTCAGACAATCCTAAAAATCAAGACAAAAGTCGCCGACTAATCAGCGGCTTTTGTCTTCTTGTGTCCTTGCCGGTGTTGCGGAAGCCAAACTCCAGAGGGGAACAGTCGGGGCTATGAGACTTCGAAATTGGGCGTATGAGATGCCGAAATTGCGTGTATAAGACTTTTCAAATATGGGGAAACTCAGAAGGAACGCGCGCTTGCTACCGCCGACACCATTTTCGTTGCCGAAGCAGGAATGTTTTCAGTACACGCTAAAGTAAATTCCGCTTTACGCCGATAGGTCATCTCAATGAAGCCGCAAACTGGTCCGCCAATCCAGAGTCATTTCGTCGAGGCCCCAATCGGCCTGCTCTCATCGAACGAGGTTCTTGAAGCTTCGGTGAACGAGGAAACTCCAGAGGCGTGTATGGCGACGGAATCCTCGGAGATCGATTTGCAGGTCTCCCGCGTTGATGAAATTGAATGTCTCCCGGAAATTGAAGCTTTCGCGCACTTGAAGGCAAGTTCTCCGGTCCTGGATTCGCCACTCCTGGATTCGCCGGTCCTGGATATGCCCGGACAATTTGCTGAATTGGAACGCGATGCCGTATCCGGTGGTCCCAACGATTCCGGCTGCGATGCCTTTCAAGGTGGTCTTGTCGCGGAGCTTTGCCGGATCAACACCGGGCTGACGGCGCCGGCTTTGCTAAAAGCCGCAAGCAGCTTCAGCGTGGCAGACTCGCCCAATCTTTCCTCAATGCCATCGATGATTGCCAGACCAGCAGTGCGCTCCGAAAAACGTCCCACCATCCTTGTGGTAGATGATGAGCCCCTGTGTCTGGAATTGATTGCGGACATCCTGGAGGACGACTACAAGATTCTAGTTGCGGAAGAGGGAATGACTGGCATGGAGATTGCGGCGGACAAGGTGCCGCAATTGATCCTGCTGGATTTGATCATGCCGGGCATCGATGGGTTTGAAGTCTTCAGGTGTCTCAAAGCAGATCGGCGGACGCGCGAAATTCCCGTTATCTTCATCACCGGCATGGGCGATGTGGCGACCGAAACCAAGGGCCTGAAAATGGGCGCGGTCGACTATATCAACAAGCCCATCAATCCCGATCTGGTAAAAGCACGCGTCAATACTCAAATCAACCTCAAATTGATGCGGGACAGGCTTGTGATGCTGGCCGAGACGGATGGACTGACAGGCTTGGCGAATCGCTTTCACTTTGACGGTATGCTGGCCTACGAATATGCCAGACATCTGCGTTCCGGTGAAGAATTGGCCTTGATCATGCTCGACATCGATCACTTCAAGTCTTTCAACGACACATACGGCCATATCAGTGGCGACGAATGCCTACGCGAGATTGCCCGGGCGACGATGAAGACTATCACTCGATCCACCGACCTGGTGGCTCGCTATGGCGGCGAAGAGTTCGTAGTTCTTTTGCCGGAGACGTGCCTCAGAGGAGCCGTGATCATTGCCGAAAGAATCCGAAACCGCATCAGCAACCTTGCCCTGCCAAACATAAGCGCGAGCGCGGGGCGCGTCACTGCCAGTCTGGGCGTCGTTAGCGGAAGTTTCCTCAAAGGCAATTCGATTGTGGATGTACTGACTGAAGCCGACATTCAGCTTTACACAGCCAAGGCTGGAGGTCGCAACAGGGTAGCTTTTCGCGCGCTGGAAAGGCCTGAGCTTACGCACTAGAGACTGAACCTCGACACGGAACTTTGCGGGCAACCTGACCAGGGGAACACTGACAACGCCACACCCGGACACAACGATCAACCTCCAGAGGTTAATGCGGAACGGTCAGGCAGAATGGTCAGGCAGTGCCGTCAGAGGGTGGCATTCATGCGTAAACAAGCGGAAGAGATGCTGCTCAATGCGGGTGTGCTGCAGAAGGCCATTTTTAACAGCGCCAATTTCTTGAGCATTGCTACTGACGCAAAGGGTGTGATACAGATCTTCAGCGTAGGCGCCGAACGCATGCTTGGTTACGCTGCCGCTGAGGTGACAAACAAGCTTACCCCCGCCGACATTTCCGACAAGCAGGAATTGATCGCGCGCGCCCGTGGGCTGTGCGCCGAGTTCAACGCCCAGATCGAACCGGGCTTCCAGGCTCTGGCGTTCAAGGCATCCCGCGGCATCGAAGATATCTATGAGCTGACCTGCATCCGCAAGGACGGCAGCCGGCTTCCTGCAATGATGTCCGTGACAGCCCTGCGCGATGCGCAAGACGCAATTATCGGCTATCTATTGATCGGTACGGACAATACCGCGCGCAAGCAGGCCGAAGAGGCGGTGCGCGAAAACGCAGACTTGCTGCGTACTATCCATCTGCACTCCATCGTATCGGTTGCCGACCGCGCCGGCCGCATTATCGATGTGAACGATACTTTTTGCGCAATCTCCGGATACAGCCGGGAGGAACTGCTGGGCAAGACTCACCGCGTAATCAACTCCGGCGTGCATAGCCGCGCGTTCTGGACCGAAATGTGGCAGAGCATCGCCTCCGGCAAGTCCTGGAGGGGCGAGACATGCAATCGCAACAAGGAGGGCTCCCTCTATTGGGTGGATAGTATCATCGTGCCATTCATGGATGAGAATGGACATCCTATAAAGTACCTGTCGATCCGCAATGACATCACGGCCGCCAAGCTGCAGGAACAACAGTTGCGCGAAGAGACAGAGAAAGCAAAGGTAGCCAACAGCGCAAAATCCGATTTCCTGGCCAACATGAGCCACGAGATCCGCACGCCTATGAACGCAATCTTTGGAATGACACGTTTGGCTCTGCGCAAGAATCCGGATGCGGCGCAGCTGAGCTATTTGAAGAAGATCGACAATGCGGCTCAGTCCCTGCTGAGCATTATCAACGACATCCTCGACTACTCGAAGATTGAAGCGGGCAAGATGGAGATGGAACAGATTGAGTTCTCGCTCGACGAAGTGCTCAACAATCTGGATGACATCGTCCGCCAAAAGGCTGAGCAGAAGGGCATCGAAATTGCATTTTCGATGGCCGACGAGATTCCCCGTTCGCTGCAAGGCGACCCGCTCCGGTTAGGGCAGATTCTGATCAATCTGGTCAACAACGCCATCAAATTCACTAAGAAGGGCCGGGTGATCGTTGAAGTAAAAGCCGAAGAGGGGGCCGGGGATATCAGAAAGCTCCGGTTCCTGGTAAGCGATACCGGGATCGGGATGAGTTCCGAGCAGGTATCGAATCTGTTCAAATCCTTCAACCAGGCAGATACGTCGATCACTCGCAAGTATGGTGGAACGGGGCTGGGGCTGGCCATCACCAAGCAGCTCTGCGAGTTGATGCAGGGAACTCTCGAGGTGGAAAGCCGGCCCGGCGAGGGAAGCACATTCGTTTTTACGGCCAGCTTCGGCGTAGCTGTCGGCGGGTTGCCGTTGCAGGGCCACAAACTGCGGCGCGATTTGCTGAAGAAGTCTATCTTGATTGTCGATGGTAGCGAGAATGCGTGCGACACACTGATCGAAATACTGGGCACGAATGGTTTGGCTGCAAAAGCAGTCTCATCGGGAAAGGAAGCGGTCGCCGCGATTGAAGCCGCGTCGGACGATGGGAAACCATTCGACCTTGTCCTGATGGACTGGCGGATGCGGGGCATTGATGGAGTTGAAACTTCAAGGCAGATCAAAGCTCAGCGGACGATATTGCGCGTCCCGGCAATACTGATGGTTTCGGCATTTGAACGTGAAGAGGCGATGCGCGGAGTTGCCGACCATGAAATGGATGGTTTCCTCGTCAAGCCTGTAAACGAGTCGCTCCTAATCGACACGATGGCTACCATTTTTGGTGTCAAAGCAGTGTATTCGGACTCCGATTTGCGGCACGCGGCAGGATATTCTCCTGCCGAGCTGGTTGGACGTCGAGTGCTGCTGGTAGAGGACAACGAGGTAAACCGCGATCTCGCCAGCGAATTGCTGGACGACATGGGAATCCTGGTCACCGTTGCGGTTAATGGACGCGAAGGAGTAGATCGCGTAGCCGCCGAGCCGTTCGACCTGGTCCTCATGGACATTCAGATGCCGGTTATGGATGGATTAACGGCGACCAGGCTGATTCGCGCCGATGACCGATTCGGCAAGCTTCCCATCCTGGCCATGACGGCCTACGCCATGAGCGGTGACCGAGACCGTAGCCTGAATGCGGGAATGAATGACCATATCACCAAGCCGATTGATCCCAATCGGCTGCTGGCAGCGTTGATTCGGTGGATGCCAGAGAAGATCGTCACGGGACCGGAGCCCAAAAAGATGCCAGTGAAGCCCGCATATCTCTTGGGTGGCGTGCCCGACCACCTCCCACCTTTTGACATTCAAACTGCACTGGCGCGAACCGACGGCAAGCCGAAGCTGCTTCGCAACTTGATGCTGGGATTTCGCGATCGATACGCAAGCGCGATCTTCGATCTCAAGGAGCACGTTGTTGCGGGAAGAGTTGCGGATGCCGAAAGGCTCGCTCACTCACTCAAGAGTGTCGCCGCTATGCTGGAAGCCAGGGATCTGGCGAACGCGGCATTCTTGGTTGAAAATGCTTTCCGCTCGGGAGAGACAGCAGACCTCGATTTGCTGATCGGAAATCTGGAGACGGTGCTTGATCCGGCCATCGCCGCGGCAGACTCATTGGATCGGAGAATGGCGGCGCCATCCGAACTATTGACTCAGCTTTCATTGTTCGATGGGCAGAAACGTTCCGAAGAGCACATGAGTCATTGAGGGCCTCTAGGTGCATGCGCCGCAACGCTGCCTGATGATGCTCAGCTCCACCAGGTATCTGTGCTGGTCGAAATCAAGGACAACCTTGCTGCCTCGGAGGTCTCGAGAGACGCGTGTGCGCCAGCGAGGGTGTCGGCCAGAACATCTGGCGATAGATTGTTGACTGGCGTGCGGCCCTGAGCAGTGAAATGCCGCAAACCGAAACGCTGTAAGGCGACCAGCACGAGATATGCGGGATTGAGCAGAAGATAGCGACGCCATAATCGACGCGGCTCGACGAAGAGGCGGAAGAGCCATTCCAAGCCGACGCGCTGCATCCACGGCGGGGCCTGAGGCAACTGTCCGGCCAAAAGCGGGAAAGCAGCGCCGACCGCGAGTATTGGAACGGAGAGCCTGCCGGCCAATTCGCAGGTAAAAACTTCCTGTAGCGGACAACCCAGCCCGATGAAAACGATAGAGGCGCCTGATAACCGGATCCGTTGCTCGAGGGAGGCATTTTCATCTGGATTCAGATCGCGGAACACCGAGGGTTCGCTGCCGGCGATCTTTATGCCGGGAAACTTTCTGCTGAGCGAATCAACCAGCGAAGTGACAACCGATTGCGTACTTCCATAGAGATAAATCGGTGCGCCTTCTGCCGCCGCTCGCTCGCAAATCCTGAGCATAAGCGCGGGGCCATAGACGCGGTCACTAAGGCCAGTGCCGTAGAGCCAATTCAAGACCCAACGAACCGGCTGGCCGTCAGGGACAAGCAGGTCAAAGCTATTCAGGCGGAATTTATGCTCGGGATCGAGCACTCCGGTCATCACGCCGTGGACGGCAAGAGCGGAAACCATTGCAGAACGTATTTGCCGGACACGCTCGAAGACGAACGAAACGGCCACATCATAATCGACTGCGTCGATCATTATTCCGAGGACATTCTTTTTTCCGAAATTGACCATCCAGCCCCCGACGTTCAAATCGTCAATCTGTTGCAGGATTTCCGGGATGCGAAAGCGAAGCACGATGTTTCATACGCCGGCCCGCATGGCAAAGAACAACGTGTGAATGAGAATTGCAACATCCACAAAGAAGCCGCGGTTGCGGATGTAGTAGAGGTCGTACTGAATATTGTGGTGAATGGGAAAGGAGCGATCGGCGCTAAGCTGCCAAAGGCAGGTGATGCCGGGAACGATCTGCAGGCGCCGGCGCTGGCGCGCGTCGTATGTCTCGACGATGAACGGCATCTCCGGCCGGGGCCCGACGAGCGACATGGCGCCCAAGAGCACGTTAATCAACTGCGGGAGCTCATCGAGGCTTGTGCGGCGGAGCAAGCGGCCAACGCGTGTAATCCGCGGATCATGCGACGAGGTGGGCGATGCGGCGTATTTTGGCGCGGTGGTAAACATGGAGCGGAATTTGAAGATGTTAAACAGCGCGCCGTTGCGCCCGACACGCTGCTGAATGAAGAGCGCAGGCCCGGGCGAGTCGAGACGAATGATGATGGCAATGAGAATGAAGACGGGAGCGAGCAGCACCAACAGTAGAGCCGATGCAGCCACGTCCACGGCGCGTTTTACGAGCTCATAGAGCCTGGAGCCGGCCGGTATTTTGGAAGTGGTGAACGATAGTCCGTCGATTTCAATGAGCTGGGCGTCGATGAAATCCGCGGCGCGATGTTCTTGCACGGCGGGTCCGCGGAGAGTGGCGACGGACATGCCGGATTGCTCCGCGGCCTCAGTGGCTTGAGCAATTTGCTGCGGAGAAAGATCAGAAGAGGCCAGCACGAGCAGGTTTCCGCGGAACGATTGCAATTTTGCCGCGGTCACGGGCCCGAGCTGAACTGGAAAGGAGCCTCGGCCGCGGTAGCCCATCTCAAGCATCGAGTCCGCGGTTTGCTCGGGACCTGCATCGATGATCGCGACAGGAAGCAGCCCGAGCCGGGGCGACTGGAGCAGCGTGGACAGAACACGCCGCGCAGTTTCGCCGGCGCCGTAGACGATGACGCGCTCCATGCGCGCCGTCCGCTGCAGCTTTGCAGCGAGCGAAAACAGGATCTGCTTTTCCACGACCAGAAGAATGGGGACGAGGACGATGGCAACTGGAATCTCCGGCCAGGAGATGCCAAGGCCAAGAATCCAACTGACCGACAAGAGGAGAAACAAGGCCTGAAAGGCGATGAGAAGCGTGCGCTCGGTATCGCGAATCTGGAGGAGGCCGCTGTCTTTTTTGTAGATGCCATCGCGACGCAGGAGGAAGACAACAATGACGCCGGCGGCTGCCCCGAAAGCGATAGCTTTCTGCGAGGGATGCTGAAGAAAGCCGGCGAAGGAGACGGAACCGCAGAGAGCGGATGCGGCGATCATGCCCGCCATGCAGGCGAGACAATCCGCCGACGCTTCGGCGAGGATCATCGCATTTTGAAAGAGCTTCCGCGAGACGAGGCTGCGCTCCTTGCGCAGATGCGCGACCTTCTCGGTGAAGAGGTTCGAAGCGACGAAGTCAGGCGCGGACATATTCATCTCCCTCGGTAAGCCAAGGCCGAGTCTGGATCGGGAGTAGCGAGATCTGTTGGTTCAGGTTTTGCAGGAGTAATGGAGGCTGCTGATTTGGCAGAGTTTTGCGGCGCAAAAGATTCAGTGACGCGGCGATAGAGGGCCAGGTATTGCGAGGCCAGCACGGGCGCGGAGAACTGGGGCAGCACGATGGGGTGGGGCTTAGGCTCGTCGAGAGCGTCGGCTATGGCCGCTGCGAGAGCTTCAACGGGGTTCTCGCGCAGCGTAACGAATGTGCATTTGCCGCCCGCAATCTCGCGGTGGGCGGGAATGGAAGAGCAAACGATTCGGCAGCCGGCCAGCATGGCTTCTGCAATGGGGAGATCGAAACCCTCGGTGAGGGAGGGAGCGACGAGCGCCTCGCAGTTGCGATAGCACCAATGCAACTGAGACACAGAGAGGCCCTCGAGAAAATGGATTCGGCTGCCGATGCCCTTGTCGCGCACAAGACGAAAGATTCTGGGCGTATCGGTACTGCGCGTTCCAACAATGACCAGCTTTGTCTTGGGGTGAATCCAGCCGGAGGCGATGAGCCGGTCGAAGGCGCGAATCATGGTGCAGAGATTCTTGTTTGGCCGATGTTGCGCGACGCAGAGCAGGAAAGGCTCGTTGTTCCAGCCGGGAATGGGAGACGCGTTGGAGGCGAGAGGGTCGAAATCGGTGCCAGCGACAACGCTGGTTTCGGGGTTGGCGCCGGGGCTGGTGTCGAAAATGCTGTCAGAGATGCTATCAACAATGCTGTCTGGGCATGCATAGATGGTTGTGGCCTTGCGGCTGACGACTGGAGTTGCGTACTGCCTGAGGAGGAAGCGGGTGGAATCGGAAATGGACGCGATTGCATCGGCCGCCTGAAGGCACTGGCGAAGGACAACGCGGTTGAAGATGAACCTTGGGAAGCCGAAGTTCGCGGGGATCTCGTAGGGGTAGAGATCGTGGAGCGTGACGACGGTGGGGCAGGTGAAGGCCCGCGAGTTGATCGGCATGGGATAGGTGAGGTGCACGAGATCTACTTCGAGTTGCGTAGCCAACCGCGGCAGGTCGCGCCAGTACCAGAGATTTCTGCTGAACGAGTCGCGCTTCATTTCGGCCACACGGGTCCGGAACCTGGGGTCCGCGGGGAGGCCGGAGTATTGGGTGAGAGCGCCCTGCCAGGGAGCAACAACGAAGTGCACCTCAGAGATCTCGGGCAGGCACAAGAGGGATCGCGCGACGTTGAGCGCGTGGCGCTGCACGCCAGAGATGGTTGCGACATAGGACACCGCGGCGACGAGAACTTTCATGGCTTGGATGTCTCCTGCGCTTCAATTTGCATGGCCAAGGGGGAAATAGCCGGATGCGAGACGCGACGAGGCGCGGGCTGGCCGGTTTTGAGTTTCTGCGACAGAATCCGCAAAAGGGGGAGATAAACGACGAGCGCGACGGCGCCGTAAAAGAGACGCGAAACGGCCAACCCCTGCAGGCCGTTGTGGTGCAGCATCCAGATCATGAGCAGGAGCATTGCCGAACGGCCGGCGAGCATGATGAATGCGACGGAACGAAACTCGCCGAGCGCCTGGAGGGCGTAGGTTCCGGTGACGCTTAACCCCATGAGCGCCGCGCCAATGACGATGGGGGGGAGAATGCTCTTCGCGCTTTCTGCAACCGCTGGTCCGGCCCAGACGCGGATGAGGCGATCTCCGAAGAGAAGCAGCAACGCGGCGCTGCAGGCCACGATGATCAGATTGCAGACGAACGCTTTCCCCACGACGCGCTTCATATCTTCGCGTTGGGTCGCGCCCGCACGTGTGGAAAGATACGGAAAGAGGAAGTTGAAGCCGGAAGCGGAGAGACCGTAGATGGGATGCGCGAACTGGACGCAGAGAGAATACGGGGTGACGGCGAGGGCGCCGAGCGAGATGCCGAGGAAGATGCGGTCGAGTTGCCCGAAGACGACTCCACCGAGCGTTTGCAACCAGACGAAGAAGCCCTGACGGAAAAGGTGGCTCGCCTCAGCGGGGTGGAATTGCGGCCAGAAAGAGACACCTACGATGAGTTTGCCAAGGACACGGAACTGCGCGACGACGCCCAGAGCGAGGAAGACGAGCGTGGCGAGAAGAATACTAATTGTTCCCTTGCCGAGAAGCGCCAGTACAGCCGCGGCGCCGAGAGTGAGGAAGCGCATGAAAGTGCTGATTTGCACGGTGGCACGATATTGTTCGAATGCGCGCTGCACGCCGACCGCAACGCCTTCCATTGTGCGCACCAGGATGGCCACACTGGCGATGCGAAGGACGACGAGGCACTCCGAGCGCGAGATGAGATTGGAAACCGCGACGTGAGACGCAACGAAGGGAGCCGTAATCCAGGCGCACGCGGCAAACAGGGCTCCCAATGTGAGATTGATGCCGATGGCGCTGCGAATAGCCGCAGGCGCGAGATGGAGCTCATCTGTTCCGCGCAGGTAAGCAACGCGCTGGATGCAGGCATCGCAGAATCCCGAGGCGACGATGCTGCCGGCGCTGATGACAGCGGTCGAAATCATCCACAAGCCATACTCCGCGGCGCCGAGCTTGTGGAGCACCACAGGCGCGACCAGGAGCATTCCCAGGGGATAGGAGACGTAATCCAGGACGCCGTAGCCCGCGTTGGTGAGATGTTTCTTCATGCCGCGCCTCGCCTGAACGGGAAGATGGAGCGGAAGCGACGACCGATGATGGGGATCATTTCCTCGGCCAGCGCGCGGCGAGGATCGGTCTGCGACATGGCAGACCAGTAATGACGCGCGAGGACGAACGCGGACGCGACTGCGCAGCAGAGAAATGTGAGCAGAAGCGTTACCCATAAACGATGCGGGGAAGACTTTTTCTCGGCGATGCCCGGAGAATCGATGACGCTGACGGCAGGAATGTCCTTGGCCTCCTCGATGCGGGCAGTTTCATACTGCTGGGTGAGGAGCTCGAAGACGGCTTCCTGCACCTGGACGCGGCGATAGAGGTCGGCAAAGGGAACGGCGAGGCGGGGAAGCTGGCGCAATGGCGGATACAATTCATGGCCGGCGCCTGCTCCGCCTGAGTTTGCGCTGGGGCTGGATGATGCGTCTGGAGCGGATGATGCGTTGGTGCCTGGCGTGCCGGCCATTGAGTTTGCGGTGGAGCTGGATGAAGCGTCAGGGCCCGGCAGGCCTGCCATTTTGTTGAGTTGAGCCTGGAGGCTGGCAATGCGCGCCTCGGACTCGCGCACCCGCACGTTGCCATCGCCGTAAATCTGGCGCAATGACTGAAGGCCCGACTGCTCGACGATGAGCTCAGCCTGCACACGGGCGCCGGCGTCGACCATGGCGCGAACCTGCTCCTTAATGTCGATGGCATTGTTGTTGCTGGAGAATTGGCTGAGCTTTTGCTCAGCATCTTCAAGATCGGCCTGCACCGAATGGAGGCGCTGCTCAATAAAGACGCGCTCGCGGTGGGCGGAGGAGGTGTTGGTTTGGGCGACGAGTCGATTGAGCTCGTCGAGATAACCCTGGGCGAGGTCGCGGGCGCGGTTCTTATCGGTGTCCTCGACTTCGATGGTAATGACGCCGCTCTTCTTGTCCTCAGTGATTGTGGTTATGTGCGCAAGATGCTTTGCAGCGTCGACACGGTAGCGCTTGCGGTAGACGTGTTGCAGATCGAAGCGATCGATGAGGTGATCGGCGACCGTGCCGCTGCGCAGCAGATCAATGAACAAGTCGGTGGACGTGCGGGCTCCGGCGAGGCTTCCGGCGAGGTTGCCCAGGGTGCCGAGGCTACCCATGTGACCGGCCAGCGCGGCCAGCATCATGGCACTCGAGTTTGGCTGGTCAGGCGGCATGATGCTGGTCGCGGACTTGTACTGCTTGGGAATGAGGAAGGCGATGGCGAGGCTGACGAGGAGTGAAATTCCGGCAACCTTTGCAAGAAAGCGGCGGCGGTTCCAGAGGAGACGCGTGTGCAGAACCCAGCGCGGGGCTGATTCGGGATTTGGTCCGGGAATTGGTTCATGATCCGGGTTGGGGGCGAGGCGCAGCGGGTCAGTACGATCGATGCCAGGGCGATCGAGAGTCGCGAAGGAGGCGTTGGGCGTCATTCTCATTCCTCCTAAAGGGTCGAGGCGGCTACGCCGGCGGTGATAGCAAACGAGGCAGCGAGCTGCCCGGTGGTAAGCAGATTGCGCCAAAACAGCGAGCCGCCGATGATTTTTTGCGGCACAACAACAACGTCACCGGGATCGAGCCGGGTGGAGAGAACGTCGCCGGAGAAGGCGCCACTGGAATGGCGGCCCACCACGGAGCCATTGGCGCGGATGATGAAGATCTCCTTTCGGTTTGCAGTGGAGTTGGTGCCGCCGGCGTGCTTGAGATACCACTCAGCGGTGCGGCCGGGCGCGAAGGCGAGAGCGGTTACGTTGCAGACCTGCCCGGTGACGAGCACGAATCCCGGCTGCTTGGGAATGGTGAGCACGTCATCGCGGCGCAGCTCGATATCCGCCGGAGTGTTCGCCCAACTGTCGATATCGGCCGTGATGTGAATGACCATGCGGCCAGTTGGCGGATGGCTCTGCAGGTCGGCGATTACCTGATCCTGCTGCGCCTTGATGGCTTGTAGCGGCCCCGCGGAGCCGGAGGCAGCGACGTTGGGTGAGAGCCGGGCGGCGGCAGCACTGGTTTCAATTTGGCGAATGAGCTCGTCGCGGCTGTTTTGCTCAAGCGTCTTCACCTGGTCGCGAATGAGCACCGCGCCTTGCGTGTAGGCTGCGGGCAGCAGTCCTCCCGCGCGGCGCAAAACGGAGCTGAGGTGCTCGCCGTCGTGAAAGCCGTAGCTGCCGGGATACTTCACCTGTCCGGTGACGGTGACCGACTCGCCAATGTCGGTCCAATTGGTGATTTGATGGATGGCGAGAATGTCGCCGGGCTTGAGGGGAACGTCCGCGCCGGGATCGGCTCCAGCAACGGCGGCGCCGATTTGCACAGTGGCAAGACTCTCAGAGATTTGATTGCCGCCGGCTACTTGGTAGCTGGTGAGATCGGCGCTCTCGATGAGGGCGTCGCGCTTGAAGCCGCCGGCCATGCGCACCAGTTGCGCGGCGGTCATGCCATTGGACATGGGATAATCGCCGGGCCGCAACACCTCGCCGCGAATGGTGACCTTTGGAGCATCGCTTTGATAGCGACCGAAGACGCGAATCGTGTCGAACGGCTGGAGGTCAACATTGGAGTTGCCGATAAGCACTTCGGGAACGTCGAAGTTGATTGTTTCCGCGTGCAGGTCGGGAGGCACTAGACGAACGATCTCGCCGCGCGAGGCGGGTTCGGGAAGCAGATCCTGATAGCTGCGAATCACGTCGCTGAGTTTCATGTCATCGGTGTACGCCAGACGCCCGGGGCGCACGACGTGGCCCGCGAGATATACAGCGCGTTGACTGTAAGGAAGAATAGGCTCGACACGAATTCGGTCTCCATCAAGGACCGCGAAGTGCGCGATGGCGTCCTGTGCGGTATTTGCAGCTTGTCCGCCGTCAGCGGGGAGCGTTACGGTGATGCGTTGATGAGTATTGGCATCGATGCGCTCGATGGTTATGTGGTTGAGCGAAGCCGCGGCAGTAAAGCCGCCGGCATCGCCGATGAGCGCAGAGAGAGTGGTTTCGCCGGGCTTCAACTCGTAAATCGCCTCGCGTTTAACCGCGCCGGAGACGGCAACCTGAAGGCCAACAGGCGGCACGAGGAGCGTGTCGCCACTTTCGAAGCGAACAGTCTGGCCGCGAATTCCGTGAAGGAGAAAGTCGTAGAGGTCGATTTCCTCGACGAGCTGATCGCCGCGGTAGTGACGCAGAATGCGCAGCGAGCCGACTGCGGTGGGACCGCCGGCGGCATAGAAGGCGCTCAGCGGAGTAGTCAGCGAACTGACATCATAGCCGCCGGGTCGTTGCACGTCGCCAACGATATAAACGCGCACCGAGCGCAGACTGGAGACGGTGACCGCGACTTGCGCGTTGCGGAACTGCTGCTTGAGCGCATCGGCGATGATGCTCTGCACCTTCTCAAGCGAAAGCCCCGCGACCACTACCACTCCGGCTTCCGGCAGAAAGACGCGACCGTTGCTATCAACCGTGCGAACGAAGGTTTGCGTTGCGCCTCCCCACAATTCGATGGTGAGCTGGTCGCCAGCGCCGACGATGTAGTCGGGACCGAGGGGAACATCGAGCGGAGTGGAGAGTCCCGGATTCTGGCCGGAATTTTGGCGCACCGTTACGGACGGCGTGCGATTGACGAAGACATCGGAGCCGAACCGGTCAAGATGCATCGCGCCATCGGGAATCTGCGAGTACAGATCGTGCATGGATTCGAGATTGAGCGGCGTGTGTTGATGCAGGACCGAAGGGGCGTCGGTGGACGCGTTTGCTTTCTCCTGACCGCGCGGATTGTTGGCGGCTCCGGGGCGAGGAATGCCCGAACGCTGGCCCGACGTGGAAGAAGCGGCAGCAGGTCCGATGTTCCGATCTGAAGAGTTGGGCGCGAGGAGCGGAAGCTGCGACTCGGAGTCAGACGAACTGCTGTCGCTCGCGGGAGAGCTGGCAGACGCAAGTCCCATGTCGGCGGAGTATCCGCGCTCCTCGAGCGTTTGCGAAATGGTCGCGCGCAAGGCCGGGCTCGACGCTACCTGGTTGTAGACCATTTGATCGGAGATGTCGGCGGCCTCGACCTGCATTCCCTGCTGCTGGAAGCGATCTGCCAACTGCGACTTCAACTCCAAAAGCAAATCCGGATTCTGTTCGAGGATGCTGACGATCTGATCGGCCGAGAGCGGGGCCGACTGCGAGAGGTTATTCGCGGCGCCGGATTGGTCGCTGTTTTCATTTGCCGTGTCGTTGGGGCCTGTAAGCGGCCATGCGGAGTTGGATGATCCCGATTGGACTTGTCCCTGGGGCAGAGCGGATGAAGTTGGCGCCTGGCCCGCCGCCGCGATCAGGCTCACGAAAAACAAAAATGGCAGCAATGTTACTGCGCCGCGGAACAGTTGTCCGCGACCGCTCGCTTTGTGTCGAGCGCGACGATAGGCTCGGTCGTCGGCTCGATGAGCGGCTCGATCAGCGGAAGTGAATTGCGGCGGCGGCATAGACAGTTCTCTCTCAGTTTTTGAAGCTAAAGAATGCAGCCTGAGGCGGTGTCATGCGGGGGTCAGTCAAATGTCATTCCATTGTTAGGTAAAGGCTGCAGGCAAGCGCAGTGCGCTGGTGGCACGGAGTTTACAGCGGATGCGTTACGCGGTTGCGGTGCGCGGAGCGAGTCCGATACGGCAGGAAATAATGACAATCGGCATACAATGCTTTGACATTCGCGAAGGGAGAAGTTGCTATTCCTGTTTTAAGCAGGGCGAGGCGGCGCGTGGGGCGCACTGGAAGATGTGGCCGAGAACGCGTGGCCGGCGCACAGATTTAATGAGTGCGACGCCGGATTGCTGCAGAATGGACAGGAAAGCATGATTGCGGATTCGTCTTGCGAAGCCCCGCCAAGAGAGAGCGAGCCTCCTTTCTCCGGTGAACCGCAGGATGGCATCCTCTGCGATATTGAATTACCGCTACGAAAGAGCTTCTATCCGCTGGGTTATTCAGTTGAGATCCTGACCAATGAAGCGAAAGTGCTGGCGGCTGCCGAGGAGAGCTTTGGTCATGCGCGATTCACGCGAGAGGCAACGGGGCTGGAAATACGCGTGGGAGTGGTGGACCATGCGGGTGCATGCTGCCCACTTGAACCGGCGCGACAAGCATTTGGACCCTTTTTTTCGCTGGTTGCCGATCAAGAGAACCAGGCTCTGCTTGATTTGAGCACGGGCAGGAATTTCATCAAGCTGACAGGGGCGGCCGCGGAGAACCGGTGTTATCTGCGCAGTAACTTCCTTGAAAAGGCGGTTTATTTGCTGCTCGGCGCATCGGTGGTCACTGATATTCATGCCGCGTGTGTGGGCAAGAATGGAAAAGGAATCCTGCTGTGTGGCGAATCCGGAGCGGGCAAGTCAACGCTCGCGTATGCGTGCGCGCGAGCGGGGTGGACTTTGACTTCGGACGATACGAGTTACCTGGTCAACGATTCGGGCGCTCCGCGCGGGGGGGATCCGGGCGCTCCGCGCGTGATCGGGCACTGCCATCGAGTTCGATTTCGACCGTCGGCGAGAGCGCTGTTTCCCGAGCTTGAGGGCTACGCAGTTACGCCGCGGATGGAAGGCAAACCTTCGATTGAGGTTCCAACAAGCGAACTTCCCGTGGAGCGAGTTGCAGAGGAAGCGGCTGTCGAAACCGTGGTTTTTCTCAGCCGTCGGCAGGGTGCTCGAGGCGAACTGACCCGGCTGCCGATCGGGAGTGCTGTGGAGCGCATCGGACAGGGACTATTTTCAACCGGAGAGATTCGCGCCAGACACGAGAAGAAACTTGCGATACTCTGCAATGTGCCAGCCTACGAACTACACTATGAGACGCTGGGCGAAGGAATATGCGCGCTCGATGAACTAGCGAGCGACGGATGAGATACCTGGTTGCCGCGCGAGCCTTTCATCCTTGCCCGTGGAACGCACGTCATTGCGGAGGCGCAATTGCTGCCGAGCTGCATATCCTTCCAACTCCACTGAAATAATGTCCGCGGCGCGCCTGGCTCCGTCGATGGAGCGAAGCTTGTTTTGCATTTGCTGAGCCGCGTGCTTGTATGTCGGGTCACCGAGGACTTTGGCGAGCGCACGGTGGAGCTTTTGAGCGGACAGTCGTTTGAAAGGAAGAACCTCGGCGATGCAGAAGTGCGCCAGGCGAGCCGCGATTGCCGGTTGATCGTAGGCCAGGGGGATGACGATCATGGGCTTCGCTTCCAGGAGTGCTTCAAAGGAAGTATTGGGCCCGGCGTGCGAGATTACGACGCTTGCGAGCTTGATGAGCTCGAGTTGCGGTGCGAATTGCGCTACGAGCGGGTTGCCGGGAAGATCGGCTAGCATTGCAGGATCGACGCGATTGCCGAGCGCGATGACCAACTGTACATTGAGATCGGCGCAGGCCTGGGCAATCATGCGGAAGACAGAGAGCTGAACGTTGCGGGTGGTTCCCAATGTTGCGTAAACGAGAGGCCTGCCGTCGATACGATGCCAGGGAAAGTCGATTTGTTGTCTTGTCGTCGCGCTAATCCACGGTCCGCTGTAGTAGATTGCGGCGGATTCAATGACGTGCTCGAAGTCGAGGCACTGCGGCAATTGAGTAATGTGGGCGAGGCAAGGAAACTCTTTGGGAAGGTTACGGAGAGGGCCTAATTCCAGTTTGCGCCGTTCGGAGTCGAGCGCGCGACGGACCGGGCCGCGCGTTCTGAGAGCAGAGAGCTCGAGGAGATGGCTCTCGAGCCAGGAGACCAACAAGGAAACCGGGGAAGTAGAGGCGCGATGGCCGGTGAGCCACGACGAGCCGGACGATGATCGGGCATTCCAGCCAAAGTGATGGGGCACAGTGGTTGCGATGAGGAAGTAGGGCAATCGCAGCAATTGCGCCACGGTCGGCCCGGTGAGGGCGATCTCGTTGATCAGAAGCGCATCGACGCGCGCTGAAGCGAGCGCAGACGGCGTTTCGTCGAGGTACTGCTGGATATCGTAACGCACACGCGCGAGATTGAAGCGCAGCGTGGAGATTTGAGCCCAAGTGCCGGAACGGCGGGTTAGAATTGGCCCAGACATGACTGGACCAGACCGGGCGAACTTTTTCGTGTGGAGGGGGACAAAATCCAGGCCGGCATGGCGCACGCGCTCTTCGATTTTCGGTTTCTCAAAAAAGGTGACGCGATGCCCTCGCCTCTTCAATTCCTGGGAGAGCGCGAGAAGGGGATTCAAATGTCCCGTGCCGGTGAAGGGGAGCACGCCGAAGTGCCACTTCCGGTCGTCAGCAAACATGTTGCGCCTCCTCGAATGCGTGTGCGCGGGCAACTTTCGCGGACGAGCGGACAGGCTGGCCTCCCAAGCGGACTTCCCCTTCGCCGAGAACTTCTTCGGCGGTCTCTAGAAGGTTTTCAATTGGCGCCCGCACCCAGCGAAGTTGATTTCCGAGTGAGAGAGGTTCGAGGCCTTCTACCAGTGGCGGCGGAAGCCTGTGCAGAATTTCCTCTGAGGCGAGCTGGACGCGCCCGGCGATGATGACCAGTTCCACATCCTCGGATGAAAGAGAGGCGAGGCGGTCAAGAAAATTTGCGGGATTTGCGCCGGCGTCGCGAATCGCGAAAAGATCGGCCACGCCGGAAGGAACGATGGAGCCTTCGCCGCGATTTAATCGGAGAAGGTCCGCGGGACCAGTGGTGACCATGCGCCAGGCAGCTCCTGGAGAGATGCCGCACTTCGAGATCGCAAACCGGATCTCGTCCAGGAGATTTCCGGCCGCGGTGAGCGGCGAGTCGCTGCCCAACGCGATGCGACGAACATTGCCGAGGAGCGCGAGATCTGGGAGCGCGGCGAAAAGTGCGTGATTGGATGATGGACAGACGATGAGGGAGGCACCGCGCGTATTGATCAGAGCAACGCCTTTGCGGTCGATGGCGAGACCGTGAATGAGCACGGCAAACGGATCGAGCAGGCCCATGCGATCGAGAGTCCAGAGCTCGCTGCGGGCTCGGTCGTCGACTCCTTCGCCTGCATGCACAATGAATGGACTACCTTTTGGCGTGCTGGCGCGCGCAGAGCGAAGGTCGCCGCCAAGGGCGACAGAGTGAGCCCAGCCATATTGGCGAACGACGCGAACCGGAAAGCCGCTCTGCTTGAGCGCAGGCCAGAGGGGATTGTGGTGGGCCACGGTCGTGACGCCGCAAAGGAGATTACGAATTCCGCCCCACCACAGGCGCACATCCCTGGGAACGGCCCTATGTTTGGCGATCACGTCGAGAGAATCTCGGTGGATGCCCTCACCCCATTCGACGTAGTTGGCGTAGGGCGGGTTGCCAAGTCGGGGGTAGAGGGCATACTCCAGGTGGTCGTGCGCATTGATCAGGCCGGGAAGCAAACAATAGCCCGTGAGATCGATTTCCGAGGAGCAGTTGGTTGCGGACCGCGAAGCCTGCGCGCCATTCAGGATGCGGGCGATCCTGATACGAGCGATTTGGCCGTCCACGATTTCGACGGTTGCATTTTCAAGCCGCTCGCTTGCGAGGACGCAGCGTGCGCCGCGAAGAACGATTAGGCCGGTGTTTTGTTCCGCTGACCGTGCTTCACGATTGCTCATGACTTCGCGTCCGGTCATGTTCTCGCACCCGAGCTTGCCGGCGCCTTTTGTGCGACAAAGATGCGAAACTGAGCAGGCTCGCGCCTGTTCCATAATTTTGCGATGAAAGGCCGCATGGCCCACTGCAGGCCGTAGTTCGGAGAGTAGACAGTCCAGCGGATCGCGAGCCGCTCCTCGAGCGATTGCAGGCGCTCGTCGGTGAGGAACTCAACGCTCTGGAGCGATGCGGAGGCAGTGCCGTATCGCTTCATAAAGCTCATGCGGCGCTCCCGCACCATTTCATAGCCGCTCTCATCGCAGGAGTACCACGGCGTGTCGCAGATGATGAGGCGGCCGCCGGGTTTGACGCAGCGCAGCGCTTCAGCGAGCGCGGCAGCGGCGTCTTCGACGTAGTGAAACGATGCATTGAATATAGCGGCGTCGAATTGCTCGTCCTGGAAGGGGAGGTGAGCCAGCTCGGCGCGAAAGCGCGGGAAGAGATTAGGCAGAGAGTCTCGAAAATGCTCCGCGGCCCCCATGCCGTCGAATGAATTGTCGTGCAAGTCCACCGCGACGGGCTTGTAGCCTGCCTGCGCCAGCCGAAAACTCATCCAGCAGTTTCCGGCGCCAAGGTCGAGAATCAAACCCCGGGGGATCGGCGCGTGAGGAAGAAAAGCCGGCCCAAGAACGCGCTTCATCAGGTAGTCCCAGGTGCGTGCGCGAATTCGCCACTGATTCGTGTTGCGGCCTGAAACATCGCGATAGGGAAGAGCGAGATAGAAATCGCCGCGAGCGCTGCCACGACCTTCAGCAACCCGAATGTGCTCGTAATCCGCAATGAATTGCGCATAGTGATCGAGCCTTATGGGTGGAAGAGCGTGAATGATTCCGCCGCACTCGTTAAGCGAAAGACCGCATTTGAGGCAATCGAGAGCGGAGAGATTGGCGCTGCAGCGGGGACAGCGCAGGCGAAGATCGAGCCGCCTGGCAACGTTCCGACTGCCGGCAAGAGAAGAGCTCAATGTCGTCATAGGAGCTACCCCAACTCCCATTTCTTCGCCTCCACCTATTGGCTCCTCGCGGAGATCAACTGGCCGACCGGCACGATGAAAGGAGCTGCAAAAACGGTCGTTGATTTCAGAGATGCGGGCGATTCCAGAGAAGTGAGCGCGTCTGGATTGCGACTCAGCGGCTCCAACTCTTCAACCCGCCGCCACAGCGCATCGAGATCGGCAGAGGTCCTCACGGGATTTGCGGCGTTCGAATTTGGGGCGGTCGAATTTGCCGCGTTCAAATTTAGTACGGTCGATTTTGCAAGACTCCAAGAGTCAACCTCCGCGTGCAGCGCATTGCGCACGACTCGATAGAAATCAGTGTTGTGCGATGCCTTAAACATGATGCAGAGGTCATCGCTGTCAGCCCAGTTGCGCTTAGGCCCAAGCTGCTCGCGCACTCGCTCGTAGAACACGGTGCCGGGCAATGGGTACGAGAATGAGACGCCGATGTCGTCCGGGCGCGTCTGCCGCACGAAGGAGATGGTCTGCCGCAGCTCGCGCCAGGTTTCTCCCGGATAGCCGAATTGAAGAAAGTAACAGGCGCGAATGCCGGCGCTCTTGAGACGGGTACGGGCAGCAACGACCGACGAAAGATCGAGACCCTTGTCCATGGCGTCGAGAACCGCCTGGGAGCCGGACTCAACGCCCATCCAGACTTCGGAGCAACCGGCGAGTTGCAGATTTTCGACTGTTTCCGCGGTCATGAGGTTGGCACGCGACTGGATTTTGAAAGGAAGCGATGCGCCGGATCGCGTGACCTCGGCGGCAAAGTCGCGCACCCACTCGTGATCCAGGGCAAAGATGTCGTCACCGAACCAGATGTGCTGTGCCCCGACGCTCTCCTTGAGGAATTTGATCTCGGCGGCAACGGCGGCGGGCGGGCGCAGTTGAAAGCGATTGCCGGAGATCGGCTTGGCGCACCAATTGCAGTGATACGGGCAGCCGCGGCTGGAGACCATGTTGACCGAAAAATATCCGTGCGCATCCGTCCAGGCGCGGCGATAGGGCTCGAGGTCAATGAGATCGCGCGCGGCGAAGGAAAGCTCGGTCCACCGCGGGTTCTTTGCCAGCCGTTGCGGTCCGCTGATTATTTGCCCGCCGTCATTGAGCATGACAAGGCCGTCAAGTTTGAGCAGGCCGTCAGGCAGTAGCGCTCTTTCTCCCCGAAGAATGGAACGGCAGAGTTGAACGAGCGTTTCCTCGGCTTCGCCACAGCAGACGTAATCGAAACCGTTCTCAAGAAACATGGCGGGATGATCGGTGGCGTCGGAGCCGTGCACGATGGTGATGGCGCCGATGGCACGCGCAGCCGCGGCCATTCTCCACGCGATCTCGCGCATGCGGGTAAGGCACATTTTGGAAAGGAAATTGAAGTCATCTTCATAAACGGCAACAATCGCCGGCTTATGCTCGGCAAGCGAGCGCAGGAAGCCGTGCGACGGGTCTTTAAGCATGGGGTCAAATGCTGCGACGGAGAAGCCGTTGTCTTTAAGCGCAGTGGCCGCATAGAGCGTGGCGAGCGGCATATACGGCTGCATTTTGCGCAGTTGTTTAGGGTCGTAGGGAAGATGATAGGAATGCGTAACCAGGACGTCTGCCATCAATCACCTCCAAGAGATGCGGCAATTTCGGGAGTGTGATCCATCGCGTCGCCGGTTGCTTCAGGCAGCAGAGCGCCGTGAGCCGGTCGATTTCCGCGAAGGAAGGGATTGGCTATGGGGCCGGACGACTCGCGAGACAGGTGGCCGAGTTTGTCGCGCTTGGTGGCGAGATAGCGGGAAGAATGCGCGTTGTGCGGTACGTCCGCAGCGATTCGCTCGAAGATTTCGATTCCCGATGCGAGTACCGTTTGCACCTTCTCGGGATTGTTGGAGATCAAACGAAGCGACTTGATTTCGAGAAAGCGCAGAATCTGAACGGCGAGCGCATAGTCGCGGGCATCCACGGCATGGCCAAGGAAAAGATTTGCTTCCACGGTGTCGAGTCCCTGATCCTGCAACTCATAAGCGCGCAGCTTTTCCATGAGGCCGATACCGCGGCCCTCCTGCTGTTCGTAAACGAGGACGCCGGCGCCGTTTTCGGCGATCACTCTCAAGGCCAGATGAAGCTGGTCGTGGCAGTCGCAGCGCAACGAGTGAAAGACTTCGCCGGTGGTGCATTGCGAATGGATGCGAACGATGGGCGGAGAACTTAAATAGTCGCCGAGAACGAGGGCGAGAGCAGTCTCGGAAATTTCCCGGCCCGTGACCTTGTCAGCGCGATGAGCTTCGAATCCGAGCAGGCGAAACGTGGCCCAGCGCGTGGGGAAGTCTACGTCGGCAATTTGCGTGAGCGTCATAAGCAATGGGGACGGCTGTCTTAAGCTCGGGTTGCGTGAAACGCGGTTCACTCACTCGTAGTTGAAGCGTAGTGCGGAGCATAAGCGGCTGTGTCTCCAGAATGTCTTGACCTCGTCATTCCATTGTGTGGGGCGATTGTGTTGAGCGATGTGCGAGGCGGATGTTGGGGCTCTGGGCGAGCGGGCCGCCGGTGATTTGAAGCACTGATGCGGGGTTGCCAAAAGTTTTTCAGGGTCGGACGCGGCGGGATTGATTTAGAGCTGAAAGGGCGGAGCCGCGATATGAGTGCGGCGGAATTGATAGAGCACATGGTCGCCGAAACTGGCGAGGGGGCGGGAAACCACCCGGTCGATGGACTCCATGGCGGCGAGCAGCCGCGGGTGGCGTGTGATCCAGGGCTCAGCGGCGCTTGGCGGGACTGCAACGCCGATGCCGAGGCGCTTTTCCAGAGTGAACCACGGAGCGAATTGGGGCGCGAAGGCGCGCAACAGGTCAGCGTGCCGGTGATAGACGACACAAAAGTCGCGGCCGGCCAACCGCGCAGCCGACTGGCCACGCCGCAGGCGCCGGAGGATATTTCGAGGGCGGCCGCGGAGCAGCTCCGTGACCATTTCACCCGGACAAAATACGCCAAAGACGACCAGCATGGCGGGCGCTCCCGGCTTGAGCAGCCTTGCCAATCCTCGCGCGACAGGATTGAGATCGACAACGCAATTCAACGGGGCAAAATTTGAGTAGGCGCCGTCGAAGAGCGCTTCGCCCGAGGCGAGCTTGCGGCCGGCGAATTCTTCCATCTCTTCCGCGGCGAGGATTTCAGCGGATGATTTATGAGCGGATAATTTGTTACGCGCCAGCGACACCATCGCGGGCGAGGGATCGGTGAGGAGGACTTGAAACCCCATGGCGGCGAGGAATGCAGCGTCTTCGCCGGTGCCGCCGCCCAATTCGAGAATTCTGCCGCCTGGCGGGAATTCGCTAAGCAGTGCTGAGCGCACCGCGCGCCGCTGCGCTGCAACACTGGCCCAGGCGCCAAATCGCTGGTCGAATTGCGGCGCGATGGCGTCGAATGCGAGAGCAGCCGGGGCGATCGCAGCGGAATTTGACGATGGCGTCATCGGGCGAGAGAGCTCAACTGCCGGCGCCAGCGACGCGACTCCCATGCGAACCGAACTCCTTCAACAAAATGAAAGCGGAATCGGCTGAGGATGACGCGGAGCTGCATGCGATACCGGCCGAGGCGGATGGAAAGATGCTCGCCGGGAAGCGCTCGAATGATTGGAGGAGGCAAACAAAGAGGAATAAGCGACTGGCGAACCGAGCGCTTGGCCCGAATGCCCTGTGTCTCAAGCTCGCGTTGCAGCAGGAGGTAGAGCTTGCTTCCGGGAAAGCTGCCCAGGACGGCGCGGTGACCGTACATTTGGATCCAGAGCCGTACGGATGCAGGGAGCGGATCGATTGTCCAACGGGTGAGTGTATGCGGGGCAAAGTCGCCCATGACTTGCTCAATGAGCAGAATGACGACGCCGAGCCGCAAGGCTGACGGAGGGTTTTCACCGGTCAACTGCTCGAGTGTCTCCCAAAAGGCCACGTCATCGCGATGAAAGAGAATGTGGCGGCGAAATTCCAGGAGAAGAGCGGTCCGGCAAAACTCCGAGCAAGTGTGTTTGTACGCGTGGAGCCCATGACCGAGAAAGAGGTCGAATGGAGAGAGCGTGGGGGTAACAAAGCCGGCAAGATCGTGCCAAAGCACGCGATCCAGCAATGAGAAGCCCGATGGCTGCTGAGGCTCGGCGTGCAATTCGACTCGAAACGCGCCCGTGTCCCGATAGAGGTCGTCAAGGTCGACGTGAGGCCGCTCGTTGCGCTTGAACTCCCAGCTTCTTCCGGCGGCGAGGTAGAGGCGGTAGCCGCGGCGGGCGAGAATCTCCCGGGCTTCGGGGAGGTTCGATTCCGCTACGAGGAAATCCAGATCGAATTGCGAGCGCAACTCAGGGCGCGAGAACGAGCTTGGCCACAGCGACAAGCCTTTGAGCAAGGCGTACCGGAGGCCAGCCTCCTGAAATTCACGCTGGATTGCGACGGATTCGGCAATCATGTTGCGCGTGCGGAGCGTGTTCTGCTGGAGACGGCGATCGAGATCTTCGAAAACGGATGCGGGGAGGACGGGTGTGTGGATTGAGCCAGCCGATCGCATCTGCGCTATCTGATCGAAGAAGTAAAGAGCAAGGCCTTGGTAATCGAGCCAGAGCAGCAAGCGCTGCCATCTATTTGGCGAGAGCTCTTCCAACTGCAAGTGACCCTGAGGGAGGGATCCGCAAAGCATGAGCAAAACTGAATGACGAAGCCGTTGTTCGGGAGTGAGCGACTGAGGCGGGGAGGCGTGAGACCGCGCGCGTGCAATTGCCTCGCGCACTCGCGGCGCCGGCGGATCGCAAATCTCCGCCTCGCGCAAGAGAGATCGGCTGGATTCGAAAGACGACAAGAGACAACCTTTCCCGAATCGCTGGCCCGGATCGCCGGTTCAGGGTCATTGGCCCCCACGATCGGCGCGAGCGAGCTATTGTGCAGCGTAGCTGGCCGTTGTGCGCGCATTGTCACGCTTCTGTCAGGCGATTGTCACATGATTCCGGCCGGATACGACTTCATTCGGGTCCTGCACGATTGACAATCGAATGACAAGAGGGAGACCCGTCGCGGACACAAATCCTGAGCGATGCCGCTAATGTAGCTGGTGTGCGGCGAGTGCCGCAGGCCTCTTGATGGAGGGTCAGATGGATGGTCGGGTGGATGGTCGGGCGATGAAGCCATTCCGCGAAGTGAAGGCGAATGAAGTGACGCCGGAGCTGTTGCGCTCGGCGATGGATAGAGATGGATACCTGCTGATACGCGGCGTTGTGCCGCGTAGCGACGTGGACCAACTGCTTGACGATGTCACTCAGGTCATTGAGGCGGCGGGCTGGCTTGAGCCCGGCCACGATCCGATGGAGCGGATGGCGAATGCCGGCGCGGCCTGCGGCGATCCCGACCCCGGATTCAAGCGCACGTATCAGGAGGTTTTTAATCTGCCGGCGTTCCATGCGCTTCCGCACCATCCCGAATTGAAGCGCGCGATGAAGATGCTGGTTGGCGATCGAGTGCTGGTCCATCCAAAGCCGATTGGGAGACTCATTTTTCCGCAGTGCGACCGGCTCACGGTCCACGCTCATCAGGACTACCGCTTCATGGGAGGCGATCCGGAATGCTTTACGGCGTGGATTCCAATGCACGATTGTCCCGTGGATGTGGGGCCGCTGCGAATCCTGGAAGGCTCCCATCGTTTCGGGATCATCAAGCACGAGGATGAGAACCTGCACGTTCCCGAGATTGCGTCCGCAGAAGCGATGGGAGGCGAATGGGTGGGAGGCGAGATCATGGCGGGCGATGTGCTGATCTTTCACAGTCTCACGGTTCATGCGGCGTCGCCGAACCTGTCAAGGCAGATGCGGCTTTCGCTGGACTGTAGATTTCAAGACTACCGGCGAGTGCTGAATCCGGCGAACCTGGCGTTTGCCGGCGATAGCGGCAAGTCGTGGGAGAAGATCTACGCAAGCTGGCCGAGTGAAGACTTGAAATATTACTGGAAGGGGCTGCCGCTGAATCTCAAGCCGTCTGTATCCGAGCTGCAAGAGCTGGCGGCGAGCGCGGAAACGGAAGCGATTCGGGCGCGGTATGCCAAAATCCTGAGCCAGGTGAGCTGATGGTCGAAGCAAAGGTTCATGGGGCCGATCTACGATGTGCGCGGACTGCCGCTTAGTTTGCTCGGTAATCTTGTCGCGCGCAATTCCACGAGCTTCAGTCTGCCGCCGCGAAGCTTGGGGCTCGCGAGAACAGATATGCCGGACGTTCATGCTCCAGGCGGTATCGAATGAGTTCGGCAATTGCGATCATTTTCAGGCGGTGCTCCGCGCAAAATCTCACGAGGTCAGGAACACGCGCCATGGAGCCATCGGCGTTCATGATCTCGCAGATCACTCCGGCGGGCGTTAATCCCGCCATGCGGGCGAGATCGACGGCCGCTTCTGTTTGACCTTCGCGTGCGAGCACCCCGTCTTCTTTTGCGCGCAGAGGAAACACATGGCCGGGGCGGCCGAGGTCAGCGGGACGCGTGGCAGGGTCAATAGCGCAGAGAATTGTTTCCGCGCGGTCGGAGGCTGAGATTCCGGTGGTAACGCCACGGCCCAGAGCATCGATCGATTCAGTAAATGCAGTGCCGAAGCGCGCAGTGTTCTGACTGGCCATGGGACGAAGGCGGAGGTGATCGATGCGCTCGCCGGTCATGGCAAGGCAAATTAGCCCACGGCCGTGCGTGGCCATAAAGTTGACCGCTGCCGGAGTAATCTTGTCCGCCGCGAGCGTGAGATCGCCTTCATTTTCGCGGTCTTCATCATCGACGACGACAACCATGCGTCCGGCGCGAATCTCCTCGAGCGCAGTCGGAATATCAGCGAACGCTGACGCGAAACTCATGCGGTGACCTCGTTTTCTCCGCAAACGCCGCCCGGATATTGCCTGAGCTGGCTAATTGAACTGTAGATATGGAGGCGCGCAGAGTTGTCAAAGCGCTGTCATCGGATTGTCAAAAAGGGCGATTGTCAAAAGGGGGATTGCCAGACGCAGACGGAGCACGGGACCCCCGAATCAATAAAAGGCTAGGGGCGAAGGCGGCGTGAGAATTGGTCGTTCAAGTGGCAAGTGGCAAATGGCGGTTGCGAATTCGGAGATTGCGACTCTAGTACGGCGACTGTGATTTTTTGTCGTAGGAATTGCCGAACTTATTCATGTGCTGCATGGTCGCGGACTGCGCGATGGGCGCACGAAAAGCGCCGAGATCGAGGTCGTGAGAGGAGACATGCACGGTGCGGGTGAGACCGTCGAGGAAGGACTGAGGCACGCCCTCAATCCAGAGATGGAGCCTGTAATCTCCCGGTGGAACACCGTGCAGTACAAACGAGTTCCTGGAGTCAGCGATGGAATTAAGAGGCGTGGAGAGAGTGATAATGACGGCGCTCATTTCAGGATGAATATTGCAAAAGATATAAGAGACGCCGACGCGCGGGAAGGTGACGGACTTGCTTGATCCGGCTTCGTAAAGGCCGAGGTCGAAGCGCTTGCCTTCAAAGAGGGAAAAGACATTGTGATAAAAGGGATCGGCATTGGGGAATTGCACGATGCTGCCAACCGGAATGACCTGCAGATGCGGGGTGAACATGCGGTTCTTCTGCAGCAATGTGTAGTGCCCCTGGGGCAGGAAAGGAGGCACGCCAGTACCCGGCAAGGGCGTGAGCCAGGCGACTGCCGGAACGGCGTGAAGGCTGCCTGGCAGAGACGAAACGACTTGCAGGCGCACGTCGACAGCAGACCGAGCAGGGGGCTGGGCGTCAGGACTATTTTGCGCACAACCCAGGGCTGGATCCGCGAGAAGCGCGGCGAATGTGACCGCTAAAAGGGTCGCGAAGAGGCACGGCATGAGTCTCGCGCGAAGCATCAGAATTTGTACCCCGCGCCGAGGCCGATGATATTGCTTGCGTACGGCAGGCCCTCAACCGGCGCGCTTTCAAGGTGACGATATTCGAAGGAGAACACGAGATACGCGCTGGGGCTGTAGATGACGTTGCTGGTGTAAGTGCGATTGCGGTCAAGGTTCTGCGTGGCCGAACCGCCTTCGACATAGTAGCGGCGCAACTGGCCCGAAAAAACATTGTCCAGGCCGAACGCGGCGTTGAACTGCAGGCGCTCGCTGGCAGTTGCTTTGAGCTGCGCCCAGCCGCCAACATCGTCGAGCGGCTTGAAGTAGTATCCGAGAGTGGTTTGATTCAGCGCGTAGGCGAAATCTTTATAACCGCCGCCACCGAGGCCGCCGAGGGCGGCTCCGCGATAAAAGTCTCCGCTGAATTCGAGATGGGCTATGAGAGGAATGCGGGCATCCATGGTGCCGGCCCAGGAGTCGAAGTTGCGGCCAAGCGAACTGACATGGGGAGCGAAGAATCCTCCGAGACCGATATGGGCGCGGCCATCGTCGCGGTCCGGGCCGCCGTAGGCAATGCGCGCCTCGACTCCTGGTTTGGAGCTTCGTTCGGCGCTAGTCGGCGCTGACTGCACGGGAGTCGCGGTTGGCGCGACCGCCGGCGTGAGGGGCGCATCACCAACATCGATAAGCGCGGCCTGCAATTCGACGCCGGCCGCACCATGGCGCGCGAGAGTCTGTGAAATAACCACCTGAGGGTTCCAGGTCCAGAGATTTCCCGACCAGGCGAGCGCGGGCACGGCCGTGGCAGTGAGCGAGGTTGGGCTGTCGGGGCTGAGGATCGGCCGGTCGAGGGCAAAGGAGAGCTCGGTGCGGTCCCAATAAAGCCCGGCATGCGCCGTGCGCAAGCGGACAAAAGCTGAGTTAGGGATGTAGTAGCCGCTGTAGCTTGTGGGCGTTGATGCCGCCGGGCTTCCGAACATATCTATTCGCAGATCGGCAAAGCTGTTTGCGCCGAAGAGGTGTGGGCCGCGCGCGTCGATTCCGAGAACGGTCTGGCGCACAGTAGCGCCGGCCGTTCCGGGTCCTCCAGTGGCAACGGAAGGGTTGGAGGCCAAATCGACGCCGCTGGTGTTCTTGAAGCCGCTCATGAGGATCATGCCGGTGATCTTAACTGGATACTTTGACTCGGTTTCAACCTTGGTTTGCTCCTGCGTGGCAATTTCGGTCTCTTGAATTGCCTGGCGCTCGCGAAGATCCTGAATCGCGGCGGCGTTTGAATCAGACGAATTCGGCGAAGATTCGGAGGGCGGAGCAGCGGTTGTGACCGACGTTGTTGCCGTTTCGGTGGAGGCGGGGGCAGCGGTTGAGGGGCTGCCGAGCGCCATCTGGCGTTGCAGGTCGTTGAGTTGCTCGCGCATCTGCTGCAGTTCCTGCTGGGATTTCTCGAGGAGCGCCTGCGTTCTAGCCATGGCATCAGTCAACTGCTGAACTTTCTGGGCCAACGCTTCCTGAGCGGCGTCCTGCGCGGGAACGGGTCGCGCCGAGAGCAAGAGAACGGCGACAAGCAGAGGCATTGCGACGCGCCGCGTGGAATAGCGTGCGCCAGATTTCCAAGTGCGATTATGTGCGGACATTTTCATCTGGGATCACCTGTTCGTAACGCTCGACGCCCAGCGCATCCATCGTGTCCTGCGCCGGAAAACCGCGCGCTACCTTCATTTGAAAAATCGTCTCGCCGGGCCGGCTACTGAGCAAGACGACATCGCCCCCATGTTCGAGTGCGATGCAGTGTGCGAGGGTCAGGCCAAGCCCGGTGCCTTTTTGCTTGCCTTGGCTCACGAAAGGCTCGAAGAGACTCTTTCGAATATTTGGGGAGACGCCGGGGCCGTTGTCAGTTACATTGACAAGGATCTGACGCTCCTGTGCTTCGAGAGTTACCGCGACATTGGCCCGGGGGCCCAGCGAACGCGCAGATTGACACGCGTTGAGGAGCAGATTGGAGATGGCCCTTTCAATCTGCTTGCCATCCACCGATGCCGCAGTTTCAGAGGGCAACGTGTATTGAGCCACCAGCTTAACGCCTTCGGCATCGGGATGGGTTCGCACCATGGCCGCGGCTTTTTCAACCAGCGAGGTCATCAACTCCGGCTGACGCCTTACGCCTGCGCCGGTGCGGCTAAAGATGAGCAACGACTCCAACATCTCTGTGGTGCCGGCAACGGCGGCGCGAATCTCGGCGAAGATTTCGGCGCGCTCTTTGACGGAGAAACGGTCAGAGGCGAGAAACTCCGCATTGGCGTAAATTGCGGCGAGATAATGGCGCAGATCGTGGGAGACGGAACTGGCCATGCGGCCGATGGTCGCGAGGCGCTCGGATTCCAGGACGGCCTGGTTAGCTTTCTGGATTTCGCTTCTCATTCTGGAGAAGGAAGTACTGAGCGCACGCACCTCCTGAGTGCCATGACGAGGGACACGATGGCCGGGATCGCCCAAACCAAAAGCGCGAACGCTTCTGGAGAGCTCTTCAAGCGGACGGGTGACGAGGCGGGAGACGACGACCATGAGCGCGGTGCCGGAGAGAAGAGCGAGGAGGCCGACGACCAGCACCATGCGGTTGATGTCGCTGATGGTGCGCTCGGCCGGCGCGAGCGATTGCATGACGACGAGCTGCAAGGGCAACGTGGATTGGGCCGAGAGATCCTCACTGGAACTGAGAAATGTTGTGCTGCCAAGTTGCAGCGTTGCCGGGGAGCCACCGGTTTGCGCGAGCAACGGCGATTGCCGAACCAGGCTGGCCTGAGCGGCGGAGCCGAGCGTGCTGGCCAGAATCTGACCGTCGCTGAGGAACGCCGCTTCCGCGCTGGTGGGCTGGCTGATCTCGCGCACCGTGCGCTCAATGGAGATGCCGCTGACCACATAGCCGAGAAGCGTTCCCCCCTGATCGCTGCCGAAGTAAAGCGGGCGCAACGCGCAGGCATATAGCGATCCGCCATCGATGAGGTAATGCTTGCCGGGCGATTGAAGCAGGGTTACAACGCCATTGCGAAGAGCGGGGTCAACGCCGGAGTTTCGGGCATATGCCGCCACGACGCGGCCACTTGGGTCAGTCAGCACGAACAAATCCGCTCCGCTAAGACGCCAGAAATCGGCACCCTCATTCTGGATGGTGAGGTCGTCGCCGCTGGTCATTAGAGCTTTCAGCGTGGGCAAACTGGAGAGCAGCGCATTCTCGCGCTCCAGGGTCGTCAGCCTTTCAGCCTGGAGATTCTGGAATGCAATGACAGAGTGCTGGAGATCCTGGGAGAGATCGTCCTTGACCTGATTGCGCAGATGATGGCGGATGAGAAGCAGGCTGAGGCCGGTGACGACCGCAATAATGACGGCCATGGCCACCACGAGAAGAACGTGAGTGCTTACACCTTGCTTCTCGTGCACGAGGTCTACTCCCGTGGGAACTTCGCTCGCGACAGGCGGACGAGGAAGTTCTTCATGGGACAAATTTATATCCTGCGCCGTAGATAGTGAGCAAATGGGTGGGATTTGCCGGGTCCTGCTCAAGCTTCTGGCGCAACTTCAGGATCTGATTATCGACGGTTCGCGTGGTGGGGTAGAAGTTGTATCCCCACACTTCATTTAAGAGAACGTCGCGGGTGAGAACGCGCTCAGCATTCTCAGTGAAGTACTTAAGGAGCTTAAATTCGTGCGCGGTGAGGACAACGGGAACACCGCCGCGAAGCACGGTCATCTTTTTGAAGTCGACTTCGCAATCGCCGAAGCGGTAAGTGCTGGGGAGGGCAGGCTTGCGCTGACGGCGAATGGCTGCCTGTACGCGGGCGGTCAGTTCTCTCGGGCTGAACGGCTTTGTGACGTAGTCATCGGCGCCGAGCTCGAGGAGGAGAACTTTGTCCGCGACTTCGCTGATGGCGCTGAGCACGATGATGGGCGTCTCGCTGGAGAGCTGCTTGAAGGTCTTGCACAATTCGCGGCCTGAGATATTGGGAAGAATCAGATCGAGGACCACCGCCAGGGGATGCTCGCTGCGGAATAAGTCCAGACCCATCTGTCCGTCGCCGGCGATCAACGTGGAGTAGTGCTCCTGCGCGAAGGTTCTTTCGAGGGTCCGCTGCATGCGAGCATCGTCCTCGATGATCAGGATGGAGCCGAGATTTACCGACGGCGCAATCCCGCTGTGCGTTTCCGGTACCAGTTCCATAACGTTAACCATATCTTAGACCCCTTTAACACCCCTGCTGGCCCCTTCACGGACAATTGTCATCGATTCGACGGAGGATAAGGCTAAAGATTGGCGAGAAGTTACAAAGGGATGACAATTTCAGATGCTTCGATGCTGCGATTGTCAGCGATCTCACGGTTTACAACCACGCTCACGAAGATGATGGACCACAACGGAAGCAGTAGATCGAATGCATCGGCCACTGCCAATCCGCGCACAAGAACGAAAATCAGCATGGAGAGAAGCAGTACCCTGGTTGGGCCTCGCTGGAGCTTGCGCAGTTGGCGGAAAAGGCTCCCGTAGATTCCAAGGAGCAGGGCGACACCGACAACTCCGAATGCGTAGAACTGCTGCAGGATTTCGTTTTCAGCGTGCCGGGCCTCAAACATCTCGCTGCCGAACGGCGACACGACCTTCCACCATGAATCGAATCCATGGCCGACCCAGAGGGTCCAGGGATGGTCGAAGGTTGCGCCTAGAATATAGAGCCAAATCGCGGTGCGGCCAGTAAACGTCTCGGCCTGATTGCCGGCTGTTGTGTAGACATCGTAATAGGCTTCGAACAGTCCCCAGAACGCTCCGATGAGCAAAAGCGCTGAGGATAGAAGGAGAATCTTCGTCTTCCGGCGCATCGATCTGTCCATAACGAGCAGGAACGCCTGGCCAACCAGAAACGCAATGATCGTGCCTTTGCTCAAGCTGCGAATCAAAGTGACGAAGAGCAAGAACTTCGCGAATCGCCAAGTCCCTTGATTATGCCGGGTAAGATATTGAGCGAAGAAGAGCGCCATTGCGCAAAGACTGCCAATCTCATTGGTATTGAAAAACTGTTCGTCTCCAAGCCGCAAATCGGCCTGGCCCGGCATTATCCACGCGACCAGCGCAAGAAAGCAACTACTCCAAATGAACCCGCTCAGCATAGCCGCAGCATTGTCCTGCGCGGATTCGCCGCGCAGCAGCAAGACAACATTGGAGACGTCAACGACCAATCCAAGCCAGTAGGCGATGGAATGAGGCAGCGATGCTGATTCACTCCACGTCAAGCTCAGGCCAGCGAAGACAACGTACTGGAGAGCCCATCGAACCGCTGTGAGCCGAAGAATTGATCGAACCGATTGCTGCTGGCTGCCGAGCGAGCTAAAACAGATTATGCCTAACAGCATCAGATCGAGGCCCAGGCTCAGCGCGCTGCCAGTGCCTGGCTCAACTCCGAGCAGCCGCACTGAGATCATTACGATGGAAAGGCGGAATGAGAAAAAGAATCCGAGGGCGAACGCCAAGCCCCGGGTCTCGGACCGTTCAAAGCTCACGGCGTGGTCGAAAATGCCTTCTGCGTTCATAGCTTTTTGCGCAGTCAGTGATGATTCCAACGCTCAGTGCGTATACATATCCGGAACGCCCTGACTGCCCCCCGGAGGCAGGTGGCGCAGATAGGCGACGATCGACCAGAGCTCGTCGTCGCTGAGCGTGCCTTTGGAGCCAGGCATTCCCGATGGCCAGATGCCGTTGTCGAGGATCCACTTGAGTTGGCCATCGGTATAGCTCTGCACATCCGGTGAAGCGAGCGAGGGGATGGGCGGCGAGATGCGATCGGCAAAAGGGACGCCGGTGTTCTGTCCGTCCATTCCGTGGCAGGCAACACAATAGTGGGAGAAGGCCTCCTTGCCGTCTGCCAGCGTGTCTGGCGAAGGCGGCAGCGGATTCTTCTCTTTCTTGTTGCCAACCAGAAAATGATGCTCGGCAAAGTGCACGGTTGCGGTCTCAAATTTTCCGGGCGGCTTGGCTTTGCATCCGGCGAGACTCACCAGAGCAAGGCCCGCCAGCAGCATGGCTCCGGCGGCGATTGCGAAACCGCGCATTTATGCCACCACGTGCACTGTGAAGGTCATGGAACCGTGGCCCGATCCGCAAAAAACCGAACAATGGCCGGTGAAATCCCCCACCTTATCGGGAGTAAACGTCGCCTCACCGGTGCCTCCGGCTTTGACCCTAATGTTCACTCCGAAATCTCGCAAACGCAAGCCGTGCGCGACATCCTGACTTTTGAGAACGATCGTAACCGGCTGACCCTTTTTCACAGTGATCTCACCGGGCGAATAGGAAAATCGTTTTGCGGAAATCTCAATCCGCTGCGGCTTAGCCTGAGACCAGGCAAGCGGAGAAGCCAGCATGGCTGCCGCAACCGTGGCGGCACAAATCAGAAAGCGTGCCCTTGACATTATTCGACCTCGCGAATTTGCTCGTGGATTTGGCTGGCTGCACAATTGCCTGGATGAAGTCACCTGGAATCTCCCTTTGCTGGCTGCGGAACGATGTTAGTTACGGATTCAGAAATTTTAGTAGCGCCTTATAGTCCTCGTCACTGAGGCTGGCGCGTACACGCATGTGTTTGGCAATGGTTCCCGAGACGCTGGGCGAGAATCCCCTGGGCTCCTGATGGCAGCGGTAGCAGTTCTGGTGGAAGACCTGCTCCCCGCGATCGGAGTTTGTTGCCCCAGATTTTTGATGAGCGTCTTTTGCCGGTGGCGTTTGCGGCGGCGCGCCATTCGCCTGGCTCGCCTGGGCTATAGCTGCCGATGCCACAGGCATCATGCAAAGTGCGATGATGCAACCGTTAAATATCTGGGTGATTATCTTTGCCACGCGCTTCATCGATGCTCCTTGGTCGAATCCCGGAATCGAATCCCGGCTTGCCTGAGCGCCGCAAGTGACGCCGCGATCAACAGGGGATTCAGTCGGCCGATTCAAGTGACCGGGCCGGCTGCCGGCGTTGCTCAGCCTTGAGCCGGTACGAGTTGAGATCAGGTTACGTATGCCATTGGAGCGGCGTGTCACGGGAGCGTCTCAAGGTTGTCATCAGATTGTTTCGTAAGGCGCGGCGCCTCAAAGCTCGCATTCGAGGGTCATGCGTGGAAGGAGTGACCTGACAATCCCCTGACAATGGAACGACCGCCCTCTGACAACTGAAGTCTCTGCCGGTCTCTACTCTAAAAGCGACTCTAAACGCGAGAGGAGCCTAAGACGAGTGGCAGTCGCCCAAAGTGCGCAAGTCGAGACTCGCCATGCCGAGGCTCACCCCGCGGTGAAGGGAACGTGGTGCGTCGCCCTAAGGCTGCTCAGCGAGCGCCAGGCTGCTTTATTCGTATGGCTCTCGGCCGCGCGGAGCGCCGTGGGTTTTTGCGATCTTGCGCTGGCCGTTGCGATGTATGTCCTATTTCTGCTGGTGCAGGGCCACGCGCCAGCACACAGCTTCTTGCGAACGCCCATCACAACTCTCGATGCGGCTCTGCTGACATCGGCTCTGGTCGTGGTTCGGACAGCCATTGATATTGTGTCGTCACGGCTGGCCTCTGGTTACATTCAAGGCCTGCATACGGACTTTCTGCTGCGACTGACTCAGGGTTATAACGAAATGGATTGGAACCACCTCGCGGCGCGGAATCGGAGCGAACTCACCAGCCGGGCACTGCACACGACGCGCGAAGCTGCCGATTTTTACCATCGATGCATCGAGCTTGTTTCCGGCGGCGTGATTGTTGCCGCAATGACCGTGGCTTGCTTCTATCAGAGTTCGCTCGCTGCTCTGGGTTTTGCGTGCACTCTCGCCGCATTTTATTTCGCGCATCGGCTCATCATTCGCAAAAGGGTACAGCAGGCTGCGCTAAAGCGCGAAACGGCTCAAGCGGCGCTGCAACGAACGATTGCCGACATGCTGCGCTCAGGCAAGGAGATTCGCACCTACCGGAATCTGGCCTACTTTCGCGACCGCATTCACCGGTTAGCGGACAAGTTCGGGGCGGGCAACCGCAGCGCCGTGCTGCTGCCCCAGGTTGCGCGGAGCTTCGCCGACCAGGGAACAATGCTGATTTTTCTCGGCTTGATTGTAGCCGCTGAGATGATGCACGGCGACACCAGCCGGCTGCTTTCGCTGCTCGCGTTCTATTTTGTTCTTTCCCGGCGGCTGCTGCCTTTGGTGAGCCAGATTTCGCTTATTGCCGGACAAATGGAAAGCTCGTTCGAAAATGTGCGGATGATCGGCACGGAGTTGGAGGAGTGCCGCGAATACCGAATGACGCCGGCGCCGGCCCTCCTTCCCGTTTCAGGGTTTATTTTGCAACTGAAAGACGTGTTCTTCTCGTTCGACCGGCAGACGTCGTTTTTGCGCGGGATCAATCTCGTTGTCAGTCCGGGCGAGACAGTCGTGTTGCACGGCCCGTCGGGCGAAGGCAAAACGACTCTGCTCAATCTGATTGCGGGAATCTCTCTGCCGGATAGCGGCATGGTGCGCGTTGACCGTTCAGCGGTGGCATATGTGCCGCAGGAGGTACCGCTGCTCGACGACACCATTCGGGAGAATCTGCTCTTTGGGCTTCCGTCGAGAAGCGATGAAGAACTGCGACGAGCGCTCGCAGCGGCGAGGCTTGAGGATTTTGTGGCCGCGTTGTCGCGCGGGCTTGAAACGAGAGTTGGCGACGACGGGGCACTATTCTCCGGCGGTGAGCGGCAACGGCTCGGCCTGGCAAGAGCTATTTTGCGCGGGAGCCAACTTCTTCTGCTGGACGAAGCGACATCGGCAATGGATGAGGAGAACGAGCGGCAAGTGCTGATGAATCTTGGCGCAATGGGAATGGCTATGATCCTGGTGACGCATCGCCGGCAAGCGCGATTTTTCGCTCAGCGTGTCTATCGAATTCAAGGCGGCGTTCTGGTGGAAGAACGGGATTCCACCCTCCGGGAAGCGGCAGAGGATCATCCGAAAATCTTCGAGCCAGGTATGGCGGCGCATGTTTCTGCACACGTTTCTGCGGCCGAAGCGGTGGTGGACGCGGTTGCGAGTGGCGCGCGATGAAGGACGTTCGTGGTGGCGGCGAATTTCGAGCAATACAGCTGAACGTGCAGATGAAAGCGCAAATGGAGACGCAGGTGAATCAGCGTACGGCGATCATTATTGGCGCAGGGCCGGCCGGACTGACAGCCGGCATCGAATTGATTCGCCGATCCGGTATCAAACCCATCATTCTCGAGAGCAGCCACAGCGTCGGCGGATTGTCGCGGACGGTTGTGTACAACGGAAATCGCATGGACATCGGCGGGCACCGATTTTTCTCAAAGTCCGACCGCGTGATGCAGTGGTGGCTCGATGTTCTACCGATTGAGGCCGGCGGCGAGGAGCCAGGCGAGTTGCGTTACCGCGGGCATCAGCGTGGAATTCCGGCGGCGCCGTCGAAGGCCGATCCCAATGTCCAGGATCGAGTGATGCTGGTGCGCCAGCGCAAGAGCCGCATCTATTTTTTGCGCCGCTTTTTCGATTATCCAATTCGCTTGACGGCAGGGACGCTGATGACCATGGGCCTGATTCGGACGATCCGCTGCGGGTGCAGCTATCTGTGGGCGACGTTGCGGCCGAGGCGCCCCGAGCGGACGCTGGAGGACTTCTTTATCAACCGCTTCGGCAAGCAGCTCTACGAGATGTTTTACAAGTCGTACAGCGAGAAGGTGTGGGGCGTGACCTGCGATCAAATCAGCGCGGACTGGGGCGCGCAGCGCATCAAGGGCTTGTCACTGAAGAGCGTGGCGGCACATTATCTGAAGAGCATTCTCTCCCGGAAGGGTCGAGGCGACATTAATCAAAGCGGAACGGAAACATCGCTGATTGAAAAGTTTCTCTACCCAAAGTTCGGGCCGGGTCAGCTATGGGAGCAGGTCGCGGACCAGATTCGAAGTGGAGGCGGCGAAATCCATTTTGGCGTTGCTGTCGATCGGATCCTGACCCAAGGCGGCCAGGTTGTGTCGGTGGTAGGCACGAATGACGCGGGAGAGCGGGTCGCTTACCGTGGCGATTCTTTCTTTTCTACAATGCCGGTGCGCGATTTGATTCGCGGGATGGGGAGCGATGTTCCCGACGAAGTGAAGCAAGTCAGCGAAGATCTGCACTATCGCGACTTCATTATTGCCGGACTGCTGGTGAAGAAGCTTGCGGTCAGCGAAAAAGACGGATCGCCGCTGAAAGACAACTGGATTTACATACAGGAGCCAGGAGTGAAAGTGGGCCGCCTGCAGATCTTCAATAACTGGAGCCCGTGGCTGGTGAGCCGGCCGGACAGAATGTGGATCGGCCTTGAGTACTTCTGCAATGAGACCGATGCGATCTGGAAGCTGTCCGATGAAGCGCTCGCAGAACTGGCGATTGATGAGGCTGCCCGCATCGGGATTCTCGACGCCGGCGACGTGGAAGACTCGCACATTGTTCGCGTGCCAAAGTCCTATCCCTCGTATATCGGCAGCTACAGCCGCTTCAAGGTTATTCGCGACTACACCGATGGATTTACGAATCTGTTTCTCGTGGGGCGGAATGGGATGCACATGTACAACAACCAGGATCACTCGATGTTGACGGCGATGACGGCGGTGGAAAATATCGTGAATGACGTGGCGACGAAAGACAACATCTGGGCGATCAACACGGAGATGGAGTACCAGGAAGAAATTCCGCGCCGTGGGCCGAGCCGCGAAACGAGCCGCGAAGCGACAGAGCCTCCGTCTCGACGGAAGATTGCCGTGGCCGGTACAGCAGTCGAATGAATGGCCGAATGATCGCCGCCGATCAGATTGGTTGGGCCCGGGGCCGCTGGGTTGACTGGGTCGAACGCTCGGCGCTGCTTGTGCTGGGTCTTTTTCTGTTTCTCCACACCATGCCGCGCGCATGGAAGGGCCTGGTTACCGATTTTCCGAATTACTACCTGGCAGCGCAGCTTGCACACGAGGGCGTTGATACGTCGCGAATGTACGAGTGGAATTGGCTTGAGCGCGAGAAGGATCATCGCGACATTCCGATTCGCGTCATCGGGCTTGTGCCCATTACACCGTTCTCGACGCTGTTCGTGTGGCCACTGACGGCTCTGAAGCCGCTGGCAGCCAAACGGGTCTGGATCATATTAAGCCTTGCCCTGCTGGTTCCGATCGGCTGGATGCTGCGCGCCATGACGGGGCTGAGCTACCAGCGCATTGCGCTACTGTTTGCGTTGAATTTTCCGCTCTACCGCAATCTGGAGTTCGGCCAATTCTACGTGGTTCTGCTGCTGCTGATGGTCGCAGCTTGCTGGGGCTATATGCGAGGGCAACATGCGGTAGCCGGCGGATTGGTGGCCATCGCAGCGGCGGCCAAGATTTTTCCTGCTCTCTTTTTTGTTTTCTTCCTGCAGCGCCGATCGTGGCGCGCGCTTGCATCGGGAGCACTGGTAGGGGCGGCTAGCGCAATTCTCTCCGTTGCGGCTTTTGGCTGGAGCGTGCATCGGACCTATCTTCAGGAAATTCTGCCGTGGGCAGTGCACGGCGAAGCGATGCCGCCGTATGTGGTGAATGCTTCTATCTCCGGCATTCTGCATTTTCTGTTTCTGAATGAGCCGCAGTGGAATCCGAGCCCATGGCATATATCGGTGCTTGCCTATTCGGTTTTGCAGCCTCTGCTGCAGATGCTTGTGCTGGCGCCGGCTATTTTGCTCATTCGCAGTGAAGACGACTCGCCCAGGCGAATCATGCTGGAGTGGTCGGCGCTGCTGACCGCGTCGCTGGCGATCTCCACCATTCCTGCTTCGTACAATTTTGTGCTGATGGTGCTGCCGGCGTGCGTGCTCGGCGTCATTTTGCTTGAGCGCGGGCGATATGGATGGCTGTTGGCGCTGGTTGCTGCGTATATAGGCATCGGATTTCCGATGCCGAGTCCATCGCGCGTAAAAGGGCTTGAGATTTTTCTCTACACGCCGCGCCTCCCTCTGATGATTGGCGTGCTGGCTGGGATCTATGCGCTGCTGTGGTTCCGTATGCCGGGCAAAGGACTCTTCGGCGATTGGAGCCGTATGGGCTGGGCGGCGGCAATGACTGTCTCTGTTGTCTTCACGGTTCACTCCACGTTTGTTCGCGAGCGGGCGGTGCGGCAAGAGTTTGCGTACCGGCTGGCGATGCCCTTTCAGGGATACCTCAATGAGAATCCGCAGTCGAATGGCGCGGATGTTGACTTTATTGCATTCACGCTGGATGGATACCATGTGATGTCGAGCGATGGAAAGATGCAGTCGACTGAAAGCGCAGCCGATCCCGACGAGCTATCGTTTGCCGCCGGGGGCGGGCGTCTTTTCGTGGAGCGGGCCGGCACTGCTCAATCAACCATCATCGACTTGCAACAGGATTTGCAGAGGCCGGCGAGCGAAGGCATTGCTGATGGGCGCGATCCCGCACTTTCCGCGGACGGACAGAGCCTGGCATTTGTTCGAGACGACCATGGGCGAGGGCGGCTCATTGAGCGGTCAATTTTGCAGTCCGATTCTGCGGGCTTGCAGGCCGATTATGCCGGGGCGCGAATCAATTCCGAGGGGGACATCGAACTTACGCCGGCTGCGCTGGATGTCTTCGAGGCCACGTTTCGCTCTTCGATAGATTATGCGTTTGCCGCATCCACTAGAAACCAGCCACCGCAGATTTATTTGACGAGCGCCACGGGCACAAACCTGGCACTTGGGCTCGGTGAGTCGCGGTATCCGGCGATTTCTCCGGATGGACGCTGGCTCGCCTACAGCCGATTCGAAGGCGGCGCATGGAATCTGTGGATTCGCGATCAGAACTCGGGCGCGACACAGCGCATCGGCAATGTGCCGTGCAATGAAATTCAACCTTCGTGGGAGAGCGACTCAAAGACAGTGCTTTACAGCACCGATTGTGGACGAAGCCTCGGCTTTACCGCGGTAGCGCGGCGCAGAGTAATTCCCTGATCGTTCAACCTCTGATCGTTTATTCCCTGATCTTGGCGGGCAACTGTCGGGCCAGGCGTCATGCTCCGCGAGGCTTTAGTCGGCCTTTCCTTTCCAGGTGGGGAAGAGGAAGCGATAGACGATGCCGGTTTCCCAGATATTGACGTCTTTCGGAGCAGAGAATTGCCGGGAATAGCTGGTGAGGATTCGGACCTCATGGGGCAGGTTGTAGTCCAACCCGAAGTCGGCGCGCTGCGTGTTGACCGAAGGCACGCCGTCACTCGCCAGATTGTCTATACGAAAGGTCTGCTGCATGCGGAACACAGGCTCGAAGCGGCCAACCCAACTGTCGTAACCGCGGAAGGCCTTCAGGCGGTCGTCAGCTTCAATCCAGTAGCCCTGCGCATGCTGGCCGCGCGCGTACTCCGAGCGTATACGCAATCCAGTATCCGGCGGCTCCCACCAGACGTGAGCGCCAAAGAAATTTTCATGCTTGTTTTGAAGCAAACGGTCGAGAGAAGCGCCAATTTCGAGGCGGCTCTCGGGCAGATAAACGCTCACGCGCCCGCCCGAAGAACGCGGAGCGTTGAAGTAAAAGTTGCCGCTGCGCGCGGAAAACCAGGCGTTATAGGCGACGGAAGCTCTGTTGCTGGAGAACACTGAGCCACTGACCATGCCGCCCAGGCCCGCGCCCGAGCTAAAGTTACCCAAGCCGGCGATGAGCGGCCCGTCCTGCAGGTTGCCGATCCAGATTGGAGAAAGGCGCTCGTTGTAGGTATTGAAAGGCAATAGGAAGCTGCCACCAACCACAGTTAGATGACGCGAAGCCGTGTAATCGCCCTGCATATAGACCAAGTCGACAAAATGCGAGTGGGCATACCCGGGTTGGCCGCCGCCATTGGGAGAAAAGGCTTCGACGATTACCGCCCGTGACTCAAAGAGTAACTTTTGACCGATGGGCGCCGCGATTAATGGCTGGATTTGCGGCTCATAGCTTGTGGAGCCGCCATTGGTCTTGGAAAAGAAGCCCACGCCGCCAGAGATTAACGGTACATCCTGTGCCGCCGCATGGTTCGCCGCGCAGGCGCCGGCCAGAATCGCAACGATGAACACTAAGGGTCGGGCGCGCCCGGCGGTCAGGATCCGAGCTCGAGGGGCTAGAAGGGCAAGATGTGGGTGAATCCGCGCTATCCGCATAATTGCCAACATAGCGGCACGCGGTTTCGGGTGTGTCTCAGGATCGTCTGTTTTTTGTCAGTTTATTGTCTTCCGGAGCAAGCGAAACCTTTGCGAGCTTGGCTTGGCACAGCCGTTCGGAGCTTCTTTGCCAGTTGTTTTGAGGCAATTAAGCAATCTGGGAGCGCAGAAGTTGGAGCCTTACCTTGCTACCGCACGTTAGTGCCGACGCCGCCGTGAACTAGGATTGCGTAATGGGAGATGTGCGTAAGGGAGCTCTGCTAGACATCCGCGATCTGAGGGTGCGTTTTGGCGCGGTGGAGGCGGTGCGCGGCGTGAGCCTCGGCGTGGACGAGGGCGAAGTGCTGGGGCTGGTGGGCGAGTCGGGGTCGGGCAAGAGCGCGATGGCACTGGCGATTATGGGTTTGCTGCCGCCGACGGCGGAGGTGGCAGGGAAGATGTTGTGGCGAAGAGCCGCTGGGGGCACGGAAGTAGACTTGTTGCGACAGACGCCGGAGCAGATGCGGCAGATTCGCGGGCGCGAGATTGCGATCATCTTTCAGGAGCCGATGACGGCGCTGAATCCGGTGATGACGGAGGGCCGGCAAGTGGCCGAGTGCGCGGAGGCGCACGCGATGCGATTGACGGGCCGAGAGGCGAAGCGAAAGGCAATTGCCGCGATGGAGGAGGTATCAATTCCAAATGCGGCCGAGCGATACGGAGACAATCCGCACCAGTTCTCGGGCGGGTAGCGGCAGCGCATTCTGATTGCGATGGCGTTGATCAACCGGCCGCGGTTGCTGATTGCCGACGAGCCGACGACGGCGCTGGACGTGACGGTGCAAGCGCAGATTCTGGCGCTGCTGAGCGAGCTGAAGCGCGAATACGGGCTGACGATGCTGTTTATTTCGCGCGATCTGGCAGTAGTGGGTCAGGTGGCGGAACGGGTAGCGGTAATGCGGCACGGCGAAGTGGTCGAGACCGGCGAGTGCAGCCGGGTTCTTGCGGCGCCGAAGCACGCGTACACGCGCACGCTGCTGGCCGCGGTGCCGACGCTGCGCACGGATCGAGAGAGGCCGCTGGCAGTGGCGGGGGGTTAGCCGGCGGCAGCGAGAAATTCAATCCACAGGCTTAAGAGAGGTTGCGCGCGATGCGATGGTCGGCCCAGTTTTTGCGCCCGGCGGTTTCGGCGGGACAGTTTCCCAAGGCGAGCGTGCCAGAGATTGCGTTTCTGGGGCGGTCGAATGTGGGCAAATCGAGCCTGCTGAATGCGCTGGTGGGCGCGAAGGCGGCGAAGGTGTCTTCGACGCCGGGACGGACGCGGGCGATCAACTTTTTTGAGGTCTCGGACGGACGGCGCGGGAGCGAGATGATGTTCGCGGACTTGCCGGGTTACGGCTATGCGAAGATTTCGAAGTCGATTTCGGCGGAGTGGCCGAAGTTTATCGAGCCGTATCTGGCGACGCGCGAGACACTGGCGCTGTGCATCTGCATTGTGGATTCGAATGTGCCGGTGCGGCAGAACGACAGGCAATTGCTGGACTGGTTGCGTTCCGTGAATCGCGAACTTTTGGTGGTGGCAACAAAAGTAGACCGATTGAGCGGCAACGAACGCGCGCGCAATCTGGCGGCGCTGAAGCGGGACCTCGAAACTGAGGAGATCCTGGCGGTTTCGTCGAAGACGGGATTGGGAATTGCGGAGTTATGGGGGAGGATTGGGGAGGCAGGGAATAGGGAATAGGGACAGGGAACAGGAACAGGGAACGAGGGTTCGCTCGTCAGGGTTCGGTGGGCACGAAGCGGTGCTCGTCGTGGACGCCGCGAGAATACGAGGAAATCTCGACGGCAACCGCGATCTCGCCCAGGTCGACGGATTGGCGCACGCGTTCGATGAAGCGGGCGGCGAATTCGCGATCGCAACTCAGCAGACGAAGCCCTTGCGCCATGCGGCCGAGGAAGCGCGGGGCGAGATGGAGCCAGCGGCGAGCTCGCCAGGCATCGGCGTCGAGACAGTCCAGGGCGATTGCATCGAGCTTCGGAAGCCAATGCGCGGGGGCAGAATCGACGCGCCAAGTGAGGAGAGCCGGGACATTGCCTCGATCGGTCTCTCCAGGCGCGCCTTCACGATGCGCGAGCGCTTCGTGGCGGGGCGCGATGGATAAGTCACGGCGAAGAAGATCGGGGGCGACGCCGCGCTCGTTCATTTCGCCGTCGATTTTCGGCAACGGCTCCGGCGGCGGCGGCGCGACGCAGACCGAGACAGATTCGCGCTTGCGGAGTTGATTTTTAAGGATGCGGAGAGCTTCGTCGAGCGTGGTTACGACGAAGTCAACGACACCATCGCGGAGTGCCTGCTTTTGCGAGGCGAGATCAATGCTGACGACCAGAGTAGCCGCGCCGGCGATGTTGGCCGCGACGACGAGCGCGCGTCCGTCGCCGTCCAATTCGCCGGTGTAGAAGAGCTTGCCGCCGAGGCCGGTCTCGGGATCAGCGAGAGACTCATCCAGCAGAGTCGCGTAGCAAAGCGCGACGCGCGTGAGGAAGTCGAATGCGGCCGGGGATGAGGGTTCGAGCGCCAAGACTCCATTTTATCGACTGGCGGGTTTATCGATTTGCGGCGGGGCAGGCAGCATGTGAAGGGCGCAGGCGGCACGCTAAGATGAACTGACTCCACCTGAGGAACGAAAGAGGCCGTTGGTTGTGAAGAGCAGAACGGGGGCGACCAAAGCGCAAGTGAAGAGGCCAGCGACATGGCTCAAATCGTCGAGTGCCGTATCGATTCTGCTTGCGGTTGGCGCGGCGGTCTACCTTTACTGTTTTGTATTTTCGCCGCCGCTGGTCCCTATTTTTAATAATCAAGGCGACTGCATCTGGTATCTGGCTCAAGCGCAGCGCATGGTTCACGGCGAGATGATTTACCGGGACTTTTTTGAACTTGTTCCTCCTGGAATTGTGGTTATCAATGCCTTCCTCTTCAAATTATTCGGGCTTCGACCGTGGGTTCCGAGTCTTGAGGTCACGCTTCTGGGCGGCGGATTGGTCTGGCTCGGCGGGGAGATCTCAAGAAAGATGATGCGCCCTTATCTTGCATTGCTGCCGAGCGCTTTGTTTCTTCTGGATGTTCGCCAGTATCTCTTAGACCCCATCCATCATTGGTATAGCTCGCTGGCTGCAATTGCGGGAATTGCGGTTTTGCTGGAACGGCGGACGCCTGCCCGGATTGCGGCGGCCGGATTCTTTTGCGGGCTCAGCGCCTTTTTTACCCAGACCAGAGGCGCGGCTGCTGTGATGGGATTTGTTTTGTTTTTCTGGTGGGAAAGCAGGCAGCGGCCGGATGGAAGACGTGAGTTTTGGAAAAATTCGGCATGGCTTGCGGTGAGCTTTGTACTGACGCTCCTGGTGTTGAACGGCTATTTCGTATGGGAGGCGAGCCCGGCGCGATTCTTATGGTGCACGGTTGTCTTTTTGATCAAGTACTACCCTCAGCAGGCCGATTGGAATACATGGCGGTGCCTTACGCCTTACATGGCTTTGTTTTCGGCGGCTCGACATTCGTTTCATGCTGCTTTTGGGGCGGTGAGATTGTTGCCGGACCTGGTGGGTGTGCCCTGCATTTTCATCATTTTTTTTGTTCGCTACTGGAGAAAGGCGGACAAGGAAAACAGGAAGTTATGGGAACGGCCGATGCTGGTGGCCGTCGTTGGCCTTTTTCTGTTCCTCAGCGTACTGCCGGCGCCTGCCCCGAATCGGGTAATGGCAGGTTCGTTGCCCGCGTTTATTTTGCTGGGCTGGCTGCTCGATTCAAAGAGCAAAGCCGCTCGCGCACTGGTGGCGGTGTGTGGCGTGCTGGCGATTGTTGGCACGGCCTATTCAGTCGCCAGATACCGGCCTAAGGTAATTGGCGTTCTGACGACCCCGCATGGCAGGCTTGCCTTCTCAGAAGGAAACGAGAATGTGTATCACGAGTACGCGTGGGTGCAGCAGCACTCGCACCCCGGAGAGTATTTTTACGAAGCCGCATATTCGGATATCAATTTCTATTTTGACTTGCGCAATCCTACGCCGATGCCGCTGGTGGTGAACAATGGCTATACGACGCCGCGGCAAGTGGCAGATGTGATTCAGGGCCTGGAAAGCCATCAGCCGCGATATATCTTATGGAGCCGTGCAGGTCTCGATGTTATTTCGGATTGGGAAAACCCTTCCGATGCGCACCTTGGGCCGCTACGCGACTACGTTCATAGCCATTATGTATTGGCCAATGTGCTCGATGGTCCGGAAGGGAAGGACGAAATCTGGGAGCGAATTGCTCAGAAGATGGCTGATTCGAGGTCGAGGCCGCAGAGCCAGCCCTAGTCGTCAAGGCTATCGTGCCATGCGCGCTTGCGGACGAAGAAGGTGAATTCGCCGGGCTTGGGTTTGAAGGCGGTTTTGTCGCACTCATCGGGCGCAACAATGCCGGTGCTCAGGATGGTCGTGATCGGATACCAGATATTCCTCTCTTTGTCGCTCTCTTTGGCGGCGTCGCAATTGACAAACATGTCCATCCCCATGCCATAGGTGGCCTTGAGGGAGATCTCCTTGACGTCGGCGGGGAGGGTGACGATGACCGTGCCATCGTCGTTGATGGAGACCCAATCGGGATGGTAGGTGTCGTGGTGATCGACGCGCACGAGGTAATTGGAGGCCTTGACGGGAAGGCCGGTTTTGCCGTCAAGCATGCGGATGGAGATGGTCAGGACAGTTTGACCGTTGGAGGCGGTTTGACCGGTGGGGGCAGTTTGGGCGTTGAGGGCCATGCAAAAGGCGGCAATGAATGCGGCGATGATGATTAACCGGGCGAGAGCGCGGATGGCAGGCATGGGGCTGCTCCTCACTCCTGAATTTACCAAGAGGAGTAGGGCTGGCCGTCAGAACCTGACTCATCGGAACCAGAGTGAATATCGCTGATGCCGGGCTCGGTTTCGTCGACGTTGCTCATGGCGTCACTGGTGTCGGTGACCCAGGTGTCTTTGCTGTGGGTCATGGGATCCTCGGGGACTGCCTTGAGATAGCCTTCCTGGACGAGGTCGTCGAGGGATTGAGGGGCCTTCTGCTTGTCCATGGTGTAGGAATCGATGGCCATGCGCATGGTCTGGAGATCTTCACGCAGAACTGCCTCGCGCGCGTGCTTGACGGCGGCGGCGAAGTAGGGAATCGCGAGCGTAGCAAGGATGGCGATGATCGTCATGACGATGATCAGCTCGATGAGCGTGAAGCCGGATTGTGTTCGCCGGTTGCGCATGTTGTCAGTTCATAGTTCGCAGTTCGCAGTTCGCAGTTCGCAGTTCGCAGTTCTCAGTTCTCAGTTCATAGTTTCCAGCTTTATGTTTGTGCTGACGACTACGAACTGCCTTTCACCACGTTGAGTATTTCGTTCCGTCGAGGCCGGTGCCCTGAGATTTGGAATAGACGTCAAAGACGCTCTGTCCGCCAAACGATTGGGAGTCGGGATCGTCCTGCATGGACCGCTCTCCCCAGTCCGTATTGTTGGTCATGGGATCGACGGGAATTCTGCGGAGGAACTTGACCTTCTTGCCCTGCACGTCGACGCCGTTGACCAGCGTGTCCAGGTCGGGGGGATAGTTTTGGCTCTCCACCTTGGTTTGGAAGGCGCCGCGGTCGGCCGCATCTTTGTATTTGTCGATGGCGTCACGCATCATCCAGAGATCGTAGTGCAGCTCGCGCTCTTTCTGGCGCTTGACCTGAAATCGCACGATGGGAAACGCGGCCATAGCAAGAATGGTGAGGATCCAGCAGGTGACGATGAGCTCGACGAGCGTGAGGCCGTGCTCATTCGCCCGACGGACCAATATGGATCGCCCGAGTGTCCGTGATCGCCGTAGTGTCCATGATCGCTCTAATCTCATGGCGAGGTCCGCCTACTTGACGACGATGCTGGTTTGCGCGCTCGCCACAGTCAACTGCTGCTGCGCGCTGTTGACCACCGAGGCACGATTGATGGAAAGGTCGCTGGGTCCCGAGGCTTTGGCCTGGAAGGTGAGAACGCAGACGACTCCGGTGCCGGTGACGCCATGGGTCCCGGGTGGGCGCGAGAGGCCGACGACGAGATTTCCTTGCGGCTGGTCGGAGTGAATGGGCGGCGCGGCCTGACCATCGCGGTTAAGGAGGTCGCCGGCAGAGACGTTGATGAGCTGAAGCTTTGCCGCATCGTAATGGAGCTGGATGGCGATGGAAGCAACGTCAGTAGCGCCATTCAACACGACGGGGACCTGGAAGGTGGCGCCTGAAGAAGGCGGGACTGGAGGCGCGTTGAGGGCAAATGCGGCGCCGGCGGATGAGGGCGCAGCGGTTGCCGCTGGTGCTGGCGCAGGAGTTGCGGCAGGCGCGGCAGCGGGCGCCGATGTTGCAGGCGCCGATGCTGGAGTCGTCGAAGTTGGAGGGACGGGGGGGGCAACCGCAGGGGCCTGCACTGGAGCCGCCGGGGAAACGGCCGGCGATGGAGTGGGTGGCGGGGGCGTCGGCGAGGACTGCGGGACAGGCGGTTGCGCAGCGGACGGTTGTGGGGCGGGCGGCTGAACTGCAGTCTGTGCGACCGGCTGCGGACCGCCGCTGGAGGCCATGTCGGAGCGCAACTGGGCCAGCATCTGTGGCGCAGCCTCAATAGCGCTTTGCGCGGGAATCGCGCCGACGACCGGGTTCTGCATTGCAACGGGCTGGATAGTTGGGGTGGGTGGTGCGGCTGTTGCGGGCGATGGCGCGCCGCCCAGGTCAGCGTGCCGCAGATCGATGGACTGGCCTTCGCCGGTATCGATGACGCGCAGATTCGCCTGGTCGAGATCCTGCGTGCGAACGATGTGCGGCACTACGACGAAGACAATGTCGTCATCCTGGATCTGGCGGTCTCTGGAGCCGAAGATGTATTTGATAACGGGAATCGCGCTCAGGCCGGGTATGCCGTTCCAGTTGTTCTGCTCCTGCTTGTCCTGGATGCCGCCGAGGATGCTGGCCTCGCCCTCGCGCAGGCGGATGGTTTGGTCAACGACGCGCTGGCTGATGATCGGCTCCGTAACGCCTTCGATGATCTGGTCTCCGCTGTGCGCGGAGACCTCGATCTTGATTTTGAGCGTGACGTCGTGGTCGTAGTGGACGCTCGGAGTCATCTCGATATTCACGCCCACATCCTGGTACTGGAACTGGGTCTGCGCGAAGCCAACGGCCGCGCCTGCGGTAAGGCCCGGCGTCGAGAAAGACCCGGTGGCGATCGGAATCCGCGAACCGATCTTCATGGTCTGCTTCTGCCCGTCGGTGGCGCGGATGCGCGGGCTTTGCAGGATCTTGGTGTTGCTGTCGGTAAGGAGGAGATTGAGCGTGGCCGAACCGACGGTCATTGCAAAATCACTGGCGTTGAGGTGGGCCAGCGTGAAAAGCGTGGGGTTCGTAGTGGAGGTGCCGGTTCCTGTGCCTGTGCCGCCGGCGGCGGTGGAACTGCAGGAATTGGTCGCCGAGCAGTTAGGCTGCAGGGAGACCCCGATGCTGCTGGGCCAGGAAATGCCCAGACTGCGTTCCCAGTTTTTGCTGACCTCAAGGACGGCGATGTCAACGACGACTTCGCCGCGGGCCTTGTCGAGGTTGTCAATGAGCTGTTGAGCAAGAAGTAGCTCGTCGGGCGTGCCGCGCATGACGATGGCGTTCTGGCTCTGCACGCCGTAGACCTTGGCATTGGGCATCACGTTGCGCAGCGCGGTCTGCACGTCGTTGAGGTCGTTCTGCTGCCAGGCGTTGGTGAGATAGAAGGTTTGCACCGCCTGTTCATCGAGCTCCTGGCGCTTGCTGCGGGAGTTTTGCGCGATAAAGATGGTGTTGCTGGTGACGGGACGCCAGAAGGTGTCAGACATGACGCCGACGATGCGCAGCGCATCGAGAAGGGAGACGTTGTTGAGGTCAACCTGAATGCGTTTGGAGGTGAAGTCGGGATCGAAGAGGACGTTTACGCCGGCAGCTTTGGCGACTGCCTGGTAGATGACCTTGGCATCCTCGGACATGTGCAACGAGAGGGGCTCACTGGTGAGCGGGTGCAGCTCGGGCGGGGCTTCAACCTGGTCAAGTTCCTGCTCTTCACCCGGGGGTTGGGGCAGGCCGGCCTCCGGCGCCGCGTTGGTTGTGCCTTGCCTCTGGCGCACGCGGGCGATTTCCTGTTGTGCGGCCTCATTGCCGGGGTCGATCTCCGCGGCGTGAAGGAATTCCGAGAGCGCGCCCTGCAGGTCAGCGGCCTGAAGCAGTTTGCGGCCTTTGGTGATGTGCACAGACGAAGCGGTGACGCGAATCCGGGCGAGGGCGATCTTAAATCGCGGATCTTTGGGGTCGCGGCTGTTGGCCTTCTGGTAGAGCTCGAAGGCGGTGTCGTAGTCCTCGCGGGCCTCGGCGGTCTGGCCTTGCTTGAAGTCGGAGTTGGCCGACTCGGCGTGAAGGCGGGCGGCGGGAACGCCAAAGCCGGCAACGGCAGCCAGGAGAGCGAGCGCAAGGGTCAGTCGCTGGACGATGCGCGGAAACAGGCTCAAGACCGGGCGCGGGGCTATGCTCAAAAATGGGCTCGGGACGATACTCGGGATTGGGCGCGAAAACAGGCGCGAGGCGATGGTTCGGGCTGTGGCTTGAGCCGGGGTGCGATGGTTCATACGACTCCAAAACGCGGCAAAGGAGAACACAGCAAAAAGGGCATGGTCATATCGACAGATTCGCGTGGTTGAAAGTCCTTGCGGGCCGCGGCGAGCGTCCCGATGGGTTTCAACACGCCGATTTGCATTGAAAAAACGCTCTCCCATTCTAGCAAAGGTCCATTGATGTTCCCGGCGGGCGATGTTCTTTGCCGGCCGATGAGAACTGGCCCGATGCTAGGATGAGAAGTCAAGAACAGAAAATACAGGGACGCCCGCCAATGGCCCGCCAAACCAGCCATGTGATTGCCGCAAAGGACTCCCCGGCCGCCAAAAAGCCGGCGAAGCCCCGCGATCCCGTAGCCAGCGGCGAGCGCGACGCGGCACATAATCGCGCGGCCAGCCATAACTACTTTCTGCTGGAGAAATTTGAGGCGGGTGTGGCGCTGCGCGGGACGGAAGTGAAGTCGATCCGGGAGGGCAAGGCCAACCTGAGAGACTCCTACGGGCTGATCAAGGATGGCGAGGCATTCCTGCTGAACATGCATATCGGGCCGTACTCCCACGGCAACATGGCTAACCACGACGAGACGCGCACACGTAAACTGCTGCTGCACCGCGAAGAGGTCCGCAAGCTACTCTCCAAGACGCAGATCAAGGGACATACGCTCATTCCGACGCGTTTGTACTTCCGTAAAGGCCGGGTGAAGTGCGAGTTGGCGGTGGCCAAGGGCAAGCAAGACTGGGACAAGCGGGAGACGGAGCGGCGCCGCGAGGCGGACCGGGAGTCCAGTGCGGCAATCAAGGCGAACAAGCACAAGAACAACAGTTAGCCGGCAGCGGGCAGGCCAGTAGCTGGGCATGCGGCGGTCCGTTCTCGCGGATTTGGTGCGCGGTGCTGCGAGTCTGGTTTCGAATTGCGGCTGGGAAGATGGGCGAAAGTTAATAATTGCACTAGCGGATGACCTGGATTTCGATGCCGAGGTTAAGGTTCTTCCAGGCCGCGTCTGTGGTGTAGACCGTGGCTTTGCGCTGGATGGCGAGAGCGAGACAAGCGCGATCGCCGAGCGAAAGTCCGTAGGGGCGGGTCTGGGGGGCAAGTTCTCCTGCGAGGCGTGCCTGAACATCGTCAAAGAAGCTGATCTCGCAACCGAAGGCCATTACGCGACGCCATGCGAAGTCAGCGTCTATCCCTCGCAACACAAGACGCGTATGCACTTCCGTCGAGTTGACGGTGCTGAGCAGGCCTCCTTTAAGGAGGGGGAGAACGACGAGGTCCCCTGGTTCGTTGAAGACGACGGCCAGAATCGCCGAAGAGTCCAAAACGGCGAGACTATCCAAGCGACTCCTCCATCTCACGGCGAGCTTCTTCGCGGCGGTCGGCGATAAGCTCGTCGGAAGCCAGTGTTCCCGGCGTGGCGAATTTCTTGAACTCCTCCTGAATTCTGCGGATTGTGGCGAGGTGCGACTCGATACGGAGGACTCCGTCTTCCAGGGACATGACAACGACGTCACCGGGCTTCAGTCCCATGGTTTTTCGGATCTTTGAGGGAATGACGATGCGGCCATTGTCATTTAATCTGGAACTGACAATTTTCTGACCAATGTCATTTGTTTCTGAAATGACGAAAATTGACATAAATAAATGATATGGCAGTTACTGTGGATATGTCAATTTTGTCATTTGTGACATTCTTTGCCTTTGCCGTTCAGAGACGGGTGCCGTGCCCCGGCATCCGGAGGTCAGGCGTTGCTTCGGTATCCCGAATTTGCCACCGGCCAAGTATTCCGTGAAGAATAGGTACTATGCGCATTGAGATTTCTTTTGCCCCGGTTGCGGGGATTGTAACCGAGATGCTGGCCGTTCTGGCCGCCGACACCCAAACCGAAAAGGGCCGTGACGCTAAACCACTGCCGATATTGCTGACCGCCGATGCGGCGGTTCAGGCGGCTGCGGCAGGAGTGCTCCAGACGGGCGAGTACAAAGGCGGCGCAAACGAGACGGTGCTGTTGCATGCGCCGGCCGGAATTGCCGCCAAGCGCCTGCTCATTGTGGGGCTGGGAAAGCTGGGGACGGCGACAATGCATTCGGTGCGCGAAGCCGCGGGGACGGCTGTGCGATTCGCCAAACCACGCGGGATTCGAGAGGTGACATTCGCACTCCCTTCTTCGGCACTTCCTTTTTCCGAAGGGTTGAGCGGCGCAACGGTGACCCGGGCGGCAGTGGAGGGCGCGTTTGTGGGCGACTTCGACGCGGACACCTATCGCAGCGAACGAAAAGATCAAAGCATCCAGACATTCACGCTTGCGGTTGCAGGCACGCTTGCAGTGCCGGGCGACGCCGAGAGAGCAGCCGTGGAAGCGGCATTTGCGGAGGGCGCGATTATCGGCGAGAGCCAGAACTTTGCGCGGTCGCTGGTGAACGAGCCGGGCAACAAGCTGACGCCGACGATACTGGGGCAGCGGGCGGCGGCGATGGCGCAAGAGGTTGGCTTGGGATGGGAAGTTCACTCCACCGAGAAGCTGCACGAGCTGAAGATGGGCGCCTTCTGGAGCGTGTCGCAGGGCTCGCCGGAGCCACCGGCGCTGATCGTTTTGCGCTACGAGCCTGAGGGAGTGGCTGAAGGCCCGCTGCTTGGTCTCGTCGGTAAGGGGATTACGTTCGATACCGGTGGCATCTCGATTAAACCGGCGGACAACATGGAGAAGATGAAGTACGACATGGCGGGCGGAGCGGCGATGCTCGGAGCCATGCGCGCGATTGCGCTGCTGAAGCCGAAGGTGCGGGTGATCGCGGTTGTTTGCGCTGCGGAGAATATGCCTAGCGGCACGGCGCAAAAGCCGGGCGACGTGCAGACAGCGATGTCGGGCAAGACGATCGAGATCATCAATACCGACGCCGAGGGGCGGCTGGTGCTGGCCGACGGCCTGACGTATGCGCGGCAACTGGGCGCAACGCACCTGATCGACGCGGCGACACTGACCGGGGCAATTTCGGTCGCGCTGGGCAGGGCGACCGCCGGCGCATTTTCAAACGACGATGCGGCCTATGGAAAATTCGAGTCCGCACTGGCTATTTCCGGAGAAAAGTTCTGGCGGCTGCCGCTGGGCGACGCGTACGCGGAGTTGATTAAGTCGGACATCGGCGACATCAAAAACACCGGCGGGCGCTGGGGCGGGGCAAGCATTGCCGCGGAGTTCCTGCACGAATTTGCCGAGGACACGCCCTGGATCCATCTGGATATAGCGGGCACGGCCTGGGTGGAAGAGAAGCGGCCGTTCATCGCGAAGGGGCCGAGCGGGATCGGAGTGCGGTCGACTCTGGAGTGGGTGCGGAGCTATTAAGGTTCGCGCTCGCGCACGCGGGAACATTGGCCGGTCTGGAGCGATGGTGTACTCTGAGGGGCGGATGAGGAAGCGTTTACCGGAGAGGAATCTTCCATGAGCATTGTGGCCGGAGTGGATTTCGGCACACTCAGTGTTCGCGTGACTTTGGTTGACAGCACGAAGGGGCCGATCGGCACCGCGTCAGCGGGCTATGAGTTGCACCGACGCCGCGACGATCCGAACTACGCGACGCAGTCGCACGCCGACCAGATGGCTGCGCTGGCCGCGGCAACGAAAGATGCGCTGAAGACGACGGGCATCGCCGGCGCGCAGGTGGCGGCGATTGCGCTGGATACAACCGGATCGAGCGTGATCCCCGTGGGCGAGGGCCTGGAGCCGCTCGACGAGTACTACTTGTGGTGCGATCACCGCGCGTTCGCCGAGGCCGAGGAGATTACGCGCAAGGCGCACGAGCTGGGCTTTGAAGGGATCGAGTGGTGCGGCGGCGTTTACTCGCACGAGTGGGGATTTGCAAAGCTGCTGCACTGGCTACGGCATAACCCGGAGAAACGCGCGCGCTTCAGGACGGCCCTCGAGCATTGCGACATGGTGGCGGCGACGCTGTGCGGCGTGACGCAAGCCGGCGCGCTGAAGCGCAGTGTTTGCGCGATGGGCCACAAGTGGATGTGGAGTCCGAAATGGGGCGGGCTGCCGCCGGAGAGTTTTCTTGTCGCGGTTGATCCGCTGCTTGCGGGCGTGCGCGCGACGCTGGGCGGCGAGTACCTGACCAGCGATCATTTGGCGGGGAAGCTTTCGGCCAAGTGGGCCGCGGAGTTGGGGCTGCGCGCGGGGATTCCGATTCCCGTTGGCGCGTTTGACGCGCATTGGGACGCGATCGGCGCGAACATTCGCGAGGGCGACGCGGTAAACGTGGTGGGCACGTCGACGTGCATCATTGCGATGGCCCACGAGGCGGAGCTGGTTCCGGGAGTGTGCGGCGTGGTGCCGGGCAGCGTGCATCCGCAATATACGGGCATCGAGGCAGGGCTTTCCGCCGTGGGCGACATTTTTGAGGCGATCGCCAGGCGCGCGGGAACGACGGTCGCAGCGCTGAGCGAGGGGCTTGGTGCGTACAGGGCGGGCCAGACCGGATTGCTGCGGCTGAGCTGGGACAACGGCGATCGCACGGTGCTGGTGAATCCGGAGCTGGGCGGCGTGACGCTGGGCTGGAACCTGGTGCACACGGCGCAGGACGAATTATTCGCCGCGATTGAGGGGACGGCGTTTCATACGCGCATCATTCTGGAGCGAATGGCGGAGCACGGAGTGCGCGGCGAAAGCAAAGTGAAAATCGAGCGCGTGATTAATGCGGGAGGCATTCCGCAGAAGAACGAAGTGCTGAACCGCGTGTACGCAAACGTGTTGAACAAGCCGGTGCTGGTTCCGGCGGGAGTTCCGACGAGTTTGGGATCTGGGATTTTTGCGTTGCTGGCCGCAGGCGCGTACAAAACCATCGAAGAAGCGCAGGCCGCGGTATGCTTGCCGCTGCGCGCTGTGGAACCGGATCAAAAATCAGCGGCGGTTTACGAGCAACTCTACCGGCACTATCGCGAAATGTATTTTGCGCTGGGGACGCGCGACGCGGCACCCGTGGCGCTGGGGAAAGTGCTACCAGAGCTGAGGAAGATTGCGGCTGAGGTGCGGTCAGACGGCTAGAACTTGTTCCCGCACTGCAGGCAAGTAGATACGGTATTGCCGCTTCCGATCATGCCTGTTGTCCATTTCCATCCGCGCTTCGTGGTCTGGACTTGAGGGGAGCCGCAACGTGGACACTTCAACCCTTGCGGGTTCATTGCGGCCACGGCGGCTGCTTGGGCGGGGAATTGCTGAGGAGGCTGAGCAGGGAATTGCTGAGGCGGCGTTGGCGCGGCGGGAACGGCCTGCGTAGCTGAGGGGTCTACGGGTTTTCCGCATGAAGGACAAAAACGCGTATCTGGAGGCAGTGGCGCGCCACATCCTCCGCAGAACCTGTTTGCAGCGGTGCCGCTTTGGTTATCCATTGTGGCCTCCTGAATCAATATAGTCGATATAGTCGATCTATATAGTCGCACCGGCGACAATAGTCGCGGCGGCGACACGCAGGTGTGCTTGCGCTTCCGCTCCGGTCGATTTACCGTTGAGTTCATATTCCAGCGAGCCGGGTGACCCTTGTCGAATTCCTTCATGCGTCCTTTTATATACAGTCTTTTCCTTGCCTGCGTTGCGTGCGCCGTAACCGCTGCCGGAGGTGCGCAATCGGCCGCGCCAGCAGCTCAAAACCCGTCGACAAGTGCGGCAGTTGATTCGTGGGAGGCACCCGATTTTTCCGTCGACGCGAAGGCGTTGTATGAAGCCACTTCGGAAGTGCCCGTGCCCGACGGGGCCAACATAGTGGAGCTTGTAGAAAACGAAAGCTACACCTTTGACGACGCGGGGCGGATGATTCATGTGGGGCGCGTGGTTTACAAGGTGCTGACGCAGAAGGGCGCCGAGGGGTGGGACTCTCTTTCGGTGGGTTGGGAACCGTGGCACGTGGCGCGGCCCGTGATTCGCGCGCGGGTGATTGCGCCCGACTTCAGCGTGCATATGCTGGATCCGAACACGATTACAGAAGAGCCTGCTCGCGGCGGCGATTACAAGGCTTACAGCGACGGGAAGCGGCTGCATGCGCCGTTTCCAGCGATCGCTCCGGGCGTGGTGGTGGAAGAGGAGTATACCGAGACGGAGACGGAGCCGTTGTTTGCGCAGGGCCGCGTAGGACGAGTCGATCTGGGGCAGGAGAATGTGACGGTGGCTCACATCCGGGTGGTGTTTGACGCACCAGCGACGCTGCCGCTGCGGACCGAGAAACTGCTGCTGCCCGACGTGAATCCGATGCGCACCGAGGCCGGCGGCCGGGTGACGCTGACTTATGACGTTGGCTCGATCGATGGCATCGATTCGCGCGAAACGTATCTACCGCCGGACGTCGTGCGCTATCCGGCGATTACGTTTGCGACGGGCGCGTCGTGGCAGAATGTGGCCGTGGAGTACGGAAAGGTTGTGGACAGTTTCAGCGGATCGCCAGATGTAAAGGCCGTTGTAGACCCGCTGGTTGCAGGGAAGAAGTCCGTGGCGGAGAAGGAAGCGGCGATCGTGGACTATCTCGATCGCGAGGTGCGGTACACGGGGATCGAATTCGGCGAGGCCGCGATTATGCCGCACGATCCGGCAGAGACGCTGGCAAAGAAATACGGCGATTGCAAGGACAAGGCCACGCTGCTGGTGGCAATGCTCCGCGCGGCCGGCATTCCAGCGAATGTGGCGCTGCTGAGCGTGGAGTCGCGGGTCGATGTTCCCGCGGATCTGCCCGGCATGGGGATGTTCGATCACGCGATTGTTTACGTGCCAGGGCCCGCGCCGGGGAATGATCCGATCTGGATTGACGCCACCGACCGCTACGCGCAACTGGGACAGATTCCGATGGGCGACCAGGGACGGCTGGCACTGATTACGAGCGCTGCGACGACCGCGCTTGTGAAGACGCCGGAGTCAACTTCGAAGGACAACGGCCTGGTTGAGACGCGCGAGTTCACGCTGACGGATAACGGCCCCGCGAATGTAGTGGAGATTACCGAGCCAAAGGGAATTTACGCGTCGGGCTACCGCCAGTACTACGCTGACAAGCCGGACAGCGATACGCGTGACGGGCTGCGCGGATACGTGCAGGCCGAGTATGTTTCGGACGATTTGACGAAGGTGGACCGTACCGACCCTGCCGACCTGTCGCGTCCGTTCGAACTGACGATTGCATGCGAGAAGGCCAAACGCGGCTACACGAATCTTGAGAATGCGCAGGCGGCGATTCGTGTCGACCGGCTGTTCCAGATGCTACCCGACGAGCTGAAGCGCAAGGACGATAGCGACGAGAAGAAGGACACGGGGTCCGATCAGCAGAAAAAGCCGCGCACGGAAGACTGGTGGCTGGACGCGCCGTACTTCATTGAATGGAACTATCAACTGATTCCGCCCGCTGGATTCATTCCCAAGGAGCTGCCGAAGGACGCGACCATTCAAGCAGGTCCGGCGGTGCTGACGGAGAACTTCTCCACTGACAAAGATGGCAAGGTGCTGGCGCACTTTGTTTTCGATACGGTGAAGAGGCGCTATACGACGGCCGAGGCGACCGCGCTGCGCAACGAGATCGCCAATCTGATTGACGGGCCGGCGATTCTGGTGAATTTTGAACCGGAGGGCGCGGCGTTGCTGCGCGAGGGCAAGGTGAAGGAGGCGTTGGCAAGTTATCGCGCGCTGATTGCGCTGAACCCGAATGCAGCGGTGCATCATTTGCAGGTGGCCAACGTGCTGCTTGAGGCGGGACTGGGCGAGGCCGCGCGCGATGAAGCGCGTCTTGCCGTGAAGCTCGATCCGACATCGGCGCTGGCCGAGCGCACGCTGGCCGATATTCTGAAGCACGATTTGGTGGGGCGCAATTTGCGCGCAGGCAGCGACCTGGCAGGCGCGGCCGAAGCGTATCGCGCGGCGATCAAGCTCGATCCCGATGACCACTCGGCGCAGGGCGACCTGGCCATTCTTCTTGAATACGACTCCGTGGGACGCCGTTACAGCGGGCAGTCGCACATGAAGGAAGCGATCGCCGAGTATGCCGCGCTGGGCGAGGATAAATTATCCGATCTTGGAATCGCCGACAACCAGGCGTTCGCCATGTTCTACGGGGGCGAATATTCGGATGCTTACAAGGCAGGACAGACGCTTAATCCGGAACCGAAGCCGCTGCTTGCCGCAAGCGTGGCGATGACGCAGGACATCAAGGCGGGACTCGCTGAGGCGAACAAGCGGGCCACCGACGACGCATCGTTCAAAGACACTGCGGGAACTGCGGGCGAGATGCTGATGAATATGCGGGAGTATCCGCAGGCGGCGGACTTTCTGCAGGCGGGCGCGGCGGGCGACGATGCGGCACGGACACTTGGTTTAGCTAATATGCTGCGCGGCGCAATTCACCACGAGGACGCGAAGTTCGCCAATACGCCCGAGGACGCGGTGAAGCGCTTCGCTCTGGTTCCCTTTGACGCGAACCTGACCGTAGACAGCTTCAGCGCGTTGCTAAGCCGCAAGGGAGTGAAGGTGCTGAAAGCGTTGGACGCCGATGAGCTGAAGGACGAGCTGAATTCCGGCAAGCAAATGAACAGCCAACTGGCCCGCGAAGACAGCTCGCTCGATGTGACGGAGGACATTTTGCTGCAGATGCTCGACCCCAAGGGCGAGGGAGACGATGCGACTGGGTACAGGGAAAAAGTGCAACTGCTGAGCGGGACCACGATGACGGTGTTTGTGGTCAAGGAAGATGGGCAGTACAAAGTGCTCGATTCGCTGGACAAGCCGAACTCGATTGCACTGGAGATGCTGGACCGCATCAACGCGGGCGATCTGAAAGGAGCGAAAGCGCTGCTGGACTGGATGCGCGAGGATCAGCATCTCGAGGGCGGCGACGATCCGCTGGGGGGACTGGTTTTTCCGAGGTTCTGGATCAAGGGAGAAGCAGCCGACGCGCGCAAGATGAAGCTGGCGGCGGCAGCCATTTTGGTTGGCACGAAGCCCACGGTCGCGCAGGGTGTCGGCATTCTAGAGGCGGGCCTGAAAGATGCGGCCGGCGATCGCGAGCGGACCAACATTCAGCTTGCGCTCGCCGAGGGCTACTCGCTCCAGGACAACTATGCCGGCCTGTTCAGCGTTGCTTCAGACTTGTTGAAACAGGAGCCGGAATCGAAGCAGGCTTTCCTTTACAACGTTCAGGCGTTGATGGGGCTGGACCGCTTTGACGACGCATCAGCGCTGGCTGACGCAAGGTTGAAGCTGCTGGACAACGACAGCGACGCAATCACGATGCACATGGAGATTGCGGCCAATCGTGGCGACTTTGCGGCGGCGCACGCCTGGGGCGAGAAACTGCTTTCGCTTGGGCAGGAGAATGCAGAGACGCTGAACGGGCTGGCGTGGGATGCGCTGTTCACAGGCAAAGTGAGTGACGACGACGTGGCAACAGCGGTGAAGGCGACGCAGCTGCAAAAGGACGCGCCGGACATTCTGCACACGCTGGCCTGCCTGTATGCGGAGACGGGCAAGACGAAGGAATCTCACGACCTGCTGCTGCGCGCCATGGATGATTGGAATCTGGACGAGCCAAACGACGAGGTGTGGTATGTGCTGGGGCGCATCGCCGAGCAATATGGGGAGCGCGACATTGCGATTGCCGACTACGACAAGCTGAAAAAGCCCAAGGAGATCCTGGCGATTCCGATATCGACGTGGCGGCTGGCGCAGTTGCGGCTAAAGGCGCTGGGGGCGGAGCAGACGGCGACGGGGCAATAAGCGCGCGGCGAGAGGGCGCGAATTACTGTTGCTGTTGCTGCATTTGCTGCAAGTCAATGAAGGGCACGGAAGGCTCTGGCTGCTGCTGGGCGCGCTCCACCAGCACGCTCCAATCTTCGGGGATGGGCAGCTTACGGTCGAGAGCGGGGGGCTCATCGCTGGCTTCTACCTGCACAGCTACATAAAGCTCGCTCGCGGTTTTGCCGCGGAAGACGCCGTGGGTAGGCGGAACGTCGGCATAGTCGCGGCCCACGGCGGTGCGGATGTGGCGATGATGCGCGACCAGGTTATTAGTCGGATCGAGGCCGACCCAGCCGAGATGAGGCAGCAGCGCCTCGACCCATGCATGCGTGGCGTCGGGGGTGGAGCGGTCGTTGTCCTCGGCCCCGCGGTAAAGGTAGCCTGACACGTAGCGCGTTGGAATGCGCACATGGCGCAAGAGCGCGATCATGGTGTGGGCGAAGTCCTGGCAGACGCCCGCGCCGCTGAGGATGGCCTCGTCGATAGGCGAATCGACGCGGGTGGAGCGGGGCACGTAATCGAAATAGTGGTAGAGGCGCTGGTTGAGCTCGAGAACGAGATGAAGCGGATCGTCGCGCCTCCTCACTTCCATTTTTTTCGCCAGCTCGACGAGCGCCGGGGTCTCCGCGGCAAAAGCGCTGGGCAGCAACATCTCGGAGTAGTCGCCGGCTTCGACCAGTTCATCCAGATCTTCCCAGGCATCGGGCGAAAGAAAATGCGGAACGTCAGGCAGCGGCTGCTGCTCGACGACCGATTCGGCCACGATGACGAGCTGGTTGTGCTCGCCCGGAATGTCAAAGTGCTGCACATTGTTGCCGAGATGGTCGCGATAGCTGAAGACGCGGCAACGCGGACTGACGGAAAGCGAGAATGTGAGGCAATGCTGGCTGGAGTCGGAGCGCGGATTCATGCGCGTCTCCATGATGCTCTCGCTGATGGGCTGCGAGTAGCGGAAGCGCGTCAAGTGCCGTATGGAATAAAAGTTCATGCTCATTCTCTTGGTTGCGTCCTAGGCCGATAGCGCCGACTGAATGGAGTAGTGCACATAGTACCGATAAATGAGATCGTGAATGTGGAGACACTGGGCACGGATATTGTGCAAGAACTCCGCAGACTCGCCGGCAATAATTTCGCCGATGGTGGTGAATATGAGCATCGAGTGCAGCTTGCCGACGGCCGCGCTGAGCTCGCCTGGCGCCCGCCTTCCGCCCGACTGCTGAATGGCCTCGATGGCCTCGCGCGCGCCTTCGACGCAATAGCAGATGGCGTGGGGAAAATCGCGGTTGAAAAGGAGAAATTCAAGAATGCGATCGGGCGAGAGATCGGCCGTGTAAACCTGGCAATACGCCTCAAAGGACGTGCAGCAGCGCAACAGGCCTACAAGCTCGAGATACAAATGTCCGGTCCGTTCTTCGGCGGACTGCTGAAACAGTTCAGGCTGAAACACTTCAAGCAGCGTCGCCGTTGCATAGGCACGTTCCAGGTAGCGCCCGAGGCGAATGAATTGCCATCCCTGTCCGTGAATCATCGTGGTGTCTGTCGTGCCCTTGAAGAGATGGATGCCGTCGACGACCGAGGCCAGCATCTCGCTGACGCTGGAACGAAACTGCGCCTCCGCATTGGGCGAGTGAATGTGATGGTAGAGGCGATTGAGGCGCTGCCACTGCTCGGAGGAGATTTCTTCGCGAACCTGGCGCGCGTTTTCGCGCGCGGCGCTGATGCAAAAAGTAATGGAGGAGGCATCGACTTGATAGAAGATGAGCTTGCGCGACATCTCCTGCAAGGAACCGCTCCAGGCCAACTTTGTAGGGCGGCCCAGGGCCGCAACCATTCGCTGCCAGCGCGTCTCATCATTGGCGTTGTTGGTGTCAAGCATCAGGCCCATGGTCACGTCGAGCAGGCGCACGGTGTTCTCCGCGCGCTCGAGATAGCGGCTCATCCAGTAGAGGCTGTCGGCAACGCGCGATAGCATCTTGCTTCTCTCACTTCCCGCCCGATGTTCACGAACCAGACTTATTCCAGAACCCATGTGTCCTTGCTTCCGCCGCCTTGCGATGAGTTAACTACGAGAGATCCTTTTTCGAGTGCCACGCGCGTTAGACCGCCGGGCACGATGTTGACTTTATCGCCGAAGAGAATGTAGGGGCGCAGATCGACGTGGCGCGGCTCGAGCCGGTCGTCGACCAGGCACGGCGCGCGGGAGAAATCGAGCGTGGGCTGCGCAATGTAGTTGCGCGGGTTGGCCTCGATCTGGCGAGCAAATTCCTCGCGCTGCCGTGCCGTGGACTGAGGGCCGATGAGCATTCCGTAGCCGCCGCTTTCGCCAACGGCTTTGACGACGAGCTTGTCGAGGTTGGCGAGCACGTGCTGGCGCTCCTTGGCCTCGCTGAGCAGGTAGGTCTTGACGTTGGGCAGATTCGGATCCTCATTGAGGTAGTAGCGGATCATATCAGGCACGAAAGCATAGATAGCCTTGTCGTCGGCGAGGCCGGTGCCGAAAGCATTGGCCACGGTGACATTGCCGGCGCGGTAGGCGTTGAACAATCCAGAGCAGCCGAGGGAGGAGTCGGTGCGAAAGACGAGCGGGTCGCTGAAGTCGTCGTCGACGCGGCGGTAGATGACGTCAACGCGCTTGAGGCCGTCGGTGGTGCGCATGTAAACGATATTGTCGTGCGTAACCAGATCGCGGCCTTCGACAAGGTCAATGCCCATCTGGCGGGCAAGATAAGTGTGCTCGAAGTAGGCGGAGTTGAAGACGCCGGGCGTGAGGAGCACGATGTTCGGCTCGGGCCGGCCTTCGGGCGCGAGCGAGCGCAGCGTGGCCAGCAGAACCTGAGGATAGTGCTCGATGGGCCGGACGCCGTAGCTCGAAAACAACTGCGGGAAGGTGCGCTTCATGACGCGGCGGTTGGTGAGCATGTAACTGACGCCGGAAGGCACACGCAGATTGTCTTCAAGGACCACGAACTCGCCGTTGTTGAGGCGAAGCAGGTCAGAGCCGACAACGGCTATGTAGACATTGCGCGGCACCTGCAATCCACGCATTTGACGCCTGTAGTGCCGGCAACTGTAGACGAGATCGCGGGGTATGACCTTGTCGTTGAGGATTTTTGCGTCGGAGTAGACATCGCGGAGAAAGAGGTTGAGCGCGGTGATACGCTGCGTGAGGCCGCGCTCGATGCGGTCCCACTCCTGCGCGGTTACCAGGCGGGGCAGCAGATCGTAAGGGAAGATGCGCTCGGTACCCTCATCGCGGCCGTAGACGGTGAATGTAATTCCCTGAGTGAGGAAGGCCAGGTCGACCGATTGCTTGCGGCGCTGCAGTTCGTCCGCAGGCAGGCCGGCAAGCGTCTCGGCCAGCGCGCGATATTGCGGCCGCACTTCTCCATTGGGGGCGCGCATCTCGTCGAAGGCCTGGTCGAGCGGGTAGTCTCCGAAGAGCGATTCCAACTCGACTGGATGGCCTGCGGTCATAAGTGTCTGGGTCTCCGGAGGTTTGGGCAAACTTTCCTGGCAGCGGATTCAGAACATTGGCAGCTAAGTTAAAAGATTGAGACAGATGTGCCCGTCTGACCTTACGGGTCTCCTCTACAATCTCTGTGCGTCCTGTTCTTTTGTTTCTAACACGGCGGATATAAAGGAGCCATTAGAAATCGCGAACCGCCGCGGTGCGTGGGATGAAAGAAAACCGGCGCAGCCGTTCGCGGGCTGCGCCGAGTGTTTCCCGCTGCTGCGGGCCGAATTGAAAGCCCGAGTTGCTGACCGGACTACTTCGTCTTCACGGTGCCGACCGTCTTTACGATCTGCGCAACGATCTGGTAGGGATCGGCCTCGGAGTTAGGACGGCGATCTTCCAGGTAGCCCTTGTAGCCGTTCTTGATAAAGTTCACGGGCAACCGAACCGAAGCGCCGCGATCGGAGAGACCGTAGCTGAACTTGTCTATGGCCTGCGTCTCGTGGAGACCGGTGAGGCGCAGATGGTTATCCGGGCCATAAACGCCGATGTGCGCGGCGATGTTGTTCTCGAAGGCCTTCATCAACGCCTCGAGGTACTCCTTGCCGCCCACATCGCGCAGGTGCTTGGTGGAGAAGTTGGTGTGCATGCCGGAGCCGTTCCAGTCGCCCTTGATCGGCTTGCAATAAAGCTGGAAGTCCACTTCGTACTTCTCGCAGAGGCGGGCCATCAGATAGCGGGCAGTCCAAACATCGTCCGCAGCCTTGTGCGAACCCTTGCCGAAGATCTGGAACTCCCACTGGCCCTTGGCCACTTCGGCATTGATGCCTTCGTGGTTGATGCCAGCGGCAAGACAGAGCTCAAGATGCTCGTCGACGATGGTGCGGGCGATGCTGCCCATGTATTTGTAGCCGACGCCGCAATAGTAAGGGCCCTGCGGACCAGGGTAGCCATCTTTGGGGAATCCGAGCGGGCGGCCATCCTTATATAGAAAGTATTCCTGCTCAAATCCAAACCAGACATCCGGATCATCAGGAGCGGTGGCGCGCATGTTGGTGGAATGCGCGGTGCCGTCAGGGTGCATGACTTCGCTGAGGACGATGAAACCGTCTTTGCGGCTGGCGTCTGGGTAGAGAGCGACGGGCTTGAGAATGCAGTCGGACTTGCTGCCCTCTGCCTGCATGGTGGAACTGCCGTCAAATCCCCAAAGGGGCATGTCGGCAAGGGTAGGCGTTTTATCGAAGCTCTTGATTTGGGTTTTGCCGCGCAGTTCGGGAATGGGCTTTTTGCCGTCGAGCCAGATGTACTCCAATTTGTACTTTGACATAGGTCTCCTTATGAGTTGGAAATGGTAAAACAGCCCCGGCGGAGAATGCGCCTGCAGCCAGTTTAGGGATCAATTTCAGATTAAACTGGGAAGGCGCAAAACGCATAAGGATTGCGTAAGGAAATGCAGAAAATCTGTGGAAGGCTGGGTGGAGCGCGAGGAAGGAGATGGAAATCATTTGATAGAAGAGGCGCAGGTGGTTTTCGCGGTTGGTCAGAATGCTGCGAAACAAGTGCGCTGCCGGCAACGGTGCTCAGCCCGGACTTCATTCGTGCTCGTTAATCCTCTGTTCGTCACGCCCTCAACGGTGTTCATAGAGTTCCGATGGCGGCACGGGCCAAGCAGCGTGCCTCTGCGTTACTCTGAAAGACTAGGAGATTTCGGGCCACGATGATCGCTCTGCGACGCTTCATTTTCGTCATACTGGCCGCGCAGCTTTTTGTGCTCCCCGGCCTGCGCTCACAGCAGCCCGCGGCGCCCGCCGACGAGTTTGTTCGCGCCCACTATACGAAGTACGAGTACCGTATTCCCATGCGCGATGGCGTGAGGCTCTTTACCGCCGTCTACGTGCCGAAGGCCGCGGCTTTTCCTGACGACTCGGGCCCATATCCTTTTCTGATGGTGCGCACGCCCTATGACGTAGAGCCGTACGGCGAGGACCGCTATCCCGCGCAGCTCGGCCCCTCAGACGAATTCGACAAATCCGGCTACATTTTTGTCTTTCAGGATGTGCGGGGACGCTGGATGAGCGAGGGCACGTTCGTTGAGAGTCGGCCGCACATCGATCAGAAGAAATCGCCGCAGGATGTGGATGATTCGTCCGACACATACGACACAGTCGAGTTTCTGCTGAAGCACGTGGCCAACAACAACGGCAAGGTGGGAATCTGGGGCATCTCCTATCCGGGGTTCTACACTTCGGCGTCGATCATCGACTCGCACCCAGCCATCGTCGCGGCCAGCCCGCAGGCGCCCATGACGAATCTTTTTCTGGGCGACGACTCTTATCATGGCGGAGCGTTTATGCTCGCCGCCGGCTTCGGTTTTTATGCTCCGTTTTTCCATCCGCAACAGAATCCTGTGCTGCCGACGCCGGAGAAGACATTCGATTTCGGCACTCCGGACAACTACAAGTTTTTTCTCAATGCCGGGAATGTGGCCAGCCTGGACAAGTATCTCGATGGTGCGACGTGGATGTGGGACGACCAGTACAAGCACGACACCTACGACGACTACTGGCAATCGCGCGATGTGTCGCGGCACATGAAGAATGTGAAGTGCGCGGTTCTGGTGGTGGGTGGATGGTACGATGCTGAAGATCTGGAAGGGCCGTACCGGATATTCAATGTGGTGCGGAAGTTCAATCCCGAGACGCCGGTGACGCTGGTGGAGGGCCCATGGGTACACGGAGGCTGGGCGCGGAACGATGGCGACCACCTGGGAGATGTGCAGTTCAACGCGAAAACTTCGCTGTACTTCCGCAGCGAGATTCAGTTTCCCTTTTTCGAGCATTATCTGAAGGGCAAAGGCAAAACGCCTGCGACGGTGGTTGTGTTTGAGACAGGAACCAACGTGTGGCGCCGTTTCGACGAGTGGCCGCCGAAAAACGCAGCAGCGAAGACACTCTACCTTCACGCCGGCGGCAAGCTGAGCTTCGATCCGCCGATTGAAACCGAGAGCTGGGACGAGTACGTCAGCGACCCCAACCATCCCGTGCCCTTTGTGGGCTACACAACGGACACGGTGCCGCAGCGCTATATGGTCGACGATCAGTGCTTTGCCAGCTACCGGCCCGACGTGCTGACGTACGAGACCGACCCGCTCACGGAAGATGTCACGATTGCGGGCCCGATCTCGCCGCATCTCAAGGTGGCGAGCTCGGGGACCGACTCAGACTTCGACGTGAAGCTTATCGATGTTTATCCGGAAGAGGATTCCGACAACATTGAGACGCCGAACAAGCGCGTGATCGACGAGCCACCGCTGCATTTGGGCGGCTACGAGCAACTGCTCCGCGGCGAGCCGTTCCGCGCAAAGTTCCGCTCAAGCTGGGAGAAGCCGGAGGCGCTGACGCCGGGCAAGGAAACCGACATCGACTTCACAATGCCGGACCTGTATCACACATTCCGCCGCGGTCATCGCATCATGATTCAGGTTGCTAGCTCATGGTTCCCGCTCACCGACCGCAATCCGCAAACTTTCACTGACATTCCCTACGCCAAGCCGGAAGATTTCAAAAAGGCTACTGAGAAGGTGTTCCATCAGAAAGACGCGCCCTCCGGGGTGGAAGTGCTGGTGATGCCGCAAAACTGATCGCGAGGCGCGATTTGGCGCTCGTGAATTGATGAGGACACTATGACCACTCGTAGTTTTCGTTCTGTATTTGCCATTTCCGCGCTGCTTTTCGCAGTCGTGTCGCCGATGTGCGCCGAAGAAGGCATGTGGACGTTCGACAACCCGCCGCTAAAGGAACTGGCGGAGAAGTACAACTTTCATCCGACACAGGAATGGCTGGATCATCTCCGGCTTTCGAGCGTGCGGCTGAACGACGGCGGGTCGGGTTCGTTTGTGAGTTCCGACGGCCTATTGCTGACGAACCACCACGTGGCACGCGGCCAACTGCAGAAGAACTCGACGCCCGATCACGATTATGTGCGCGATGGGTTCTACGCTTCGACACCGGACCAGGAGATGAAGACACCGGATCTTGAAGTGAATGTGCTTGTCGGCATGCAGGACGTAACGGCGCGAGTGCAGGGCGCTGCAAAGGGCGCGAAGGACGATGCCGATGCGCTGAAGGCGCGGGATGCCGAAATCGCGGCCATTGAAAAGGAAAGCAAGGACAAGACGGGGCTGCGTTCCGATGTGGTGGCTCTTTATGACGGCGGCGAGTATTGGCTGTATCAATATAAGGCGTACACGGACGTGCGACTGGTTTTCGCGCCCGAGCAGCAGGCCGCCTTCTTCGGCGGCGATCCGGACAATTTCACCTATCCGAGATATGACCTCGATATGGCGCTCTATCGCGTGTATGACAATGGCAAGCCGCTGCACACGGATAACTATCTGAAGTGGAGTGCGAAGGGCGCAGCGCCGGGCGAACTGGTCTTTGTCCCAGGCCATCCGGGATCGACTTCGCGGCAGGACACTGTGGCCGAGCTGCTTTTAGAGCGGGATACGATCGAGCCGGCGGCGATTCAGTATTACCAGCGCCGCATTGCCGCAGAGCAGGAGTTTGCGAAGCAGGGAACCGAGCAGGCTGAACTGGTGGGAACGAATGTGTTTTTGTTGCAAAACAGCCTGAAGGTCTACCTGGGCCGCGCTGAGGCGCTTTCTGACAAGGCGATCTCGGCCAAGAAGCAAGCGGAGGAGCAGGACTTACGCGCAAAAGTAGCTGCGAATCCAGAGTTGCAAAAAGAATATGGTGGCGCATGGGATGATGTGGCGCGCGCAGTGGATTTAGCCAGGCCTGAGATGCAGAGGAGGATCTTCCGGCGCACGGATAGCCAGCTGTTTTCATTTGCGCTGCAGATCGTGCAATATGTGGCCGAAGTGAAGAAACCCGATGGCGATCGCCTGCCGCAGTATCACGAGGCGGGCCTCGATTCCCTGCGCTTCCAACTGCTTTCTCCAGCACCCGTTCATTCCCCGGTTGAGAAGCTGTACATGAAAACCGCGCTTAACCTCGCGAAAGAGAAATTGGGCGCCGACGACGAGTACCTGCAGGCGATCGTGCAGGGCGGTGACATCGATAAGACGGTCGACGCGCTTGTGGATGGAACGAAACTCGGCGATCCAGCCTTTCGCAAAAGCCTGATCGATGGCGGCGAAGCGGCCGTGGCCGCTTCCACCGATCCGATGATCGTGGCCGCGCGCCGGGTTGATCCGGTATGGCGGGCGAGCTATGTGAAATATCGAGACAACATTGCCAGCGTGTTCGATGCTGCGGGCGAGAAGCTGGGCATGACGCGCTTTGCTGTTTACGGCAAGAACGCCTATCCCGACGCGACATTCACGCTGCGGCTGAGTTATGGAACGGTCGACGGCTATCCCTATAACGGAACTACCGCTCCGCCTTTCACAACTTTTTACGGACTGTACGATCGCGCGGCGAGCTTCAGCAACCAGGCGCCATGGGATCTGACGCCGAAAGAGGCGGCGGCGCGCGACAAACTCAACCTGGCGACGCCGATGGACTTCGTGTGCACCGCCGACATCATTGGAGGAAACTCGGGGTCGCCGGTAGTGAACCGCGATGGCGAGCTGGTGGGGCTGATCTTCGACGGCAACATCGAGTCGCTGGCCGGAGACTTTGTTTACGACGGCACGAAAAATCGCGCCGTGGCTGTGCACTCCGCGGGAATGATCGAGGGGCTGCGCAAGATTTATGGCGCAGGCGCGCTGGCCGACGAGCTCGAGGGCAAGAAGTAGGAGCGAGACAATGAGTCGAGAGGATTCGACGTACAATCAAGTGTGACCGGCAGACCGCGGAGAGGTGGCCGAGCGGTTGATGGCTCCGGTCTTGAAAACCGGCATACCCGAAAGGGTATCGGGGGTTCGAATCCCTCCCTCTCCGCCAACGAGTCAATATAATCAGCGATTTATAGAGAATCTTCGGTATTTTCTCGGATTTCCGGGCAAATTCGTAGGAATTTGGCTCGGAAAGGGACCGGAGAGCATTTTCGGCCCTGGATTACTGCCAGGAAATTCGAGAACTTCTCCGTCAGAGAAGTCGCCTGTCCCCTTTCATGCTGCTCCGAAATCGAGCCAAATGGTTCGAAATCCGTTCTTGGCCACCGGATAAAAGAATCCAGCGGAGAATTCGGGACAGAAAGTCAGCGAGTCACCGAACTCGCGGGCATGTCTCGGTACCAATCGGCCCGAAACGTGGGCAACTTTCGAATAGATTGTCACTCGGACAGAATGCGTTTCATATGCAGGAAGCGACTTAGAGAATGCGGAATGGCGGGAACCCCGACACTCAGATCGAATTCAACAACGGACAACCCGTGTGCCTGGCGAGCGGCTTCACAAACAATGCCTGGCTAATTCGCGATTCACGATTCGGCCGAATTTGGAGCCGCGTGGTCTAGAATGGCCTGAGTCCAGTCGGAAGAGGCCCTTATGAACCACGCGCAGAAGCGTATGGTGGCGATGTTCCTGAGCCTTCCCGCCCTTGCCTTGTCTGCGCTCGCACAGGCGCCTTCTCCATTTGCGTCGGAGGAACTCAGCGTGACGCCTTCCCCCGCATCGAGTTCAGAGTTGATACTGCCCGCCGGAACTTCCGTTGTGGACTTCGACATCTGGCCCACTGGCGCGGATGCGGTCATCCTGACCCACGACAAAGCCGGCAACCATGTGGTTAGCTGGCACATAGGCGACAGCAGAAGCGTCTCGCTGCTCGATTTACCTTCGACCTTTACGGCTGCTTCCATCGCCGTCCATCCCATGGGGCAGCGCTTCTTCGTCGCGGGAAAAACCGGCCAGCAATCCCAGATTCTTGTTGCAGATAACGTGAGTGGAAGCTGGACGCAGCACAGCATTTATCAGACTTCTGCTGACGTGCGCCGTCTTCTCGTCGCTCCGCGGCCTTTTGAGACCGGCTATAACAACACAACGGACCAGGCCGTCGAGAGTTACCGGCTGTTCTTCGCAGAACGCCTGCCCAGCGGCGTCTACTCCACGCGCTCGATCACTGAAGATGGCCAGCGCGAATACCAGGTCATCGGCCCGCAAGCCGACTATGTAAAGATTCCCGACGAAAATCAGGATCCAACACCAAACTTCGTCCCTTCGGCGCTGCCTGAATCCTTTCATCCCGACGGGCATGTGCTCATCTGGGAGGACGGCAACGGCTGTTTTCAGCAGCTTGCTTATGCAGGCCAGAATTGGGATAAGCCATCGCACATAGTCGGCAACCCATGCGGCGGTTCGCTCACGGTGACCCCGAACGGCGCAGCTTTACTGCACTGGAAGAGCGGTGTGCCCGGTATTGCTGTAATCGGCGACCATGGCAGCACAACCTCAACCGAGGCCGTCGGCTATCAGTTCACTTCCACGCCTTCCTCTGTGCCCGACGGGAAGGGAATTGTTGGACTCGTGGAGAAGTCGGGCGCACCGGCGCTGGTCTACGTGCCGATTCAAGTCCCGCTGGCCGACGTGATCAATGCCTGGATGTTCACCCAGAACGCAGCCGACCGCGACAGCTACACAACCAAAGCCGGCTTGCTTCGCACAACCGGCGATGACCAGATGTACGAACTCTACGACTCAGAATCGTACGCCTGCGGCCGCTTCGATAGCGCAACGCCAACGCGGCCTTACCTCGTGACCACCGACATTTTCTGGGAGCTCGTTGCTTCCGCCTACGAAGGCGCTTTCATCGTCGAGGAGCGCCAGCAGGCGATGCCCGCGTTCTGGGCGTTTGTCAACGCCGCGCGCCAATCACTCAACGCGACCGCGCCCAACTCCACTTGGGGCATGGCTTTCACTGCGGTGGCGGATTCCGAAAGTGTAGCGAACTCCTCCAACGCCGAGGCTCTGCACATTCAACAAGCGCAGGGGACATTCAGTTCACCCGTTTTTGACGAGCCGTTCAACTTTACCGAGCTGAGGCCGCGCGGCTATTACACCGCTACGCCCGAGATGCAGCAATACTTCAAGGCTGTCCATTACCTCACGACTGCTGCCGCGGCCATCGATGCCACTCCTTTGAATTCGCTGCCGGACGATGTCAAAGCAAAAGCGCTTCAGTGGATCGCAGCCTACAGCGCCTACATAGCGCCCAGCCGCTCGCCATTGGTGTGGAATACCGGAGGGTTCGTTCCTCCCACGTTTGCCCTTCATCCCGTCACCAACCCGCAGATCTTCCCCCTCTCATGGGGTTTTGACAACGAAGTCCTGCTCTCCACCGTCTACCACTCCAATTGGCCCGCCGCCGAACAGATCACCGGGACCAAAGGCCCGCGTGGACTGCCCTCGGGTCTCGATCTGGCCGCAGCCCTGGGCAGCGGCTATGCGCGCTCGTTGCTGAAGACCGACCTCGCAGCCTATTCCGCACTCGGTCCTGTGCTCAATGCGCTTCATGGGCGTCAGCCCGAAACAGCGGCGCAGCCAGACCTATATGACGGGTGGATCAACGCGCTGGCCGTGCAGTGGGCCGACGATGCTGCCTTTCCCGGCAACCCGCCGAGCGCACTTTGGAATGCGAAAAGAGTCCAGACGGGTCTTGCATCCTGGGCCACGCTGCGCCACGCAACTGTGCTCGTCAATGAGAGATCTACCGCCGAGTGCGGCGAGGGCGGCTTTGAGGCAATTGTCCTGCGTCCGCCAAGAGGCTACGTTGAGCCCGCACCGAAGACCTTCGAAGCCATTGCATCCTTGTTCGATCAGATGGAGCAGGTGGTCGCGAAGTCGGCGAACTTCACTGGAAATCTGCCTCAGGACCCATCGAGCGACCAGACAGCCCAGCCGCTACGCGACGGAATCATCCGCCGCCTTCAGGCAACCGCAAGCAAGGCGCGCCTCTTCGAGTCCATGGCCCAAAAGGAACTGCAGAATCAGCCGCTCAGCAATACCGATTATGACGAGATCCTCCATGTAGGTGCGGTAGCCGAGCATGACTTCCTGGTTTACAACAGTCTTGCCAGCGCAGACCTCGCGCTCTCCACGCCCAACCCGATCATGAAGATCGCCGATGTCGCCGGCGGCGGCGAAGTACCGTACCTCGAATCAGCCGTCGGCCGTCCGCTCGAATGGGACCAGGTGGTTCCCTACTTTGGCCGCCGCGAAATTGTGAAGGGCAGCATTTACTCCTACTACGAATTCCCCTCGTCTATGCCGCTCACTGACCTCGCTTGGGCCGGAAAGCCCGCCAACCCCGACCGCGATCCTGTGAATCCATCGCCGGCGGACAAAGCGGTTCGCGGCAAGGTCGAAACCCAGGTCCATCCCGCGTGGGTCAGCTCCTTCATCTCCAAAGAGAGCCTTTCATGTCCGGCAGAACCGCCCTTCTAGCGCTCGCAGCCGCAACACTTCTCATCCCGATCGCGGCCGAGGCACAGGCAGCCCCCGGCGATTTCCGCCTGCTCTTTACCGGCGACGTCATGATGTCGCGCCTCGTGAGCGCAGAAATCGACCAGCGCAAGACAAGTCCGTGGACTGGTTTCTCTGACCTCTTCAGCAGCGCCAGCCTCGTCGGCGGCAACTTCGAAGGCGCCATCGGCGACCCGGCAAAATGTCCCGCGGAGAACAAACTGTGCTTCGCCGCGCCCGATTCCGCAGTCGAACTAATGCGGCAGGCCGGCTTCCGTCTGGTGACCGCGGAGAACAACCACTCCGGCGACCTCGGCCCGGCCGGTCGAATCGAAACGCGCGCAGCCTTCCAGCAGAGCGGCCTGCTGGCGCTGGACTTCGACAGTTCTCCGCAGTTTTTTCGCTTCGGCGAGCTCACCCTCGGTTTCATCGCGGTCACAACCATCCGTGCTGCCGATGGCCGCGTCGAGCAAGTCCCCTCTGTCGAACTGGCGCAGAAGCTGCGGCTCGCCCGCCAGTTGGCGAACCTGGTTGTCGTATCCATTCATTGGGGCAACGAACTGCAGGATTGGCCAACCGGCTCGCAGCAGCAGCAGGCGCGCTGGCTGGTCGAGCACGGAGCGGATCTGATCGTCGGCCATCATCCCCATGTTGTCCAGGCTCCCGCATGCGTTGAGGGCAAGCCGGTCTTCTTCTCGCTTGGCAACCATCTATTCGACCAGAAATATGCCGAGACAAAAGACGGCCTCATCGCCGACTGCCGCATCCACGACGGCCACTTGCTGTGCGGAGCGATTGCCACACACACCGATGAGGCCACGGCTTATCCAAAGTTGGCGGGCAGAGATGCGGCAGCTGATCATGCTCTCGCAGCCTGCTCTCCGCAGCTTGATCCGGGTGCGCAAATCGATGGAGTCACCATCCGGCCCGAACCATGGTCTTCCGATCAGCCGCCGAATGGAATCATTCTCGATGGCTGCAAGATTGATGGCGACGGGGTGGGAAAGCTCGTATGGCAATCAAGACGCCAGGCTCTGGTCTCCCTGCAACTGGTCACTTCCATGGCGGCCGAACCCCTGCTGCTCTCATTAGAACGGCATAACTCATCGATTGACGATGAGGTGGGTCTGCGGCCTTATGTCTACGCTGTTGGTCCGCATGGCCTGATTGCGCGATGGCGAGGCTCCGCACTGGCATGGCCGCTGATCGATGCAGTGGAATCAAAAGACGGCGTCTTGTGCGCGCTGCATCGCGGCGACTCGTTCCTGCTGCCGGATCCTGCCACGAAAGCAACTCGAATTGCAGCCTACCGATGGAATGGATTCGGCTTTACCGGCATTGAAACTCCCCAGGAATGTGAGTCGATCCTTCTTCAGGCCGTCAAATGAATTCTGTGTCCGCACCCGATCTCGATCCTCACTAAGCCGGCATTTTTCTCTTCAATCTGATGAAGATTACCTCTCCAGGCATCGTAACTGAGTTGCGCTCGAATGACTTTTGGACGGAACGGAGTCGGAAGTTTTTCTCCCGCGTCCACAAGGAAATAAGTCCTGGTCGGATCGTCGCCGGTCCGTCCCCCAACGAGAGGATTGGTAGTTGCTACTTCATCGCGTCTTTGAGCAGGTCGCGGTTTTCAAGGACGAAGTTGCTGATCCATTCGACCGCCGAATTTGATTCCGAGTTACTCATTCCGCCGTACTCTGAAACGAAAGACAGGATAAGCCCCTTGTGCGCGCGCGATTTATCCGTTCCCTTCGGAACAATGATAAGGACAATGCGAGCCAGGGCTAAATCGCTGCTCTCCCTGGTCTCTTCAAGCGTTTCAAGGGTTCCGGTCTTCGCGTAGAAGTTGTACTCCGGTCCCAGCGATCGGGAGAGCGCATGAGCACCGCCAAACCGGTCCGACAGAAAAGGCGCACCCGTACCCGACCGGATCATTTCCTCTAAGCCGGCGCGAATGGGATCGGAAACGTCGCGCGGGAGTGGATCGCGCGTGGACACGGTCCGCGGCAAAATACCGATGTGCGGCACAATGGGCCTCCCCGACATCGCCGTATAGATGCTCGACGGCAAATCGAGATTCGACCAGGTGTTTGTGGAGCCGCCGAGGAGGACGCTGATAAAGGCCCGCGGCGATGCGAATTCGGGAAGATGCCGAGGATCGGAACTCGTGGCATCGAATTCAAAATTTGTTGCGGCAGGGCTGCTGGAACTGAGTTGGCCCCATCTTTCTTCGACACCTTCCGTGGCGACGAAATTGTCCAGTTCATTTCCCGACCAGAACGAGATGTCGTAAGAACGGCGGGGCTGATTCGTTTCGACGATATTGACCGGGAAGTGCGCTTGCATCGCCTGCGCGAGCTGACTGTCTGCCAATCCCTGCAGCGTTTGAGGGGTTTTGTGGCTGAAGCCGTAAGCTGCGAGGTCGGGAGCGCGCTCCCAGGGCTGAGTCGCAATTGTCTCCAACTGTGACGAGGTGTGGTACTCGGATCCGTCCCCGTTGCGCTCCACTTGAACGACATTCGGCCCAGCGTCGGGAGGCGCAAGGCCAAGGAAATTGAGGCGGACCTGATAATTATTGTTCGAATTGGAAAGGTAGTGGGTGAAATCGATCCAGCGATCACCGCTTGCTGTTCCATTCCAGGTTGCGCCCGGAATGTCGATGCCAAAGAGCGTGTGATCCACTTTGACGCCGCGCACGCCCAGATGCACGAGGCGAGGGTTCACACTGAGGGTTGCGGCGGCCCAGATGGGTTTGGTGGACGAACCTGCAACCAGTAGATCGAAGTTTCTGTCGCCGAGATAGCGGTTCCTGACGGCGGCGGGTGCCTCTGTTGCGAGCCACTGTGCCGGCGGATGCACGTCAATTTCGGTTTTGCCGTCGGCGTCCTTTACCGTCTCCCATTCACCGGTTGTGGAACTGCGCGGCCACCCGGCGAGCCCAAGAACCTCTCCATCGAGATTCATGATCGAGACAGCGGCGCGCGGCGGAAGAAAGAGCCGGCGCGCTTCCATGCGCTTCAGAGCGAGTTCCCATGGAATTTTCGCGCCGTCTTCTGCGGCCGTGCTGCCGCAGTTGACGTCGGCGCACAGGGAAATTGCCGCTGCGAGCAACTTCTTTTGCAAATCGCGTCCGTGCTGGTCGACTGACGCTTGCGCCGCTGCCTGCAGTCGCGGCTCAAGCGTTACGCGGTCGAACCCGAGTTGCTTATCTCGCTGCGACTGCGAAAACCGCGCGAGCTGTTGCAGCCAGGTAAGGCGGGCACCCGTGTCGTAAGCGGCCTCCCATTCTCCATTCACCCAGGCGGCGCCAACCAGGGCTCCGGCGCTTGAATGCGTAAGCGTGAAGATCGGCGCAGTTGGCAGTTTGCAGACGCTCTGGCGGGGCTTGAAGCGCGCGCCATTGTTCAACGTGATTTTTCCGCTGAAATCCTTGAAGCCGGGGCTCCCGGCCGGCTGATACGCCAGCTTCAGGTCTGCCGAGCTCATCGTAATGCCGCTACCCGAGGCGTCAAAGTCGACCAGTTCGGTTTGCGGGGGCACGCGCTTTGGCAGAAAGGGAATCTTCCAGTTGCTCTCATTGGCGCAATTCAGAACAACTTTCAGTTTGCCAGTGGTTTGTTGCGTCGATGCGGAAAACCGGTCGATCTGGTTGCTCACGCCTTTCATCGGCGACAATACGACCTTCGATCGCTGATCGTTAGCTCCGCCGCCGGCGGTGATGGTGACCTGCACGCCGGGCCCCTGCAGCAGCCAACTATCGCCCGACCCATTGCGCCAGGCAATGGTCTTCAAGCCGTCAGGGTTAAGCCGGGTGTCGAGGTCGATGGCGGCGTCATAGGCCGGATTTGCCTGAATCTCAAAGCTCGGCGTTCCCGACTCAGGAGACTGGTCCGCGTCCGCAACCGGAAGCCGCTCTTCAACGCGAAAGAGCGGGGGAAGCGCCGCGGCTTGCGCGGGGTTTTCTTCTTCCTTCCAATTGTCCATCAGCTTTAAATAGCCGTCGACGGTGGTGAGTGACGTGATATCGGCGACGAATTTCTTGATGTCGCCCTGGCTCCTGAGGCTGTTCCCTCCCGGAGACACGATCTTCAACGAGTCGGGAAGGACGTTAAAGCGCTGGATTTCCTGCTGAAGCTGCGTATCTTGGTTCCTGTCTTGTTCCTCGGGAGACGTGAACACAATGCGGTCCGTGGCCGGATCGAACTTAAGTTCGCTGCGGATCTGCTCCACCTGGCCGCGCACTTCGGCGTCACGATCGTAGACGGGCGGCACCGCGCCCACCGCGATTTCCTGGCCGGGCTTAGGATTCTCGAGCGTCCGATCGGCCAATTGTCCCTGTATGAGGATAAGGATGGGCGAAACACAGACGATGCCGACAGCGGCTGCGACGACCCTTCCGGGCCATTGCCAGCTCCGGGCCGATGCTTCGTCCTGGGGATCGCGGTCCGCGACCATGATGAGAACCGCGCAGGAGAAGAGAACTGACCAGCGCAGAACATCGGAAAGTGAGGAAACGGAAAGCAGCGGCAGATTGCGGCCTGTAAAGGGAATAATCTGCATGCTGTTCATCAGCACCTGCGCCAGGGTTTCAAGAAAAAACGCGCCGGCTATGATGTAGAGCAGCTCGGTGAGCCAGGAAGCGCCGGATGCACGCCAATGGCGCCACGCAACCAAAACGAGCGGAAGCGAAGCGAGCAACAAAAGAAATACTCCGCCCCAGGCGCCGTGCTCGCTGGCAATGTAGAACGCGTAGGTGCTGTCGGCCTGAACGGTATTGAGCGCGATTCCGGCCTTCTGCGGACTGGAATTCCCAAAGCCGACGCCGGTATAGGCGCCGATCCGGATCATGCGGAGATTGGCCCAGCGATGTTCATCGCCAAAGGCGAACTGCTGCGCCACCGAGTCCCCGTTGCGGTTGTACGCGCGCTGCGTGAGCCACTGGTCCTCGGCCCATTTTGAAGTATGTTCGGCAATCGTGATGCGCGTATAGACGCGAGGCCAGTGGATAGCCCAGCCAGGAAAGAAGAAGAGGAGAATACCCGATACGCAGAGGACGATCACAGCTGCTGCAAACCACTTGGCGAGGGCACGATGATTTCCCAGAAGAACGACAAACAAGAACGGAAGGAAGAGTGCCAGGCCGCCAACCACGCCTCCCCAATCTCCGAAGCCAAACGCAGGCAGCAGCAGGCAAGGCAGAAGAATGAGGATGCATCCGATGGACGACTTCTTCCATCTGCCTACTCGATCCGCGGAGTGCAATTGGCCTCTGCCCGGCACGAGAAGAATGGCGAGGCCAAATAACTGGCAGAGCGGCGCAAACGCCTCCTTGGCGGGGCCGTTGAGCCACGGAATCGAGCGCGTAACGAAGGCGAGGCAAAAGACCACGAAAATGGCACCGACCACGATTGCAATATCGCGCCGCTGCCAGTGTTTCACCCACATCACCGTCAGAGCTTCCTCGAGATTCACAAGGCGATCTTCGAGCGATTGACGCGAGCCTCGCCTGGCCTTGCGCCATAACCAAACGCATCCGATGAGCCAGAGAAACAAAAACAGAGCGCACGGTTTTTCGGCGCTGAACGCTGCACGGAACGAAGAGAGGATCCCGTCGACACGGCCCGGCGTTTGCGACAAATGAAGAATGGGCCACATGTGCCAAACAAGCGCCGGAATGACCAGGAATACGAGGAGGTTGGCGGCGGGCAGCAAACGGCGCAATCCCAAATCCGCAGCCTCATGCCTGGTGACAGAGCACAAAAACGCCAGCACAAGGATGAATGCTGGAAGAAATGCCAGGGCTCCCAGTGAGAGCGTGAGGCCGCCGACCGCGAGAGCATCGACTGTGCCGGGGTTTGCCGCGTAACGAAATGCGAGGCCCACTCGGGCACAGAGAACCACCCAGGCTACGAGCGAGATGCCGAGCAGAGCGATCAGCGTGCGCGGTTCGATTGTGTCGTCATAGAGGAAGAAGATTTCAAGCAGGCAGCACAAATATCCGAGCCAGATGACGAGCAACGGCAAGAACAGCGGCAAGCCGGCTCCAGCGGTTCCGAAGGACCAGGCTGCAGGTACATCGTGAATTGTGTCCAGATAAAAGTGGTAGTTTGATATGACTGCATCGAACGACGAAGTGACGCCCGGAATACCAGCCACATCGGGCGCAGGATTGCCTGATTTGTTTTCGAATTTACCATCGACCAGAAGCGCTTCATTATGCGGCGCAGTGAGAGCCCCGATGGGCAACAAAAATGCTTTGTCTCCCGGCGCGGGAGTTGCTTCAATCTCCAGGCGGGTGGGGACTGGGGCGGGCGCGTCCTCTGGCGGCAGCGGGCTGGATTCGCGGAATGGCGGCAAGAAGACCAGGCGTGGCGTTCCATCGATCGACTCAATCCGAACATTAAGTCGCAAGCGGGACCAGCGGATCGCAATCACCGAACCCATGGGGACCCGCGAGGATTGCTGCTGGATTCCGGAGCCCGGCCGACCGGCGATCACGAAGTATGCGTGATTGCTGCTGGTCAAAAGCAATTGAATCTGTGCGGCCCACCTGCCGAGCGGCCCGGCTTCAGGGTCCGATTGCGCGCGCATCCTCCGCAGGGTGCGGTCCAATTCTCCGGCAAGGTTCACAGCCGAGGTCTCGGATGCGATCACGTCGCCTTCGCCGTTCAGCAGCAGGTTTTGCCCATTACGAGAGACACCGATGCGCCATTTTTTCAAGAGCCAGCCACGCTTCTTCACCGACAACATATAGGAATCTCCATCGCGATCGCTGACGACCTGATCCTGATCGAGGCTTGTGCCATAGAGGACGTTGTCACTGCTATCGAAAACAAATCCGCCACCGCCGGAGCTTTCTAACGTCATCTGGCCGTTCGCAGCGGCGGTGAATTTCACGGTTGGAGACAGGTGATCGCCGGGCCAGGCGGGAACGGCGCCGGCGGAGGGCGAGCCCAGCGTAAGAGAATTGCCCTCAGCCGGTGCAATGCCCACCCACGCGATCTGCGTGTGATCAATCCAACGGCCCGTATTGTCAACCATGCGCAGCAGAAGCAGGGCGGACACTGCGGAAAGCACGGCAACCATCAGGCAAACGAAGGCCATCCGAATTCGATCGGGATTCCGGAAGGCCAGCCACGCAAATGTAACAAAGATAAGAGCAGGAAACGTGAGAAAGAGAAGGTTCATCCTCTGAACCAACCTTTCTTCCTGATCAGCCCTGCCCTGTCAAGGACAAACACGATGGAGCGGCGAACCCGCTTCACTTGACCGGAGCTCACCTCCTCGAACTGCGCGATCGGTCCCGCGCCGGAGCCGAGATAAAGGAGAAGAAGCCAGTCGAAGCTGCCCTCGACACTGAAGTCCCGCGCGCCGGATTGCGCGAAGTTCGCGAGCAATTCTCCGCAGCGGCGCTTCGTGTATCGATCGCCGTTTCTGAGGAAGTTTGCGGCGACTTTGCGCACACGTTTCCAGGTATTTTTCGAGAGGGTCAGAGTGTAAGCGGGCGGGAACAATCCACGAATGAGCTGCAAGAGTCCGCAGATGGCGATGACTGTGCCGGCCAACTCGAGAAGCAGGGGATGCTGCCCAGCCGCAAGAGCGCCGGCAAAGGGAATCGCTGGATGAAACCGGAGGAACCACGCAGCCGCGCCGAAAAGTAGCGCCGCGATTCCTGTGGCAACTGCCAAGGGATTCACCGGCAGCGAAGCATACTGCTCCTGGGAATCGGGCCGAGACGATTTGCCACGGGCCCAATCGATCAGGAGCAGATCGGCCAGGTCGTCGTATTGTTGGGAATCGATTTCCTGCTTGGCGTTCGGCGGAATCATCAGATCGGAATCAGCGATTTCCTTCACAATCCCGTCAATCGCGTCGCGCAGTTCGCTCGCCTCTGTAAGCAGCTGAGACTTTGCAGTCGGCGCCTGCTCGGACTTCAGTGCATCGACGGCCCCTTTCTTCCGGACCGGCAGGAGAGCATCGTAGTATCGGCGGAATTGGGGGTCCGCAGCCAACTCACTCAACGCGCTCCCAAATCGCTTTGGCAATTCGAGTGATTTAGCGATCTGTACAAACTCCGGAACCGGAATGGCCAATTGCCTGTTGCCCGTGTAGAGCCGCAACAGGTCCATGCATTCCGCCGCGAGAAATGTCCGCTCTTCTTTCACGACCTCTTTACCGGCAAAGGGTTTGCCTTCTTTGAGCGCTTGCGAGAGAGCCCAGAAGTCCGCCCAGCCCTGCGGGCTTTCGTAGGCGACCTCAAGCTTCGCCTCCACGCCAATGTGATTGCGAAGACCGGATGAAGCAAGCTGCTTGAGCCACGCGCGCACGGCGGTTCCCATCTGACGTGGCTCTTCCTTGAGAAAGTTGGCCAGATCTTTCAGCGGTGCATCCAGACTGCTTTTGATATTCTCCAGCTCCGCATTCACTTCTTCAGTGGGAAGAAATGTCGCGCTGTCGAAAAGCCAGGTGCGGAAGAGGCTATTGGGACCCTTGCGAAGCCGCGATGCGGCCTCCTGCCTGAGGATCTGAGTGAGCTTGCGATCCTCATTGTTCTTCCAGGGCGCGAGCCCGCGCAACTGCCTCGCGAATTCCTCCAGGAATTCAGTTTCTTCGTCTCCCGCATCCGCATCGCGAAGGAATTGCCTCCAACCGTCCAGCTCCGCCGGCTTGAGGTCGCCTTTCTTCGCGAGCATTTGACGTTTGCAGCGTGCCATGCAGAGGTCAGCAGGAAGTTCGAGGTACTCGGGAACACGCGGAGGGACCGACTCGACGTCGAGTTGACGGTTGAGTGCCGCGTCGTCAAAATAGGGAACCATTACTCGCGGAATGCGCGTCGGACCGAAGCGACGCCGCGACTGCAGGATGGCGCGCGTCTGATCAGGACCGATCTTCGTTTGGCTGCGAGCCTTTTCCCTCGCGTTCTCCATAGCGGCGGCGAAGATCTGTTCCGCAAGCATGCCCTCTTCCGGAAGCTTTTCCTGGAAGGCGGAGTCGTCTCCAACCGCGGCCATGCGCCACTGCCGAGCGCGCTCGAACAATTGTTTCGAGTCGGGCCAGTTGAATGCCGGCTCATTGATCAGCTTGCGGGCCCTCTCCGCAGTCGACGGGGATTCGCTGAGCTGTTGCAGCAACAATTGCATCTGATCGCCATCGCGGATGACGGCGGACGGATCGATTTTCTCTCCGAACGGTTCATCGTCGAGCAACGCGCCGGCGCCAAACCCCGCGGCCTGCGTATACGAGCCGCCGACCATCCAACCACGCGCGGCGCGCAGCCAGAGCGGCAGGCGGAACGCGAGGCTTGCCAATTCGGCCATGGTGGGGCGCTGGTCGATGCCGAGTGAACGCGGCGGAGCAACCACGGGAACCGCTGAATTCAAAGAGCCGGCCAGGAAGCTCGCCCACTTTTTTTCAAAGGCAGTCAGTTCGCTCGATTCCGGCGCAAAGCGATCGAGTTCGCGTTTGGCGAAGATCTCCTCAACGACTGCCTTCAGCACTGCCGTGCTGAGTTGCTCGGGAGTCATGAAGATGGCGCGACGGGGACTTTGCGCGCCAAACATGCACTCCAGAAGACCAGCCGCGTTCCAGTCCGCTCTCGTCCAGAGCGTGTCGGCCCCCTGCCAGGGCCCCAGATCGAGCAGGACGGTGTACGGGTAGCCGCCGCGGTATTGAGGATTGATGCGCTCCCGATAGATGAGGGCTGGTGCGCCACCGGGAAAGACAAGGCCGAAACTCGGGCTTCCCGAGGGAATCCCGTACAGGTCGCCAAGATGCTCGATGGAGATGCCGGGCCATTCGCCGATCATGGCGCGGATTGAGTACTCATTCCCGCCATAAGCCAGGATCCTCATTCGATCTCCCTCAATTTGAGAGGCGCAACCGCGCCGCTACTCGAGCTCCAGCGTGAATTTCACCAGTTCAAGTACTCCACAACTGATTGCCGGCTGGCTGTCAACAAAGACCGGATGGGGCGACGGCTGAGACGCAACAGTGATCGCAGTGGTTGCACTCGGCTGTGAAGCGCCAGCCGCCGGTCCAACGTCAGAAGTAACGGCAGATTGAGAGCCGGGATCCGATTGCGTTGCAGGCGACGGGTCCTGAAAAGGGGACGCGAGTCCGGTGGTCCACACAAAGAACGCGCCTTTGATGGTTTCTCCGCCCAGCCGTTCGCGAATCATTCTTTGCCTGGGGTCCGAGGGGTCATAAAAGCTCTGTAGTTTTTCAAGATTGGAGAGTGCGAAATCCTGAAGGTCCTTGCTGGTTTGTGCGGCCTGGTTTTCCGTGCGTCTTTTGATTTCGGAGAGATCCTTCAGGGCCATCTTTTTGTCGAAGAAGGGTTGGCCATTCCGGGTGCCCGCGGCCTTCGCCGCACCCGATGGAGACGGTTCAGCATTCTCCTGCCCTGATGCCTCGCTGTCCGGTTTCGCTGCGGGAAGAGGCTCATCGAGGTTTGGAATTTCAACGAGGTCGACTTTGGTAACGACGATGATCTTGGGAGTCTCGTCCCCTTCAATTTGCCGCAGACTCGCGCTTAACTTTGCATAGAAGTCCGCCTTCTTCCTCGGTTCTTTTCTCCGGTGCTCCGGAATGAATTCTTCGAAGACCGAAATGCACGAAATATCGATCAGAATGTAGATGCAGTCGGAATTGGCGGCATGCTGGGTGACGATCTCGCCCGCTCCTTCCTGGAAGAACTCCCCGGCCAGGTCGTAGAAAACCAACGCACGGCGTTCCCGTTCGACGATTTTGCTATAGAATCCGGCCCGAATCAACGCTTCGGCGGGGCCGGTGGCAGGCATATCCAATGGCTGCCAGTCCCTGAGACTTTGGATCGCCTGGAGAGCATTGGCAAAGAATCGGAATGGCTGGCGCTGCTCGTCGGGCGCATTCAGGTCGGTGGCAATGTACGGGGAAGCATAGACGAAATTCTCAAGTTGAAGGTTGCCCGGAAGGCTGTCGGGGTTAACCGCAATGGAGCACAGGACGCTTTTTCCAACGTCGGCCGGCCCCCGGAGTTGCACCCGCTTGCCCTTGCCGCTTGAAAGCAGCCGAAGAAGTTCGGACGGGAACCACATGGCCTTGACGGCAACCACGTTTTCCGCCGCGCCATGAATAATCGGCAGCGTCCAATGCTTTACATCGCGAAGGGCGCTTCTTCCGCCCGCCGCGCTTACGTCGATCCAACGCAAGGCAAAGGTCTCGCCAAGCGGCTGGACATGGTTCTTTGCGCCATCGTTGAGGTTGAGGATGAGAGGATTCAACCGCCGGCAGTTTTCATGGGCCAGAAAGGGACGCTGGGCAAGTGTGCCGTTCGCTTTGCAGCCGACTTTCCTGCATCGCGCGAACAGACTGCGCGTTGCCTTACCCCTTACGACCTCCCAGTTCCTGCAGACCGGGCAATACTTGATGAACTTTGTTTCCTCGGTAATCGAGTCAAAGCAGAGCGGGCAGATTCGTGGGTCGGCCTGGTGCGGCGATTCCTTGGCCACCCACGCATAGGACCTCTTGAGAATTTCGGGCAGCTTGCTGAGGAATTTCATTTCCATGACCCTCATTGCAGGGCTTGTCGGGGGAACCTCAGTATAGAACCTGCTCCCCACTATCGCACGGGCAAGCTCCTGCCGCAGGCCAATTTCACGCGCAGGCGACCGTGACGAGAGCTCACCTGGCGGGCGTACGAGGCCAGAAATGGCCAACCAGAACCGTAGTACGATGAGGGAATCTGAGCTGACCATGGCAGTGCGTTCCCTCACGTGTCCGCGGGACAATGCGTCCTTCAAAGAACAAGACGCGGCACGCCTGTGCATTCATTGCCATGAGCCCTTTCTTCCGAGGAATTGCCACATTAGCCGCTGCTCGAATTGCGGCATCGAGGGCAAAAACGGAAGACTCGCTTGCGAGTGCATGAACGGCCGGTTACAAGCTTCCAGCTATCGCTGCCCCAGTTGCCGCAGCGAGGGCGGCGAGGAGATGCTTGGCGGTCGGATCGCGTGTCCTTATTGCTTTCATGCGTTGGAGACACCGGGGCCGCCTCTCCCGCAGCCGCCTGCTTCGAAGCCGGCCTTTCCGGTCCGGCGGCTGATGGAGATCGCAGCGCTTTGCCTGATTGGAGCGGTGACTGCGGCGGCAGTCTACAAATATGGAACACCCCTTATTCACCGATGGCTTGAGCCGGCAAAGAACTCCTCGCCAAATCCACAATCGAACAACGAACCGCCTGGCCAGCAGAAACCTCCGGCCGGCCACGCTGTGGAGCCCCAAGAGCCGGGGCAACAGCCGGGTCCGGGAGTCGTGCCGGCGCAAACGCCCGATGGGGGCGGATCGCCCAACGGACCGCCGGCTGAAGTGCAACCCATTCCTGCTGTGACGCCCGCAGTAATTGCCTCGTTTACGGCTTCAGCGCAAACCATCCAACGAGGATCGAGCACTACGCTTCGCTGGCAAGTGACCGGAGACGACCCCACCGTCTTGCTGGGTCCCGGCATCGGGGCCGTGCCGCCTACCGGCGCGTGGGAAGTGAGTCCGGAGACCACCCAGCAGTACACGCTGACAGCCATCAACCGGGGAGAATCGAACCCTCAATCGGAAAGCATCGTGATTGTGGTTGTTCCACCGTCGGCGTTGACGATTGTCAGTTTTACGGCTGAATCGAACCAGCTGCAATTTGGCCAGGCGACAACATTGCATTGGATCGTTCTTGGAGCTTCGCGGGTCCGCATTGACCCGGGCATTGGGCTGGTGGGAACGACCGGCAGCGCCACCGTTCGCCCACAGGGAAACATGGTGTACGTCCTGACTGCATTCGGCCCGGGTGGCACAAAAACGGCCGCAATACCAATCAGCGTGGCGGCTCCCTCGTCAGCGCCGACGGCGTATCAGAATTATCCGCAACCGCCAGCTCCCTTGAGCCCCAATCAAACACCACTTCCACCTTACGGAAGAGATCTGCAGGCGATGCAGCTTTTGTCCGCTGTTCAGAACGCAATGGGCGGGAAGAGGAATCTGGAGGCTATCCACGGCTGGCAGCGTACCGACAGGGTCACTTGGGAGATCAGTCGTAAGACGACGGTCGAAACAACAACCTTCATTGCGCCTTCCGATATTCGCATCGTGTCGCAGGGCGTGAACACAACGGTTGACTTCAGCAATGGCATCGCGGGATGGACATGGTCTTCGACCAACCAGGTGCGGAGTCCACTGCCAGCGTCGACTGCGACAGCAATGCCGTTTCGCGCGCTGCCGGCTTTGCTGCTCAGCGATGATGACCCACAACGAACCGTGACCCTTGCCGGCCCCTCGACGCTCCTGATCACCGACAAGCGCAATGACAGAGTCTTCCTCAAGCTCGATCCCTCGACGCACCTGCCACAAGCCATTACGTGGATGAATCTCGATGGGTCGGAACTCGAGGAAACGTATTCGAATTGGCGGCAATATGCAGGAATCTTGTGGTGGCGCCTCATGGTGCGGTCAAGAAATCATCAGGAGTTTTTGCGAGCCGATGTCACCAACCTTCAAGCGAACTAAGGGCGGGCTCCAAAATGGCGCCCGACCAGTGAAATGTCCGCCTATCTCGACAACCTCCTAAACGGCCAGACTATAGTCCGCTCGGCAGGTCAGAATCAGAGATATGAAGTGGGTTTCAATTTGACATCGTTACCTGTAGAACTGGCGGCCTGCTTCATCAATCACACAGCATAGTAAGTGGACTGTCTTGCAGCGAGGGAACGAAGTGAAGAAAATGGACCGGGCTATCGTCTTTGGGGCGTTCTTGGCATCCATGCTGTGCGGAGTTTGCGCCGAGCAAGTCTCTATGGGACAGGGCGCAGCGGGACGGGGTTCAACGGGTTGGCCTGTATACAACGGCGGTCCTGACGGAGATCACTACTCCCAGCTCAAGCAGATCAACCGCGCCAACGTGCATCAACTCAAAATGGCATGGACCTTCGATACGGGCGAAACGGGCGGCATCCAGGATAATCCGCTGGTAGTGGGCCGCACACTCTACGCGTATACGCCGACGCAGAAAGTGGTAGCGCTGGGTGCTGCGACCGGCAGGCTGAAGTGGAAGTTCGACCCCGGCGTTGCCGGGGGCACGCAACCGGCGCGCGGCATGGCGTACTGGACTGATGGCAAAGAGGGACGTCTTTACGCCGGGGTGATGAACTTTCTTTACTGCCTGGATCCGGAGACGGGCAAACCGATTGCGAGTTTTGGCGAATCGGGCCGGATCGATTTGCGCAAGGAATTGCGCGGCGATTTTGAGAAGCAGTCGATTGTGCTGACCACGCCCGGGATCATCTACAAGGACCTGATTATTGTGGGTGGACGAAACCCTGAGACTCATCCGGCGCCACCGGGGGATGTGCGCGCATTCGACGTGCAAACGGGCAAGCTGGTCTGGAGCTTTCACACCATTCCTCACCCCGGCGAGCCGGGCTACGAGACCTGGCCGGCGGAAGCCTGGAAGACGGCTGGCGCGGCAAATAACTGGGCGGGCATGGCGCTGGATCGAAAGCTGGGTATTGTGTATGTGCCTACCGGCTCGGCCGTCTTCGACTTCTACGGTGGCGACCGCGTGGGCGACGATCTCTATGCAGATACGCTGTTGGCGCTGGATGCCGCAACTGGCAAGCGGTTGTGGAATTTTCAGGGAGTGCACCACGACATCTGGGACCGCGATTTTCCCTCGGAACCGGCCCTGTTCACGGTGAAGCACGACGGCAAGACCGTGGAGGCGTTGGCTCAAACTACCAAGCAGGGATACCTGTATTTGTTCAATCGCGTCAGCGGCAAGCCGCTGTTTCCGATTCATGAGATTCCTTACCCGGCCAGCAATGTGCCCGGCGAAGTAACTTCACCAACCCAGCCCAAACCTGATGCGCCCGAGCCATTCGCCCGTCAGCGGCTGACGGAGGATATGCTCACCAATCGCACTCCCGAGGCGCACTCGTGGGCGTTGAAGATGTTTCGCACCTTCGCGAGCGATGGGCAGTTCATGCCGTTCGCGGTGGGCAAGCAAACGGTCATCTTTCCTGGCTTTGATGGCGGCGCGGAGTGGGGAGGGCCAGCGATCGACCCGGCGACGGACATTCTGTATGTAAACGCGACGGAGATGGCTTGGACCGGCGGCCTGATTGAAGCCCACCGCAGCAGCGACCCAGGGGAGCAGGTTTATCAATACCAGTGCGCCATGTGCCATGGCACGAATCTTGAGGGTGCGCCGCCGGCGTTTCCATCACTGGCAAATGTATTGAACCGGCTGACGGTTCTGAAGGTGACCGACACTGTGAAGAACGGCAAAGGCCGCATGCCGTCGTTCCCGAACATCGAAGATGCGCAGATGAAGGCGCTGATCGAATTCCTGCGCACAGGTTCGTTTGCCGTCAGGGGCGATGCGGGCAAGGAACTGACATCGGTGCCGGCGCAGGAGATGACGGCGCAGGCGCCGGCAGACAAAACGGGTGCAGACAAGATAAGTGGAGACGGGGCGGGTGCGGCCGTTTACGCACATCGCTGCGCTCGCTGTCATGGGAGTCACATGGAGGGCATGGCTCCGGCAAATCCGATGCTGATTGGCGTCGGAAGCCGGATGAGCAAGGCGCAGATTATTAAATTGGTCTGGAACGGGACGGATCAGATGCCGCCTATGCCCGATTTGCAAGGAGCGGATCTGCAGGCGCTGCTGCGTTTCATGGGCGTGGCAGACAGCCCCAGTGCGCAAGCTTCAGTAATGGAGAAGCGTGGCGCGGAGGAATACCAGGATAAATACATTTTCACCGGCTACCGCAAATTTCTCGATCCTGACGGATATCCCGCGATTGCCCCGCCATGGGGCACGCTCAATGCGATTGACCTCAAGACCGGCAAATATGTGTGGAAGATTCCACTCGGTGAGTATCCGGAGCTGGCTCGACAGGGAATCAAGGACACGGGAACAGAAACCTACGGCGGGCCGATAGTGACCGCAGGCGGATTGGTTTTTATTGGAGCCACGGTTTACGATCGGAAATTCCGCGCATTCGACAGCCGATCCGGCAAGTTGCTCTGGGAAGCGGAACTGCCGTTCGCCGGAGTGGCGACGCCATCGACCTACATGATCGATGGCCGGCAATACGTTGTGATCGCCGCCAGCGGAGCCCGCGATCCGAAAGGCCCAGCCGGCGGCACATATATCGCATTTTCTTTGCCAAAATAAGTGCGATATATTTAGCGCGCGCTGGAACTGGAACGAGTGTCCACGCTACCTGGTCTGCCTGCCAAAATCCGAACCAAATAGAATGAAGTCGACTGAAGTCAATCGGCGTGCGGCCTTCGCTTACTGAGGCTGAATTCGAGGCCCATTCTATTATTTATCTGAAATGATTTATCCGGGATAACCGAACTTTCATCCATCCCCACCCCTCTATCTATCATGCACGCGACGGAGTTTCCAACGCCCGACGAAACCCTCCTCGTTCTTCTCGCCCAAACCGGCGACCGGGCCGCACTGGAACAGCTCCTCCGTGATATCCATGCGCCATTGCGCCGCTACATCACCAGCCTTGTTGGAGCGGCCCTCGCAGACGACATCCTTCAGGAGACCGCGCTGCAGATCTTCCGCAAGCTTCATTTCCTTCGCGAGCCCGCCGTCTTTCGCCCATGGACCTTTCGAATAGCCTCGCGGATCGCCTTCTCCCAACTCAAGCGCGACCGCCGCTGGGAGCCTCTCGACGCCGCTCCGCCTGAGCCTCTCACCACATTCGACCCCAATATCGGCGAGCCACCCGACGAAGCCTTCCTCGCCCTCCTCGATTACGTCTCGCCCGCGAGCCGGGCCGTGCTCCTTCTTCACTATCAGCACGACCTTTCGCTCGAAGAAACCGCTGCCATCCTGGAGATTCCAATCGGCACTGCCAAGTCTCGCCTCCACTACGGAGTAAGTACCCTTCGCAATCACCTCATCTCAGAAAGGAAACCAGCATGAGTCCTGAACACCAGCAACCCAACGCCGAAAATACCAACGCGGAAATCGCCTTCGTCCAGCAAGCCCTCGCAGACGCCGACAGGTCCGAACGTACTTCTCGCATTGTCGTTGGCGTGCTCACCATTCTGGCGGTCGTCGTCTTTATCTGGATGCACCTCCATATGTTCCCGCCGGACAGTCTCGGGGGACTATTGCATTCACTTCTTCGCGTCGATTTGTTTTTCCTGGTCCTGCTGTTCGCGATCACCATGTACCTTCGTCAGGTGATGAACAGGAACACGCGCACGATCCTGCGGGCGCTTGCCAATACTCGCTCGCGCTAACTTCATCGCCGATGAAGGGCGGGCGTCGATTTCGTTGATCGCGCGTACGGCGACTAGACCGCGCGGCCTGCCGCTGCGCCGGACGCCCAGGCCCATTGGAAGTTGAATCCGCCTAGGTGGCCCGTGACATCGACCGTTTCTCCAATGAAGTAGAGCCCGCGAACGGCGCGGCTTTCCATCGTCTGCGCGGAGAGCGCGCTAGTACTCACGCCGCCCGCCGTCACTTCGGCCTTCTCATAACCTTCAGTGCCAATGGGCGTGAACGCGAAGGAGTGCAGGCTGCGTTCCAACTCGTCGAGCGCGCGATTAGTGAAGTTCCGCGGAGCAGCGATCTCAGTCAACTGGTCGGCTAATCGAGCCGGCAACTGGGCGCGTAGCGCTGCCCTCACTGCGGAGAGATCACGCGGCGCTTTTGGCTCCAGCAAGGGAGCGAGCAAATGCTGTGCGGGCGCCCAATCGACTTTGATCGAATCTCGACGCATGGAGTCGGGCTTGTTCCAATAGGACGAGATTTGCAGGATGGCCGGTCCGCTGAGCCCGCGATGCGTGAAGAGCAATTTTTCCTGAAAGCTTTGCTTGCCGCAGGTGACAATCACCGGCGCGGAGATGCCGGCGAGGCGAGAGAAATGCGTGTGCTCGGCTCCGGAGAGCGTGAGCGGAACCAGCGCTGGACGGCAGGGCTCTATGGGAATCAGGAACTGCCGGGCAATGTCGTAGCCGAATTCAGTTGCGCCAATTTTTGGAATGGAAAGGCCGCCGGTGGCGACGATGAGCGCCGGCGCGGTGAACACTTCCTTGCCGGCGACGATTGAAAAGGCTCCGGACGAATCGTCGCGGCGCACTTCGCTCACTGGTGTCGAGAGAACCACCCGCACGCCGGCAGCGGCGCAGTCGCGCATGAGCAGGTCGACAATTTGCCGCGCGGAGCCATCACAGAAAAGCTGGCCGAGCGTTTTTTCGTGATACGCGACGCCGTGCCGTTCGACGAGCCGAATGAAATCCGCCGGCGTGTAACATGCCAGCGCCGATTTCGCGAAGTGGGGATTGGCGGAGAGGAAATTACCGGGCTGCGTGTGCAGGTTGGTGAAGTTGCAGCGGCCTCCGCCGGAGATGAGGATCTTCTTTCCTGGCCGCTCCGCGCGCTCAAGCGCGGCGACACGACGCCCGCGGCGCCCGGCTTCGATTGCAGCCATGAGGCCGGCCGCGCCAGCGCCGAGGATGAGGACGTCCAATTTGTTTCGATTCACGATGCGAGCTTCAACGATTAGAGCATGAGAAGTTGGGGACAAGATCGATTTGCCGACGTTCATACGAAACTGAACATCCAGCTCGGTCTGGTCCCAATAAGCCAGCTTGCGTTCATCGAATTGTGCGCAACGGAACTACCGACCCGGCGATGGCGGTCAAGACTCTCACTGGACTCCCGCCGGGCTCTTACCAAGTATGGACCGCATCCAACATTCTGTCGGGCAAAAACGGCAAGGTTGTGATCCCCCTGCCCAATAACACAGCAGGCGGGTACACCATTCCCACTCTCTATTCAGGATTTTTTACTGGTCCGACCCAAGAGAACGAATATCCGGACAAATTCGACGATTCCCTCACAGACAAAGTCCATCGGGCCGCCGGAGCGCTGGCCGGTCAGGTGACATTCTCCGACTATTACTAGATCCGCGATATGGTCAGCATGACCAATTCGAGCGGGCGCAACTTTGTTGAGTCTTTCTCAGCGCACTTACGTATCCATCCTGGCGCGCAATTCGTTGATCCGGGGCGGAAGGCGAGTCCCTCGAGACCGACAGGCCAACCCCGCGCGGGGGTAACATCAAGTTAAGTCGAGAAAAGGAAAGTCGAGAAACGGAAAACATCATGAAAGAACTGTCGAGAAGAGAATTCTGCTCCATGACCGCCGCGCTGGGCGCAGCCACGTTTGGTGGATCGCGCAGGCTGATTGCACAGCCTCCAGCTCTTGAAGTTGAGCTGAACATCGACTCCGCGATGAGCCTCGCAAGAGTGCCTGCGGACTATATGGGGTTGAGCTATGAGAGCGGGCAATTGGCTTATCCGGACTTCTTTTCGCCGAGGAACACGGCCCTGATTCAAATGTTTCGCACGCTGAGTCCGTCGGGAGTGCTGCGCCTGGGCGGCAACTTGAGCGAGTTTACGCTGTGGTCGGAGGCGGAGCCGGCAACACCGCCGGACGCTGGCGGATTGGTGGGCCCCGATCCAGGCCATCGTGAGCCGCGTACCTTTACCATTACGCCGCATTCCATCCGCAACCTGCAGGGATTTCTGAGCGCGACAGGCTGGCGATGCATTTACGGCCTGAACCTTGGAGGAGGCACGGTGGATCAGGCGCTTGCCGAAGGCGGATATGTAGCCCGGACACTGGGGCGGCAACTGATCGCAGTGCAATTCGGGAACGAACCGGATCTCTTCAAGCATCGGGACGAAGGGAACAGGCCGTGGACGTTCGACGAGTACCTTACCAAGTGGAAGACGTTTCGGGCTGCGTTCCACGAAAAACTGCCGCAGGTTGCGGTGGCCGGGCCGGACACTGCCTTCAACCAGAAGTGGATGAAGCAATTCCTCGAGGCTGTTCCGAAAGAGATTGAATTTGCAACGAGCCACTACTATCCGCTGGGCCCGCCGACCGATCCAACAATGACGATTGACCTGCTGCTGCATCCCGGAGCCAGATTCGACTCCTCCTGCCGGCAAGCGCTGGATTCGGCAAAGGCTGCCGGCCTGCCGTTTCGCATGACGGAAGGAAACTCCTGCTTTAACGCGGGCAAACAGGGCGTGAGCGACACCTTTGCGTCCGCATTGTGGGCGGGAGATTTTTGCCTGCAGATGGCGGCTCTGGGATGCGTGGGAGTGAATCTGCACGGCGGTGCGAACGGCTATTATTCGCCGATTGTCGGCTCCATTGAAAGCGGCTTTGCTGCCCGGCCGGAGTATTACGGCTTGATGCTGGCGCAGGAGTTTGCGGGTCACACCCTGAAGAGGACGACGTTTGAAGCGCAGGGCGGGAACATTACAGCCTATGCGGCCGGCGGAGAAGCTGCGACGCGTTTGGTTGCTGTTTTTAACAATGATGAGCGCGATGCGGAGGTTACGATCGCCGATTCTGCTGCTCGATCCCGTCAGGCGACCGTCGCGCGTCTTGAAGTTTCGGGGATTGGGGCTTCGGCAATTGACGCAAAGGATGGAGTGACATTTCAGGGTGGCGCGGTAGGCAGCGACGGACGATTTCATCCGCATGCAGGCGAATTAGTCAAGCCTAATTCCGGCAAAGTGCGCTTGAGGGTTCAGGGCTACTCCGCGGCGTTAATTAGGCTGGAGTAGCGGGCGTTCCAGGCGCAAGGGATGGGCGGCTGGTCGATGCGCGTCAATCGCGCGGGCCAGTGTTGAGCTGGCCGATCACTTCAATCTGAAGTCCCGACCTTCACCGCGAAGAGCGCGTGGTGGGCGAGAATGAACAGCGTGCGGCGATCATCGCCGCCAAAGACGATGTCGAGCGGGCGCTCAGGCACGTCGATCTGTCCGATTAATTTCTCCGCAGAGTTGTAAACGAAAATCTGCCCGTTGGCGACATACACATTGCCATTGCGATCCTCTGCGACACACTCGCCGCCCCGGTCGGCAAATGGGCGCAGGTCTGTCAGCGTACCGTCGGCGGCGACCTGCGCGCTGTAGGTGCGGTCTTCCGATGAGCTGCTGACGTAGACGCGCTGTCCGGGAACAGCGCTGATGAGGCCGTAGGTGTCAAGATTGTCAGAGAAGCGCCAGCCGGTGGAATCCGGCGGGCCTTGCTGGAAGACGCGGCCCGCAGGCAGAAACATGCTGCCGTCGAGCGAGACGTACTCCTTCGCTTTGGGAGTCGACACATCCGCGGCAAACATCTCGGCCAGCGTCTTGTAGGTCATTGTGCTGAAGTCGAGTTGATTGCGGAATTCGCCGTTGTTCCAGTAATTGATCGGGAGAATCACAGACGCACCCAGAAGCGGTGTCGCGGGTTGGGGCATGAGCACCGTGATTTGATCCGCGTCAGATCCGGGACGAAACGAGTAGACGGTTCCTTTAGGGCCGGAAGAGGAGACCACCAGCATATCGCCTGCTTTATCAAATGCGAGATTGACGGGATCGAGAGGATTGCCGCGCTCAACGGTGAGCCCATCGGCGGATGACCAGCCATAGATGCGCTGTTCATGATGATCGACGAAGTAGAGTTTGCCGGAAGCATCCACTGCGGCGCCGGATATGGAAAAGAAGCCGTCCGCCAGCTTTTCGACTTTGGCGCCAGGAGCGAGCACCGCGACGGCGTCGGCGGGCGCAGGCGTAGTCGGATTCTCCGGAATGTCGAGTACCGCGAACTCCCGTTCGCGCACTTCGAGATTGCGAGTGACATCCTGAATTGCATTTTCGTAAGGATATTTACTGGCGCGCAGAAATGTTCCGCAGCCATTTTCATCACAGATAGGGTAGCCGCTTTCGGCATTGATATGCACATTGCGAAAGTTAATGTCTCCGGAGTGGTAGAGGCGAACCGCGGCGGGGAAGGGCGCGCGGGAACGCGTGACGCGATAGCCGTGATAATTGGCGATGGTGATGTTCTTCGACCAGTCGAATTCGAGCGAGAGCGATTCGGGACTCTCGCCGGCCTCCTCCTCGGTTTGCGGCGCGTTGATGTCCCAATTTTCGACGTGGTCGAAGATGATTTCGTTGCGCACGTGGTGTTCGTTGGAAAGCTCGTAGACATGGCCCGGTGTCTTTGTGTCGGAAACGTAAAATCCAGCCTCGGCAAACGTATCCGGAGTCCAAATGTCAGCGAATGTGCCGCCGCCACCGTGCGTGACCCAAAGGCTGGGATATTGACCGTCCCAACGTTTGGCGGGAATGGAATCGGCAGTGTGGTCACTGTTGTAGGGATTGAATCCGGTGCCATGACCGCCGAGAAAACGTACATCGTCAATGAGCGAGCTTTCGCCCGACTGCCACAACACGCCGACGGCGCTCTGATTGATGCCTCCGGTATAGACGCCGAAACCGCTGATGATGTTTGAGCCCCCGGCAGGCGCTGAGATTACGGGCCGGGGCGCGCCCACGCCCTGGAATCCTGGCGTGGAATCCTCGAGGTCAAATTGTGTAAGAGTCGGATGCAGGCCGATGAGAACGGTGTCGGGCTTCAGGGTGAGCGTATCGCTGATGCGGTAATGTCCGCTGGGAAAATAGAGCACGCGATGCGTGTCGATGGCGTGCTGGATTGCGGCAGTGTCGTCGGTTGTCTCGTCGCCCACGACGCCGAGCGTGTGGACGTTGACCCAGTCTTCAGTAGGCGGCAATGCGGGGATTGCGGCCGGGAGCGGAGCGGGCAGAGCATTCAGCGCTGAAGCGTCGTAGATCGTGCCGATGGCGCCGGTCGTTCCTTCGCCGGGCACGATGATCCCATAGTTGAAATTCGCAACGCTGTAGATCGCGCCTTTGCCTGAAACTGTCTTGCCGCTTTCACGAAAGAGCGCGAAGGTTGGCACGTCTTTCAGCACCGCATTCTCGAAGCCGACTTCGGTAAGAGGGCTCTTCTCATTGCTGATGATGACGGCAGCTTTAGAAACCTGCTCAAAGCGGCAATCTTTGACCCACAGCTCATCGGAGTAGTGCGGATCAATATCGATGGCCACCGGCACATTTCGAAACGTGTCGCGAATGAGGGTGAGGCCAACCTCATGCTCGCGCACCGCTTCGTCGCGCTGGCCCTCGAAGATGGAGTCGATAAGAGTGAACTGCCAGGCGGGGGAAGTCTTGTCTGTGATGATGCCGTAGCGCCCGCCATAGAAATGGAGATCCTCGGCCTCGTTGCCGACCTCGGTGAGCGCAGCGAGGCCCGAACCGATATGGAAATCCATGTGGCTGAGATAGGCGTGCTGGGCGACATGAAAGCGAATAGCGATTGCGGCCGGGTTGCCGGCGCCGATTTCGAAATCGATATTGCTCATCGCGGAATAGAATGTGTCCTCGTCGGCGTCCGCCACGTTGTCATTCGGCGGCACGCTGCCCGGTGGCGGAAACGGGACGCGTTTGCCGGAGCGGAGTATGGCGGCTGGACTTGCGCCGGCAAAGATGACCATGTCACCGACGCCGGTTTGAAAACCGGGCGTGTTGTCGGCAAGCACAAAAACGGGGCGCGCTTGGCCGTAGCCAATCAGGCGCACGCCCGGCCAGATATAGAGAGTGCGCGTCAGGCGGTAGCGTCCCGAGGGCACAAAAACAATTCCCTCGCGGGCGTTGCCTTCAGCTTTGTCGATTGCCGCCTGGATCGCCGCGGTGTCATCGCCAATTCCATCTGGGTGCGCGCCGAATTGCTGCGCCGTCAGATATACCGCTTTGGGATCGTCAATCCGCGTTGTGAAGACGGATGACGCTGAGGCAATGGAAGAGACGCCAAATAGCAGCACGGCGCACGGCAGAAACTTTTTCATGAGTGTGTTCCTCGCGAATTTCCTGGTCCTCGCGCGGCGCTAGGTGCGCTTGGCGGCGTGGTACTCACGGCGAATTTGTTCGAGGTTGACCGTCGGCTTGGGGTACTTCATGCGCAGCGATTCCAGATGCTCAACGACAATGCGCGCGATGGCCAGATTACGAAACCACTTGTGGTTAGCCGGGATGATGAACCATGGCGCGTGCGCTGTGCTGCACCGGGAGATCCCCTCTTCGTACGCGGCCACGTATTCTTTCCAAAAGCCGCGCTCCTTGTAGTCAGCCTCGCTGATCTTCCAATGTTTGGTGGGGTCGTCGAGACGTTGCTTGAAGCGCTTCAACTGCTCCTCTTTTGAAATGTGCAGATAAAACTTGAGAATGTGCGTGTTGTGATCGACGAGGTTTTTCTCGAAGTCGTTGATCAGATCGTAGCGGCGGGACCAGACTTTTTGGGGGACGAGATTGTGCACGCGGACGATGAGGACATCTTCGTAATGCGAACGGTTGAAGATGACGACTTCGCCACAGGCGGGCGCGGGCTTGTGCGCGCGCCACAGAAAATCGTGCGAAGCCTCTTCGGGGGAGGGTTGCTTGAACGGCGCGACGCGGCAGCCCTGCGGGTTCATAGCGCCCAGAACGTGATTGATGACGCCGTCTTTGCCGCCGGTGTCAAGAGCCTGAAGGCAAATGAGAATCGAATGGCGGTGTTCGGCGTAAAGCAGGTCCTGCAACTCCCGGAGCTTCTGCTGATAGTGCTCAATCTCATCGGCCGCGGCTTTGTGGCTTTTGTGGCCGCCACTGAAGGACGGATCGATTTTCTTGAGCTTGACCTTGCTCCCCGGTTCGACCATGAAGTTTTGCGTGTAGTTCATTTTCGAAACTCCGTTCTTTTCATAATCGCTCCCGAATCCAGATCGCTCCGGGCTTAAGTGCAAGGTGAGATGGGTCTGAGAAGCGCCAGCCTGCTGAACACCAACAGAAGAAATGCTATCAGGCTGGAAGGCGGGCAGGCTCTCGCCGGCGACAAGGAGCACTGATCAAAACTTAACAGGCGCGTAAACAGAACTAGACTATATTCGAGGGACGGTTGCCCGCCGAGCGGGCGCAGCGGGGACGATGTGCATTTGTTACGGCGAATACGCCGCGGCGCCAACGGCCAGAACGGAAACCGGAGGAGATGAATCATGGAAAAAACGCTGTCGCCTGATTTGCTTCGCAAGCTTGATGCCTACTGGAGAGCCTCGAATTATCTTTCCGTTGGACAGATTTATCTCTACGACAATCCACTGCTCAAACGTCCGCTCGAGATTAACGATATAAAGCATATGCTTCTTGGGCATTGGGGGACGACCCCGGGGCAGAACTTTATTTATACGCACCTGAACCGGGCGATAAAGAAATACGATCTCGACATGATTTATGTTTCAGGCCCCGGGCACGGAGGGCCGGCCGTGGTGAGCCACACTTATCTGGAGGGCACTTACAGCGAGATTTACACCAGCATCACTCAAGATGAAGAGGGGCTCAGAAAATTATTTATTCAGTTTTCATTTCCCGGAGGCATTCCGAGCCATGCGTCACCGGAGACTCCGGGCTCGATCCACGAGGGTGGCGAACTGGGCTACTCGCTCAGCCATTCGTTCGGAGCGATTCTGGACAATCCTGAATTAATTGTGGCATGCATGGTGGGCGACGGTGAAGCGGAGACGGGGCCTCTGGCTACGGCATGGCACTCGAACAAGTTCATTGACGCCGCGACCGATGGCGCCGTGCTGCCCATTCTGCATTTGAACGGCTACAAGATTGCGAATCCGACAGTGCTGGCGCGCATCACGCACGAGGAACTGGTGCAACTGCTTCTCGGCTACGGTTGGACGCCATATTTTGTTGAAGGGCACGAGCCCGAGTTGATGCACGAGGCTATGGCGGCGACGCTCGACCGCGCAGTGGAGGAGATCAAGGGGATTCAAAAAGATGCCCGCATGCACGGGAAGACGGCACGGCCGCGCTGGCCGATGATCGTTCTCAACTCTCCCAAGGGCTGGACTGGGCCGAAGGTCGTCGACGGGCTGCAGGTGGAAGGCACGTTCCGCGCGCACCAGGTACCGCTGTCCGATCCCAGGACGAGTCCCGAGCACCTGAAGCAGTTGGAAGAATGGTTGAGGAGCTATCGCCCCGAAGAACTCTTCGACGGCGGAGGCCACCTGCGGCCCGAACTGGCTGAGCTTGCGCCTGTGGGCACGCGGCGAATGGGCGCTAATCCGCACGCCAACGGCGGCATTTTTCTGCGCGACTTGACGATGCCCGATTTTCGAGACTATGCCGCTAACGTGCCTGTGCCTGGAACAGAGGGCATTGGGGACACGCACGTACTGGGGCCGTTTTTGCGTGATGTGGCCAAGATGAACGAAGAGCGGAGAAATTTTCGCATCTTCGGTCCCGACGAAACGATTTCGAACGGCCTGACAGCGGTTTTTGAGGCGACCAATCGGCAGTGGGATGCAGAGACCAAAGCCAACGATGAATTTCTCGCGCCAGTTGGGCGCGTGATGGAGGTACTGAGCGAGCACCAATGCGAAGGGTGGCTCGAAGGCTATCTGCTGACCGGACGGCATGGGCTTTTCAACTGCTATGAGGCATTCATTCACATCGTGGACTCGATGTTCAANNAACCAGCACGCCAAATGGCTGAAAGTCACAAACGGCCTGCCGTGGCGGCACAAGATCGCGTCGCTCAACTATTTGCTTGCGTCCCATGTTTGGCGGCAGGATCACAATGGGTTCACGCATCAGGATCCTGGATTCATCGATCATGTGGTGAATAAGAAGGCCGAGGTGGTGCGCGTGTATCTTCCGCCCGACGCCAACTGCCTGCTCTCAGTAATGGATCATTGCCTGCGCAGCCGTCAATACGTCAACGTGGTGGTTGCGGGCAAGCATCCCGCGCCGCAGTGGCTATCGATGGACGCGGCAGTCACGCACTGCACCGAGGGCATCGGCATTTGGCAATGGGCAAGCAACGACCAGGGCGACGCGCCCGACGCGGTGATGGCGTGCTGCGGCGACGTGCCCACGCTGGAGACACTGGCAGCGGTGAGCATCCTGCGCGAGCATTTACCGGAGTTGAAACTGCGCGTAGTGAACGTCGTCGATCTGATGAAACTGCAACCGAAGACAGAGCACCCGCACGGGCTCAGCGACGCGGACTTCGACACGCTCTTCACCAGGGACAAGCCGGTCATCTTCGCCTTCCATGCCTACCCATGGCTGATCCATCGCCTGACCTACCGCCGAACCAACCACCCGAATATTCACGTGCGGGGATATAAAGAGGAAGGAACGATTACGACGCCGTTTGACATGACGGTGCTGAACGATCTCGACCGTTTCCACCTCGCGATGGACACCATCGACCGCATACCCCGCATCACCGAGAAGGGCGCGTACCTGAAGCAGACGCTCAAAGACAAGCTTGTGGAGCATAAGCTCTACATCAGAAAAGAGGGAAGGGACCTGCCGGAAATCCGGAACTGGAAATGGAAGAGCCAGTAGGCCGAGGCCGCCGCCGAGCGCTGAATAAGCGCTGTCTACACGAGCGACGATTCAACCATTTGTTTTTCTGCGCGCTCGTGCGCGTCGAATCCAAATCGCGCAAAGATATGCGCAAATTCCTGAACGATCTGTTCGCGGGTGAATCCCATAGCTTCGTAACTATATCTGTGCGAGCTGGAGTGAGCCCGGGCGTCGGCCGCGGCTTCACTCAGCAGCGACTCGAGCGCCTCGCTCTCGGGATAACCGAAGCGAGCGTAAATGGAGCGGATGACTGAATCAGACGATTGCATCAGGTCGTCGTATTTAACGATCATGCAGCGATCCGGCGGCTCCCGATCAATAACCTCGAGCGGGTGATCGTACCAGTATTTTGTCCAGGCCAGAATCTCATTGCAGTTGGGATATTTCCGGGGTGGAAGACTGAACAGACGCCACATGTACTTGAAAAGCGAAACCGTGGACGGCAGCATCTCCAGGGGACTGCGGACCAAATAGACGATGCGCGCATCGGGAAAAGTCTCGAGAAGAGATTCAATCTTGGCGCTGAAGAGCGGATTCTTGGCAATGTAGTGCCTGCCGCCGGTGGCGAACAGGTGGCGCTTGATGCAGCGCTGGTAAAACGCCATGATGCGCCTCCGCTGGGCGCGAGGAATCTCCGTATCGAAGTACTGGTACGGTGGCAGTTCGTCGAGATAAGGAAAGACGAATCCGGCCAAAAATGTGGACCAGATATAAAACAAAAGATGTTCGTCCTCTTCGGGATCGAACAAGCTGAATGGATGAATCTTCAATTTGCCAAGAGAGATGGCATCGAGCCGTCGAAGCGCTCTTTCGCCGATGTAGCCGAACAGCGCGTCCACACGCGCCAGCAGGCTGACGATTCGGCGCTGTGTGATGGAGGGCATCAGATAGATGTCGGCCGTCCTCAGGCCGGTAAACGTCGCGTTATCGCGTGCCAGCGTTCGCTGCACAAATGTTGAGCCACTGCGAAAATTCGACACGATAAAGAGCGGCTTCTCTACTGGGTGGTCCCGGTACGCGGGGAAGAAAATCTCATCCAGCAAAAAGCCGATCCACGCAAGAAGAGCGATGCAACCCCAAATCGGATAAAAAAACACGAGAAAGATGAACCGATTACGGTTCAGAGGGCCGTTGGTGCCGGCGCTGCGATAGAAGGAACGTACCGTCAATCGCCAGAACAAGCGAAAGTCGTAGATCATTGGGCCAAACAATCCCCTCAGGCGAAGTTGCAGACCGGCATCTGTGCAGGGTCAGTCACGCCGCTGCGCGCAGACCAAAACACTTCTGGATGCCGTTTCAACAACGATCAGCGGGAGATGCAGCCGATGTCAAGCGAGAGGCCGCGAGTCAATTCCCGATCAAGTCAATGCCCGATAAGAACCAATGCCCGATAAACCGAGTCGACACACTCGTCGGGAGTGTGGAGCGTTGTCTGGAGATGAACCTCGGGGGAAACGGGAGATTCGTAGGGACTATCGATGCCGGTGAAGTTGGTCAACTCTCCGCGCCTCGCTTTGGCGTAAAGTCCTTTGGGGTCGCGGCGCTCACATTCCTCAAGAGGCGCGTCGACAAAGATCTCCAGAAACTCGCCAGGTTCGAAAAGTGCGCGAGCGTGATCCCGCTGAGCGCGATGCGGACTGATGAAAGAGACAATCACAATGAGACCGGCGTCGACGAGTAGCCGTGCGACCTCAGAGACCCGACGGATATTTTCAATCCGATCTGCCTCAGAAAAGCCGAGATCCTTATTCAGGCCGAGGCGGACATCGTCTCCGTCGAGCAAGTAGGTGTGACGTCCGGTAGCGAAAAGGCGCCTTTCGAGAGCGTTCGCAATGGTGGATTTTCCGGCGGCGGGAAGGCCCGTCAGCCAGAGGCACGCGGGCTGCTGAAGCTTGAGCCCGGCGCGGTCGTTCTTTGCAATGTCCACCGTGCGTCCATCAACAATTGAGGCCGGAACCAGAGAGATCGGAGAGACTTCAGGCCATCGCTTTTTGGCTGTTGCGGGCATATTCACCAGTATAAGCATCAGGAATCGCGCCGCGAGCGGCGACCTGTTAAGTGCCGGCACGAGCTTGCTCTGAGAGTTTCGCCACTAGCGTGATACTCTTTCGCCAGCGAAAAATCCTGAAACGGAACCCTATGAAAATTCAAACAGTTTATCTTACGATATTGGTCGTCTTGAGTTTGACTCCGATCGATTCAACGGCGCAACAAGCTGCAAATCAGAAGCTGGTAACCTGCGGCGCAGCGGCGTGTCCTTACCTGAATCCAGCGCTGACGCCGGAGGCGCGCGCGAGGGATCTCGTCAGCCGGATGACACTCGAAGAGAAAGTGAGCCAGATGCAGGACGTTGCGCCCGGTATTCCGAGGCTGGGCATTCCTGCATACAACTGGTGGAACGAGGCGCTGCATGGCGTGGCACGCAACGGATTTGCGACGAATTTTCCGCAATCGATTGGAATCGCGGCGACGTGGGATACCGCGCTGATGCGGCGGATTGCGGACGTGATTGCCGTGGAGGGGCGCGCAAAATACAACGAGGCGATTCGCAATAACGATCACAGCCGGTTTGCTGGGCTTACTTTCTGGTCGCCGAATATCAACATCGATCGCGATCCGCGCTGGGGGCGGGGAATGGAGACATTCGGCGAAGATCCGTTTCTGACCGCCAGCCTGGGAGTGGAGTTCGTCAAAGGATTGCAGGGCGACAATGCAAAGTATCTCGAACTTGTATCAACGCCGAAACATTATGCAGTACACAGCGGCCCTGAGCCATTGCGGCACGGATTCGACGTGGAGGTTTCGGATCACGAACTGGAGGACACGTACCTGCCGGCGTTTCGCGCTACGATTGTTGATGGCCACGCGGACTCGATCATGTGCGCGTACAACGCGATTGACGGCGCCCCAGCGTGCGCGAATACGATGCTGCTCGAAAAGCATCTTCGCGACGACTGGGGGTTCAAGGGATATACGGTTTCGGACTGCGATGCGGTTGGTGATATTGCGAGCGGACATCACTTTGCAGCAAGTCCGGAAGAAGCGGCTGCGCAAGCAGTGAAGGCGGGTACGGACCTCGATTGCGGCTCGACGTACAAGAATCTGACCAAGGCGGTCGACGAGCATCTGCTTGCGGAAACAGATATTGATGCGGCGATGGTCCGACTGTTTACGGCGCGAATGCGGCTGGGAATGTTCGACCCGCCAGCGTCGATACCATTCAACGCGATTCCGTTCTCTGAAGTGAATTCGGCGGCGCATCGCGAGCTGGCGCTGCAAGCGGCGCGCGAGTCGATTGTGCTTTTGAAGAACCGCAACAATACGTTGCCGTTGAAGCCGTCGATCCGGAAGATCGCGGTGGTTGGTCCGACTGCGGATTTGCTGGAGTCGATCGAAGGCAACTACAACGGAACCGCGCCCGATCCGTTGTCGCCACTGAATGGACTGCGGAAGAAGTTTGGAACCGAAAATGTGATCTACGCTCCGGGATCGACGCTTGCCGAGGGGGCGCCGGCGCCGATTCCTTCAGCGTACTTGCGGACCGATGAGACGCTGAAGACGGCCGGGCTGACGGGCGAGTACTTTGAGAATTCGGAGTTCAGTGGCGCACCGAAAATGGTGCGCGTGGACGCGAAGATCAACTTCGACTGGAATCGCGTGACCCCCGCTGCTGATTTTCCCGAAAAGACATTTTCCGTGCGATGGACCGGCGAACTGCTGCCGCCAGCGCCTGGAGATTATGTGTTGAGCTTGCGCGGGCCGCGAGCATTTGTACCGTTTTTTGCCGGCGGCAGTGCAACGGCAGCGCCACGGCAGGCCGGAGAAATGCCGGATCGCGTGCGGGTTTATGTGGACGGCAAATTGGTGATGGACAGCCACAGTAATCCTGCGGAAGGGCGAGTGAGTTTTTCCGATACGAATCCGCACGCGATTCGTGTGGAGTATGCGCATCTTCCCAATGATCGCAATGTCGATCTGGTTTGGGAGCCACCGGCGAACAGTTTGCTTGGCCAGGCGATCGATGCCGCGAAAAAGTCGGACGCGATCGTGGCGTTCGTGGGGCTTTCTCCAAACCTTGAGGGTGAGGAGATGAATGTTCACGTGGAGGGATTCGACGGCGGCGATCGGACGCGCATCGAACTGCCCGCAGCGCAGGAGCACCTGCTGGAAGCGCTGGGCGAGACCGGCAAACCGCTCGTTGTGGTGCTGACCTCAGGCAGCGCGCTGGCGGTTCAGTGGGCCAATGAGCACGCGGATGCGCTGCTCGAGGCGTGGTATCCGGGCGAGGAGGGCGGAGACGCGATTGCAGGGACGCTGACGGGAGTGAACAATCCCGCAGGCCGGCTGCCGATTACGTTTTATGCATCCACCAACGATCTGCCAGCGTTTACCGACTACTCGATGAAGAACCGGACCTACCGCTACTTCCAGGGCGAGGTTCTTTATCCCTTTGGATACGGCTTAAGCTATTCGCGGTTTATTTATCCCGCGCCGGCGATGAACGCGAAACAGATCAAGGCCGGCGACTCTGTTGTGGTGACAACAGTGGTGCGCAACACCGGCGCCCGCGATGGTGACGAGGTGGCGGAGCTTTACATCAAGCCTCCGCAAACGGCTGTTTCTCCTCGGGTGGAGCTTGAGGGATTTGAGAGAATCCATTTACGGGCGGGCGAGACGCGAAGAGTACAATTCGCGCTTTCTCCGCGGCAACTCAGCGAGGTGGATGAAAAAGGAAATCGTGCGGTGCTACCAGGGAATTATGCGATTTACGTTTCCGGCGGGCAGCCTGAAGCGGGAACGCCGGCGGCAATACTGCGCATTTCGGGCACGATGGCGCTGCCGAAGTGAGCCCGATTGGCGACGAAAGTGCGCAGCGAAAGCGAAGAATCAGCGCGCGGCGGCCTGGATCTGTGCGGCAACGAAGTCATGCACGAACATCAGGCTGGTGGGAGACGCCACGATCGCCGCGTTAGTTTGTCCTGCTGCATGAATCAGGAGCAAGGGGCGCGGATCCCACTCGCCTCCATGAGAAATGCGTTCGTCCTCTGCGCTCCAACCGGGAGTTGTGCGCCATATTCTGGTGCGCCAGGAGTGATCTCCCTGGATGATCAGTGTCGTTTTCGGCCAACGCGGCTGCGCTTCAAGGATGTCGAGTATTTGCCCGAGGAAGCGATCGGAATAATCCAGCGAATCGAGATAAGATCCGCCCACGCCGTAGTCATGCGAGTGGCGATCCCAAAAAGCAGGCGGATGGGGTACGGGCATGTGCAGATAGATGATGTCGGCCTGGCTGTTGGCGAGCGCGGCGAGGGCGTGCTGGCTCATGTCTTTCACGGTCGCCACGTGGCTCAGGGATTCCCAGTGGGCGACATCGGCTACAGCCACGCGAGGCGCAACGAGTTGTTCTGCCGCGATGCGCAGGGGGAACCAGACATCATCAGCGAAACTGGCATTGGCTGACGGAGGTGCGCCGTCTTCAGTGTCGTCATTGCTCCAATAGCATTCAGTGGCTGTGCCCACAAAGGTCGGGCAGTAAGCCAGGTACCACCCGACGATCGAAGTCGAGATACCGCGCTGCATGGCCATGCCGAACAACGACGCGGCCGAGTCAAAAAGTTCCCTATGAGGATCGTCGGCGGTGCGAACGACCAATTGATTTTTCGCGCTAAATGTAGAGCTCGTTACGATGCGGCCCAAAAGCAAGCTCGGCACAACCAAGTTGGTGTGGTAGCCAATCGGCGTCATGTTGGTGTAGATCGTACTTTGCAAGTGCAGGCGGTCAAAGTTGGGAAGATCGAGTGAGTTGTCGCGAGCTTCGAATACCGGCTTATACGCCAACTCGTCGAAGATAATCCAAACCAGGCGCGGTTTGGCGGCGGGTTGGGCGGGAATGGCGCTCGCAAATTCCTGAATGCCGGGACGCCAGAAGGCAGCGCTTACCAGTTGAGCAGTCATGACGAATGCAAACACTACGGCGCCGGTGAGCACGGCGCCACCAAGGCCATAGAGTTTTGACGCAATTCTCGGAGCGCGGAAAATCAGCAAAGCGAGAAGAGCGATCCACGCCGCAGCAACGACCGCAACGCCGGCGTACGGAACTCGAAACGGAAAAATTCTGAGATTGCAGACAAGCAGGTAGATTGGAAGAAAGGCAGCGGCGAACCACCGGATTCGCGCCCAGGCCTTCAAGCCGCGGAGGATCGCCAACAGCCCCAGGAAAATCAGGCCCACAATCGCAAGATCGACAAGCTGCGCCAGAACCAGGCGGGTCAGCGGCCAGGGAACGCGCATTCGCTCATCGCCCAGAGTAGAGGTGAGGTCAACGTAGCCGGGCAGAAGGAGAATGGCAGCAAAGCCCCAGGCCTGCGCGATCCGTTTGATCATGCCGTGATTCCCTCTTCACGCGGTGAATCGGCAATTTGCTCTGCGCTGTCCTCGATGGAAATTCGGTCAGAAGTTCGTTCAGAAATCCGATCAGAAGTTCGATCAAGGAGCAGAAGAACCCGTCCGTTGCCCAACTGGGCGCGCTCGATGACGGAGAAGTGCGGCGCAAATGCATGCGTGAGGTCGCTCTCAGTCAAATGGCCGTAGAGATCGTCGCGCCCGCGAAGCCACTCTTGAAACATGGGGTCGGAAGGCGGAACCCACTCCAGCAGCAGCCAACGCCGCGTAAGCCCGGCGCACAGATCGGCGATGTGCGCGAGCGGCAACTGTTCGCGGAGGATGAGGTGATGAATAACCGCGAGCATGAGAACCAGATCGAATCCGCCATTGAGACGATCGAGCAGCGAAAAGTGTTCGCGATTGCGCCATCCAGCCGCCGGCGTGGGGCGGGCGATATTTACGACCAGAGCGGTGATGGGTTTGTTCTGCTTTGCCGCAGTTCGCCACAGCACTTCGAGAGCGGCAGTGTCGCTGTCCAGTGCGACGACCGTGGCGCCGGCATCGGCAGCCAGAAGCGAATAGGTTCCTGTGTTGGCGCCGATATCGAGGACGCGTTTGGGTTGACATCGCGCCAGCGCGCGCCTGACGAACTGCTGCTTCTCTTCGATGTCGGTGGGCTGGTAGTGGACGGCCGATTGCTCGTATCGGCTCCATTGACTGTCGCAGTGCCGACCCGCGGCATTTTGAATCTGCCCGCGGAGGCGGGAGATGCGCTTTTGCAACAGGTGCGTGGCCAGCGCTGGATCGGTCGTGAGTGAGGTCTTTTTGAAGCCGCTGGACTGTTTCAGGCCGCTTCTCTTTGGGCCCGGCCGCTCAAAGAGAGTGGCCAGCGTAACCACATCGAGCAGATCGGGGTTCAGGCGGCGCCAGCGCGGCAGCGCATCGTAGATTTGGCGCGGCTCATAGCCGTCGCGATCAAACAAAGTTGCGCGAAGCGGCCAGCTCAGATATTTTGCCGCGACGAGAGGCAAGAGGAATGTGCGCACAAATTGACCATAGGCCAGCCAGACGCTGGAACGCGGATCGCGGCGCTCAAACGACAAAACGTCCACGAGCATGGGGCGCGGACCTGCAAAGACGACGTTGAGGGGCGTGGCGTCTTTCAGAGTCCAACCGGCGTCGATCGCGTGGCCGGCAATGCGCAGCGTAAGTTCGGCAGCGGCGCGCCATTGAGCAGTGGTCCACTCCCATGGATAGCTGATGGGATCGAGTCGCGGATGCTCGAGCCAGAATTCGCCCGATATGACGCAGGGATGGGAACCGGAGTCGGCAACTCTGCTCGAAATCAGGTCGCCGGATTGTTCGAGAGAACTGCGCAACGGAGACGCGAGAAACGCCTGCGTTTCTTCTTCGGCGTTAGGGCGAACCCGCCGCAATGCGAAGCCAGCTGTGAGCCGGAGCTCGCCCGCCGGATCGCGAAAGGTCAATTCCATTTCTTTTTCTCGGGAGGGGGGACCCGACTCAAGGCGAAAAAAGTTCGGGGGCCCGCTCACGGATTCGGCGAGCTCTCACCATCGGTCACAGACTGCTGCCCCGGTTCGTAGCGGCGCGTGTCGTCTGAATGAAAAAGCGCATAGAGCTTCCGGCGCAGGTACCAGCCAGTGGCCACCAAGGCGGATCCAGCCGCCTGAACAGCGAGCAGGCCCGTTCCGGGATCGGCGTAGGCGTAAGCAGGGCGCTCGAAAAGCAAAGCCGCGCCGAAAAGAATCAAGACAACCGGAAAAATGTTCAGCAGTTTCATGCGGCTCACAGGCGACTCCACAATGCGATAGAATTTCGGCCGGAATCCCAACGAACGAGGACCCGGAATCGAATTTGAACAACCCCTTAAAGACACGTAGACGGAAAAACCGGCGATAAAGTTTACAGACTAGCATTCATTTTGTGGCGAATGGAATGCAACTTGAGTATCAATAATAAGTGAATTTCAGGCATTCCAGATCGGTTTTGTTGCATCTTTCGGGTCAGATTGTCACTCAAACGTGACTGGCGGATCGGAAACCTGAAATGTAATTTTATTCAGCGAGTACGCCGGGTCCCACCCACGAGAGTGCGCTGAATGAGCGCAGTAAAGGCGCGGCGGCCGAGCGAGAGAGGGCGCGGCGACATGACACTCGCGCGGGGAATGCGGAACATAGAGCCCTATTGAGGGTCGAAAGCGAAAGGCTGAATGTCTGGGATTGGAAATCAGGCTGGAGCGGGCGCTGCGGCAGCCGGCTTGGCCTTGGGTTGTTCCTTGCGCCCGGGAGCCATGATGGCGTGAAGGATGGTGCCCTCCATGCGCGGCATGAATTCAACAATGCCGGCATCGCCGACGTCCTGAATAAACCTGTTAATGATTTTGTAGCCGAGCTCGCGGTGTGCCATCTGGCGGCCCCTGAAACGGAGGCTTGCCTTTACCTTGTCGCCTTCGGAAAGAAAACGGACAGCTTGATTCTTTTTCGTCTGGTAGTCATGCTCGTCGACGGTGACGGAGAACTTGACTTCCTTTACGACGATAACCTTCTGGCGCTTGCGGGCGGCACGCTCGCTCTTGTCCTTCTCGTAGAGAAAGCGACCGTAGTCCTGGATGCGGCAGACGGGTGGCACCGCAGTCGGCGAGACTTCTACGAGGTCGAGGCCGCGCTCGCGCGCGATTTTGAGTGCTTCAAAGGGCTGGAGGATTCCAAGTTGTTCGCCGTTTTCGTCGATGACGCGGATTTCGCGCGCGCGAATTCGGTCATTGATGCGTATGAAGGACTTAGCAGCACGTTTATCGAATGCGATGGTTCTCCTCCGAAGGCGAGCCGCGCGGGCCGGGGCAGGGCGCCCCGTGGGCCGCAGCGAAGCGACGCAACCTGAGTATAGCATTGGCTCGGCTCTGGTGAAGAAAGAGGTTAGAGGTCTTGAAAGCCAGTTAGCCGGCTGTCGAAACCGAGTGCCGAGACGCGAACCTGAAGGAGTTGATTCGCCGGGAATTGGCCTTCGATGTCGATGGGAAGGAAGTTCTCAGTGAGCGCGGCGGTGAAGCCGGAGTCAGCGAGCGATTGGGGCGTATGCAGCGTGATAGCGGCTAGCTTGCGGCCGACGAAGCGGCTGCGATGAAGGCTCGTCTTTTCCGCGGCGAGGGCGCGCAGGTCGGCCATGCGCTCTTCGACGACGGCGGGCGGGACGGGCGATGCGGTATGAAGTGCCCAACCGGGCGTGCCGGGCCGCGGCGAAAAGGGAAACAGGTGGAGATAGCCGAAGGGCAACGCACGCACGAAAGCGAGCGTCTCCTCGAATTCGCGATCGGTCTCGCCGGGAAAGCCGACCATCACGTCCGCGCCGAGGGTGAGATCAGGCCCGGCGGCGCGCATAAGCGCGGAGACCTTGTCCGCGTAGTGCCAGGGTCGATAACGGCGATGCATGCGGCGAAGCACGGCGTCGGAGCCGGACTGAAGCGGAAGGTGAGCGTGGTGGGTGAGACGAGAACTGCCGAAGTCGCGCAAAAGTTCGATCAGATTTTCGTCCCAATCCATAGGCTCGATGGAACTGAGGCGCAACCGGGGTAACGCGGTTTGAGTAAGGATCACGCAGATCAACTCCGCAAGGGACTCCGGTCCCGGGTCTGCGAGCGACTCTCGTCCGAGGCCAGAAGAAAAATCGCGGCCCCAGCGGCCGAGATTGATTCCCGACAGCACCAGTTCCTTGCCGCCTGAGGCGACGAATCCCTCTACTTGCCGCATCACAGTTGCCGCGGGCAGGCTGCAGGACGGACCGCGCGTCAGGGGGATCACGCAAAAGGTGCAGCGATTGCCGCATCCTTCCTGAATCTTCAGGTTGGGACGAGTCTGTGCGCCGGGAGCGAGATGCGTTTCCTCGATAAAGGAGTGGGCGAAACGGTCGTCAGCCCAGATGGGGGCAGTTTGCGGCGCGCTTGCGGATAGAAGTGATACAACCGGGATAATCGACGGCGGATGGGCTTGAGAGACGCCGGTTGCAGTTTCGGCGACGCCACGCGCCAGATTGAAGACGATCTGAGGCGCGAGGGCCTTGTGACTGTTGCCGACGACGGCGGCCACGCCGGGCATAGCTGCGAGCTCCTGAGGCGCGCGCTGCGCATAGCAGCCTGTGACGACGATTCTGGCGGCGGGATTGCTGCGATGCGCGCGGCGGATAAATGCGCGAGCCGCACGGTCGGCTTCTGCCGTGACGCTGCATGTATTGACCACGACAACGTCGGACGCAAAAGTCTCGCGTTCGGCAAGAGCCCGCAGATGGCTGGCGATAGCTTCGCCGTCTGCGCGCGCTGCGCGGCAGCCGAAGTTCTCGATGTGAAAACTCGCCATAATCCTAGTCTAGTAAATTTCTGCCTGCGGAGCGACTCGCCGGGAGCAGGGCCAGCGAGTTAGGCTTGGAGCGGATTTCTTCTAAGGAGAACGAATGCGCCTTTCGTTCCAATTCTCGCGAATCGCCGGTTTCGCAATCTGCCTCTGCGGGGCAATCTGCCTGCTTTCGTCCTTGGCGGCGCTGGCCGCTGCGAAACCCCGCATTTTGGTCTATACGCGCAATTACACGCCAGACGGCAAAGGGTACGTTCACGACAATATCGCCTCCAGCGTGGCAGCGATCCGTAAGATGGGCGCAGAGGCTGGATTCGTGGTTGATGCCTCAGACGATCCGGGCGTCTTTACGGACGGCAACCTGCGCCAGTACGCCGTGCTGGTGTTTGCCAACAGTAACAACCAGGCCTTCAGCGACGATACGCAGCGCGACGCATTTAAACATTACATCGAGGCCGGCGGTGGATTTGTCGGCCTTCACTCGGCCTCGGGCTCGGAACGGGATTGGCCCTATTTCTGGTCAGTACTGGGCGGCAAATTTGCGGCCCATCCGCACCAGCAGCTATTCACTGTGCGGGTCGTCGATCCGAACTTTGCCGCTATGAATGGATTGCCCGCGCAGTTCACCTGGACCGACGAATGCTACTTCCTCGACCACCTGAACCCCGGTATCCATCCAGTGCTGGTGACAGACCGGACAAAACTTGCAACGCTTGAACCGATGACGATCGATGTGACCAAGTTTCCCGTCGATCTGCCTCTGGCCTGGTATCAGAACTTCGACGGCGGCCGCGAGTTCTACCTGGCGCTTGGCCACAACAAAGAAGACTATGAAAATCCGCTGCTCTACGGGATTATCAAGAACGGGATTCTGTGGGCGATGAAGCCGGCTAGGTAAGGGCTAGGCCGCGGCAGATCGCTAGTTAGATTTTTCGGAAGTGGGTAAGCCCTCAGCGGAAGAAGAGCGACTTTCCGGTATACTGGAGAAGAGCTACTTTTCAGCGTATTTGTCCGCCAATATATGTCGTACTCCTCGACTGCTTATGTTCCGGTTCCTGTCCGGTCTGCCGTTCGGAGCCGGACGTGGCACCTTGCCGGATACGTTTACTTTACATTCATTTGCTATGTTTCCATTGGCTTGCCACTGGCAGTGCTGCCCCCGTTCGTGCATTTGGGTATGGGCTACAGCGCGGTGCTTGCGGGCCTGGCCATCAGCATCCAATACATTGCCACGCTGCTCAGCCGGCCATGGGCGGGGCGAATCTCCGATCATATGGGCGCCAAGGTTTCCGTGCTGTGGGGCATGGCGGGCTGCACTGTGAGCGGAGGGTTGCTGGTTGGCGCGGCGGCGTTGCACCAGATCCACTGGCTGAGCTTTGCGGTTCTGATCGTAAGCCGGCTGGCGCTGGGAGTGGGCGAGAGCCTGGGCTCGACCGGCGCGACGCTGTGGGGCATTAACAGCGCGGGACATGAACACACCGCAAAAGTGATCGGGCTGAACGGGATCAGCACCTACGGCGGCATGGCGCTGGCTGCGCCGCTGGGCGTGATTCTGGATCAGCAGTGGGGCCTGAAGTCGATCGGGTTGCTGACGATTCTGATTGGCGCAGTGAGCTTTGTGATCGCCTGGCGCAAGGAGCCGCCGGTGGTTGTCGAGCCGGGCGAGCACATGCCGTTCACCGCTGTGCTTGGGCGCGTGGCGCCGCACGGCATGGGCCTGGCGCTGAGCGGCGTGAGCTACAGCGTGCTGGCTACTTTTGTCACGCTGTTCTACGCCAACCGGCACTGGAGCGGCGCGGCGCTATGCCTCTCCATGTTCGGGATAGGGTTTATCGCCGTGAGATTACTATTCATAAAAACCATCAGCCGCTTCGGCGGATACCCGGTGGCGATTGCGTCGCTGCTGGTTGTCAGCTGTGGCATGGTTCTGCTGTGGCAGGCGGTTTCGCCATGGATGGCGATGGCCGGCGCGACCGTGGGCGGTCTGGGCCTGTCACTGATCTTCCCGGCGATTGGCGTGGAGGCCGTGAAGCGCGTTCCGGAGTACAGCCGCGGGACTGCGCTGGGTGTTTACACGGCGTTCGCCGACGTGTCGTTCTTCCTGGTTGGCCCGATTGCCGGCGCGATTATCGGGTTCTACGGCTACGCCAGCGTGTTCCTGTTTGCGCTGGTTAGTGTGTTGGCTGCTCTCGGAATCGTGATGGTGTTAAAAACAGGGAACAGGGATCAGGGATCAGGGATCAGAGAGCAGGGATCAGTGGTCAGTGGTCAGTGATCAGTGATCAGTTGTCAGTTCCGAGTGCGCAGTTCGCAGTCCACAGTTCCAAACTTCCAGCGCGCAGTTCCCAGCGGCGCTGGCGGTGCTGGCGTGGTTAGCGGCGCTAGTTGACGACGGCGCGCTGTTGACTTTCTGATAACTCCCCGCCCCCTCCCCCCGGTATGCCATACCTCCA